>NZ_JABANE010000076.1 GCF_012844305.1 Flammeovirga aprica JL-4
GGACGTCCATCTAAAAAAGACCAAATATTAATAGATAGGTGGTATAACAACACTTAAATAGTTATCTACCAAATTTACTAAACTTGGGATTTATTATATTTTGAAATGTTTTATTTAGATGGCTCTTCTTCAGGAGCATCATCAATAAGCATTACACAATCTTTACAATTGAATTTCAACTTATACCTAACGTCTTTATATTTTAGGAAAAGAGGAAACTGTACATTATCAGGAGGAGTGACAAAAGTTTCGTGTTCATCACACATACCTATTTGATAACGAAGACAGTGCTTTGTCGTCATTAGACGAAGCTTACTTTTATCTTCACGCCCTTCAAAACCTTCAGCAATTTCTTCTACACCATGACGAGTATAAAATTCTCTAGCTTTTTGATTTAATACATTGCCATGATGATCAAATTTCTTTTGGTAGAAAGGATAAGTATCATCAATCTCTGTATTTAACCTTGAAGGTTGTTTATAACTGCTGTTTCTTTTCTCTTCTAATGCTTCAATAAGATCTCTTCTCCATTGATTCACTTTTCCGCCAGGGATAAATGGAATATCTCCTTCAGGAAGTGTTACATTCATCACATCAAAGATAGTGTTACCTGACTTTTTCAAAGATTTAGTCAAGTTTTGAACAGCTTTCTCTTTGTTAGAAGCTAATTCAAAAGGCTCTTTATAATGATGAGTGATTTTATTACAGTAAATATCTTCAATAGAAAGATCAACTTGATGATCATGCCAGTCTAAACGAATGTCAGCATCAATTTTACGGACTGTCTTTTCACTCTTTAATTCTTTATTATACTGCTGATCGTAGTTTCTGAAGATTTCAGCACCAACACGAACACCCATTACTAAAGATGTTTTGATCCATCCTTTGTCATCAACGTGTTCCACTTTCATTCCTTGGAGTTTTTCATGCTTGTCTAGGAAACATAAACCATCACCAGGAATCAGTTTTTTATCAGTTTCAATCAGGTATTGATTGGCTTTTATTTGTTTTACTACACCAATTCGATCTCCAATCGCTTTCGGAGTATCAAAATTGGCAATAGTATCTTTTCTTTTTTCGTAGAAATAAGTGGTGAATTCTCTATTGTATGTCTTTTCTGGTGCCGGATCAAAACCAAGAGTCACTTTACCCTGTGAATCAGGAATAAACTCATCACCATATTTATCTAATACGAAATCAATACGTTTTCTGAAATTACCAACCATATTTTTCACGTAGGCTTCATCTTTCAAACGTCCTTCAATTTTGAATGATTTTACACCAGCTCTTGCCAATGGTAAAACATAATCACTCAAGTTGAGGTCTTTTAATGAAAGTAAGTGCTTTTGATTCGCCAATTTTTGACCTGCGTTATCCACTAAGTCATAAGGCAAACGGCAGGGTTGACCACATGCTCCTCTGTTGGCAGAACGGTCTCCTACATTGTTACTCATATAACACTGACCACTTAAACTAACACAAAGAGCTCCGGCCACAAATGCTTCTAATTCAACATTTGTTTTTTCACCGATCTCTTGGATTTGTTTAATAGAAAGCTCTCTAGCAAGTACAACTCTGTCAAATCCTACTTTTTCAAGGAACATGACTTTCTCAAGGTCGTAATTGTGAGTTTGAGTACTTGCATGCAAAGGAATAGGAGGAAGGTCCATCTCTAAAAGACCCATATCTTGAATAATCAAAGAGTCTACGCCTGCATGATATAAATCCCATGCTTGTTGGTGTGCTTGATCTAATTCATGATCAAACAGCAAGGTATTCATTGTAGCAAAAATCTTTGCATTAAAACGGTGGGCGTGTTTTGTCAGTTTTTCAATATCCTGAATAGAGTTGCCTACACCGTCTCTTGCACCAAATGCTTTTGGTCCAATATATACTGCATCAGCACCATGGTTGATTGCTGAGAATCCAATTTCAATGTCTTTTGCGGGTGCTAATAATTCTAGAGATTTCTTCTTCATGCTGCAAAGTTAGGAGTGTTTTTGAAATGAAATGTGAATTGGAATGTTTTATTTGGAAAAAAAGCTGATCCAAGTCAATGAATCAGCTTTCAATCTATAGATTATAACTGCTTTAAGTGCAGTATTATTTACTTTAATTCTACTTCAGTACCTTCGATGGAAGGTTTATTACCCACAGATTTATCTACTAATATAGCCACAGTGGAATCACCGGTTACGTTGACTACTGTTCTGAACATATCTAGAATTCTATCAGGAGCAAGGATTAATGCAATACCTTCAGTTGGTAAGCCCACTTGTTCAAGTACAATAATCAGCATAATGATACCTGCACCGGGAACCGCGGCAGAACCAATTGAAGCCAATGTTGCAGTAATTACGATAGATATTTGATCAGCAAGCGTTAAATCTTCTCCAAATACTTGAGCGATAAAAACTGCGGCCACACCTTGGTATAAACTTGTACCATCCATATTTACCGTAGCTCCCAATGGAAGCACAAAGCTGGTAGTTTCTTCTGATACACCTAATTCTTCTTCCACTTGTTTCATCGTAACGGGCAGGGCTGCAGCACTACTACTTGTAGAAAAAGCCATCATTTGTGCTGGGAAAATACCTCTGATAAATCGAGAGAAATTCACTTTAGCAAAAATTCTTAAGATAGAAGGGTATACTACGGCTACCATAATCAGCAAGCCAATAATTACAACAAGTGAGTAGAAACCAAGTGTCAGTAATAACTCAGTAGCTTTAGAAGGATCATTTCCTGTAAAGTCTGTGATTAATGAAGCAATCAATGCGAAGACACCAAACGGTGCAAATTGCATGATTAGATCTACCATTTTCAAGATGATTTTATCCAAGCTTTGGAATAAATCTTTTACAGCCTTTCCATGTTCAGTTGGTATTGCAACTAATGAAACTCCAAATAAGATAGCAAAGAAGATAACCTGTAACATATTGCTATTGTTGCTCATAGCATTAAAAATATTACCAGGCACCATGTCTAAGAGCGGTTGTAGTGGGCTTCTTTGTTGTACTTCAGAAGCTTGTGCTACTCTAGTTGAAGCACTATCAGCAAAACGTTCAATGAAACTGGCCCTCATTTCTTCAGAGAAGCCTGCTCCAGGTTGGAATACATTGACTAGAATAAGGCCAATAGTGACTGCGATTATGGTTGTGATTAAATATATTCCTACAGCACGTCCACCCATTTTTGATAATTTGGAAAGGTCGGTCATTGAAGCCACACCATTTACCAAAGATATAAGAACTAGGGGAACTGCAATTAATTTCAGTAATCGAATAAAGATAGTACCAAAGGGTTTGATCCAATCATTTGAGAATTGAGCGTTTCCAGTGTAGCTAATAAATAATCCTAGGAGGAGTCCTAATACCATCCCGATGATTATTTTCCAGTGCAGTGCAAGTTTTTTCATTATTGTTGTTTCGTAAAGATAGGATCTGTGAGCATGATCAATACATGCCCTGTTTCTAATGTTACACGTTTAAAATTCCTATTCTTTCGTGCTTTTTGAATAGGAGGTAGTGACCGGGTTTGCCTTGCCAAGTTGTTTTCACTTACTTAATGGACAAAAATATCAAAAGACATCTTTTGAAAATAGTGTACTTTATTCACTGGTCATTTGAAAATAAAGAGTTTGTTTAAGAATTTGATTTCAAAAACGTCACAAGATAATGCAGTAAAGCCAAAAATGCTTTATTTTTTGAAAATATTAAGGATTCGATTTCAAAGAAAAAAGACCTCCCCAACTTAAGCGTTTGAAGCGCTGAAATTGAGGAGGTGGAATATTATTTAGCTAGAGCATCATCAATGTACATTAATACTTTTTGCATTAAGTGTACACGGTCTTTTCCTCTAACGTTGTGAGGGTGTCCAGGATATGTAAAGAAATCCACTTGAACCCCATTTTTCACACAGTTTTCTAAGAATAAGAAAGAATGCTGTGGTACAACAACGTCATCAATTAAACCATGAATAATCAGTAATTTATCTTTTAATAAGGTTGTTTTGTTCAATAGTTTTGACTCTTCATAACCACTAGCATTTAACTGAGGAGTTGACATATATCTTTCAGTATACATCACTTCATAAAGTTCCCAATCCATTACAGGTCCCCCTGCAACACCAACTTTGAAAGTATCGGCCGCTTTAGTCATTAATGAAGTAGTCATGAAACCACCAAAACTCCATCCGTGGATAGCCATTCTTTCAGCGTCAACATAAGGCAATGATTTTAAGTATTCAACACCCAATAATTGGTCTTTCACTTCTTCAGTTCCTAATTTTAAGTGAGTAGCTTGTTCAAAGTCTTTACCTCTGTTTTCAGTACCTCTGCTGTCTACAGTGTAAATGATATAACCGTCTTGTGCTGCTTTTTGCATCCAAAGTGCCGCACCAGCTTGCCATCTGTTAGTGATTAGCTGAACACCAGGTCCGCCGTAGACATAAACAATTACAGGATACTTTTTATTCGGATCAAAGTTAGCAGGCTTAATCATTCTAGTATTTAAAATAGAAGTACCATCTGCTGCTTTGATAGTTGACAGTTCGATAGGAGAAACGTTGTACTCTTTGAAAGGGTCTTCAGCTTCAAGAATTGTTTTCAAAGTTTTACCATTGCCATCAAAAACAGTTTGAGTATTAGCTGTACTCAAGCTAGTGAAAGCTGCTAAAAATAAATTGCTTGACGCATCATATTGTACTTGACTGTAAACACCTGATTGATTTGTGATTTTAGAAACTTTTTGTGACTTCAAGTTCGCTTTGTAAACTTGTCTGTCCAATCCGTTATTGTCAGTTCCTAAAACAAACAGATTTTGCTTTTTCTTATCAAAACCAATCATATCCATTACAACCCAATCACCTTTAGTTAATTGAGCTAATTCTTTTCCATCGGTGTTATAAAGATACACATGCTCGAAACCGTCCTTTTCAGTTCTCCAAATAAACTGATCATTACTGTTTGGTAAGAATTCCATAGGATGAGTGATTGAAAGGTATTTCTCATCCTTCTCTTCAAACAATGTTTTGATAAACTCACCATTTAAAGCATTGTATTGATTCAGTGCTAAATGGTTTTGAGCTCTATTTAAGATACCAATGTAAATGAATTGCTCATCTGGGCTCCACACAACATTCGTCAAATACTGTTCTTTCGGTCCAGTTGTTTTCACTTGAATGCTTTTTTGAGACTCAACATTATAAATGTGTAATGTTACTTCTTCACTTTTCATCCCTGCCATAGGGTATTTTGTAGGATTTGCAGATGCTGGAGTAGTGGTCAAGTTGACTAAAGGGTAGTCAGTGACCATCGTCTGATCATTTCTGTAATAAGCAATAGCATTTCCTTTCGGAGACCAGTAAGTACCTTTGTGAACTCCAAATTCATTTCTATGTACAACTTGTCCAAAAACGATTTCCTTATTTGCTTCATCTGAAACTTGGATTTCCTTTCCGTCTACATTTAAAAATAAATTGTTTTCAATGGTGTAAGCTACTTTTGAATAATCAGCAGTAAAGTCAGCATTTGCTCCATCATCATTCCAAGTACCTATTAATGTAGACTGTTTTGAAATGATATCAGTTTTAAAAACTTGATTGCTATTTTTGAAAATGAATTCATTCTTAGCAACCCATTTATAGCGAGGGAATCTTTTTAAACCCTCTAAGTTTTCATTAGATTTTTTTACTTCCTCTAAAGTAATTAAGGTTTTCTTGGTTCCTTTTTTAGCATAAGTAGCAATTAAAGCGTTATCTTCAATAGCGGTATAATAACCTTTTGCATCAGGTTGCCATTGAACACTTACTCTTTCAGGGTAAAAAGTGGACCATCTTCCAACGATGGATTCCTCTAATGTTAAGGTTTTCTTTTGTGCTTGAACACTCAAAGCACCTAAAATCAAAAGACAAAGGGTTGTTAAACTGTACAGTCGTTTCATTTTGAATATTATTATTTATATGCGATTTCTATTATCAGCATTTTTTGTGTTACTACTATCTCAAAGTCTACAGGCACAAGATAAAATCAAGTGGATGAGTTTTGAGGAGGCCATCACTAAAAGTAAAAAAGAACCTCGGAAAATATTTATTGATGTTTATACAGATTGGTGTGGATGGTGTAAGAAAATGGATAGAGCTACTTTTTCTGATCCTTCCATTGTGCAGTATGTCAATGAAAATTACTATGCGGTGAAACTTAATGCAGAATCACGAAAGGCAATTCATTTTCAAGGAGATACTTATGAGTTTATCAATCAAGGAAAGAAGGGATATCATGAATTGGCGGCCACTTTATTGAATGGGAAAATGAGTTTTCCAACTACAGTATTTATTGTAGTGGATAAAAAGGAACAACTCTTAGCGAACCCTGTTCCAGTACCTGGTTTTCAAGACAAGAAAAACATGCATCTTATTCTTTCTTACATAGAGGAAGGAGCTTTTGAAAATATCTCATTTGAAGATTTTAAACAAAAGTATACTTCACCTTATTCCAAATCGAAATAAGTATTAAGCCAAAAATAATTCAATAATTTTGTCTTAGTACTTAACATCAAAAATGGTGAATCAGAAAACAATCTTTGAATTCTAATTCACCATTTCTATTTTCTTTGAAAGATTATTTCTTTGCAACTCTTTCTAAAGTGATTTTAATAAAGTCCCAGAATCTACGAACTGTATTGATTTCACACATCTCATCAGGTGAGTGTGGGTTTTTGATTGTTGGGCCAAAGGAAATCATATCCAAGTTAGGGTAGTGGCTACCGATAATACCACATTCCAAACCTGCGTGTACTGCATTGACAATTGCAGGTTTATTGAATAGCTCTTGATGGATCTCTTTCATTTCCTCCAGTATTTCAGAATTTGCGTTTGGAGTCCAACCTGGGTAAGCACCACCATGCTCAACATTTCCTTCAGTGATTGCAAATGCACCTTCGATTTGATAAGTAACATCATATTTTGCTGAATCCACTGAGCTTCTTGTCAAGAACTGAACAACAACATTTCCTTCTTTTACAATCACTCTTGAAAGCGACGTAGAAGTTTCTACTAAACCTTCTAAGTCATCAGACATTCTGATTACTCCGCAAGGTGCAGCGTAAACGGCACTAAGCAATGCCTCTTGAGCTTTCACCTCCATAACTTTGGCAGGCAGTTCAACAGCATCAAGTTTGATTACTAGATTTGGTTCAGTAGCGTGTAATTCTTGTTTGATTGTAGCTTCAAATTCAGCAATGTAAGCTTTGAATTCTTCTACTTTATCTTCAGCAATAACAACAGTAGCAAATGATTCACGAGGAATAGCATTTCTTAGACTACCGCCATCAATTTCAGCAATCTCTAAACCGAATTTCTGGTTTGTTCTCCATAACAAACGGTTCATCAATTTATTCGCATTACCACGGCCTAAGTGAATTTCGCAACCTGAGTGCCCACCTTTCAAACCTTTCAAATCAATTTTGAAAGCAGCACCTTCAGCAGTTACTTCTTCGTAGTTATAATTGATATTTGTGTCAATACCACCTGCACAGCCAATACACAATTCGTGCTCGTCCTCTGTGTCTAGGTTTAATAAAATATGGCCATCAAGCATGCCGCCTTCTAAACCGAAAGCACCTGTCATACCTGTTTCTTCATCTATCGTAAATAAAGCTTCAATAGGACCGTGTACAAGATCTTTTGAAGCCAAGATACCCATCATTGTAGCAGCGCCAATACCGTTGTCAGCACCCAAAGTTGTACCTTTTGCTTTTACCCAATCACCATCAATGTAAGATTGAATTCCATCATTGTCAAAATCAAAATCAGTATCCGCATTCTTTTGGTGTACCATATCAATATGTGACTGAATGATGATACCTTTACGGTCTTCCATGCCTGGAGTAGCAGGTTTTTTGATGATCACATTACCTGTCTTATCAACGAAAGTAGGTAATCCTAAATCTTCTCCAAACTTCTTTGTAAAAGCAATAATTCTTTCTTCTTTCTTAGATCCTCTTGGAACCGCATTCATTTTCTCAAAGTTTTCCCAAATATCAACGGGATTCAATTGAGCGACTTCTTTGTTCATGTTTTGTATATGTTAGTATGCTGAGAATTAATCATAAAATTAACCCTCTATTCAAATTCAATTCAAAAATAATAGATCTTACGGATTTGTAAAGAAATCTGTCCTAAAGATTTCATTCCAATTTTGTCTGTCAAATTCCCTCTGCTGATTTCTTTCTGTATATAAAAGAAAAGCATCTCTAGGTATTTCTTCTGCACCTAAGCTTTCCAAATGTGGTGTATGCATTTGACAATCAATGATCTCATAACCTTGTTCAATCAGGTTTTTGCAGAGCATAATAAAGCCATATTTCGAGGCGTTGCTTCTTTTTGAAAACATAGATTCGCCAAAAAAAGCTTTTTGCATAGCACCTCCATATAATCCACCCACTAATTCATCTCCTTCCCATACCTCAACTGAGTGCATAAAACCAATTTTGTGAAGATGATTGTAGGCTTCCTCCATTTCATCTGTAATCCATGTGCCTCCTTGATCGGGTCTATAGATTTCTTTGCAGGATGAAATTACACCAGCAAAGTCCTGATCAAAAGTGACTTTAAAAGTATTACGTCTTAAAAGTTGACGCATGCTTTTTGAAACATAAATATTTTCAGGAAATAAAACACAACGAGGATCAGGAGACCACCAGAGTAGAGGGTCTTCAGGATTGAACCAAGGGAAAACGCCACTTGCGTAGGCTTCTATAATTCTTTTGGCAGATAAATCACCGCCAACGGCAAGAATACCGCTTTCATCTGTTAAGCGTGCAGGAGGAAATAGTACGTTGTCTTCTTCTAGCTGAAATATTGGCATGTTTTCTTATTATGACCATTGGAGCAAGGCTTTAGCAGCTTCGCTTTCTATTTGAACAACAAATTATTTTCTAAAAATAAGAAAAATTACTTTTCTTCAGCTATTAATATTAGGTAATATTCATTCATTGAAGTGTATGCTGTTATAGGAGTGGCGTACATTTGAATCTTTTTTCTTTCCTTTGTTACAGGGTTAAAAGCATCAATGTGTTTGACTATCTGAGGTTTATTTTCCAGTTTCACTGTAATGATAGGATGTTGTTCCTGTGGCATCTCCACATCTGTACCTGACACATAAATTTTTCTTATATCAGTCAAATCACTTTCATCCTTAGGCAATACACCTCTTCCTAATATTTCCTTCCCTTTATTATTGAGGAAAATAGGAATACTGTCGGCATCAGCCACCATTATACCAATTGTGGCGTTCTCAAAGCTGTCAAAAAAGCCTTTTAATTTGGAATTAGGGTAAGGAGATTGTGCTTGAGCCGCTTTTTTCTGGCATTCTGCCAATTGTTCTTTTGCCCATCTCAGTTCTTGCAGTTGCGCGTGGAATCGTTGTGTTGCTTCCTGCTCAGACTCTTGTGGAAGGTCGTTATTGTTTAATTTTCGATTGAAAGAAAGATCGTATTCTAAAAATAAATCCTGCCATTCATTAGGTACATCTCTTTCCAATTCATTGCTGATTCCCTGACTTTCATATTCAAGGTGCTTGAAGAATTTATAAAGAGGTTTTCTTAACCAAGTATTGGAACTTGATAATTGATAGATAAAAAGGATGCTGAAGAGCAAAATAGAAAGCGCTGTTAATGGGAGAGAAGCCAAAGAAACTTTCATCCATAAATCAAATTCATTGACAACAATGACAATTGATTTATTAGAGTCATTATTAATTTTCGCTCTCACTGCATACCATTCGTCTACAGATTGACTTTTTCTAGCCTCATTATTTTTGAAAAAAACTTTTAATTCATCGGGTATCTCATTAGACTGACTTCTATTCAAAATGCTTCTTTCCTGACCTTGATTGATCCAATAAAGAGCCGCTCCATTATCGTTTAAATAATAGATATCAGCTAACGTGATTTGATATAAATCAAAAGCATCTGACTTTATTTCTTGAATAGTTTTTTCAATTTCAGTAGAAGCATTTTTGTAATTGGCTAATGCCTTTGAGTTGCCAATTATCTTCTGGAATTGAAGTTTTTCAAGTTTAACATCAAAATAAATTTTAGCACCTGTTGCAGCTAATAGTAATACCAGTGAAAAAATAAACAAGAGGACAGTCTTAAACTGTAACTTTGAAAAAATGGTATTGAGCTGAGTATTCATTATTTCGAGTTTTGTTCAATTCTTTGTTGTTTAGAAAGCCTGTTTAGTCTTACCTCATAAGGTAAATCTTTACCATTTTCGATGCTTTCTAGCAGTAATTCAGAAAAATACGGTCCAAGTGAAACTCCTTTGGCACCTAGTCCATTAAATATATGAATATTTTTATATTTTTCATGTGTTCCAATAAAAGGACGGCGGTCAAATGTAGCCGGACGGATACCTGACCAATGCTCTAATATTTCAAATTCATCTTTTATCAGAGGCTCTACTTTTTCAAGAAGCTGTCTCTTCCCTTTAGGTGTCGGGGAGTCCATTTCTTCCACTCTTTCATATGTAGCTCCTAATTTGCAGGTCCCTTCATTATCAATAGGAAGTATAAATCCATTTCGATTAATGATATGCTGAAACCTTGCATTTTTGAACTTAATAAGCAGTAATTCTCCTTTTACCGGTCTAAAGTCTAACGCTGTAAAGTAGGGATTATTTTCTACTTTGTTACCTTCTGCAAAGATTACATGCTTTGCCTTAATATTTTTATATTTTACAAAGCCGTCATGCGCTTCAAGAGCAATGTAATCAAACTCTTCTTCAAGAATATTTTCTTTATTTGCTTTTTTAAACGCATCTAGGAAAACAGGAATATCCAAGTAGCCACTTCTTTGTACTTCCATTCCTCCAAAAGTACCATCTATAAATTCACTATAAAGACCTTCTTTGGCAAAACCTTTTACATAAGAATTATATTTCTCATCAGCACTTGCTGCTATCCAGTCTGTTTGTTTTTCTTGAGAATCAAAAGGGAAATACAGAGGGATATTGATAAAACTTTTGATCTTATACTTTTCATCAAAGGCAGGGTAAAAGTCTTCTATTTTATCAAAAATCAGGTCACAAAGCCAAGTCTTCACCATCTTTCTACCAGTAATAGGATTATACAAACCCCCAGCAACTCTTGATGAGTTTTGAAGGCTTCCATTATCAATAAGCATAAAGGTTTTCTGACGCTTTGCTATTGTCTCTGCTAATATACTTCCGGCAAGTCCTTGCCCTACAATTAGATAATCTGTTATTTCTGTCATTCTGAATACTCAAAAAAATCAATGTTGATGCAAATATCTTATTCTATTCCTTAAAATAATACTATTTACCATTTTAATAATTTCGAATAACGTTCTTTAGAGCATATTCGGAATAGATTTTTCAAGAGTAGAAACTTACCCTTTCTTTATATATCATAATAAAAGCTTGGAAGAGAAGTATTGGCACTTTAATTGAATTATAATTTATATTACATTTTTTATCTTTCAATCTAAAAATAATGTTACAAAAAACTATCTTATTTTTCTTCTTTCTATTGTCGTCACAATTACTTTCAGGACAAGAAACTATTATTGAAAACGAAATACTAAACAAGGCTATTGATTATTATCAAAAAGCCAAAACTGAGTACAGTAATCAAGCTTATGAAAAGGCATTGACAAACTTTATTAATGCTTATGAACTCAATCCCAATTTCTCTGATTATTCTTATGGTGTGGCAAGTTCTTATTATGAGTTGAAAGATTATGCAAACGCCAAAAAGTACATTGAAATTACAATCAAGCTAGAACGCAATCAGTCAGATTACCATTTAAAAGCAGGTAATATTTATTTCAGAATGAAAGACTACCGAAAGGCTGTACAGAATTATGAAATTACATTGGCGAACTTAAATCCAGAATTCCCGATCAATACCCAAAGTTGTTATTACAATAAGGCTGTAAGTCATTTTTATTTGAAGGATTATACGAATGCCATCCATGATTTAATAGTATTGATTGAAGAAGATGACGAAGATTTTGATGCAATTCATCTAAGAGCAGTAGCTTATTTACGATTAGGGAAAAAGGATAAAGCATGTGTTGGTTTTAATAAAGCAAATGAATTGGGAAACAAAAAATCTCAGGAATATATCGATAAATATTGCAAATCGAATTAGCACTTAACACCCCTAAAATCATTTAAAAGGTAGTATATCTACGTTAAAATTTGTACGTTCGAAGAAATTTTAATCAAAAATAAAGTTACTGCCTTTAGTAGTTATTTCAAATAGCTGATCTTTAGGTGAGTATCTATAATGTAATAAAATAGAATGATCAACGTACATACATTAACTTTTAGCCCTTTTCAGGAAAATACTTATGTAGTTTGGGACGAAACTAAAGAAGCAATTATTGTCGACCCAGGTTGTTATGATGCTTCTGAGGAAGAAGCGTTGAAGGGTTTTATTGAAAGCAATGAGCTGAAAGTAGTGAAGATAGTAAATACACATTGTCACTTGGATCATGTTTTCGGAAATAAATTCTGTCAAGATACATTTGGGGTGAAATTATATATTCCAAAAGGGGAGATTGAAACATTAGCAATGGGAGCTGATGCGGCGGCGAGATATGGTATCCCTGGTTTTGTGACTTCTACGCATGATGAACTTTTGGAAAATGAGGGAGAGTTGACTTTCGGTAATACATCACTTCAAATTTTATATGTCCCAGGTCATTCTCCAGGTCACTTAGTATTCTTTGATAAGGATCAAAAGATTGCTTTAGGTGGTGATGTATTGTTCAAAGCGTCTATCGGTAGAACAGATTTGCCGGGTGGAGATCATCAAACATTATTAGATAATATCAAAAATGTAATGTATGCCTTGCCTGACGAAACAATTGTATATCCAGGACATGGACCATTTACAACTATCGGTGATGAGAAAAGAAGTAATCCATTTGTAAGAGGATAATTATGGGAATTAAAAAGCATATACCTAATGCAATTACCTGTGGCAACCTTATCAGTGGTTGTATTGGTATTTCATTTTGCTTTGAAGGTGATTTGGTGTTAGGAGCTACAATGATTTTGATTGGAGCCACATTCGACTTTTTTGATGGTTTTGCCGCAAGAATGTTGAAAGTTTCATCTCCAATGGGAAAAGAGCTTGATTCACTAGCAGATATGGTTACGTTTGGTGTTTTGCCTGCGGTAATTCTTTATCAATTGCTTTTACAGGTCGAACTGCTATCAGATTCACAGACCACTTATTTGCCATATATCGCTTATTTGATCGCAGCATTTTCAGCAATTCGTTTAGCGAACTTTAATATTGATGAAAGGCAATCGGATGGCTTTATAGGAGTGCCAACTCCAGCTAATGCACTATTGATTGGTTCCTTGCCGTTAATCTTGAAATTCTATCCTGAGTTTTCTCCCTATATTCTGAATAAGTACCTTCTGATAGGAATAGCTCTAGTGATGTCTTATTTGATGAACGCCGAGATTCCTCTAGTTTCATTAAAGTTTAAGAATTTCGGATGGAAAGGAAATGAAGCAAGGTATATCTTAATAGGAGTAACCGCATTATTATTGATCTTCTTGCAAGTTGCTGCATTGCCATTGATTGTAGTAACACAGGTTCTAGTTTCTGTTCTCTTCAGAAATAAATAATTTTATTAAAATGACAGTACAAAAAAGCACTGTCATTTAGAGCATGTTTGGAATATATATTTTTACTAAAAGAGATGTTTCAAACATGCTCTTATTTTTAAAGCAAACTATCTTTTTTATTAACTATGAAACACTTCATTATTTTTCTTTTCTCTATCCTTCTGTTTTCATGTCAGGAGAAATCAACCAAATATGAGTTCTATTCTAAATTATTAAATGATGAAAAGCTACCAATTTTAAATTTAGATACTGTCAATACGTTCGGAGACTTTTATGATGTAGTTATTGCTCCTTGTAATCGAGTAAAAATAGATTTCTTCCTCGGAATCATTACTTGTTAGTGAAAAGTGATAAGAACGGATTGGAGTTTCCAGTTAATGTAAGTTATTCATGTATTGAGAAAGAAGGCGATAGAGGTGACCATAAATTTAGAAATCAGGTCAATATATCTGACAGTTCTGTATTCAATAAAAATGATATTACAAACTTTATGTTGAATAATGGAAAGGAAAGGAGCTTTTCAGAAGCTCCACAGAAAGCAACTATTATGCTATCTTATTCAGAGTCATTTTCTACTGATAAAATGATCAAGGATATTAAAATTATACAGGAAGCCTATTTCGATTGTTGGTCTTTTCTTGCCAAGAAAAGTAATGTCGATGAACTTAATAATGAGGAGTTAAAGAGGTCTTATAAGATACTGCCAATAAAAATCTACATTGATACTAAAGACAGTAAAAGGTATTATTCAGGCAGAAGAGATATAAGCTTTATGTGTTCTCCTGATTTTTAATTAGAGGCTTTAATTGTTGTTTAAAAAGAGATGAGTTTTCTAAGTTTTTTTCTGAAAAATACACCCCATAATAGCATCAAAATAAGAAAAGAGCAGAGGTGAAATTTCCAATTCCATAGAAAATTGATATTATTGCTTTTTTGGTATTTTAAAGCCGTTGCTCGTCCCCAGGCAATAAAAGCATCAGCCATTGGCAGACGTCCAATTAAGTACATTTTTTCATGTTCATTTTTGACGGTTAACCCAAAAGCGTTAACTGTTTGATACTGTTGGGTTGAAAGATCAATGTCTTCGAAAACGGCAAAAGTGCCAATACCGACAATAGTTCCAGCAAAACTAACCCCAAAAATTACAGGCCCTGAATCAATATCTCCCAATCCAAATTCACCTTTAGGGTATTCTCTGATGGATGGAAAAGTAAAAGTGGTTTCAACAAAATGTTCTTTAAATAATTGGTATTGTGCCTTGCCAAATTCGGAGTCAATTTCAGGCAGTACTCTTAAGATAAGTGCCATGGAAGAACCTCTTGACCCTTCTATAATTTGTGAAGTTTCATAATGGGTTTGATGAGGAATCATACCTAATTCTGACTCTAAAGAATTCCTGACTTTTTTAATCCATTTCTCAATGATTCCCTTATATCGAGGAGTAAATGTTTTATCGTAATTTGCTAAAGCAGCCATAGCGATAAAATTATCAGCAGGCCATGATTGCATAGGGTACGACTCTAAAAAAGGGATAGAAGACTTTTCAAAGGCCTCCGCAATTTTATCACATTGCTTTTGCAGTTCAATGGAATACTTTTCATGGTCTTGAAAAGTAGTATCTACTGCTAGAATTTTTGAGAGTAAGTAGGTGGACCAGCCCGTGTGAAAAACACCATATTCCGGTTTTAGAAATGGAGCAAAAATTACTTTTGCATCAGGTGTTTGAATTGCATTATAGGCAAATAAGGCTTCTTCAATACTTTTCTTTTGTAGAAGAGTGTCATAGGGTTGAGCTAATGAAATTTCACACCAAGACAAGCCATAAAGTGCATTGACGAATACAAAACCTTCGGGAAAAAGATTTTGCATCTGCTCACCTAAATGATTTTCTTTTAATTCATTTTCTAAAAAATTAAGCTGTAAAAGTATATCCCTTTTTGATCCTGCTTTAGAAAAGTGTTGTGTATGCAATTGATAATTAACACCTAAAAAAACTAAAGTGATAAAAGATAAAATTAGAAGTTTTAGTTTTCTCATTTTAAAAAATAGGATGGATAGATAGTAGCTTTATTCTTTTTTCAACTTAGGAGTTTTATCCCTGAAAATCTGATATCTCTTATAGCCATACCAAAACTCTTCAGATCCTACTTTCAAAATCGTAAGTGTTGGAATAGCGAAAATCATCCCAACTACTCCGCCTAAAGCTGATCCTACGAATACTGCTAAGAAAATAGCAAGGGGGTGCATTTTCACACTTCGTGAGAAGATAATTGGCTGTACAACTACGTTGTCTACTAATTGAACTACACCAAATACAGAGAGTACTTTTGCTACCAAGAATATATAATCAGACATCTCTGTTAAAGACGGGTCTGTAAGCACGCCTACAAGGACACCAAAGGAACCTCCGATAAAGGGTCCAAGATAGGGGATCAGATTGGCCACAGCTGCAAAAACAGCAATCGTGATAGCATATTCAATATTGGCTATTTTTAAACCGATAGTGGCAATCGAGAAGATACTAAGCATCTGAAGGAATAATCCTAGAAGATAACTGGAAAGTAATTTCTCCGTTTTTATCAGTGCTGAAATTGATACCTCAAAATACCTGTTCGGAATAAGAATAATCAACTGTCTTCTTAATAAACTTGGATCATATAGGAAAAAGAAAGTGATAAAGAGCACAGCCATAGTACCTACAAAGAAATTACCCGTTAAGGCAATCAATCCATTCACAAAAGTTCTAATACTGTCACTTTGTATCAGAGAAGTGATTCTCTCAGTGAGTTGCTCAAGTAAGAAACCTTTCTCTGCATCTTGTAATATATATTCCCTTATTAAGTTCTCAAGGCTATAAATAGGTCCTTCAACTACCATTATCAATTCTTGCGTATTTTTATCTGTCAATACCTCAATCTGACTTTTGATCAAAGGATAAAAGAGGAAGACAAACAAACCGATGATGCCAAAAAGGATGATAAATGAACAAAACACCGCCAATGTCCGGGGAAACTTATATCCAAACGCATGGAAGTTTGCAATGTAATTGGTGGGCGTTTGTAATATAGATGAGATGATCATTGATATGATGATATACGCTAAAATATCTTTCAACTGCACTGAAAGCCATCCAAGTACCGCTATGATTGCGATAAACAAAAATAAATTTGTGAAAGAACGGAAATACTTTGCAACAGATGCAATTGATTTTATAGAATTATAGAGTTTATCAGGTATCATATAGACCGTTTAGAACATCAAAAAAATAAATAATAGGAATAGGGTCAAATTAGAGTTTAAAGATAAAAAAGACTCCTACTTAAAGAAAATAAGTAAGAGTCTTTTTCACTTGAGATGATCAAAGGCCTAGTAAGATAAATCATTATCTAGTGGTTCGCTTTTGAATCCATCGTCGAAACTTTCTTTGTATTCGTAGTCCTCTCCAGGTAAAAGATCATTCTTGACCTTATCTACGCATTCCCCCAAAGCATCAACAAATTTTTCAAAGTCTTCCTTGTATAAGAAAATTTTGTGCTTTTCGAATACAGGCTGATCATCTTTGAAACGCTTTTTACTCTCCGTAATGGTCAAGTAATAGTCGTTCGAACGAGTTGCTTTAACATCAAAGAAGTAAGTACGCTTGCCGGCACGAACTTTCCTTGAAAAGATTTCTTCTCTTCTCTCTTCCACAGTCCTAATCTTTTAGTTTATTTACGATCCTAATTTTTATATAACATTTCGATTATCCAAATCAAATCGAAAAAAAATGCATTTTATTTCTACTTTAATGCAAAAATTAAGTAAAAGGAGAAAAAAATTGTAAGTTTGCCCCCGATTTTAAATGAAGATTCTAAGAAACACTAACCTTTAATGAAGAGAAAACTTTTATTGTTCCTTGTATTTTTTTTAGCTCTCAATCACTTTATGCTTTCTCAGACCATCACTAAAATTGGTTATAAAGAGATGGGCAAAGCTTCATATTATCCTGATGATCGGGATGGAATTATTACTAGAGGAGGAGTGAAGTTCAGCAAAGACTCTATGTATGTTGCTCACAAATACTTTCCTTTTGGGAGTATCATTAAAGTAAGAAATATTGATAATGGAAAAACAGTGTTGTTAAAAGTGGTAGACAGGCCCTATACGTCTTCAAGAATTATTGATATGACTTATGAAGCGGCACAGCGATTAGATATCATAGGCGAAACTGAAAGTATGGTGGAAGTCATTTTGAAAGATACTCCAGCAACTTTGAGAGAGAAAAGAAAATTACAGCAACAGGCCAAAGCTAAAGCAAAGGAAGAGAATAATAGCATAGATATTGATAAGACATTATTTACGGAAGTAGGAACCTACACATTAAGAGGTGATAAAAAATCGATTGAAGGTGTTGGTATTCAGTTTGCTACTTCGCCAGATATTGAATACGTGCTATCTGAAGGGAAAAAAATTGAATCAAATTATCTAATTTCCTCTATTTTTGTGCAGACAGGATGGTCTAATGGTCAAAAGGTTTACCGCTTGCTTATTGGGTGCTTTTCATCTTCGGATGCCGCTCAGCCATTATTGCAATTGTTCCAGAAAGGGGGCTATTCAGACTGCTTTGAAAAGAAGCACCATAACAATTAAATCATACTTTTTATAATGATGAACCTAAAGAAGATAATTTTACTATTATCCTGCTTAGTGACTATAACTACACTTCACGGACAAACTAAAGTAGGTGATAAAAAAAGAGGACAGTCGTCTTATTATGCCAATAAATTCCATGGAAGAAAAACGGCCAATGGAGAACGTTTCAACATGTATGCTTACACGTGTGCACACCGAGAGCTTCCTTTTGATACTTATTTAAAAGTAACCAATCTTAAAAACGGAAAATGGATTGTAGTAAGAGTAAATGACAGAGGGCCTTTTAAATCCAACAGAATTCTTGATCTGTCAAAAGCAGCCGCTTCCAAAATCGGTATGATTGAAGATGGAATTGCTAAAGTGGAAATTGAGATATTAGCAACGAACGGGCAAGGGACAAAAGTGAAAGAAGGTACATCGGGTAGTGCAGGACAGAGCATATCTTCTAAAGACATCAAAAAAGACAAAAAGAAGAAAGAAAAACCTGTTACAGTTAGTAATACACCAAAGCATTCGACAAAGTCTTTCAAAGCTCCAGGTACTTATAGTATTTGGGGAACTTCAAAAAACATCAAAAAGGGATATGGAGTGCAATTAGCATCTTATTCAAGCCTTTCAAAAGCGAAGGAAGCTGGGAAAATAGCCAATAAAAAAGGACTGACTGAAATCTACATTCAATCGGGTTACCATAAGAGTAAAGTGATTTACCGTTTGCTTTATGGAGATTTTTCACAGAAAGAAGCAAAAAATAGTATTAAAAAGGTAAAATCAAAAGGGTATAAGGGTGCCTTTGTCAAAAAGCATTTGTAACTTAATAGAATGGAAGTTGAGACTTCTTAGAACTTTTAGGTATTCAAGAAATAATTTGATGCCTAACACTGACGTTAGTTGTTTCAGCTAACATTACACACTTCATTCAGTTAAAGTAAGACTATAGATGTTACAAGAAATCTCTTTTGATACAATACGACAATACGGTAATATTGAACTTTTAGCCAAGCAAATGGTGGAAGGTTTTATTACTGGATTACATAAATCACCTTATCATGGTTTTTCGGTAGAGTTTGCAGAACACAATCTTTATAACCCTGGCGAAAGTACAAGGCATATTGACTGGAAAGTGTACGCCCGTACAGACAAGCTTTTTACGAAACGATATGAAGAGGAAACGAACCTGAGGGCTATGATTGTTTTGGACCGTTCGCCTTCCATGTACTATCCTGATAAAACCTTTGATAAGATGGCATTCAGTACCATGGCGGCAGCGTCATTGGGCTATATGTTGCAAAAACAAAGGGATGCAGTGGGTTTGTGTACTTTCTCTGATGACTTGGAAGAAATGACACAGGTGAAATCTACAAGAACGCATTTACATCAGATCTTTGTGAAACTACAGCAGATGCTGGAAAAGCCGCCTCCACAGAAAGGAACTCACATTGCTAAGGTTTTACATCAAGTAGCAGAAACAATTCATAAACGTTCTTTGGTGATTATTTTCTCTGATATGATGGGGCAAATGGGCAACAGAGATGAAATGTTTGCTGCCTTACAGCATTTGAAACACAATAATCATGAGGTGTTGTTATTCCATGTTGCCGATCATAGTACGGAATTGCAATTGGAATTTCCAGAGCGCCCTATGGTATTTGTGGATGTTGAATCTGGTCAAAAGGAAAAACTTCGTCCATCACAAGTAAGAGAACAATATCAGCAAACTATTCAACAGCTTTATCATGATTTAAATGTGAAGTGCGGTCAATATAAAATTGATTACGTTGAGGTAGACAGTAAAAAAGATATAGATCAAATCATCATTCCTTACATGCTCAAAAGGCAGAGAATGAGATAGGGAGGTATGAGGTAAGCATGAAGAATTAAGAGTGAAGAATGCTCTCTGTAGTAGCTTAATCTTCAGAAAATAAATCAGGTATAATCATTAAAAAAGCCGTTCCAACCTAAGTTGAAACGGCTTTTTAAGTTTAAAAAATATAGGAAATGAATTACCATTTCGTGTTTCTCATGTCACCAGAAGTCATGAACTCCGAGTGCATGTTGAATACTCTATCCAATGCTTGAGGCGTTTGTGGATGACCTGAAGTTACTTCTAAGTACTCTCTTAAAGTCTCTTTGTAATCAGGGTGAACACAGTTCTCAATGATCGCTTCAGCACGTTGACGAGGAGATTTACCTCTTAAGTCAGCTACACCTTGCTCAGTGATGATCACCTTCACAGAGTGCTCAGAGTGATCTTCGTGAGATACCATTGGTACAATAGCACTGATGCTACCACCTTTCGCCACTGAAGGACAAGTGAAGATCGATAAGAATGAGTTACGAGTGAAGTCACCAGAACCACCGATACCGTTCATCATCTTCGTACCCAATACGTGAGTAGAGTTGATGTTACCGAAGATGTCCGCTTCAATTGCAGTGTTGATCGTGATCAAACCTAACTGACGAACAATCTCTGGGTTGTTTGAGATCTCTTGAGGACGTAATACTAATTTGTCTTTGAAGAAATCGAAATCACCGTAAATGTCTTTCAATACATCAGGAGATACAGTTAATGAACAACCAGAAGCGAAAGTGATATCGCCATTTCTCATTAATTCGATAACTGCATCTTGAATTACCTCAGTATACATTCTGAATGGAGGGATACCAGGGTTTTTACCTAATGAACCTAATACAGCATTCGCAATATTACCCACACCAGATTGGATTGGTAAGAATTCTTTAGGAATAGTACCTTTTGCTAATTCACCCGACAAGAAGTTGGCAACGTTATCACCAATTTTTTGAGTTACCTCATCTACAGGAGCAAAACCACCTACTTCGTCAGGAGCACTTGTTTCTACAATACCCATGATTTTAGAAGGATCAATTCTTAATACTGGCTCACCGATACGAGCATCAGGAGAGTAAACTGGAATTGACTTTCTGTAAGGAGGGTCTAATGGCTGATAAATATCGTGAAGACCTTTGATAAATTTAGGGTGATTACTGTTTAACTCAATAATTACCTTTTTCGCTAATTTAGTTGCTGTTGGAGAGATACCGACACCTGAAGTAAGAACAACCTCACCATTAGGTGTGATATCAGCTGCCTCAATAATTGCCACATCAATTTCGCCAAAGAAACCATAACGCATCTCTTGTGCTAATGCTGATAAGTGCATGTCAAAATATTCAACATGACCGTTGTTAATAGCACCTCTCATATCTTTGTTTGACTGATATGGAGTACGGAATTTAACAGCATTTGCTCTTGCCAATTCTCCATCCAAAGAATCACCAGTAGATGCACCTGTAATCATTCCAATTTTAAATTCTCTACCAGCTTCATGCTCTCTTTTCGCTTTCTCAGCAATAGCCTTAGAAACTACTTTAGGAGATCCTGCAGGAGTGAAACCACTAAATGCGACTGTTGTATTATGGTGTACATATTCCGCCGCTTCTTCCGGAGTTAAAATTTTAAATGGCATATTTTGTCTTTGCTTTTAAACGAATTTTTATTTCTATTAAGTGTAATAATTCTCTTCGAATAGGTCTCAAAAAGTTACACAATGATGATGTGTTATTTAATATTAACCTTAAAATTATGATGTAAAGATAGAAGGAGAGTAAATGAAAAATGATGACCGATTAACTGCCAAAAAAGGTGATTAATATAATGTATTCTGTAATGTTTTTTAATGAAAAGGTTAGGGTTGTCATTGTTGTTGAAGGATAGGAGTGTTTATTTGTAAAGGTTTAAGTAACTCCACTTGCTCAACGAATCAAGTTTATATCAAACAGCTAATACTAAAAAAAATGAACATACTTCTATTTATTTTATTTGCTTGTAATCACACTTCAATTAAAAATGATTTGATGTTAATAGAGTACTATAATAAAAATAGTGTAGCGTATTTTGATGATAACAAAACTCTTATTATTAAAAGTGTTACTAGTGTGACTAAAAAACGATTGTTAAAAAGCAAAGATTGTTTTTTGAGACTTTCAAATGATGATGAAATATTATTAGTTGAGGATTTTGAAGAAATATATGAGCATTCTGATTTTTTCTTTTCAGGAGGATCAATTACAGTTTTTTTTGATGAAAAAGGAAGTGTGTTAAAAGTAACCCCTAATCAATAACATTTTGTTGCAATCAATATTAGATACACTTGAAGAGAATTCATATTGATTTCAATGAACTTCCCTCTAAATAAATGTCATCATTGTAATTCTATTTTCATTTTCCTTCAAAAATGATGTAATTGCGCATTCTTAATAGAAAAAGAATACTATATAATTATATAAATGGCAAAGCAGAAACCTAGCGTACCTAAGGGTACTAGAGATTTTGGGCCCGAGCAAATGGCCAAGAGAACTTATATTTTGGAAACAATTAAAGACGTTTACAAGAAATATGGTTTTCAAAACCTGGAGACACCAACAATGGAAAACCTTTCAGTATTGACAGGTAAGTATGGTGACGAAGGGGATCAGCTTTTATTTAAGATTGTCAACTCTGGTGATTACTTGAAAAAAGTGAATGCAGATGATCTTGAAAAAGGAGCGAAGCATATGCTTCCAAAAATCTCTGACAAAGGTTTAAGATATGACCTTACAGTACCTTTCGCAAGATACGTTGTGATGAACCAAGGTACATTAAGCTTTCCATTTAAAAGATATCAAGTTCAACCTGTTTGGAGAGCAGACAGACCTCAAAGAGGACGTTATAGAGAATTCTATCAATGTGATGCCGATGTGGTAGGAACAGATTCATTATTATGTGAAGCTGAAATCCTAGCAATGATGGGTGAGGCGTTGACGAATCTTCAAATCACAGATCACACGATCAAGTTGAACAACAGAAAAGTCTTGACAGGTATCGCTGAAGCTATCGGTGAAAACGGTAAAGAGTCAGAACTTTGTGTTGCGATCGATAAATTGGACAAGATCGGTGTGGAGAAAGTAAACCTTGAATTAGTAGAACAAAGAGGTTTTACACAAGAAGCAGTAGATCAATTATCGCCAATCTATGAAATGAGCGGTTCAACTGCCGAGCGAATCGAGAAGATGAAAACGTTTTTAGCTTCTTCAGAAGTAGGATTGAAAGGTTTAGCGGAGTTGGAAGAAGTATTCAATTACACAACTAAAATGGGTGTTCCTACTGAAAAAGTAGAATTTGATGTAACTCTTGCTCGTGGTCTTTCATACTATACAGGTGCGATCTTCGAAGTGAAGGTAAACAATGCCAATATGGGTTCCATCAGTGGCGGTGGTCGTTATGATAACCTTACTGGCGTATTCGGTTTAGACGGAATGTCTGGCGTTGGTTTCTCATTTGGTGTAGATAGAATCTATGACGTTTTAGAGGAGTTGGATTTATATCCGTCATCAGCTGTTGAGACAACAAAAGTAATGTTGACAAACTTTGATGATCAAGGAAGAGACTATTCATTACCATTGTTACAAAAATTGCGTAATGCTGGAATCTCTGCTGAATTATATCCTGATAATGCCAAAATGAAAAAGCAAATGAACTTTGCGAACAAAAAAGGTATTCAGTATGTAGTTTTAGCTTGGGAAGATGAAATGGCTCAAAATAAATACTCATTGAAAAACATGAGTACAGGCGAGCAGAATATGCTTTCAGCAGATGAGATTGTGGACCTCTTGAAAGGGTAATCAATCTTAGATTAAAATATATGAGTCGCTTTTGGAGTAAAATCTGGGAGCGACTTTTTTTGAATCGAATTTTATGTAGGTTTAGCTTGTGGTTCAGTGGAATTTGCAATGTAACATCCCTACAAATCGGCACTCTTTCAATCTAAGTAAGTCATCATAACGAAATAATTTTCAAAATAATAACCAAACGGATGTACTCCCTGTAGGGACGTTTTAGTAAAACGTCCTTGCGAACCACTAGAAACCCACGACCAACCCACGTCAAAACACAAAAAAAGGCAGTCACCATATTCATGATAACTGCCATCTATATTTTTGCTTAGATAAGACTAAACATCTTTCTTCCCTGCCAACAAGTACAACGCCGCCATACGAGTAGCTACGCCGTTCTCTACTTGATCAAGGATGATCGCATTTTCAGCATCCGCCACATCAGAAGTGATTTCCACACCTCTGTTGATTGGACCTGGGTGCATCACAACGATTTCTTTATCCAATGATTCTAAAATCTCTTTTGTCAATCCAAAGTTCTGAGAATATTCTCTTACCGATGGGAAGTTCTTTACCAATTGTCTTTCCATTTGAATACGAAGCATATTGGCTACATCACACCATTTCAAAGCTTTCATCAAATCATGCTCAACGATAACGCCAAGATCTTTGATGTATTTAGGAATTAAAGTATGAGGTCCGCAAACCATTACTTCAGCACCAAGCTTTTGTAAAGCGAAGATATTGGATAATGCCACACGAGAGTGAAGGATGTCACCCACAATTACGACTTTCTTACCTTCCACAGTTCCTAATTTCTCACGAATAGAGTAAGTATCTAAGATCGCTTGAGTAGGGTGTTCGTGTGTACCATCACCAGCGTTTAAGATCGTAGCATCAATATGCTTAGCCAGGAAGTGAGGAGCACCAGGGCTAGAGTGACGCATCACAATCATATCTACTTTCATAGATAAGATATTGTTGACCGTATCAAGAAGGGTTTCTCCCTTTTTTACTGAACTACCACTCGAAGAGAAGTTAATCACATCTGCTGATAGTCTTTTTTCAGCCAGCTCGAAAGATAATTTTGTACGGGTTGAGTTTTCAAAGAAAACATTGGCGATAGTAATATCTCTCAGAGAAGGGACTTTTTTGATGGGGCGATTAATCACCTCTTTAAATTGATCGGCGGTTTGAAAGATCAGTTCTAAGTCTTCTCTAGTGAGATCTTTTATTCCAAGTAGATGTTTCTGACTTAACATTATATGAATATCTGCAAGAAATTGATGTATATAAAAAAACGGTCATTCTAACGAACGCCGTTGTAAAATTATTGATTAATAAGCCAAAGGTTATCTTCCTGATGACCCTCCTCTTTCCATTCTGCTTGAATGTATTGTGATTGAATTGAATTGACCACCTTACCAACGTAAGTAGGTTCAATCGGTAAATCACGGCTATATTTTCTGTCTACTAAACAAAGTAGCTCCACTTTTCTAGGACGACCAAATGCCATCATAGCATCTAAAGCCGAACGGATAGATCTTCCTGTAAAGACTACGTCATCGATAAGAATAACATTCATATCTTCTACTAGGAAAGGAATATCGGTTTTACTAGGAGTGAGGATACTTTGACCTCTTCTGAAGTCATCGCGGTGAAAAGTAATATCCAACTGACCCAAAGGAACTTCTATCTTTGCCAGTTCTAAAATACGTTTCTTTATTCTTTCAGAAAGAATAATACCGCCTTGCTGAAGACCAATAATCACAGTATTCGAGAAGTCTCCATGATTCTCAATCAACTGTTGACTCAGTCTACTTATCGTAATGTCAAGTAATTGACTTTGTAATATGCTTACTTTTGCCATTTTCTATTTCTAGAATTCATTACGGGGAAATTTACCCCTTCGATTCTAACCTGTAAATCTATGAATTTTCTTTCAAATTCGTATAAAATCCTCGCATTTTGATGAGTTCTTCAAAAGAATTACAATGACGGAACAAATGATGCTTTTCATCTACATGTTTTTCCTTTAGTTCTTCAAAAGAAGTAAAGACCATATTATCAATCGTTTGTTTGTCTTCTGCCATTTCAGGGTCAATTCCCGTCACCAATTCACCTTTCACTCTTTTCACCCTAAAAAAAAGTTCGATACCATGTAATGGAAGATCAAAAAACTCATGAGTAAACATAAATTCATCAATTTCAACCTCAAGACCTGTTTCTTCCAGGAACTCCCTTTTCAAAGCTCCTTCCACAGATTCTCCATATTCTAAACCACCGCCAGGAGGAGCCCAGAAAATACCTCTTTTACCAATACCATGATGTACAGCCATCAATATTTTATCATTTTCTACCAATACACCACAGACTCTCACTCTTAGTCGGTGTCCGAATGTTTTTTCTATATCTTCTTTGGATGCTTTATTGCTCATAGCTCTTCATTATAAAAAGATGTACTAGGATTTAATTTGACCTAGACATATTAATTTTTTAAACTCAAATATACTATCTGAAAATCGTCTAAATACTAAGCCAAAAATAATTGATAACTAATTTTCTTATTACTTATGTCTAATTACAATTCTTATTTGTCTTAATGCAAAGCAAATTATAAAAACTAATATTTATGAAAAATCTCTTTTTAACGCTAGCTTTTACTCTAACATCTCTTGCTTCTTTCGGACAGTTTTTAAAAGATGATGCATTGTACATCAGTCCTTCAATTGGAGGAGGTGACTATTTCTACTTTGGTGTAAGCCTTGATTATATAATTAATGAAAAGTATTCCATTGGTATCTCCGGGTTATCTGGAATGAGAAATGCTAAATCCACTCCAGAGGACTATGACATGGGAGTCATAAACGGCATCTTTACTTTTGGAACGAACAGACCCATGGATTATACTAATATATTTCAATTTCTTGTCGGTAGAACATTCATATTGAGTAAAGATAAAGATGTAAGGGCGAATCTAATGTTAGGTTTATCAATTAGTGAGAAGCAATCTCCATCCAATTGGGTTTGGGTAAATCAGGGAGCATTTCTTGAAAATTATCTTTATGAACAAGAGAGTTATTGGAGTGCAGGTTTGATTTTAAAACCTAAGTTAGAAATACCTTTTTCAAGGTTTTTCGGCATTTCCTTTTCTCCATTTTTAGTACTAAGTCAAGAAGTTAATTATGGATGTACATTAGATTTTAATTTAGGTAAGGTGAGAAATAGAAACTCAAAAAATATGGTGCAAAAAACAAAATAATAAAAACTGTAGTTTTTTAAGTAATAGGTAAGTAAATAAAAATAAAGGATTATTTGTAAGTATAAAACAAAGTGTATATACGTATTTAATGGCCAGTTTAACTACATTTGTATAAGTATATATACTTAAAGTGTTACGTAATATTTCCTGCTGAAAAACAGTTTTTTACCCCTTAAAAAACTAGATTAACAATGAAATATGACATAGTTTGCCTTTTTTAATCCCTCTACATTTGTAATACATAGCAAGCTAACGCACACTATGAAAACAACTCTCATAACACTCGAATTAACATGACAAATGATTTAAAGCTATTTTCCATATCGCATCATAAAGCTACTGTGTTGGTACGTGAAAAATTTTCTTTAAATAATTTAGAGGTAAAGCATTTCTTACAAAAATTAAAAGAGGTGCTATCAATAGAGGAAGCCATTGTGTTGTCAACTTGTAACAGAGTTGAAGTATATTATGTCTCTAAATTATCGCAAACTACAGATATTCTAAAGTTACTCTGTGCTTTAAAATGTCTTATTCCTTCGGATCAATACACTCAATATATTGACGATAAAGAAGGTGATGATGCTGTAGAGTATTTATTTTCTACTGGGATAGGTGTGAATTCACTATTACTCGGCGATTTGCAAATATACGGACAACTGAAGAATGCCTATCAATCTGCAACAGATGAAAATATGTGTCAGGCTTTTTTACATCGTTTGATGCACACCTTCTTTCATTTCCATAAAAGAATTTCAAATGAAACATCCTTTAAGAAAGGAATAAGTTCGAATGGATACGCTGCAGTGAAGGTAACGGATGAGTTTTGTACGCATCAGCCTGAAGCTAAAGTATTGATTATAGGGTTAGGAGAGATGGGAAAAGATGTTTGTCAATATCTTCAGAAAAAAGAAATCAAGAACGTTTCAATTACAAATAGATCTGTTGAAAGGTCTCTTCAAATCAATAAAACATTTGGTTTCGAAGTAATAGACTACAAACAGCATATAGATAAACTATCAGAATTTGATGTTGTAATAACATCAGCTCATCACGAGAAAATAGTTTATGAGCCAACAACATCAAAAGCGAAATCACCTCAGTTAATCATTGATTTGTGTTCTCCAAGAACAGTTTCTCCAGCATTTAATAAGGTAGGTACTAAAGTATTGAATATTGATGATCTGGGGTTGCAACTGGATGAAACGATAAAATTGCGTAAGGCCGCATTACCTGATGTCAACGTAATTTTTCAGGAGGAACTGATCAAATTCAACGGGTGGCTCAAAGAAACTTATTTCACACCTACTGTATTACTTTTAAAAAATGCATTAGAAGAGGTAAGGAGAGATTCGTTAGCTACTTTTAAAAAAGAATTTAATTCGTCTGAATTGGAGGCCATAGAAAGGGTTTCGAATAGGATGATTCAAAAGATTGTACAACTCCCAACACTACAACTCAAAGAAGCTTGTAAGCAAGGTAATGTTGCTACTTTAAATGAGGCACTCAAAGCACTTTTTATGCTTGAAGAGCCTAGTATTCACACTTCAAAAATTTAATTTACTATGGGTTTTTTTAAATCACTTTTCGGCAAGAAAACAAAAAAAGAAGAAGGACCAGTTTCCGCAAAACAAATTGAGTTAGTGCAAAGTACATTTGCAATGGTCGCTCCAATCGCAGACAAAGCCGCGGAAATCTTTTATGCAAAACTTTTTGAGCTGGACCCTTCGCTTAAATCTATGTTTACATCAGACATGGCAGAACAGGGTAAAAAGTTGATGTCAATGTTGGCGGCCGCTGTAAATGGCTTGAACAACTTGGAAGCTTTAGTGCCTGTAGTACAGGATTTAGGTAAAAGACACGTAGGTTATAATGTAGAGGATTCTCATTATGATACTGTGGCTGCCGCTTTATTATACACTTTGGAGACAGGTCTTGGTGACAACTGGAATGAGGAAGTGAAAGAGGCTTGGACCACTGTATATGTAGTGTTAGCTACTACAATGAAAGATGCTGCAGCTACTGTTGAAACAGTAGAAGAATAGTCTTTCTTAAAATTGAAAATCTCTTTTCTTGAGTAATATAGTTCCATAGCAGAGGGGTTCATTCGCCATGGCTCCTTTGCTACTATTACTTCCTACAACAACTCCCAAAAAAACTTTAAACAAACATTTAAACACTAAAAAATAGATTCATGAAAACTTTCTTCAAATTTAATAAGCTACAAAGTTATATTCTACTATCATTAACCACTGTAGGATTTTATAATTGCCAGCCATTGCCAGAGGATTCTACCGCTGAGGTATCCAATAAAAAATATTCTATTGAAGAAGCATTTACAATTGTATCAAAGGAAAACGATGTTGCAAGAACACTTTATACAAAAGCAATTGTTGGTGCAGGTAAGAAAAAAGGATTGAAATTCGATGAGGATTGGGAAAAAGATCACATTGAAGCAGGTCCACTTCCAGCATTATTTTTAAGAGGAATTGCAGGTGATATCCGTAAGAAAGGTGAGGTGCCTTTAGGATTATTCTTAGGTTCAGACTTCCCGATTAGAAAATCAAATAAGTTCAAAGGTAAGCAAGCAGAGTTATTTGCTGAAATGAGAAAGGACGAAAAACCAAAGTTCTTCTACGATGCGGAAAATAAATTATATACAGCAATGTTCCCTGATTTTGCTTCTGCTGGTGCATGTGTAAGCTGTCACAACCAACACCCTGAAACTACTAAATCAGATTGGGTATTGGGTGATATTCAAGGTGCTACAACATGGACGTATCCTGAAGATTCAGTAAGTTTTGAAGAATTAGAAGGTATTATTATGGCTTACAGAAACGGAGCTGCTAATACATTCCAAAAATATATTGACAAAACTAAAACATTCAAAGAAAGCGATATTCCTGTAGTAGGAGAAGAGTGGCCATCAGGTGGTTATCAATTGCCTAGTCCAAATATCTTCTTAGACAGTGTAGGATTATTGACTTCTGAAGAAACATTAAACGGTATTCTGAAATTGTAATCTGTTAAGTCCAAGTACTTAATTACCTGTTGTTGTGCGACTCCCCTCTAGGTTTCATATTTTTTTTACAAATACGTATATCTATTCTAATCTACTTTTCATCTTTTGAGGGGAGTCTACATTTAAATATTTTGGTTATGCATAAATTAAAATTTATATATATAGGCTCTTTTCTGTTTGCTTTATTTGTAATTCAAGATGTATTTGAATTGAGATGGGAAGCTTTATATGAGTTGCAGGAGGAGCAAATGTACAGAAGGTGGTCCGGACTGGGGGTTTTGCTTGTCATCCTCTTTCAGTGGACTTTAAGTTTGGTAAGGAGTGTACCAAGGTGGGAAGATAAATCTATTGTATTTCATAAAATACATAACTGGCTTGGAGCATTTACACCATTGATTTTTTATGTACATTCCATGGAATTAGGCTTTGCCTATCTACTAGTGTTGAGTATTACGTTCTTTAGTAATTTCATAATGGGAATGTTCAATTTTGATGTTATTAGAAGCAAATCACAGCTCTTTTTTCAAGGTTGGATGATTGTACATGTCTCTTTGTCGGTGTTTATCACTTCTCTTACTTTCTATCATATTTGGGTCGTTTTCTTTTACGAATAATCCTTTAAATCAACTCCCATGGAAAAAATTAAAACGCTAAAAGTTGTTGATGTCATCAAAGAAACAAGTGATGCCATCAGTATACATTTCAAACAGCCTTTTTTCAAAAAAATAAAATATACTCCAGGACAATTTCTGACACTATTGGTCAACATTGATGGTAAAGTGATCAGACGTTGTTATTCTCTAAATAGTGCACCTAAAGTGGATCAAACGATTAGTGTGACAGTGAAGAGAATTAAAGATGGTAAAGTGTCCAATTTCCTTTTTGATACTGTAAAAAAAGGAGATAAAATAAAGGTACTTTACCCAATGGGTGAATTCACAATGGAACCCGACCCTAATGCAAAGAGACATATTGTATTATTTGGTGCAGGTAGTGGAATTACACCTTTGTTTTCTATTTTAAAATCAACTTTATATAAAGAGCCTAAAAGTATTGTTTCCTTATTTTATGGGAATAGAGATATTGAATCGATCATATTCAATGAACTTTTGGCTAATCTGAAAAGCGAATTCTCAGAACGTTTAAATCTGATTCATATTCTTGAAAAACCAGGTGATTTCAGTGATTGTTACAAAGGAAGAGTAGAGAGGACACAAGTGCCCGTTTACTTAGAGAAAGTGCCTAAATGGGCGGTGGAAGAAACTGAATATTACATTTGTGGTCCTTCAGGAATGATGAATGAGGCGGAAGAAGGTTTGAAGTTATGTAATGTTCCAGAACAGTTTATTCATATCGAACGTTTTTCAGCACCGCCTCCAACAGCTCAAGAAATGCAAACCCAAGGTGCCTTCTTGGAAAATAGAGAAATTGAAATCAAGCATAAAGGTGCTTCTCATCAATTTACAGTTCTAGCAAAAAGTAATATTCTAGAAGCAGCATTGGATGAAAAATTAAAACTTCCATATGTCTGTATGGATGGCATATGCGGCAGCTGTAAAGCGAAGGTGACTTCAGGTGAAGTGTATATGCGAAAAGGACATGTTCTTACACCTAAGGAGGTAGATGAAGGTTATATACTGCCTTGTATTTGTAATCCAGTTACCAATAATGTGGTGATTGAATATGCATAATTTTCATTTTCAAAATATAAGATCTTATTGAATCAATGCTACATGAATGGTTTTCACAATGCGTTATGGGAGTTAGCAAAAGTCAACCTTGTAGCATTTGATTCTCTCCCAAAAAAACTTTAAAAAGGCATCAATACAATGTTTAAAATAAGTAGAAAAAGAAAAAGGCAGTTCATAGGGATATGTACAGGGATTTTTATTTCTGCCATTACTTATGTTACGCTTTCTCTTCCTCAAAATGATGATTTTCTGTCCAAAGGACCATTAAATACAGGGCATGAAAATCTCCAATGCGAAACTTGCCATACTCCAGCAAAAGGAAATGTTTTTCAGCAAGCACAAGCCAATTTAATGCACACAGTAGGTTTAAGAAGATCAGAGGCAGATTTTGGAACACAGAATGTAGATAATACAAAATGTTTGGATTGTCATGACAGAGCAAACGACAGACATCCATTGCACCGTTTTGAAGAACCTCGTTTTGCTCAAGCCAGAAAAGATATAGGAGTTACCGAATGTGAATCATGTCATCAGGAACATAATGGCGTTCGTATTACGCAGACTAATATTGGTTACTGTAAGTCATGTCATGAGGATACAGAAATGAAAAATGATCCATTAGAAGTATCACACAAAGAATTGATCGGGCAGAATAGATGGAATACGTGTTTACAGTGTCATGATTTCCATGGTAATCACATTTTCCATGCGGCTGAATCTTTAAAAGATACAATTCCTGTTCAAGAAATAAAGGACTATTTTGCAGGAGGTCAGTCTCCATATGCAGAAGAGAAAAAATACTACGCTACTACAGAAGAGGAATTGAATAAAAAGAATTAAGCTCCAAAATGTAAAACGGTGTGATATTTAAAGTTCAATTATGTAAATTGATAGTTCAAAAAGTAAAAACTTCAATTTTTTCATACTTGAGCTAAACAATGAGTACTACAAAAGCAAAATACGATGTTCTATTTGATGAAATTTCAGCCATTGCAGATAGAGCTTCTTATCGTAGTCAGGAAAATAAATTAAAGTCATTCAGAATTTACTTGGGAATAGCCATAGCTTCTGCATTGATCACTATTTTGGTGGCAATCTCTAGCGATGTCCCAGAAGAATACCAATTGCATGCAAAAATACTCACACTTTTATTGAGTGGAGTAACTACTGTTTTAGCCGCTTGGGATGGTTTTTATAATCATAAACAGCTTTGGATCAATTATGGCGAATCAAGAAATCAACTGCGTGCCATTCAACTTAAAATGAAAATGATGGATGAGCAACAAAGAAATGATGATAAAATTTTGGATGCGATTTTTAAAGAATTTCAGGAAGTGATGCATCATGGCAACTCCAATTGGAAGTCTTTAAGAATGGAGAAGGCAGAGGTGACTAAAGAATAGTTGAGTAGTGTGACAAAAGAAATGGAACAAAAATTTCGTTCACCATGACTGAAGTCATGGGCTAGTATATTTACTCCGACAACACTAAAGTGTTATCTCCGTTATCACGACCTTCAAGACTTTAGTCTTGGTTAGGTTGCCTTATCACCTGTCCATAGTTTTAACTATGGTGCAAGAAACACTCGTTTACTTTTGTCCTAGTACTTGACCTTATCAAAAATAAAATCTGAAATACCTTGACATATTAGTATTAAGGGCTCTTCAAGAATTTGAAGGGCCTTTTTTGTATTCATCAAGTTGTATAATTGAATGTAAGACCTAATCTTATTAAATTATAATATTCTCTATTCAATTTTACTTACTCGAAACTTGCTATGAAAATTTTACTACTGCTACTTACGCTATTTTTATTTTTCTCATGTAATCAAAAGAAGCAAAAAGAAAATTCCACTGAAAAGGAACATCTTGAAAAAACGACAGTGATTGAAGTAAAGAAAGTCCCTGAAATTACCTTTCCCATTTCTCCTATAGATCTAAATCCAAGGTATACTTGGGAAGAAAATATTAATGCTACATGGAATCAATATTTAGGAGGAGCTCCAGATGAAATCTATAAAATATTTGAGTTATCTGAGTTTAAAAAGGAAGAAGGGGTGTTTATCGTAGTGACAAAAGATGGAACCACAAATTATTTTACCCTTTTGCCTCAAGAGGATGGAACCTATGTATTGGATAAAATTAATACTTCATCGATTTCTGTTCTGCATCAATACGGTAATGCGGCCACAATTACAATCAAGCCTTATGAAATTTCAATAGATTTTAATGATAAAAATGGATTGGTTGTTTCCTATGAAATTTTCGGAATGAAAGAGGTACCTAACGGAGATGGGATGATGCCTTTTCAGAAAATTCAGCACGATTACCTTACTTTTAATGAGCAAGGGAATTTGGAGTATAATATTGGTGAGACTGAAAAGTTCAATGATCGATTTGGAGTAGATATGAAAGAGCATTCCTCTCTTGATACTCATGAATTTCTTTATCAAAAGTATTTTACCACCATTGACAGAGCATTCAATCCACATTTATTCAATCTATTAATGAGTGATATGGATATTTATACGACAAGATTTGATGATAGAGATAATATATTCGGATTAGTAAGAAAGCAAGATAATGGTGAGTATGTAAATGATAATGCCTTTGCTGAATTGGAAGCTTTTTTTGTGTCTCAATCAAATGATCTAAACTTAGAACATATAGATTATAGCGATTACCCCATTTTTTATGTGGAAGATCACGGGAGTTATTTTTATAGAATTGATCATGTGAAAGTAGATGATAAAGAAATTGCTCTTGACCTTGAAAGGGTATTATATATAGATGAGAACAGTGGGGAATTGGATCGGACTTCTGATATTACCTATTATATAGTTTTGATGAATATTGAAGGAAAGTGGCTTTTGATTAATAATTCAGACCGTTTGATGATGGAGAAAGACCGTCTAAAATTACAAACGATTGACTCTAATGAAGGTGAATAATGGGCTATCCTGAAATCGAAAAGTTAAAAGGTTACTATAATCAACATAAGATATTCATTAGAAAAAGTGAGGTGATCCGGGCGGACTTATTTTATGTGGACTTCACCATAGATGGCCAAAGTTTTAAAATTCTTGTGGATGATGAATATGGGGATTTTTCGGATGGAAAACCTCTGATGAATCTCTTTTTAGTATTATTCTCACTTGAGTTGTATGATGAAACTGAAGATCTGCTAGAATGGAGTAAGGAGCTTTATGTTAAACCAGTAAATTATCTTGATTATTATAGAGAATTGGACAATAACTATAGAAAAATACAATCAAAATTAGGGGAGATTGATGCGTGTATTTCTTCTTATGATTATGAGTTGAGAACAAGTGTGATTCAAGAATTGATGAATTACAAGTATAACACTTGATACAATGTTTAGCGGGTATTTATGTGGACATTGTTTATTATATATCACAGATTTTAACAGGGTATTATCTCATAAATCCATTAGTTTTACAATGAAATGAATGTAAGAATTAGCAAACAACTTAAATGGAATGAATATGAGACCACTTTTTTTAATGCTTTGTATTGGCATGTTTTTTAATACCGTAAGTGCTCAAAACACTAAACTCTTAAAAGTCTCAGAAAACAGCAAATACCTTGAGACGGTAGACAATGAGCCTTTTTTCTGGTTAGGCGGTACAGCTTGGGAAATGATCCATCGTTTGACAAAAGAAGAAATTGATCTATACATGGAAGATCGTCACTCGAAAGGATTTACAGTGATACAAACCGTAGTGTTGGCTGAACTTGATGGTTTGAATACGCCCAATGCTTATGGACATAAACCGTTGGTCAATAATGATCCTACCAAGATCAATGAGAATTATTTTGAACTGGTAGATTATGTGATTGACAAGGCAGATGAATTAGGAATGTATATCGCTTTGCTTCCAACATGGGGCGATAAGTTTAATTTAAAATGGGGGGAAGGTCCTATAATTTTCAACGGTGAAAATGCTGAACGTTTTGGAGAAATTGTAGCCCAAAGATATCTTGATAAAAATAACTTGATTTGGGTATTGGGAGGCGATCGAATGCCAGAAGATGAAATGCAGCGTGAAGTGATAGAAGGGATGGCGAAAGGAATTCAATCAAAAGATACAAGACATCTTATTACCTATCATCCTGCAGCTCCGTTTTTGGCTACTGACAGTGTCAATGAACCGTGGCTGGACTTTGATATGTTTCAGAGCGGACATGATAGAGACCTTAAAGAATATGAATTTGTTTTTAGAAGCAGAGAAGTCAAACCTCTTCGTCCTGTTATTGAAGCAGAACCCCGTTACGAGAATTCCCTTGAGAAATTTTGGGAAGATGGAGAGCATGACTGGATGGATGACTCAGATGTAAGAACAACTGCTTACTGGACGATGTTGGCAGGAGCGGCAGGGTATACATATGGTTGTCATGATATTTTGCAAATGTATACTTTGGATAAAGAACCGGTCAATAAAGTAAGAACTGGATGGAAAGAGGCTTTACATTTATCAGGTTCGAAACATATGCTATATATGAAGCAACTATTTACAAGCTTTCCTTGGCAGAAAATGGAAAATAATCAGCGTTTAATTTTAAGCGATAATGAAGAAGACCAAGGCTATATTTTGGCTTCTATGGGGCAGGATAAAGATTTTATTTTAGCTTATTCTCCTTGGGGTAGAGCAGTTCAGTTAGATCTAAGTGAATTAGGGAATCGGGAAGTGAAAGCTTATTGGTTTAATCCTAGATCTGGCGAAAAGTTAGTCATTGGGAATTATAAAACGACAGAGCAACCAACGTTTACACCGTGGTCCTCTGGCAGAGGAAGTGATTTTGTATTGGTGATTTTAGCCGTTGATTCAAAAATTACTTTTTAACCAAAAATAGAGCATGTCACAAGGCATGCTCTATTTTTATAATAGCCCTCTCGCTTTTAGTTCAAGGTATTTGTTGATCGTATCGACATTCAATTTTTCAGGAGTGGTCAAAATTGTATGAATGCCATTTTGTTGTAACTCCTTTGCCATAAATTTCCTTTCGAGAATATTTTCTTCCTGCAACGCCTTAATATAAATATCTTCAAGGCTTTCTATTTTTTTACTCAGCTCATTTTTGATTTCTGTATCTTCAAATAATACTACAACCAACAAATGTTTTTTAGCTAATCGTTTTAAATACGGGAGTTTTCTTTTAAAGCTTTCCTTATGCGTAATGTTAGTAAAAAAGAGTAGGAGACTTCTATGTTTTATTTGCCTTCTCAATAAAGTAGTAATATTGGCAAAGTCCGTTTCCTTATAGCTTGGATTAAGGTTATAAAGCTGTTCAAGTACATTTTTCATCTGTCCAGAATTTCGGCTGGCTTTCAGAAAATTACTGTTATTATAGTCGAAGGCAGAAACCCCAATCAAATCCTGTTTTACTTGAGCAATATGAAGTAAAACCAAGCTGGCATTGATCGAATAATCTAACAATGTCATTCCATTGAAAGGCAGTTTCATATTTCTGCTCATATCCAAAACTGCGTAGACCTGCTGTGCTTTTTCATCTTGATAATGATTGACCATCAATTGTTGTGAACGGGCAGTTGCCATCCAGTTGATGGTTCTAAAATCATCTCCAGCCACATACTCCTTTATCTGATCAAATTCTTTCTGCTGTCCAATTTTCCTTACTTTCTTAATTCCTCCCTCAATATGTCCCGTATTAAGGGCCATCAATTCATATTTTTTCAGCTTACTGAAAGAAGGATAGACCTTTACAGATTGAATATCACAGTGCTGTTTTATCTTTCTTCTGACCAGCCCTAGTTTTGATTTGACAAAAAGAATCAGATCACCAAAATGATATTCACCTCTTTCTTTAGGAACAATGGTATATGAGATATCTTTTACCTCATTTGCTTTTAATTTGAACTTAAATCGGAGATTCTTTAGCTGAAATTCAATAGGAGCTTCATCAATCAGTTCAAGGTGAAGGGTTTGATTTCCTTTATTGACCGCATGAAGTAGAATGTCGTTTTCTTCCCCGTTTGATAGCTTTTCAGGTGTTTGACGTTCCGCATATAGATCTTTTTTCAAACCGAAAAGAAGAATGATATCTAAAATCGTCAATACCCCAAACGCCAAACAAAGCAAAATTGCAAATCCATAAAGCAATGGAACAAAGTGAGCGATAATAAAAAGGAAAACAAGACTACTCCCAATCTGATAGAACCGGTCTGAGAAGAAAAGTTGTTTATAAAAACGCATAACCGATTATCTAGGTACTTCGATAGAATGAACGATCTTATCAATGATACGGTCCATATTTTCACCTTCCATTTCTTTTTCTGCCGTCATAATCAAACGGTGTCTTAAAACTGGTTTTATCACATAAGCAATATCATCAGGTGTGATAAAATCTCTTCCTTGAAGGCAAGCCCAAGCTTTTGAAGCATTCAGGAGAGCTACACCGGCACGTGGAGATGCCCCTAAATAAAGGTCACTGCTCATTCTAGTTCTTCGGATCAGTTGCAAGATATATGTCATAAGATCCTCTTTCACCATCACTTTTTTGGCAAGCTCTCTAAATTCTTTCAACTTAGCAGGAGAAAGTTTAAACTCTTCTTGTATTAAATTAGAGGGGTTTTGATGCTGATGATGCATTTTTAATACCTCTAATTCATCTTGTTCCTCAGGGTATTCTAAATCTATTTTAAAAAGAAAACGATCTAATTGAGCTTCAGGAAGTGGATAAGTGCCTTCTTGTTCTACTGGATTTTGAGTACCAATCACTAAAAAAGGTTCTTCCATTGCATATCTTTGCCCATCATAAGTAATTTGACGTTCTTCCATTACCTCAAACAAAGAAGCTTGAGTTTTGGCAGGGGCTCTATTGATCTCATCCGTTAAAACGATATTTCCGAAAACAGGTCCTTTTCTATATTCAAAAGTATTGGTAGAAGCATTGAAGATATTTGTTCCGATAACATCTGAAGGCATTAAATCGGGCGTGAACTGAATTCTAGAATACTTTCCATCAATCATTGTTGCCAGTGTTTTTGCCGTTAAAGTTTTAGCGACACCGGGTACGCCTTCCAACAAAACATGACCGTCTGCTAAGATGGCTGTCAATAAAAGATCAATTGTTTTTTGCTGTCCTTTTACAACGTTATTAATGCCTTCTCTAAGTTTATTAAGTTCATGAACCAGCTCCGAAGTATCAATTCTATTTGTGAATTTGTTAATTATATTTTCTTCCATATTTATATTTCGTTTGAATAAAAGTCGTCTATTAATTCATTTACATTTTTGAAACTCTCATCGCTCATTGAGTACATTACCAGTTTGTCTAAACTGATGAAAAGCTTCTTTATTTTCTCAATTTCAATTCCAGAACGGAATGAAAGTAATTCCAAATCTTCCCAGTTATCCTGTTTGTTTAGGTTGATATTGTACTTATTAAGAATATGATTCAGTAAATACTGCTTTCTTTTGTCTAGAATATTTTTGTTATTTTTCTGTCCTAAATAGAGTTGTCCAAGTGTATTTACAAATTTTAGGCTTTCATTCTTAGGAGGAATGATATTAGGAATAGGTCTTTGTTCTCTTTTGGCTTCAAAAATCAAGTAGATAAAGATGATCAACAACAGTAAATAAACGGCTTCTCTTAATCCATCATTCCCTAAAAGCACACGCAAAGGTGAATTGTGGCCTTTTCTTCCCAAAGAGTAATACTCCGTTTTAATATAATCTCCCTCAGGAAATTCTTTTATTATTTCATTGACAAGAAGGTGATTGTCATTATGTAAAAGTGCTATGTTAGTAAAAACTTTAGGTATACTTAAAAGGTAAATAGCTCCTTGATCTACATTTTTTTTGAGAAACACAGCGTCAAAATTGGTATTGCGTGCTAGTACTTCAGTGTCAAGAGTATCATACTTATCAAATGAAGTAGTCATATCAAAACTTGAAAAATAGCCTTTCTGTTCATTAAACTCAATCAATGTGGTGTCCAAGTCAAAATTGAAATCCTTCTTTTGGATCATCTCTTTGATAGATATATTAGAGTAATCAATATCAAGTTCGACCCCTAAAGCTTTCGTCATGTCATGATTAAGTTTCTCAGTGGCAATGATGATCGTATTTCCTGATGATGCACTCTGAAGCATAGCATCAACGCTTTCTTTATCAAATGTCAGTTTTTTGCCTACTATAAAAAGATTTTCGGTTGAATAGTCTTCTTTGTCAGTAACCAATATTTCATAGGCTGTGGATCTAGAATACTTTATATTCATTTTCATCTCTTCATCCTTGAGCAGTTCCATCAATGCTTTAGTACCGTAGGGATCTTTGGAGTTAGAATTGTAATGAGCAGTCCAGTTTGTTTCATTTTTTGAATTGACACTAATGACGAGGTACAGCACCACAGCAAAAATTAAAATGAGGTATTGCTTATTGAACTTTTTCATATTGACTTACTGCAGTTTCAAAATCGTTGTACATATCTTTAACTTGCTGATAGATTGTCTCATTTGCATCAAATTCACCATACCAGCAGTATTGGAAATAAACCCCAATGGAATGAAACGTTTTTTTGATCAGTTCTTCTTTTAGCTGAAGTAAAATATCATTATGGTGATCAACTTTTTTCAGGTTGATTATTCCTTTCTTATCCAATTGATCGATGGAAAGAAGATAATACAGTCTTACAATTTCATGATAATCCTTTGCTTTAATAGCTTCTTTCAGTTGAGTGCTAAGTGGTATGATATCTTGGTTAGGAGAATAGATAGTATTGAAACCTTTTTCATCAAATTTTTCACGATTTCTAAAAACAATAATATGATTTGATTTTAAAACCAAAAATATTCCCCATATAAATAATATTGCGATGGAAAGCTTAATGATATCTACAACATATTCAAGGCTGATATCTGGCGCAACATCAAAAAATTTTGAAAGGTAGTCTACAAACCAATCACTGAATTTTTCACTGGCTGATATTTTATGTGTCGGTAACTCATAAGTATAATCACCGTTTTCCTTCAGATCACTCAGCTTTTCTTTAGAGAATTCCCTCTCTTGTGCATTGACAGCAAAAGCGACAAAGAATATGTAAATTAGAACTATATATTTTCTCATTTTAAATTTGTCTTCATTAAAAACCTGAATGAAATGATTACATTGATACTATAATTCCCCAGTGTTCATGTTCTATTTTCTACAACACTTATTAAGCAAGACTTCTTTCTCTTTTTTAAAGGGAAAAAGAAGACGATGATACTTAGAAAAATAATATGTTGTAGTAATGGGAGATGAAGTTGTATAGTATAGATGCAGTAAAGGTGATTACAGCAATAAATACTAAGGTTTCAATCAAAAAGGAAATAGCTACGCCATCAATTCAACTTCTCTCACTAAGCTTGTGAGTTCCTTCTTTTCTTTTAATGAAAAATATAAAACGGTAAAGCCTAATTGCATAATTATCACAACCAATGGTGTGATCATCAATGTTAAACACGAACAGCTGATCAATACTATCATATAAATCTGTACGATACTTTCACCAATGTAGAGCAGAGGTACTATAAATGATACTGCAGTAAGACCAAATCCAATGATCTGATTTATAAGTGATACGATCATCATAGTCATAAAGATATAACCAAAGGAAGACCACCAATTATGTTTTATCAGGTAAGAGCATCTTTTCATTGTCCCCATTATATCAAGATCTTCAAATACAATAATAGGAATAGCAATAGAATAGGTGATCATTACGTATATGCCGGGGAGATAGAAGAAAAATGAAGAAATAATAATCAGGATGCCTAGCAGTATTGAAATCACAAAAACTTTGGGTAAATACTCAAAAGTGATCTTTCTGACATCTGAAATTGTAAAGTTTTCTTTTTTATCCATGTAGGCCTTTACGATACTTGGCCCCATGGTAATAAGCATTAAAAAACCAACATGGATAATAAGTCCTCCCACCCAAAGAGCTGGGCTCAACATTACTGTAATTATATATGAAATTAGTTTTTCAGAACTTCCTAAACTCGATGAATCGAACAATGGGTCAACAAAGGAATAGGTCATTAATGCAGTACCAACCAAAAAAAATGGACATGCCAATAACAAAATTGATTTAGTAATCGTATTGAAATTTTGTAACTACTCACCGACATTAAATTAGACAAAAAGTAAGTCAGCGATAATTTAAATTTAATAAAATCTTCAT
>NZ_JABANE010000077.1 GCF_012844305.1 Flammeovirga aprica JL-4
TGAAGCTGTCCGGGATTTTGAGTGTCGATCCGTGCCACATAAGAAGAATCTTTGTGGGTAGATCCTAAGGCACCGGTCCATCTTTTGACTTTCATACCATTAAGGTCTTTATCCAGTAATTCTACTTGAACCGATCCCCCGTGGCTAAACAATTTCACTGTTGATCCTGAACCGTACTTTTCTCCGTTGACATTGAAATAAGGGTTGGGGTGAAAAGCTGTTTGAATCTTGGAGGCTACTTCATTGGAACCATAGATCAAGGTATTTCGTACTGCTTTACGGACTGAACTTCTCTCTCTGTAAACCGATGCCAGCTGACTGTTATAAAGCTTCTCCAGTTCGGCTTTCCCTCCTACACTTGCCAAGGCATTCGCATCAATACCTTGCGTCTCTATACTGATGCTTGCGGACCAGCCGGAAGCTTTATTGCCCGATACTTTGGCGTGTAGGATAAAAGCGGGGCTGTTATAATACACATTTTTCGAAGCGGATAGTCGATTGAATAATGTAGAAAACTTATCGTCGGCAAAAGCTTCTTCTATTTCACCAATAGAATAAAGATGAAGTCCCGTTTGTCCATTAAAATCACTTACGGCCTTCTCCAGCATACCTCCGCTAAGAGAAATCTCTTCTATTAAAGACTTGAAAGCCTCATGGATATTCTCATTCTGAACCAGATTATCCTTCAGCTGATTGATGTATTCGTCATGTTCTCCTGCGTAGGTGGCGGAGTACATGGCAAAGAAGTTAAGAATCTGCTCTACTCGGGTTTTTAGTTTAGCGACACTTTCCTGAGTGGCATTACTCACCTCCTGAAGGTTTTCTCCTTCTAGAAGTTGCTCTTCCTCCTGACCAAGCACCGAAATACTGAGCAGAAAGAAGAATGCTGTGAGATATATTTTGAACCTTTTCAACATATTATTTCTTGATTAATTTTAAGGTTTTGGAGGTTTGACCTGTTATAATATGGATGATATAAACACCAATTGGCATACCCTGAAGATCGATCAGCTGTTCGGCATTTAAAGCGTGAATCACCTTGTGCCTATATTCTTTACCCTGAAGGTCCAATAGTCTCCATTCTACACGGGCTGGCACAGACAACCCAATTGCTAGGGTAGCATAAGAAGAGGTAGGGTTAGGATATACCTTTGCGGTTTGAATTTCTAAAAGTTCTACCAGCTTCGGTGCGTCTCCTTCTTCTTCATTATCTGGTTGACGGGCATTATCTATCTCATTAGGGTCTATCACCGTGATAACTTTGGAAGTGACCGCATCACAAATACCATTATCTGTACTCATCGTGACCGTATAATCACCAGTCTGGAAATAACGGTAAACGGGGTTTTCTTCTTCTGAAGTGGCACCGTCTCCAAATTGCCAGAAAAAGGACTGAGGATCATCATATGAAACCTGCACAAACTGAACGGGCTCCCCCTGATGGACCACCGTAGACACTAAGAACTTCGCTACCATTTGTTTGTCTGTCATAAGCATTTCTACCGTATCGGTAGAAGAACACCCTGAGGCATCACGGATCGTCAGCCAGTATTTACCTGCTTCATTCACTTCCAGGTAAGCCTGATCACTTAAAACACCTTTTTCACTGTTCCATTCAAAAGTACGTCCCTCTTTTTCAGGTACTGTGGTTTGCAAGATACTTCCGTCCTGGCAAAGCAATTGATCTTCTCCTAATCGAGGATGAATATCATCTCCAACTTCAATAAAGACTTCATCTCTGATCGTACAGCCGTTCGCTGTTGTCACATTGACCCAGTACTGTCCTGTTTCACTGACCTCAAAATATCTTGCTGTTGTACCATTGGACCAGTAATAGTCTGTTCCTTCTCCTGCATCCAGGATGGTAGATGTTCCGAAACAAATTTGATGATCTGGACCAAGGTCTAAAGAAGGAGTAGGTACAATTTCTACACGAACAGTTTGCTGTACTTCACATCCACCCGGAGAAGTAACCGTAACACTATAGTCACCTGTTTCTGTAACGGTGATAAATTTATCAGTTTCACCAGTAGACCATAAAAAGTCACCTACATAGTAATTAGGATCTATAATTACACTTCCACAACCTGACAGATAAGTGGGCAGTTCCAGTTGAGGTACTTCATTGAACTGTACATTGACTTGTGCTGTAGAGCTACATCCATATTGATCTGTTGCTGTTACGGAGTAATCTCCACTGCTGTATACAATAAGTGATGATGCTCTTGATCCATCCGACCATAAATAACTTAAGTTACTATCGCCTTTGGGATCTAACTCCACTCTTTCTCCTCGGCAGGCATTAATAGAGGCGGGAAGCTGAAGTGCTGGAGGAGTATGCACTGTTACTTCAACAGACTGTGAGGCTGAACAGCCATTTTCATCAACCACCATCAATGTATAAGTACCACTTTTTGTTACTGTGATATCTGAAGTATTTTCTCCTGTTGACCAGAAATAAGTCATATTACTTACTCCTGATGTAATATGTACCTGACTGCAACCTTCCAATGTCTCTGGGAAGGTAATCACTGGCGGACGATGTAATATTAGCTCCACTTGCTGTGTCGAAGAACATCCTGATACTGGATCTGTCAGCTGTACAGAATAAGTACCGGTCTGAGTCACCGTTCGTTGTGGTGTAGTGAGGTGATTTTCCCACAAAATCACATAAGGCGTACCTGAAAGATCAAAAGTATATTCTTCTGCACAAACTGTAAGAGTAGAAGGTAATAACGTTGTAATTTCAGGTTGGATCTGAATTGTTTTCTCAATAGTCTCACCATCACAACCTGAAAGAGTAAGCGGTGTTAAGGTAACGGTATAATTACCCGAAGTACTATACTGATGTGAAGGTTGTGTTCCTAAATAGGTTTGACCATCGCCAAAGTCCCATGCAAAAGTAACCACTGAGTTTGGATCTTTAATCTCCTGAAAATGGACCTGATAACTATCACAACTAACCTTAAACTCAAAATCAACTTCAGGTCGCTTATAAACCTTCACCTGATGAAACTGAGAAGCAATACATCCATTCTCACTTGTTGCTGTCAGAGAAACAGTATAGGTTCCTTCCTTTTTATATGTTTTAGAAGGTGATGCAATAGAGCTATTCGTACCGTCGCCAAAGTCCCAGTACAATTGATCTGTTGAAGTTGTTGAAAATTGAATGGCCTCACCCAAACATACATCCTGATACACAAAATCAACTGTAGTTTGTGGTAGTACTTCCACATAAACATAAGCCGTTGTAGCACATTCATTGCCCTCTTTAGAAACTTCTACACTGTATAAACCTGAAGTACTCGCTTCGATACGTCGGGTTGTTTCACCTGTATTCCACAAATAATTATATCCTGATAAACCAACATCTAAAGTAGCGGTCTCACCAAAACATAATTTTCTATCTGCCCCTAAATCCACTTGTGGAGTTCTCTGAAGGGTCAAATTTACAGTATCACGGCCACTGCATCCATTGACAGGGTCTGTCACTTCAACCCAATACAATCCAGAGGTTCCAACTGCAATAGAAGGTGTTGTAGCTCCATTAGACCACAAATACTCGTACCCTTCATAGCCGGCCTCCAGCTCAGTTCTATCACAAAAAACTCTATCTTCTCCCAACGAAGGCTTAAGTTCACTATTCAACTGTAATGCAATTTCTTTTGTAAAATTACACTGCTCATTCGTTACCGTAACACGGTAGGTACCTGAGGTTGTAACTTTCAATTGGTGATTCGTTTCTGACAAAGTAGTGTTTGTTGTCACATTAAACCATTCATAAGAAGTGCCTCCTTCTGGAGCATTAAGTGTATAATTATCAGCACACAGTGATAGTGATGGAGCCCACTGAGGCGTAAGGTCTTCATGAATTTGAACCTGCTGCTGTAATGTATAAGTCTTTGTTTGATTTCCTACTTCTGCAAGTACTATAAGTTGTACATCATAATTTCCCGATTGCAGGTAAGCATATTCAAGATTTTCCTGCTGAGACCTTGTTCCATCACCTAAATCCCATTGATAACTTACATTTTTTAATGCAGCAGTAATACCTTGCACCGAAAACTGAGTAGTCTCTCCTATGCAACCTTCGTTGATTTGCAAGGCTAATGAAGGACAATCTTCAATTGTCACTTCTTGCATTAACTCTTCACTACATCCATAAGTATTGGTGAATTTAAAATGCAATTGATGTGTTCCTGCTTCCAATTGTAGAGGTGTATTGCTATCTACTTCTTTCCAGTCGTCACCCTCTTTATAAGTAAATGACAATGGAGAAGAATAAACTGTATTATTTTCAATTTGAACACCTTCTGATGCACATGTATAATTTAGAGTAACATTTGGTGTAATTGGTGGCAATGCGATCACTTCTGTTTGCAGGTGGAATTGTTGACCTGTTATGGTATTTGAGGCCGTTAGAGTATAAATACCCGTTTTATTTACTTCAATTGTTTCTGTCACAGCCCCCGTATTCCATAAATAAGTATAAGGTTGTGCTCCCTCAACAGTTGGAACTAATGTTACTTTGTCACATAATTGATATTGATGAGGTAGAGATACGGGTGAAGATGTCACATAAGTAAGTGCTACTTCATCTGTCCAAGTACATCCATTATAGATGACTTCCAATTTATAAACTCCTGTTTCATTTACTTGAATTGTAGTATTTCCACTGATAAAAGTGTCATCTTTATACCATTTATATTCTTGGCCTGACACATTGGATTGTAAAGTAGTTGAAGAGAAGATGATTCTATCTGCTCCTAAATCCACGTCCAATGTCGGATGTAATTGCACATGATATGAACTTTGTGCCTCACACCCTGCAGGTGATGTAATTTTCACTTTGTAAACCCCACTTGAAGTGACTTCTAATTGAGTATTGGTTCCAATTACTTCACCAGTATCATTTGGGCCCTTATACCACTCGATTACACTATTTTCTGGTATAGATAGCGTTCCTAAAAGAGATAGGTCAAGAGTATAGGAAGTTCCACATATTGATATACTGTTAGACTGTAATGGTAATTGTATCAGAGGTTCTACATTTACTTTAGTACTATATGCACTTGAATTACATTGTGCTGCAGAACTATAATACAAACTTACTTCATAGGTTCCTTTTTTATCAAAAGTATAGCTAAATGTAGACTCTTTATTGGTCACCTTTTTCTCCTCACCATTGACTAGCCAGTAGTAGGTATTCGCTGGATCAAAATTATTGATAGTATATTCAATGGTTTCTCCATAACAAATACTTTCCTTTGATTGATTAGAAGTATAAGATGCACTTCCGTTCGCCTCAATCTGGGCAGTAGCTGTAGTTTCTTTGTAACCTAAAACTTGCTCTCCTTTTACAATGCTAAGTTTTAATTTCACTGTTTTACTTCCCACAGATGCAGGTGTGTAATCAAACTTTTCGGTACTTCCCAATGCTACTTCATCCACAAACCACTCAAACTGATAGTCGGCTCCTTCAAAAGCTCCCTCTAATGGAGTTAATGGAACTGTATTGGCAAAAGATATTTTGGTATTAGCACAAAAAACTCTTCCGTTAGGGGAAATAGCGATTGCTTCTATTGAAGGGTAAATTGTAAACTCTTTTGTGAAATCATACCTACAACCTTGGGAAGTACTGATTTCTAATGTGATAGAATACGTACCCGCTTGTTCAAATTGATAAGTAACCTTTTCAGTATTTTTCTGTTCTCCACTACTATGTGATGCCGTCCATGTATAATGAAGCTCAGACAATGAAGAAGAATAACGAATAGAAGGAGAAAACTCTAAAGTATTTCCTGCAGTTAACTGAGTTTGATCAAAAAGAAGATCTTCTATAATCGGCACAGGGTAATAGGTGACAATAATTGGAGCAGAAATCACCTCATAAAGTAATTTCCCATCTTCGATTGTCCTCTGTATTTTTAATCTGAAAATATGTATTCCTGTTGACAGATCTTCTAGTTCTAGTACTTTACTATCTGCATTTAAACTGGTTTGTATTGACCAAACAGGAGCTTCAACTGTTCCTGTATTTTTTTCCCAAACAAAGGAATCTGGTGCCAACCCTAACCCTCCTTCAGTTACAGATGTATCATCAATTTGTGGTGTAACTATTAAAAGCTCATTTTCGCAAAGCGATAACGTTGAGTTTTGGAAGGTGACAGTAGGAGGTATTATTACTTTTAGTTTTTGATCAATAGAAGTAACACACCCATATTTTTTATTACTTACTATAAGTTTCTGTGTGTAAGTCCCTGAGTTCAAATATTGATAAGATGTCTGTATGCTCGCAGAAGGACTAATGGAAAATATTTCGGAAGTGGTGCCATCTCCGTAATCCCAAAAATATTCAAAATCACTTTTATCTGTATTCGCATCTACAAAGTAGGCTGAAAAATTTACAGTTTGTCCAGCCATAAAAATAGGAGGCGTGGTGCTTCCTTCTGGAATATACCCTTCGGAAGACGTAATCAGGATCTGGTTTTCTATACCACCATCCCTATTAAAAACTGATGGAGCTTCTTTCGTTTCAACCTTAAATTCAATTTGTTGCTCACAGCCTTGTGCGTTAAAAACAATTGCTTTATACTCTCCTTCTCCTGTATCAATAGTAGTCACATTGCCTACACCTTCAATACGTTCAAAATTCCCAGTGGTCACATCTTTCATGTACCAATTGTATTCATAACCAGAATACTCTTCTTCAGTTACACCAATAGTAACAGCATTCCCCTGGCACACTCCTTTGACGGTTAAGCTACTGTATGCACCTCCAATAAATTGTTCACCGCAATCTTTTACACCTACAGTCAATACATTAGTAGAACCTGTGCTTAGGGGGATTCCTGCATCATTATCGAAATAAGCCACTTTTTCTGTCTCCACTATTCCGCCAGCAGATGCTACATTATTTTTACGCCATATCTGTCTATTGTCAGTAGAAGTCCAAAGGTCAAAATCAGTATGGTTTTCTGCTTTAGAAGCCGTTGACTCTTCTTCATTAAAATAGGTATACTCAATTCTTGAAAAAGGTTCTTTGGATGTTCGAATATCTGGGTCAATCTCTACCCTTTCCAGCTCAAAGTTCCTATTGATACTCCCTTTTCCTGCCTCTTCTCCTTTAAATCCTCTTTTACCAATTGCATCTCCAAAAGCATCATTGCTATAATCACTTGCCTGACTTACAACTAAACCTAAATTTGCAAAATTAATTGTTTTGTCTTTATTGTTTTCAATGTATCTATAATTTAAGATTTGAGACTCTCCATCTCCCTTAAATCTATGGTCTGTATCTTCATTAATTACTACTCCTTGATCTACTTCTTGGGTTTCGTCACCTGCGGCCTCACCTAATGTCAATTGAGGATAGACATCAAAACCATTTTCAGTTTTTTTCTGGAAAACAAAGTTCCCATTTTTAAAACCTACAGTATAGCCAATATTCACATGATCCTTTCCCTCTACATATACATTTCTGCCTGCTTCTTTATCAATAATAGCAGAATGTATAAACACATTTCCTATTAATTTACTGTCTTTATTTCCATAAAAAGTAATGGCCTTTTTTATATCTGATATCTCTTTATCTGGCTCACTTCTATTTTCATTTGCTTTGGAAAATAGAGTATCACCTTCTGCTACTTTTATGTTTCCGCCAATAAAAAGTTTTCCATCTTCAGCCAGTGTTATACCAGAATGCCCCTCTATATCATCTGCATCATAATTTATATCTCCTGTAATGTTTATTTCACTTCCATGATCTACTGACAATTTACTTTTGCCATAGATGCCAATACTTGTTTGTGCCTTCACTGTAAGAGAGGCATAAACCATCAATAAAGAGATAAGAATAAGCTTGTTCATGTGAATAGTTGATTTAAGCATTTATTGAGAAATTGTTTCTCTTCTTTTTTATTGTACTACACCGGTGTACATGATAAAGGCAAGAACATAAAATGGCGGACGGTTTTCGTGAGCTTGACCTTTACCATATTTATCTTCTGTTACACTAACAGTTGTAGAGTGTTTATGCCTACCTCTATTCAAATTATATGTATGTCGTACATAAGCATGTCCTCCTCCTTCGCCAGTATTATCACCTGCACCATCTGGATACCCTGTACCATTCTGTCCTACATAAAGATTCTTGTTAGAAAGATCTGTTTCTGTTACATTTACAGTAACACCAACATTATGGTCATGTTCAGGAATTTGTGCTTCTTCTAGTAGAACTTCTTTTTCTCCTCCTACTTCATTCATCTTAGCATATTTAGAATCATAGTGTTTCTTCTTTAGGTTATCTCCATTATCTTCACCATATCCCACTATAAACCGACCTGTTAAATCAGGTGCCGTAAAACCACTTTGTACATTTCCAGCATTGTTTATTTTACTATATGTTTTTCCATCACATAAAATCCAACCATCGGGTATATCACCAATTGCTCCACTCCACATAATGATGCCCCCAATTGGAGTAACACCTAATGTTGCATTATCAATTCTTTTAGCACCTGTTAAAAATGCTCCTTTTAAATCAATAGAAGTAAAATTTCCTCCTACCATTAAAGATGAAGGTGAGTTAATTGCAAAATCTAACTTATAATCTTTAGCATTAATTTTAGTGGTAATCCATGGATCAACAATATCCCAAAGTGCATCAGAATTTACTTGTCCTGTAGCTCCTTTGAACTTTAATATATTTGTTGTACCACCATTTTGAAGTAACAATCCCTTTCTAATTTCTTTCCCCCATGATTCAGAAAAAATGTTATATGATTTATCTTCTAATTGTGGTAAGATCAATCCTCCTACATCTGCTGGAGTACTTTTAGTTTCAATTTGTAGTTCAGCTGAAGCATCAGGATTCTCCGTGTTCTGACCAATTACAACTTGTGCATGACTATAAAATGGTAGAAGACTACACAATACTATGCTTAAGATATTTAATTTATTTTTCATTGAAATCTAGTTTTAATTTGTTTGACATCACCACTTCTCCAGTAGTATAGAAAATTCTGAGTTGATAGATATAAGTTGATTTATTATTAATTTTATCTTTAAAGTTATGTGTCTGTAATAAGCCAGAAATAGGTTTTATATTATTTTCCTGAGAACCTCTATATACCATAACACCTCTTGCCTTAGTTAGTAATTCTGATGACCATTGCAATTCTGCTGTTCCCTTTTTCTTTCTTGCTACTCCCTTCAATTCCACTTTATTTTCAGATAAACTTTCTGGTGCTATTTGACCACTCAATATTTCAGATCTTTTAGAGTGATTATTGGCAAAATCTACGGCTTTTAAGTAATACTCATATACTTTTCCTTCTTCCACTCTTCCATCAAGGTAACGGAAACTTTGAGCTGGGATAAGTTTTATATTCCACTGCCTAAAATCTGTTTCTGAAGCTTCTTTTCTGTAAAGATGATAACCAAAAAGATCCTCTTCTGTATTTTCTTGCCAATGTATAGAAAGACGTCCATCCACTTCTTTCACATCTAATAAATAAGGAGCTTCAGGAGGCGTCACATCTGGCAATTTTGCTTCTACTATTTTAGAGTATGGGCTTCGGTTATAACTTGTATCTACTGCCACAATTTTAAAAGCATATGGTGTTTTTACATTCTTGGGCATACGTTGATAATACTTCGTTTCTTTTATAGCAGAAGGTGTCAGTAATACATAATTATCTTCCGATGCACTTGCACTTCTAAAAACCAAATACCCTTTAAGGTCGTTTTCTGTATTAGGAGCCCAAGAAAGTACAAACTTTCCTGTATCGGCTTGTATTTGTAATTGTTTTGGAGTGGAAGGAGGAATCATATCATCCAATTGTATCATTACTGGCAATGAGTTGGCTGTATTACCTGCTTTATCAAATGATTGCGTATAGTAATAGTAAAATCCTGCTTCTGTTAAATGCTCACTAAATACAAATATATTTTTAGAAAGAGGTCTTTTATTTACCTTTTCAAAAGGGCCTTCTATATCAGTACTTCTAAAAATATTCATTCCTTCCCTATCAGCATCTTCTTCTAATTCCCAGTTAAATGTGATTTTTCCTTCTTTTGCCACCACTTTGCCTTTACGTAAGTTATAGGGAGGAAGTGGAGGGGTTTCATCTTTCATTGTTATCACCACTTCCTTAGACTTATTGAGTGGCTGTCCAAAAAAATCAATACCTTCCACACGATAGGCGTAGGTATGATTTTCTCTTACATCGGCATCATTATAAAATTCATCTGGATAAACCATATTTCCTAAGCTATCTTCATACATTGATAACATGATGGGCCTATCCGTCAACTTTTCTTCTCTATTATGGTTTTTATCAAGATCTTTTCTATAAATATTAACTCCGAAAAAACGCATTTCTTCAACTTTCCAATTGACAATCAGCTCTTTCTCTTTACGCTCTACAGTTACTTCATTTACAGCTACCCCTTTTTGATATTCTCCTACCGTAACCCATTCAGAAATACCAATTAATTGTGACTTTCCGCTTTTGTTCTCAACGACCTTATAGCGATAAGTTTGCCCTTCAATGGCATTATTATCTTTATAGTAAATCCCTAACAACTTACAGTATTGATCATTGTAAAATGATTGTACCAACATATTTCCCCATACAATTCCGTCTAAGGTGTCAAGTTTAATATCAGTAGTAGCCATATCAGTATAAAACTCCATATTGGGGTCATTCTGTATTAAAGGTTTTACCAAAGAGGTATCCCCTAAAATCCATTCGGGTGTAAGCAGTTCCCAATTAGAAGTTCCTTGTTGTTGTCTAAATACTTTGGTTCCTGCTTTCGATTTAATGGCAGGTATATACCATTTCACCTCCACCTTTCCAACATCAAAAGGTTTGTTTCTCACCACTACTTGCTGTGCAAAGGTGGTTTGAACAAAAAGAAGTATAAGGATAAGTTGTGCTAAACGCATGAATTTGTTTGTGTTTTAGTTGGAACGGGAAATACCAGCGTAAATGACTTTTTGATATAGAAAATATCATTTAAGTACTAGGACAAAAGAAATGGAACTTTTTTAATGAAGAATTAAGAATGTAGAATTATGATTCGTAAAATGGTTTTTATGGTGGTTATTAAACCCCACAATAAGAACCATAATTCTTCATTCTTCCCTCTTAATTCTTCATTTCTTTTGTCCTAGTATTTACACTAGTACTTTTAATAATTCTAGATTATCTTAACTTCGGATAGTCTTCGCTAGTACCAAAATCCCAAATTGCTGGATCATAGCCACTAAATGGAATCCATGAAGAGGTTGCTTTCTTCAAATCAGATTCTGCAAGCGACTCAAAACCGCTCACACCATCAGGACGGTTCGCGACAGGTAAAGCAGAAAGTGTAGTATAGTTTTGTCCACCATCTAAACTACCACTATTTTCATCACTCACATTATTGATCAAACTTGTATAATAGTTATAATCTCCTACATGTGTATAACTGCCTGTGGTAAAACAATGTCTAACATCTGCATTAACAAATACGTTTTGAATCAGACAAACCGTTCCTCTTGCTTTTAAAGCAGAGTATAACCCAACGTCAAAAGCCATATAAGAATCTGATAACTTCACATCAGAATTTGCATCCTCTATTAGTCTTAAAAAATAGCTTTTAGCTACTGTTCCGTGAAATGCTACTCTTTTAAGTTCCGAATTTCCTGAAGAAGTCTCAACAAAATTAGAATGAAATTCAGGAAGAGATACTTCTATTTCAAATTTGTCAATTGATACATTATTAATTTTGTTTATTATGTTACTTTTCCAATAGAGTTGCCACCAATCTCGAGATTCAGTACCAATATTTGTAACATTTAAATAAATATTTGAAATCGAAGAATTTTCAATTTCATTAGCAAATAACCCATAATAAGTTCTTCTATCAGTACTGATCTTCCCAATCTCTATATTATCAATTACACTATTACCTATATTGTAAAAAAGAGATATAAAATCTCCATGGGACCCTAACTCAGAAACAGTAATATTGCTTATCTTTGCTCCATATGTTTGATTGTACCCTGAAATCAAAAAATTTGTGATAGTTATTTTCCCTTTTATATTAACATTTGATATTTCATCATTAACTATTCTTCCAAATAATGAACTCATTACCAAAGAATCACCCTCATTAATAGTAACAGAAACATTATTTATAGTTGTTTTATGATCATCATATATACTAAAAAAACTAGAGATTTTATAGCTTTTTTGATATGTAAAATCAATATTTTCGATTAAATAGGGATCATTTTTAAAAGTTCCTACAAATCTAGCATTTTCCAGAGATATATCTGACACTCTGCTAATATCATGGGCTTGATAGGTAAAAAATGCAGATCCAGTTGATGATATTTTAATATTTTCAAAGTAGGCATCCTCTTTTCCATAAGTAACACTCACAAAAACAAAATCCTCTTCAGTATTATTATTTATATTTTTGAGATTTAAGTTCTTGATAAACTTTATCCTTGCTCTGGCAAATAGTTCTCCCTTGATATCACTAGTAATTGTTTTATTATTTCCATCAAGAGAACCATTCAATTCTAAATCATCAAATTCCTCATTTACCTCAATATCATTTTTTAGAATAAAGTCTCCGCTTATTAACGAAATATTTTTTAGGTCTTCTACTGTATAAATTGAAAAAATATCTGAGGTTAGTGTAAACTCTCCATTTTTTCCGTCCTCAACCTGAAGATTCAAAGTGCCATTTCCATCAAACTTCATAAAATCTTCTGTTGAAAAATAGATCGATGCAGTAGTAGCTCCCGGTTTTGCTAAAAGTTCACTTTCTATTGTAACCCCTTTATTATCTGAAAGTTTCACATCAAAATATTTCCTACCTGGGTAATTTGATTTGATCAAGAATTTTAAGTATTCCATATTAGCAGCTCTAACCGTATCTGTCACCAACTCAAAGTGTTCTAAATAGGGTTGTATTTGAAGTGTAAAAGAGGTTGAATCTGATTGATCTTCAGAAATAATTTTCACTTTTCGCTCTGAAAATAGATCCAATGTTTCTCCCTCTGTATATACCTCACCATCAATAAATACAGAAGCAAATCTTGAGGTATGAAAATCAGGAACAAAACTTTTCCCTTTTAAGATAGAGTTAACAAAATAGACTTTTGTGCTATCTGTGATAACAGAATCCATTTCACTCTCAATAAGCTCTGGGTTTTTATCATTTATAAAAGATATTCCGTAAATTTTCCCTTCATCATTCATTCCTTTTCGAATTGTAATCTGAACAACTCTACTTAAATTTTCATCATCTCTGTGCTTAAGCACTATGCTCATAGTATCAGAGTTAATGTCACTGGAGAAAAGTTTTACATCTACGTTACCAAGGTAATCTCCATCAGTTGTATAAACATCAGTATCAGAATTTGTTGTCAATTGAATTCCTATATCTTCCAGGTCATTTTCGTATTTCAATAAAGGTAATGCAATAGAAATATTTTCATTGAGAGAATCTATTTGCATTTCATAACGATAGGAATCATTACCATCATTAAATAAAGACGCCGACTTAATGTATAAATCAGAGATAGAATAAGGAGAGACAGCTTCTTGACGTTCTTCCTCTTTTGTACAACTTCCTAACACCACCAGTAATGATATTAGAAACATCAAAAAATTAGATAATTTCATTTGATTTAGAATAATTAGATTAAAAAAATTAACTTATAGTCATATCAACGTTCGCATTAAAGCCTGCTCCAATGCCACAAATTCTAACATGACCATTTACTTTACCAACCATTTTTGTTGGCGCTGGTTCAAATTCAAGGTAAACTAAGCCTTGTACTTTTATATCAATAAGGTTAAACCTACTGGTCGATCCCCATTTTTTCTTAACTGCTACACCAATTTTTGCCCAAGCTGTTATTTGTACCCCCGCTCTCATCAAAGCAAAATGAGGTTTGTATCTAATCTTGGCGAAAACATCTACTGCAACCCCCGCATCGATTTCAATACCTACATCGGCTATACCAATACCAAAACTATAATAGGCATAAACACTGTACTGCAAACCAAAACCAAATTCAGCCGTTTCCTGATCTACATCTACAAAACCTCTTACTCCCCAGGCTACACAGCCTGGCGTAAATACTACTGGTTTTTCTAATGTACCTACAGCAACCCTCCATCTCCCCGGCTGTGTATCTACGAGTAAACTTGCATAAGCACACACGGGACCTTTAACAGAAGCTTCCGCAAAACCATAAAAATGTTTTTTTGCTGAATTATAGCGGATCTCTACTCTTCCGTAAGCAAAGGCACTTTCACTTGGTTCAGGTTCCCCTCCACTACTCTTTATAGCTACCGCCCCTTCAAACTCAATGACGTAATCTCCATTGGCTGCCACATCATATTTACCTCTCACCTCAAGTTTCATTAAACCTCCTGAGGAGTTGCCATCATGTACAATAAAGTGTATTGCAGCAGACATATCTTTGGTAAAATCTGGAACTGGAAACCCATTATCTCCAATTGCCATTTTCTTCATCACCCTACCTGATGCAGCCACAATATTTACAAACCCTAACTTGATAGGATTCTTTAAAGGACTTGCTTTTTCACTTAAAGGTGCCCCTACTTTTTTATCAGGATCTTCAGTTTGTAATTGAGCAAACCAATAACTCTGTCCATCTTTACGTCCATTAATATATGCCCCCCTAATAGCAAACTCTTCTGGCTCTCTAACGATAAGCGTAATATCTCCCATGAAAACTGTCCCATACGTTTCATCATCAGGCCGGTATCCAACCATGCCAGTCAACAATAATGCGGCAGACTCTAAATGAATAGGCATTGAATCTAAACTTACTACATCAGAAATATCACCCGAGGCTATAAATCCACTAAAGTTTAAAGGGACATCCATTTGTAAATCACCAGGAACAATAGAAGAAATTGATTCAGTAGCGACGTTACTAAGTTGATTTAAGCCCTCTTTTTTCACGACTACTAGAAGTTGGGTTTGAATCTCATTCCACAATCGATCTGGATCCAACATATTACCAACAGCATCTTTTCCTAAACCTTCAATCATCCGACCGAGGTTCTGAGGAGATGCCATTTGTAAAACATCATTTCCTATATCCACCAACATATTGGGAACCCCCTGAGTAATAGAATCCTCTAAGGCTTTTGTATCAACTGCTCCGTTGAGTATAGACAAAGCTACTTGATGAGACAGACTTCTAATTTTATTATTGACCCTTAGAGCAAAAACAGTTTTTGCTAAATGAGTGATAGAATCTTGCACATTTTCACGTACTGCATCTACTAAAGAATTTGTAACATGGGCTTGAATACCTCTATTAACTCCTTTTATAATGACCTCTATATCTGTACTAATATCAACTGGTGATGTGTTTTCTACAACAATACTCACCTCACCTCCGATTTTCGATACAACAGATTCTATATGAACATTTAGCTTTTGAGTCTGGTTTTTTACTAATTTGTTGATTTTGTTATTTACATTTCTTTCTAACCGACCAGCAACGGTATCTATTTTACTGGTTATTGGGTTAGTCAATTCATCAACCATAGCAGCGACAATCTCATCAAAGATTTCTCTTTGCTGATCATTCAATAATGCCCTAACTCCGCCCAGTTTTTCCTGTTGTAAATTTTCTTCTTCTTGTGCTTCAGTAAGGCTTCCAAGTACATCAATTTGGCCTCTTATCTCAGGTAATTGAGGAATCCCTTCCAATGCTGTTTTTTTAGCTTCCGCAAGTTTACTTTCTAATTCTTTTTGGGCCTTTTCATATTCAAATTTCTTCTCCTCTATTACTAATTCAGGAGATTTAATACTATAATCTATATCAGTATTCCCCAGTACTTTGGGGGCATATTTAGAATGAGTAGAACTGTATATATTTACACTAGGTGCTCCATCTTTACCACTTACATCATCGCCCATTACTACTTTCGCAGTGACACCAATAGCATAAACCCCTTCACTTGTTCCAACTCCTACTCCTTCAATAGACATAGGATACCTATCAAATGTAGTATTAATTACGTTTGTGAGTGCTCCTGTTCCATTAGGAGCTAGAAAACCAATTGCATAATTACTCCAGATTCTAAAATTGCCTACATTTTTAATTTTAGCACTTAATTCTGGCCAATCAATATCGAGACTCATTTCGACAAAATCATCTCCAGAAAATTTAGGTTTGTGAACAGTTAAATGCAGTTCTGTTTCTCTAAGGCCTTTATTAATAGTGAAAACTTGTTGATCAAGATCATCAAAAGCTCCGTTTCTAAAACCACTTCCACTTAAGTTCATGGTAAATGAAAACTGTTTTTCTTCACTTAAAATTGGTAACAAAATTTCACCATTTACCTCACCTGCCTTAAAAAGACCTTTATCTACAGTCAAAGAAGCATGTTTTAAATTACCTTTAAAACCATGCATATAAATAATGTCGTTATAAAACTGTTCCCATTTAAGATGTAAACCTGTACCGGTTACCCAAGCATCAGTGAGATCATCATCTTCTTTTTCAACAATAATATTTTCATCAATACGTAATCTATCTTTATGGTCAATTCGTTGGAAAGCATGTAATTTAAATTTTTTGATGTAAATACCTTTCCAAAGTTTATCAGTTGCAAATTTCCCATGTGATCCCTGTTCTGATAGGTCCATATGTATAGAAGTTGGCTCTATCCAAAATCCACTACCATTTAAAGCTCTGAATTTTTCTAACTCTCCAACAAAGTCAAACGAAAAGGGATGCTTTATCCCTGCAAATGGAACTTTTATTCTTCCTCCCGTTTCACTATCTAAATTATCAGGTAATAATACATCTCCAAACAGTGATACTTTATACTTTTCTTTATCTAAAATAGATGCAACAGAAGGATATCTAAATCTAAACCCAAAATTCATTGGATCTAACAACTCAAGATCATTTTCCTCCGTCAAAAATTGAAGCGTTCCTTGAGGTAAAAAATTATTAAAAATCAACCATCCTTTTTCAGTCTGAATGGAACCATCAAACTTTCCAATGTTTGCAAGTGGAAAGGGCCAATCCATTTTACCTTTGATATATAAACCCTTTGGATTCAGTTTTAAAGAATCGGCTCTAAAATAAGAAACTCCATTTCTTTCTTCTTCCGAAGGTGACAATTCAAATTCTGACATCCAACTGTCTTCAGGTATGTCATAATAAATTTCTCCCTGTTGAACGAACCAGCGACCAATACCTGCTGGATCTCTCATGTATAAATCATTGAATTCAACTTCTACAAAACGATTCTCTCCCACATTAAGTGTACCTGTACCTGAGAAATGGTTCGTATCTTTATTCTTTACCTCAACTACTTTCACTTCATGCCCTCCTATTTTGAAACTCTCCATTACAGGTGGTCCATAAAAGAATTGAGGCTCACTTTCTGCCACCAACTGTGCCCCTGAAACACACTCTACCTTCCATGCATATTTCACTTCTTTTCCCGGCAATTTCTCATCAAAATTCCAAGTATGTCCATTAACTGATCGCATAGTTGGAAATTGACTAGAATACCACACAGGATTGTTTAGTACCGCTTCCTCGGCTGTCTGTTCCCCTTTAACTTCTACAATTGTGACTTTATAATTAAATGGCTGATTTTCGATTCTTTTATCAGTAGCCGACCAAATAAAACTCTTTTTACCTTTTAGAGGCAAAGAGGCTTCATTTTCAGGTTTAGTAATTTCTATAATTCCTCCTTCAGGATATCCATAACGGAACCACTGTACTACTGACTTTCCCGCGTTCTTAAATAATGCTCTACCACCTACGTCATAAGCTTGTATTTGATAAATATATACCTTACCTCTTTCTAAATCAGGCATAGAAATATCATAGGTAAAATTATTCAGCGTTATAGGTTCAGATTCGAAAATAGGTAAAGCCTTGCTATTTGAAATTGCTAAAGCTGGGTTACTAATCGTTTCATCTGTCAATTCATACAACCATACTTTGTATTCAATACCGGTAGCTCCCATTGGCATCATGTCTGTCATTTGCCATGAAAACTGTACAGTTTGTGGGTCTTGAGGATCAATAAGTAACTCATTCATTGGAGAAGTTACCATTGGTGGTTCGCTTAACTGCATCCATGCCGAAGCTATAGCTTCATTAGATAGTACTTGCCCTGATAATTTATCAATTACTTTAATTGAAAAATTATAAAAGCCTTCCGGTAACCTTCCCGATGAAGCTACTCTTGCTCCTTGAGGACCAGAAACTACTAAATTGCTTAATTGAAAGTACTCTGAGAGTTGATCTCCATTTAAAGTCTCTACAGTATTAGGATAAAGGATAATAGATGTCTGAGGGACAAAACCTAAGGGTGTCTCTAATTTTACTGTAGTACTTTCAATTCTTAAACTTAAATAAACTTCACGCTGTTCTTCATAAGTATCTTTTAATGTCAAGTTTGCTTGAATACCTGATGTATTAATAGTGTAATAATCCTCTAAGTACAAACTGTAAGGAGCATTTAAAAAAAGTTGTGCTCTGACAGGTTGTTGTTGTGCCCACCCCTCCAAACTATTCCACAACATTAAAAATAGTAAGGGTAATAGCATTTTATTGATTTTTGAATAGCTATTCATTGTTACTTTAGTTTAATATTATAGGAATATGTAAATGTTGTTCTGATTTCATTAAAAGACTGCGTATTCACCGCATACCCTTTTCTCATTAAATAAGATGTGGACAGTGAAAATCGGTGTTGCTTTAAAAGATTGTATGAAAAAGCCAACCTAGTATTTAAAAACTCACTCTCTTTTATATTTTCTACATGAGCTTGTTGTCCAGAAAATGTAATTGTAGATCTTAATTTTTTCTGGAAAAAAGGTTGTGAAACAGAAAGTGATGGCCCCAGTAATGTTCTTACTAATTGATCGGACTCATTTCTATTCATATTCCCTCCAACTGTAATTTGAGTACCGGAAAGGGGTAATTGAAGAACATTATTAATATTAAAATTATAAAATGTGGCATTTACGCCATCTGAATCAAATGTATTTTGATACCCCAATGAAATATTTAAATTATTTGGTATTTTCTTTCCATATCCTATTGAAGAACTCAAGTTGGCATTACGAGTAACTTGTTGAAAGGATAAAGAATCCATGTCTGTTTGCGGATTATATTCAGCATAAACCACCCTTTGTGTAGAAGTAGAAAAATTTGAAAAGTTAAAATTTATATTTGAACGATCAGAGACCTTTACTGCTACATTTGCACTTCCAATCCAACGTTCAGATTGTGATGCTTTTGTTTCCCTTAAATTGTTACGTTGTAAACCTCCATTGAAAGCAAAATTAAACCGTTGCTTAACAGTGAAATTAGTACCTAATGTTATATCATCTAAATCATTAGCTAGAAATGGAGACCCCATGGTCCTAAAACTTGGACCAATGTTTCTATACTTTACATTCCATCTAATTTTTTCAAAAGCTAACGAAGCTTCACCTACAAAAGCGTGATTGTAATCAGAAGAAGCTCTTGGAGAAAATAATCCTCCCAAATTATTTAAATAAGAATAGTTATCTATCGTAATTTCTTCAGTGGTTATATCTCTAGTATAAGCACTGAATGCATAATCAAAAGCTAGTGTCAAACGTTTATTGAATGTTTTTTTTCCTTGTATTTCGGTTATTAAATTCTCTGCTGGTTTTGCTCCAAGCTGAACTGCCATCTCAGGCGTAATAGATGTAATATCATCTTTTGCTTTAAAAAGTAAAACACCTAAATTATTATCATTATTACCCCATTGCACTCTTCCTCCATAAGCCCAACGGTCATAAACAGCAAGATCTGATGACACATTCTGAGCTTGTTCTTCAGTGCCATCAAATGCTTTATTGATACGACCATACATCAATGAACAATTAACAGGGAAATTTTTCTTTTTCACCTCAAGTCCAACACCTAAAAATTGTGTACCAGCTAAGCTGAATTCTGAAAGATTCATACTCCTATAGCCTAGATGAAGTGTGACCCCTTTATACGTTGGACTAAAACCAAATTGATTAAAGTCTTGCTGAAAAGGATGTGTGAAATTTCGTTGCTGATGACTTAGTTGCACTGAAAAAGGAACAGTGAAAAATTTTGTTTTCACAGAAAGGTTCGCACCAATTTGCCAGTTTATAGGGTCCCTTCTTTGCTCAATTCCATCGGCTGAATATACTGTAAAATTCCCCCTCACACCTCCATTTATGGTGATAGAGTCTAATGGCGATCCTTTTAATTGGTCCGCTGCTGTCTCTATATTAATGTTGGTCGGTACTAATTGTGCCAAGGTAATTTTAGGATTTAATAAAAAAACCAATAAAACAAGAAGTAGTTCCTTAATATTTTTGTGGTATAAAAGTCTCATTCTATTCATTTACCTTTAAATACACCCACGGAGTACCCGAAATCAATTTGCTTTTAACTTCTCTATTCAACCTATTCACTTCATCCTGTGCTTCACCCCAATTTGTTGTTTCCTTACTAGCTACAAAAAAATATGTTTTGTTTGAGGGAGTTTGAACTTTTACAACTACTGTAAGGAACTTCAATTCACGTCTCACGATTTTTTGATACTCTTTAGCAAATTCCAACTTACCAAAAGTTCCTATTACGGTATAATATTTCGCATCAACCCCAATTGTTTCTATTGGTGCTTCTGCAGTATACTCCGATTTAACCTCTTCTAGTGCTACTGCTTGTTCGCTATTTAGCTCCTGAAGTTTCTCAACCTTTGCCTCAAGTTCAACTAATCTATCCTGAGCTATTTTATGAGCTTCTTTTGCCTTTTCTACTTCCTGAGAAGCTTGATCTACTTGCTCTGTCAGAATTATTTCATCTTCTTGTGTTAACCTTCTCCCTTTTTGTCTTTTCTTACTCTTTTTGTTAGATATAAAATAACTTAAGGCTATTTCATGATTACCAGAACTCACAGCAGATAACTCTGTGGTAGGGTATTCATAAGCGTAACCGATACCTATTTGATCATCCACAATTACTTTTGAAAAGAAACCAAAACCTGAGCGATTTCTATAAGTCACACCTAAATTCAAAAAATCCTGATATTTAACAGAAACAATTGCACTTATATTAGAGGGCATACCTTCTGTTGAAGAGACTATCAGCATTGGTTTCATTGTCCAAAAATCATTAAGAGCCATACTATAATCAATATGAGCAAAATAGTGTCGAACCAAGCGATGAGTCAGACTTTTTTCTTCCTTCTGATCTTCAAAAAGGATCTCATTACCAAATAATTGTTTTGCTGTAAAACCAATATTCAAATTCTTTTTATAGTTATAAAGAATACCAAAGCTTCCATCAATATTAGTCCTTGATTGATTATGAGATAAAAGTGTAGGGTCAGAATAATCTTGTGCTTTTATTTCCGAAAAATCAATAGAAAAACTTTTTGCTCCGAGTGAAAGACCAAATGATAAATTATGGTCTAAATTAATTGGAATATGATATGCATAAGTTAGTTCTACTCCTGTTTTCTTTAAAATATTTGTTACGCTATTATATAGATTAACGCCCAAACCAATTTTTTCATTTGAAAGATAACCATCAATGTTAAACGTTATATCTTCCGGTCCATTAGGTAACCCTAACCATTGTCGTTTATAAACACCTTCAGCTTTCATTTTTTTCTGAACACCCGCTCCTGCAGGATTCAGTAAGTAAAGGTTATCATAGACATGAGTATAGGTATCAACCTGCTGTGCATGTAGTTTCACAGGAATTAGATCCACTAAAGCACATATTATAATAATAATTAAATACTTTTTCATTGAATAGAATGCTTATTAAAATTGTGGAGAGCTATAATTATTTGAGTTTCTCAATACTGTAATAGCTCCCTTGTACACTTTGGGGAAATTTTCAGAAGTAATTATATAGTAATATGAACCATCTGGTAAGATATCAGTACCTTGAACCGCTCCCCAATCATTTTTGTAATTGGTTGTTGTATATATATTTTCACCTAATCGATTAAATATTTGGACCTTTGCTTCAGGGTATCTTTCAATGTTTTCAACAATCCATGTATCATTTTTCCCATTTCCATCAGGTGTGACAACATTCATAGGAAATAAACGGAAATCATCTTTGACATATACTGTCACCTCATCTTCTGTTATGCATCCATATTTGTCAGTCACTCTTACCTTATAAGTTGTTGTCTCTTTAGGTGATGCTTCAGGGTTTGAAATATTAGCATTATTCAATCCTGTGGCAGGAGACCATAAATAGTTTACACCTCCTGTAGCCGTTAGTTGTGTAGAGAAACCTTGACTAATTTCTATTTCATCACTAATAATCACTTTTGGTAAACCATAGGTAATTACAGGTTTTTCAATAATATCGAAACACCCTTCATTTGCTATTACTTTCAATTGTACACTATATTCTCCCGGAATGTCATAAGCATGTTCAGGTGATTTTAACGTAGAAGTCTTACCATCTCCAAAATCCCATAGATAAGCCGCAGTACCATCAATGTTCCACGAAATGTTATTGAATTGATGCGCTTCACCAAAGCATACATTTACAACGTCAAAATCTGGTACTGGAACCTCTTTTACTTCAACAACCTTACTAAATACCTCTACACAACCTTGATCAGATGTCGCTTTTAATACTACGGTGTACTTACCAGTATTTAAATAAGTTTTACGCGGTGACACGTCAATTGAATTGGTACCATCGCCAAAGTTCCATTGATAAGTTATTATTTTTCCATCTTTTGAGATACTTGATTGGTTCTCAAATATCATTTCCTGCCCATCACACACTGGAAGTGCAGTAAAGTCTAATACAGGTAATGGATTCACATTCACTTCTCGGTCTACCTCGGCTACACATCCATATTCAGACTGAACAACTAATTTTACAGTATATGCTCCTGGTGAACTATAAATATGATTTGGACTTAAGTCTGTAGATGTAATTCCATCTCCAAAATCCCATAAATAAGACATCACACCAGTTTGTATGGTAGAATTATTTGAAAATTGAGTTGCCTCTCCAAAACAAGGTTGCGTAAAAGTGAAATCAACCTTAGGTTCTGGGTAGACATTCACAACATATTGAGACGACAATTCACACCCTTCATTGTTCTTTGTAATCAATTTTACGGTATAAGCACCTGACTCAGTGTATAGGTGTTGAGGATCCTTTTCTAATGATGTTGTACCATCTCCAAAATCCCATTCATAACTAAATGATGATGGTGTATAGATTTTCTCTCCGTTGATCTCTGCATAGCTTTCATTGATAAACGCCATTTTATTTCCTATGCAAATATTCGTAAACGAAAAACTAGAAACAGGTTGATCATTAACTACTACTTCTTGTTGATAAATATCTTTACAATCACTCGAATTCGTAACCTCTAAGCTCACAGTATACCTACCCGTTGATGAGTATTGATGAGTAGGGTTCAAAGAAGTACTTGAACTTCCGTCCCCAAAATCCCATACATATGATAGTTGACCTGAACTTGTATTTGATTGATTTGTAAAGATCATTGTCTGACCAAAACAAACATTCTCTTGTGTAAAAGCGGCTACTGGAGTATCCCAAACTCTAACATATTTTTCAAAAGAAGAGACACACCCCTCTGCAGAAGTCACTTGTAATTTTACTTGATATAATCCTGAAGCTTCATATTCATGTACTGGGTTTTCCAAAGACGATACTGATCCATCTCCAAAGTCCCATGAATAGTTAAGAGTGGTTGTAAATATACTCTGATCTATACTGCTTTGATTTGTGAATAAAGTAGGGTTACCAATACATACTTCTGAGTTTGTAAACTCAACAATAGGTTTAGGGTAAATTTGAATGGTTTTTGTTAATTTCTCAGTACATCCATAACTAGATACTGCTTCCAATGTAACTTTATACTCCCCAGATGGTACATCATTAAAACTTGGATCAAAAGAAGTCGATGTTGAATTCAATGCATCATTAAGATACCACTTATAAGAGATCGTTTCATCCTTTACTTTTGAAAGGTTCTTAATTATCAATGAAGCACCAACGCAACTATTTACAACTGTAAAATCAATGACAGGTATTGGATAAGATTCAATCATTTTTCTTTGAACAGTAGTACAGCCTCCTTCTGATGTAACTGTTAGACTTACTTCATAAGACCCCGTACCTACATATGTATTTGATGGATTTTCTTCTGTAGAAGTTTTTCCATCGCCAAAATCCCATAAATACGTTGCTGTACCTTCTATGTTCCATGATGTATTCGTAAATTGATGTGCTTCTCCAAAACAGACATTTTTAACTTCAAAATCAGGCACAGGTATTTCCTTCACTACCACTTCTTTTGAAAAAACTTCGAAACACCCTTGATCAGATGTTGCTTTTAAGGTAACCGTGTATTTCCCCGCTTTTGTATATAATTTTCGTGGTGCTGAGTCAATAGAATTCGTTCCATCGCCAAAATTCCATTGATAGCTTGTTATTTCTCCCTCATTAGAAATAGTTGACAAGTTTTCAAATACCATCTCCTGACCATCACAAACAGGTTGTGCAATAAAATCTAAAACTGGCAATGGATTTACAGTTACTTCTTTGAACAGCTCTTTTTCACATCCGAATTCTGATTGTACTACTAATTTCACATCATAATTACCAGGTGATAAGTAAGTATGAATCGGGTTCTTATCAGATGATGTCACGCCATCTCCGAAATCCCATGAATATGTAAGCGTACCTGATTGAATAGCAGAATTATTATAAAATTGAGTTGCTACACCATAGCATGATTCTGTGAAAGTAAAATCAACTGTTGGCTCTGGATAAATATTAACTACCTTTTTAGAAGATGACTCACAGCCTTCATCACTTTTAATTATTAATTCCACTGTATATGAACCAGATTTTTTATAAAGATGGTGAGGATCTTTTTCTCTGGAAATTGTTCCATCTCCAAAATTCCATTCATAACTAAATGAAGAGGGGGTATCTGTTTTGACACCACTTACTAAAGCGAAACTTTCATTAATAAATTCTATTTCACTTCCAATACATACGTTTGAAAATGTAAAATCTGATACAGGTTGATCATTAACTATTACTTCTTGCTGATAAGAATCTTTACAACCGCTACTATTTGTAACTTCCAAAATCACAGTATATTTCCCAGATGCCGCATAGTTATGTGTTGGGTTTAAAGAAGTACTTGTATTAGTATCTCCAAAATCCCATAGGTAAGTCAGTTTTCCTGAACTTGTATTTGACTGATTTGTAAAAAGCATCGGATTTCCTAAGCATACATTTTCCTGCTTAAAAGCTGACACAGGAGTATCCCATACTCTTACATATTTTTCGAAAACATCTACACACCCTTCTGTTGATGTGATTTGGAGCTTTGCTTTATACAAACCAGAAGCCTCATACTTATGTGTTGGATTCTCCTCTATTGAGACTGAGCCATCTCCAAAATCCCATGAATAATGGAGAGATGTCGTAAAAATATTCTGATCAATACTGCTCTGATTTGTAAATGAAGTTACACTACCTATACAAACTTCTGTATTTACAAAATCAGCAGTAGGAAGTGGATAGACATTAATCAGCTTCTTCATTGTCTTCACACAACCTTTAGTCGATGTTGCTTCTAACACAATTTCATATTCTCCTGAAGGAATGGTATTAAAAACAGGGTCAAAAGAAGTGGAAACAGAACCTAGAGCATCATTAAGATACCATTTATACGATACGGTACCATCTTGAACAGATGATAGATTTTTAATAATTAGAGGTGTTCCAAAACAGCTATTTTCTACAATAAAATCAATTTCAGGCACTGGAAAAGATTCAACATTTTTTGTAACTACTGCTGAGCATCCATCATCTGTTGTAACTGACACGCTTACTTGGTAAACTCCAGGTGTAGAGTAAGTATGTGAGGGGTTTTCCTCTATTGAAGTCTGACCATCACCAAAGTCCCACGAATAGCTAAGTGTTGATGTACCATCATAAAAAGTAGTGTTAGAGAAATTTGTACTTTCATTTACGCATACTTCTCCTACATTGAATGAAACTTTTGGTACTGTTTTTACAATTACATCTTGCACAGTGCTATAAGAACATCCATTTTTCGAAGTTAATGTTAATTGTACTTTGTATAGTCCTGCTTTAGCATATAAATGAATAGGCTTGTTTAAAGACGAAAAAGCTCCATTGCCAAAATCCCACTGATAAGTGTAATCATTTGAAATTAGATCTGGGGTAAAAACTGTTGGATCGCCTTCACAAACTTCTGTTGCATCAAATTCAGTAATTGGACTACTTTCTACATTCACTTCTCTTACAGAAGAATATACACTCCCACAAGCTCCATTCTCAACTACAACTCTGTAATATGTTGACTTTTGCAAATCTGTAAATGATAATGTATTGGTAACATTCGGTATAGGTGAAAAAGTAATATTATCTAAAGATTTCTCCCATCTTAAAATATCCCCTTGATAATTGATTAGGTTTAAAGTTCCTGAATTTTCATCTGGACACTGACTTGAAACTTCCAAAATATCACCACCAATAGCAATAGGTGATACCTCTACAGTTTGAATATTAGAATAACTACCTTCACAGCTATTACTTTCCACGAAGACTCTGAAGTACTGAGTTTTCTTTAATCCTTTGTATTCTTGTATTGCAGACTGATTATCTATTTTTATCCAAGGAGCATCCCCTGTTTCTGAATATTCCCAATATTTAATTTCACCTACATAATTATTAAGCTCTAATTGATATTTGGTCATATCAACACTACAAATACTATTACTGCCTGTCAATACACCGCTATCTGTTAAAGAACTAACACTTAATGATATATCTTTAGTAATTATACAATTATCCTCCAAAGTTATTTCCAAACTATAGTTTCCAGCATGATTCAAATTACAGTTTGCAATGTTCAACTGATTTGAGTTTCCAACTATTATGTTTGAATTAAATTTCCATTGGTATGATGCTCCATCAATTTGTGGAACAGACACTTGAATATTTTGTCCTTGACAATATTCTAAATTCCCAACTATTTCTGAAACTAAGCTTTTAGCTTGATTATAAACTATAGTAATACCTTCAACTTCTTCACTTCTTGCAAAAATATAGTCTACAATCACTTTTGCATTACCTTTTGTAGAACCAAGAAGAATTGAAGAAGAAGAGATAGTAGAAGTAGAAGACAAATTAGAAAGTAATGATTCCCCAATATTTCCGGAAGCTTGCCTTCCATCAAAAGTCAATTTCCAAACATTATCCCCAACTACAGATCGGCCTGAGGAATTAATATCTTCAGTTAAACACTCATCATCTGTATATCTCTTGATAAAACCAGAGCTTGTTTCTGCATTAGCTCCAATTACAAGCCCTTCCTGATATTTTGATTTAAAACCAAACACACTTTCTCCCGTCAAGGATATTCCATCTACTTTGGCTTCAAGTGTACATGGGATGTTGACACTCTGTTTTGATTGTAAAATAGATAAATTTGAAGGTTGATTATCACTACCTCCCTCTATTACTATTTTACCATTATTAAAGTGGAAGTTAGCATCAGACGTAGCACAAGAGGTATCCCATTTTTCTTGATTTAGAAAGGATAAATTAAAATCATCAAAATAAAGAAAGGTGTTTTCACCACTAGACTGAGCAACAGCATGTGGGTTTCCATAATAAAAATAGATTGGATTACTTCCATTTTCTATTTTGGGGACTCTTAACCAAATATTTGTTTGGTTCGTATTAATTGAGCCATCTTCAATCCAATAAGAAAGTATATTTCCATATTGATCTTTGAAACGTATATCACTACCATCACTACTCATCATATCTTGAGAGATTAACTCTTCAGAATTAATAGTGATTTTTAATTGGTAATCATTAATAATTGTTCCAGCATTTTTTATCTCTATTTTCTGTAAATTAGTATAGTTTGTAAAACAAGTTTGCCCAAATAGATTTACAGAGAATAGCAAAAGTACAATTAAGCTTCTCATTATTTTAGTTTGCAATTTTATATTGGTGCAAAACTAGAACATGAAATGTTAATTTTACTACCCATTACCACTCATTAACCTAAGTTAACAATAAGACAATCCTATTTGGGAATGAAAATTTTTCATAACAAAACAAATATAAACTTTGTTATTAACTTTCTTTTGAAGAAAAAATTTTCAAACCTAGTATTAAAGTTTAATAATACATTTAAAAATAAAATCAATCCAAAAAAATATTAACATTTAACTCTTAAGTAATATTAAATCAATACTATACCTTCCTAAAAAAAACACCCCACAAACATCATCTGTGAGGTGTCAATATATTGCTTAATTTAATTTTTATGCTTCATAGATAATAACTTCTGTTACTGTTATTTGTTTTCGATAAAATAGGCTAATACTTCTTCTGAGTCCCAATTATTACCGATAGATATTTGTTTCACACGTTCTCCTTTTGCATTGAAAAACAAGGAAATAGGCACTGGATGTTTCCCTAATTTTGCAGAATCCAACAGTTGAGCGTACTCTAATATATGCCCTTTTTTATCTAAAAATTTCTTTTGGTGCTTTAGGTCTGAGTTCGAAATAGAAAGAACCATAAAATCATCTAACTCTAGTGATTTGTTGTAGAGCTTGACCAAAGCAGGCTTTTCAATTTCACATCCTGTACACCCAGCTGCTGAGAGGTTGAGGAGAATTGCTTTCCCATTTCGAATTTCACCAATTGTTTTTTTCTCCCCATTTTTATCTAGAACGGTCAGCTGATCGAGTTCGAAATCATTTATTTTAAAATGATCATAAATAAAATATGTAAACCCAGTTCCAACTACTAATGTTGCTACTGAAAATGTGATTAAAAAGAGTTTGAATAGTTTCATTTGCTTTTGAATTAGAGGCTGAAAAATAAAGGTGCGATGATTAAGAAATAAAGTGGGAGTGAGCTTAAAGCACCCATCACTACACCTAGTACTATGGCTGTTGAGATCGTTACTACCTTTCGAGTTTTCGTTACTTTAACCTCTTTTTTTGTTACTGCCATATAGATAATACAGCATAAAAGTAAGCTATAAAAGGCTATCACAACCTGTGTGATTAACATTCCATTGATCATATTTACTATTAAATTAGTTAGCTATAAATGTATTAATTTGACTTTGATATTTTTTTGATGGGCCTACTCATTTATAGTATGAGCAGGCCTTTGATAGTGAGTTAGTTTTTAATTTGACACTTAAATTAATCTGACACAATGTTTTCTTTTATTTGACACTAGTAGAAAACTTATTGCTGTTCGTATTGTTGATATAAATCTGATAGTTCTTTCCAAGAGACCCCTAAGAGCTGGATCTTCTTGAAGAATGCAGGGACATCGTCTTTCATAAAAGCTGATTTTTCTACATTCTGCACCATTTTAGATGCTTCTTCTGAGATAAAGTAGCCAATTCCTCTTTTGTTGAAGATAATTCCATCGTCTTGGAGTGAGGAGTAAGACCTTGCCACTGTGTTTGGATTTACTTCCAGTTCCACAGCCAGCTGTCTTACCGAAGGAATTTTCTCTCCTTCTCCCCAAGTACCTTTCAATACCTTTTCGCAAATGAGATCCATTATTTGTAAATAGATAGCCTTATTACTGGTAAATTCCATATTACACCTCCTTCTTTTTAAATTTCAAAAACGACAACGCCCAAAGTCCTAAGAAAATAAGCACTATGACTGACTGACCTATAAAACCTAGTTTTTCAAGTATGATTTCATCATTGAATTGGAAACTAAAATTCTGAGCCTCTATTGTTCCTACAACTAAGAAGAAAACAATTACTCCTACTAACCAAATCACAAATGTCAATACAAAAAAGGCCACCGTAGACTTTAGGAATGAGTACTTTTTAAATAAAATTGAACCTAGGAAATAGTAAGCATGCATAGAAAAATAAGCAAGTGTTACATATTTCAACGTTTCGTAATCATTGATAATAAGTGGGTTATAGAGTTGGAACTCCCCTCCAGTCATCATCCATCCTAATTTTGCTATTGCTTGTACTTTAAGGAATATTAATGTTACTACTAACGGATATATAAAAGATGTACTTAAAAAGATCACTAAAAACTTTTCTTCGCGAGATGCAGGTAATGACAGATAGTTCATTGCACCTCCTTTCGTAGATATTCTGTGAAAAGAAAAACTTGTAATGATAGCAGCTCCAAAAGACATCATTAATATATATATTGTCTTCATTGTATCTGCTCTTACCAAACCTCTTGGTTCTACACTACTTGCCATTGCACTGATGGCTAAAATAAATGCTGCTACACCTAATATTCCAATTAACAATGGCTGTTTTGATAAAACCAATTCATATCTTAAAAGGTTTGTAATTCTTCTGACGTTAAATTTAGATTCCATGGTGATTTTTAGTTTTTAATGAAGTTGATAATGTGTCTGCCATTTTATTTTTCTCGCTTAATACAGCATTGAATAGTAATTCGAGATTTACTCTACTGATATCCCCTAACGTATTTTTAGCTACTACCTTGTCATCTGCAATTCCTTTTTCCAAATAAATCACATCTTCCTCTTCTACTTTATCTGCTGTAGTAAAAAGTAATTGCTCTGTAATACTATCTAATGTTTCATTAAAAACTACTTTGCCACTGTCTACAATCACAATCGGATCAATCAAGCTTTCTAAGTCCCTTACTTGGTGAGTAGAAATAAGAAAAACTCTATCATCTGACATATATTTGGCTACTAATTTTCTAAACTGACTTTTAGAAGGAATATCTAAACCGTTAGTAGGTTCATCCATTAAAAGCAAACGTGTATTACTTGCTAATCCCAATGAAATTAAAGCCTTTTTCTTTTGTCCGTATGACATATTGTGAAGTGTCATATCTGGTGTTAAACCAAATTCTGAAATCATTTCGAAAAATGCCGTAACGTCAAACTTCGGATAAAAAGGTTCGATCACACCTACATAACTTTCAATTGAGATATTAGGGAAAGTCATTTCCTCTGGAATAAAAAAGACCTCTCTTAAAAACTCCGGTGATGCATCTGCAGCGTAATGCCCTCCAACATCTACTGTACCATGATGTGGTCTTTTTAATCCTGCAATCAACATCAATAGCGTTGACTTACCTGCTCCATTCTCTCCTAATAAACCATATATATTCCCTTCCTGTAACTCTAAATCAAGGTTATCGTATAAAATTTTCCTTCTTGAATACCCGAAAGTAAGGTTGTTAATACTGATCATTTCATTAATTATTTAGTGTACTAATTAACTATTACACTACAACATTAGAACATTAATATGATATATCCAAATTTTGGGCAAAAAAAAATTCCCCAACTGCAGAACAATTGGGGAAATAATGATAGATTGTGATTTTACGTTAAGGTCAAATCCTCTTTACATTATATGACCTTATGACCGTGTTATTCTAGTTAGTTTTTATATCGTCCATTTGAATTCATTACTTCTGGTTGCCAAGTTCTAGTGAATTTGGCTAAGTTTTCCTGTACTTCAGGAAGTAAATCACCGGCGTACTTATCGATAGCACCATCACCAAGGTATAAACCGATGTAAGCTAAAATGTCGTCTGTTGCTAAACCATTCTCTTGTCCAAATCCAGTTCTTAAAACTTGTCTTGGGTCAGAACCTTTGGCTTGACTAGCCTCGTTTCTTGTTAGAATACCATCGCCGTTTGTGTCAAGGTCTTCGATTAACCATTGTGCTTTTTCCTCACCGATTAATGCTTTGAAGTACACTTTAGCATCTGCGGCCGTAATTGTAGGGTTGATAGACGGTACTGTACCTTGGTAACCGCACATTTCAATAAACTGATCGTCAATATCAATTCCAAGATTGATCTCGATATCAATAATTGCCAAACGAGCATTTTCAGGATCACTAACTACTCCATCACGAGAAACAAAGTAACCGTCAGAGTTCAAACAACCATCGTTGCCGTTTCCTACAGGAGTTACACAAGTGGTGTTGTTAGGATTAAGATTACCGCTTCCTTCATTTCCAGAACCTGTGTCTTCACCACCTTCTTGAGGCTCTTCTGTACATCCAGCACTAAAAGCTTGCACTTGATCTGCCCAGCACTGACCACATGCTTCATAAGGATGTGAAGAAGGACAGTTATTTGATGCTGTTGTTTCACCTTCATTAGGCACAGTTGTTTCTTCTGACGAACCTGTATCTGTACACCCTGCTGATTCAGCTTGAGCTTGATTCTCCCAACATTGGTCACATGCCACATACGGGTGCGATGGCGGACAACTTACTCTATAGTTAGAGGCCGTCTGCGCAATTTCTTCCTGGTGGTCCGTATGGCACCCTGCCATCAACATTGAAAATAGTAGTAGTAGAATAGAATTAACTGTTTTCATTTCACTTCATTTTTAAGTTTTGAGATACCCGAAATAAGTAGGTTGCAATGGGGATATTAAATTTTCAGCTACTTCATAATTTTACTTTGGAGTCATTCTTTCACTTTTTTTTCTACTTCATACCTACACCTACAACTCAATAAAACACTACCTACCAACACTTTACACTTATTACTAAAGTCTTCATTCTTACTCCAAAGAATTTTAATTTCTTAATGACAAGAAAATTTCAAAAATAAATACGTCATTGTTTGTCGGTCACTTAGTCGGTCTTTTTTCTGTGATTTTCCTCTTAGATTAAAGTATGAAAAAGGAATTATTACTCGGATTGATCCCGTTTATAATGGGAAGTTGTCAAATTCAGAAAAATACTATTCAGGAGAATTTAGCAAAGGACTGTGTGCTTTCTGATGAAAAATATCAAACACAACAACAAATACACTTAAGTGACATCAGGCAATGGATTGAGGAAGAAAAAATCACTTCTATTGAAGATCTGATCTCTGAATTACCAGAGGTGTATCGTAAGAATTTTTCACTGGTGGAACACACCAAAGCGTTGGGTGAATCCAATCTGGACTATCCACGTATAGTGCTTTTTGGTGGAGATGGACACTTGCTTTTTAATATAAGCTCCAAACTTGATGACCCCACTTATCAGAAAGTAGATGGAATAGAACTCAATGAGGAAACGGGTAATTGGGAGCTTTTTCAAGTGGATTTTTCTCAAGCCAAAATTAAAGTGCATGATGCACCTCAAGAATGTTTCAGATGTCATGGTGAGGCACATCCAAAACCGCTTTGGGGTACAAGCAGTCACTGGAAAGGAGTATTTGGTGACAATGAGGCTCCTGGCCCCAATGGTGAAGCTCTTTCGCTAAGACATCTTCAAAAAATGAATGCTTTCAGAGATAAAAATACTGACAGTCCAAGGTTGAAACAGTTGATTTGGGATGACGAACAAGTACTTCGTTCTGGTGGAATAAGAAATATCAAAGACAATCGTTTTGGGGCTGAATTGATCGCTTCTAATCATTTTATTGGCGCTTCTGTGGCAAAGGGAATTTATATCAGAATGGAACAAGAGCTGAAAGATAAAAAGGCGGTCCTTCCACTGTTATTATTAACGGCTCAAATGAAAGAGGACATTCATTTAGGTAAAATCACTCAACAACATTTTGTCAGTAACAATACTCCGCTTCATATTGATTCTCTTTATTTGCAATTGGGAATAAACACTGAAACTGACTTTACGATCAATAACAGTTTGGAAGATCAAGAGGTGGATAAGTTATGGAAAATGGGAAAAGGCACACTGTATGAGCAAGTTGCTTTATTGACCTTGTATTATGAATTGATGGCGAATGAGGAATTAAAAAACCTCTTTTCAAACATTCCTGCACATCAAATCTGTAAATCTGAAGAGCATACGATCACGAACCTTTATGATCTCGTGAAACATAAAGTCAACTACCATTATTTATTGAAAGGGAACGGTAAAGTGGAAGCTTCTAAGGTATATATTCCTATGGATGATGATGAGGTGTTTGAGTCTGTGCTTCAACCCGCTTTTCATTATCTACAGAATTATTATAGTGTTCAAAATCAACTGCTTTGAACCATATTGGGCGGTCACATAAGACCGCCCCTATTTGGTGATGTTTTCTATAAAATCTGTAAGGTTTTCGTGCCTGTCTAAATTCAGCTTTTTTCTTAAACGATAACGAGAAGTTTCTACTCCTCTCAGTGAAATATTTAAAGCTGTTGCCATTTCTTTCGAAGACATATTCATACGGATATAAGCACAAATTTTTAATTCCTGTGTGTTAAGATTAGGGTGTTGTTGTTTTAATACTTTGAAGAAATCACTGTGTAATAAATTAAAATGCTCTTCAAAACGGGACCATTCTTTTTCATCATTAAGGTCCTTTCCTATTTTCTTTATGATAATCTCCAATGAGTCATAAGTACGCACCTTTGAGAAATTCCCTTTATTGATTCTCTCTAGAATTTTATGCAGGTCTTCTTTTAAATTACTGAGTAATTCATTGCGTTGCGTGAGATGCACTGTACTTAGCGCAAGCTCTTTATTTTTATGTTCAAGATCCTGCTGTAATTGCTTTTCCTTTAAAACCTGAATTTCAATATCCTTATTATGAAGTTGCATCTGCTTCTCTCCTAAAAGACCTTTTACTTTATTCAAGAAAGACCAACGGGAAGCAAGGAAAAGTACAAAGATTAAACATCCAATCAGTAAAACATAGACGATGTAGGCATAAACGCTTCTGTTCCATGGAGGAAGTACAGTAAACTGAATTGCTGTCATAGCGCTTTCCTCACCATATATATTTTTACCTTTGACCATGAGTGTGTAATTTCCTTCTTTAAGGTTTGTATATTTTACATGATTACTTTTTGTCCACTCATTAGGCTGCTTATCAAAACCTTGCAAGTAAGTTTCGTACTCATTAAAGTGCATTCCATCGTAATAAGAAGCTACAAACTCCACGTTGATTGTATTTCTGTCATAAGGTATTTCTATGACTTCCCCTTTTTTTCTTGGGTTGTATTCATTCTGAGATTCCAAACCATCTGAGCTATTAAAAGAAATTATGGAAAGTGGTACTTTTTCAATAAATGACCTCTGATATCTAGGGTTGAAATCTATAAATCCTTCCTTGGCTGTAATGAGCACATGGTCTTTATCAATTGGTATAATCTGCTCTAAATCATCACTTACCAAGTGGTTGATTCTACCAAAAATGTTTTCTTCAATGATAGGTGAGTTACTCAAAATATTTTTGATCATACCTACTTTTCCATTTTTAATATAATAGATATTACCGGCAAAATCACTTGACATAGCAGACACTCTCTCATCTGTACCTAATAACTTGGTAAATAGACTATGCAGTTTAAACTTATCATTTTCTTCATCATAAATAAAAACGCCTCTTTCTCCACAAAAAACGAGCTCTCCGTTTATTTTAAAGAGATTGATCAAGACATCACTATAAAACCCTTCAGACTGACCGTAGTGCTTTAATTCTGTTACCTTATTCGTTTCGAAATCAATTTTCAATTTATAGGCACCCTTAAAACCATGACTGATCCATAGTGTATTCGTTTTTTTATCAAGAGACATTAGTCTTGATGATTCATGAAAATCTTTTAATTTCTCCTTCTTCCATCCTCCCGCTTCTTTCGTCAATACGAATAAGCCATTATAAGCTCCCTGCAGATAACGGTTATCTTCTATTTGTATTAGATTCCATGCGCCAATCTGATCATTGATTAAGGTACTTTTCCCGTTTTTGATAGCATACAACCCTAAATGCTGTCCGTAAAAAACATCATCATTAATTTTATCTACAAAATAAGACTGTCCTCTTCCCCCTTGAATAGAATGATAGCAAACCCCTTCTTCCGTTAAACGGCTTTCATATAACCCGTTGGAAGTTCCTAAGTAGATTTTTCCATTATCCTTATAAGCTGTGTAGCCTCCACCTTCAATTCCTGCATATTTATTGAGCATTCTGAAAGGCGATTCCAATTCAATATAAGATAACCCATTACGGTGAGCTACCCATAAATTATCTTGCTTGTCTATAAAAAGATCATAGACAATAATATCTGTGAGGCCTTTATCGGTGACAATATGATCCAGTTTTTCTCCTGTTTCAGTAATAATATAAATCCCTGCGTTTTGGGTGCCTATTGCAATTCTTTTTTCGGGTAAAACTAAAGCTGTATTGATCATGGCATTTTTTAATACAGGCCATAATTCTTGAGCAATTGGCGAGATGACATTATTGATTTCTTTATAGATTTCCCCTTCCAATGTAAAAATAAGACGCTTGCTTGAAGAGTATTCTAATACCTTTCTGATATTTTTTCCTTTGAGCAAAGATGCATTTGTCAGTTTGATTCTTTGCTGAGACAAAGGCACAAATTTTTCTATTCCAAACTCTGCACTTGAGGAGTAAATATAATCGTCGATGAAAAAGGAATAACGAGTGGCTTCTTTAGTTTGAATAGCGGTGACTCTTGTATGATCATAATAGAAAATAAAATCGTGAGAGATAAAGTAAATTTCATCGTTTTTCCCTCCATAAATATTCCATACTTCATCAAACTCAATATCCTGAGGCAGATCTTCTGAAAGTGATTTATAGTGAAGTTTGTTTAGTGAATCGGCCTCAAAATAACCAAACTCTTTCTGACCGCCTACATACACCCTTTTATCTATTGCTTTCACACAAAGAAGGTTACTATTGGCTTGATTGAGCTTATGTGTATTCCAATTTTTACCATCAAATTCTAATAAACCAAAGTTATTGGCAAAGTACATATAGCCTTTGCTCCCTTGGGAAATAGACCAATTTTGTGAACCTGCATTATAAATGGAAGATGGAATTTTGGTGATAATAGGTACACCATTAATAGGGTTTACTGACTTAGAAAATACTGAAGCCGTAAAGAGGAGTAAACAAGTTGTTAATAAGTAATATTTCATCGTACGCTAAGTAAGTTGATCAAACGGACGTCCCTTAAAAAATTGTGAAGGGTTTCGATTAACTTCAATTGCTAATTATTAGAACAGAACATAGTACATAATTAATTTTAATTAAGATATAGAGAAAAAACTCTCCATACAAATAATATGCATGGAGAGTTATGATTATTTTAATATGTAATTCATATTACAACTATTCTATAATTACTTTTTTCATCAACTCATTGTTGATTTTCAGGATATAAAGACCGCTTGTCATTTGTGAAACATCAATAGAATATCCTTTCTGCTCTTTCATCAGTACTCCTTGAGAAGAGTACAGTTGCATAGTAGGTACTTCCTTCATTCCTTTAATGCGTAAAGTATGATGAACAGGGTTAGGATAAAGAACAACCTCTATATTTTCCAGCTCTTCTTTTAATGAAACTTCCCTTGCATTGCTTGCATCATCAAACAATTCACTTGAAATCGACGGACTTCCTAGCAACCAGAAATCAGAGTTTGTTTCTTCTAACCATAAGGCTTTAATAGCAGGGTTCGCTTCAATTCTTGTGTCACCCCAATACCCTTCAGCGTATGGACTTGCCCATTTTGCTTGAGTATTCCAGTTGGCATTGATATAAGTGACAGAGCGAATAACATCATCATTAGCATGAATGTAATCTAAGAATGGAGTAAACCATCTGTCCCATGCTTCCTGAGCATCATAATTACCAAACCATGTACCTGGAGCGAACTGCTCTTCTGCTGCACTCAAACCTTCTGTGAAAAGTGTTTTGGCACCTTCGTAAGTATAACCTGTCGCTGCTCTTGATATCATGCTTGGCGTAGGATCGTATTCTGAAATTTCTAAATCATATCCTTGAGGAGTTGCCTCTGCAATCATCACTGGCTTATTGTGTTCTCTCGCAAAAGCAAGCATTTCATCTGCTAAATCATCTTGATTTGGAAGATTAGGCACATCATCAAACCCGAAGTAGTTCGATGCTTCAGTTGGTGAAATAAACCATGAAATACCACACCAATCCACATACTCATCACCTGGATACCAACCTGAAATGTCTTCTCTAGCGGCTGCTAAGTTTCCATCGTAACCGAAGTAACCGTCCAATACATCATCAACAGGTGAAGTAGATGATTGCCAAACATACGCCACATTATTTACTCCTCTTGCATTCATACCATCTACAATATGACGCCATGCCGCTTTGTATTCTTCTTGCTTATGATACCCTGCCGGATAGTTACCACCTGCAGTTTCTTGAGAATTCCAACGACCATCAAATTCGTAACCTATTCTTAAATAGATTTTCTTATCAGGGAAAGTATTACAGAATAAAGCTAATTTATCGATGTGCTGTTCGTATTGTCCGTTGGCAATACCTTGCAATCCATTCAGATTCCAGTTTTCTGTAATTGACATTGCCATAATCAAAGCAGATTGATCCCAGCCTAATGCTGTACTTGATGCATTCAATGGTCCTGATCCCCAGTCTGTATCTACATCCGTAAAATTACCATCATTGTCCATACCTGTCGCACCATAGTTGATACCGTAGTTATCTTGCGTCAACATAAAGAAAGATACATAAGCAACGGCCGCTGCAGGCTCAGGCATATTACCTTCTCTGTAACCCGACATTGCTGCTAAATCCTGACCAATTGCCAGCATTGTCTTTCCATTTTTAGGTGTGAATTTTCCTTCAATTTTATCCCCTTGAACAGGTACTGCTTGTGTAGTAGCAGAAGTCTCTGTACCCAAATCTCCAGAGCCTTCTGCATTAATCGCGTACACATTCACATAATAATTCGTTTCAGCCTCGAGGTTATTGATCGTTGTCTGAGTAGAAGTTGTAGTTACTGAATCTGTATAGTTGCCTGAAGCCACACTATATTTCACTACATAGCTTTCCGCATCACTAGCCGATGACCAGCTTACATTGATAGACGACGATGAATTACTACTTGCTGCTATATTTTGAGGAATCCCTGGTAATACTCCTTCTACTGGAGGTGGAGTCGTAGTTCCGCAATCTCCTGTTGTTAAAATCTGATATAAGTTCGCATCACCATTCTGGAACTGACCTGATGTAATCCAGCTGTTCCATTGCTGTGCTATGTAAGGATTTTGCTGTACTCTTGTATCACCCCAATATCCATTTCCTGCATCGGGCCACATCCATTGTTCTTGTGATTGCCAATCTGCATTGATATAAGAAATAGCTCTAATCACATCCTCGTTCCCTTCAATAAATGGCTTTAATTGATCTTCAAAATACTGATTCCACATTGCCTCACCGGTCATTGGTGTTTTTAGACCAGGGTTGTCATAAGTTGTGAATGTATTTTCATCAAAATCATAATACTGAGCAGAAACTTCAGCCATCATCACTGGCTTTTGCTTGTTTCTCGCCATATCCAATAAGAATTGTAAGTTTGGACCATTGAAACCTTCATCATAGAAGAAGAAAGACAAACCGATATAATCCACATACTCATCACCTGGATACCATGCATCAATAGGGTTTGAATTATATGTAAAACCATAAGCTGCTGACTGCCATACATACGCTACATTTTCAACGCCTTGTGCATTCAATCGGTCTACTAAATAACGGTAAGCATTGATGTATTTTGTAGGATCATAGAAGTTCCATGTCCCATCAAATTCATAACCTATTCTTAAGAAGAATGGCGTTGTAGGGTTAGCTTTCGCAAAGTTGGCAAATTTATCAATAGATGCATCATATACACCATTGACCACATCAGTCAAACCGTTTGGATGATCTTCTCCTTTTCCATCATTGTCTTCAACCATATATAATCCAATCGCTACCGCTGCTGAAGGGTATTTATCGATACCACATTGAATACACATATCACCACTTCCATAATTATTGATGTTTTCCAAACCAGCAAAATCATAAATGTTTGTATAGTTTGTGAAACCTCCAATTGCTGGGAACTGTCCTGTGTTTACATACTCATCGATAGAGTTATTGTCTTGTCCTAAGAACATTAATATTTTTCCATTCTTAGGTGTAAACTTACCAGAAACTTTACCTTGTTCATCAGCCGTACCACCGTTACAGCTTGATCTGATTTTCTGTACAGGATTAGACTGTTTCGTTGCTGTAGCATTCGATGCTGTTAGCGTGTAAACATAAGTGATGTCTTCTGTAGGATTGTTTTCTGAGTAAGAAAGTCCTGTTACTACAATATTATCATTAGAAAGTGTAGTGTTTCCATCTTTTGTTGTGATGTTTAATGAATAAGCTGTCGCATTAGTTACGCTGTTCCATTCAACTACCCAACCATTACCTTCATCTCTAGATGAAAGTGAAACATTGCCAAGTTCATCCACAGGAATATCATCTTTTTCCGTCGTGGCTTGAAGCGCATTTGATCTAGACGATTTTAAACTACCACTGTAAGCCAACACTTCAAAAGTGTAAGTAGTATTGCTTGACAAGTTTTGATTGTTGTAAGAAGTAACATTAGCACCTACTGTAGCTACTAAACTGTTATTTCTGTAAATTTCAAAACCTTCTTCATCAGAACTGTTATCGTTCCACTGAAGACCTACTGAAGTTGTTGTTACTGAAGTCGACACCAAATTAGAAGGTGCTGCAGGAGCTGTGCTTTGCTCCTCTTCCGTTGTTACTTGAAGTGTGTTTGATTTTGACGATTTTAAACTACCATTGTAAGCTAATACTTCAAAAGAATAGGTCGTACTGCTTGATAAGTTTTGACTCGTATAAGAAGTAACATTAGCACCTACTGTAGCTACTAGACTGTTATTTCTATAAATTTCAAAACCTTCTTCATCAGAACTGTTATCATTCCATTGAATACTTACTGAAGTTGTTGTTACTGAAGCAGACACCAAATTTGAAGGTGCTGCAGGAGGATTATCTGGCTCATTTGTTTCATTACATCCTCCCGATTGAGCTTGTGATGCACTTTCCCAGCATCTTCCACATGCTTCATAAGGATGTGACGGTGGACAATTTTGAGCATACGCACCCAAGACTACTAGTGTAGTAAAAAAAAGTAACGTTAGTCTTTTCATTTCAATTTTGATTATTTCATTTCATTTAATACAAACTAGAAATCCGGTGAAATGGACTTCTAAATTTCATAGCTAGAATGAGCATTGAAACTCATTTAAAATAAGGCGATAGTTGTTCTAACCTTATGACTCAAACTTAACAGATGCGTAATGAAGAAAATAATATTTTAGTACTACTAGAGTTACAGCAATCAATTCTTCATTTTGAGCAGTTTTGACGTACACCTTTTGTTTTTGGGGCAAATACATGGGTTTTATGTACTACATCGATGCTTCATAAACACTATTAAGACATCGTTTTAAATGAAATTGCTATTATTTCAATGAAGTAGGATTGAAGTAGTTTTCAAGTTGTATACAACATTTTCAATATGAAACTGATTGTAAACCACTTAACGACTGATAAAACGACTTTATTTATTTTAGAATACTACCAAAAGCATTTGTAAAACAGATAATTTAAAGCTTACCTAACAATGCGATCAGTACTTTAAGTACTGTAACAAAAGAAATGGCTCAAAAATTTCGTGCACCATGACTGAACCTTAGGTTTGTATATCAATCATTACTTGTAATATTCCAAGAAGGAGGTTTACTTAGTAAGAGGGTTTA
>NZ_JABANE010000078.1 GCF_012844305.1 Flammeovirga aprica JL-4
ATCCGTAGGCATACTCAAGGAAACTGTATCAACATTTTGGGTTAATGTCAGCTCTTCATGTTTTGTACTTATAGTGAAAGTGTGACCTTCTCTATCTTTTACAACAAATGAAAGGTTTAGTGTATCATTCTCCATTACTTCATAATGATTTTCAATACCCTCTGCATATGGAGCTCGATTCATATTTCTTATCAACTCCACAGTTTGCTTAGGAGTGTTGACGTCATTAGTTTGTACAATAATTTCAGCTCGGTGACTTTGTGACTCATTTTCTACTCCTTTTATTATTAGTGAAATATCAGCATTTGCGTTTGCATGAACTTCACCATTTTTATGATCTAATACTACCCAAGAATTATCTTCATAATCTTTTTCTGCTACCTTCATCATGAAAACATCTCTACCATAACCTCCTGCTTGCAAATCATACCACACTCCTTCGGATAGATACATAAATCTATTGATAGATTGCTCTCCATTTGTTATACCTTGAGGAAAATTAATATCAAATGGATATGAAAAAATCACATAAAAATCTTCGTTAGGGTAAATAGAAACCACTTCATCAAGCGGAACTTCTAACCACTCACTTTCCTTAGGTTTATCATTGTTAAAACTATAAGTGGTTTCTGTTAATAAGGTAGCATCATAAATAGACGCTCCTCCAGCTCTTATTTCAACCTTTATTTCACCAATTGACAATGTCTCGTAATTTAAATAGGACATTACATGAGAAATATTAAATCCTTCTTCCCCCCCATTAAAATGAGTCGACGCTACAAAATTACCTTGACCTACAAAACCAACATAGGTATTAGGCTGATCAGAAAAACCATAATATAAAATTCTATTATAATCTTCATTCTTTGTATCAGCAATCATTAGATTAGACATTTCTGCTTCTTTTCTTGCTAATACCATTTTATTTGAGTCAAGAGCTTTATTTGTTAACTTAGATGAAGAAATTGCAGTAGAATCACGGAAGTAATTCACCTTTAAGTCATAATTCAGTACTGATGCCCCCTTATTTGCAAGGTTAAATGACACTTCTTTTTCCTCTGTATTTGTATTCAATTGAACTACTAATACTTCTTCAGAAATTACTCCAACTGGAGGTAATAAAGCTTCTCCATCAACAATAATTGCACGTTCAGTCCCATCTGAAAAAGTAATTTTAACTCTTTCATTTATTACTTTATGTGTTGAAGGTGAAAATATTAATCTCAATCCTCTTTCAATATTTGGTTTAATACTAATCGGATTTCTTAAGTACTCTATATCCATCCAAAAAGTCCCACCAATACCATCATCAACTTCAAGTTCTCCTTTGATATCATCTCCATTTTCTAATGAAATTGAATTGATGAAGACCTCTTGAGTACCTGTATTTTTAATCAGTACACTTTCGGTGTAACTTTTATACTTCGATCCCAAATTCTCTACAACTACCTCTCCATAGCTCAATGTGTCAGGTATCTCAACTATTGGGATACCAATTACATTTAGTCTTACTTTTTTTTCAAGGTACTCCTGGTTTGGAGAATTAGATTGTATAATAATTGAAGCATCATGTAAACCTCCATACACTTTAGATGCATCTAACCTCATTGTTTTTGTGATAGAACCTCCCGCTTCTACATTAAATTTTGATGATGGAGATAGCGATATTGCAAGTCCACTTTCAATTTTCAAATGAGTTTGATAACTGATAGAAATATAATCTGACAAGTCCTCATTTTGAAGACCTATTGTTGAATATATTGTTAAGCTTTCTCTTCCTAAACCTTCTAATTTATATTGAAATTTGAAAGTACCATCTTTGTATAATATTACTTGAAAAGAAATAGGATCTCCTGTACCAAAAATATCCCTTATGGATTGAAATGTGATGACCATCTTGTCATCAAATGAATGGTGAAATATCCCCATATTTTTTGCTTCCAATTCATTATTAGGATAATAATTTCCACCACACCACATTGGTAAAATGGAGTTTGGAACCCGATCAGAAGGTAATTTACTATTAAAAATTTCTATATCAAGTAAACCTGCAAATGTGATCACTCCATTATAACCAATATGCATTGAGGTATAATTATTACCATAATAGTTAAATTCCCAAGGTAATTCGACAGGAAACCAACACCTTTCTGGGGTATTAATATCTATTGAGTCAGAGTGAATATGTTCTGTACCTTCTAGACCAAGAATATCAATCCAAGAATATTCTGGCCCTCCAAATTCGTCGGTGGAATTTCTATAAGTATATGTAAAGTTTTTTACGGTATCCAGACCTGCGGCTGTCATTCTATTCTCATATAACCAATCAGTTGCTGAAACTGCTACTTCCAATGTTGTATCACCAACATTATCAATTTTTAAATCAAAAAGATCTTTAGAACCTTGACTTAAAAGGAAGTCAACTGCTGTTGTATCTACCTCAATTTTTGGTGCTTTCCTTATATCTGCCATCACAGTAATTGTTTCCACAGAATTATCCTCTAAGGTAATTTGAATCTCTGCTGAATTTTTACCTATTATATCTGATAGAGCAGAAATGGTATAAAATTGAAAATGTTTTGGTTTGATAACTGGTGAAGTCAAACCTTCTAAAACAAAACGATCACTGTTTAAAGAAACACTTTTTACATTTAAATTGGCAGTACCAATATTTTCTATTTTAAAACGATCAAAAAACTCTTTCTCTTGATATACTTCACCGAAATCAATTGTATCTTTTTGAAGTTTCATTGAAGCTGTACCTCCATTAGTGATATCCAATTGAATGTTTGGCAACTGTGATCCACTATTAGGGTCATTATGGATAATATTAATATTTTTATTAATCACCCCTTGATTTAACTCATCTGTATTAATAGCAATATCAAGAATATTTGCCTCTCCTGGCATTAGTATACCAGATGCATTTGAGATGTTCTTAATAATATCAGGACCTGGATAAGAGAATTCAATTGACATTTCATTCATCCACTTCATATTCAGATTTTTATAACCATATTTCTCTTCTCCAAACCCTGCTAATCTAAACCCGTCATTCCTTTCTGGATTTTCAATTAAAACATTCCATAGATATCGAATAGATTCTGATCTATTCTCAACATCTTTATAATTTAAACGAATGGTACCATTATCATATATTACAAATTGAAGTGTTACTTGTTCTTGTGAATTATTTTGGAGTGTAATTGCTTCATATTGAACAATCAACTTATCAGATGTTACCTGATAAAAAACCTTACCTCCGGCACTAAAACTATGTATATTTCCAATTGCAGAAACCATCCCTTCTATCCCCTCTAAAGAATAATCAAGTATAGGATCGTTTAATAGTCTAATTGAATCACTAACGGTCATTATCACATAAGAGGTGAAATATAAAGTTGTATACTTTTTATCATAGAAAGGAAATTCAAATGGCAATTCTATAGGATAGAATTGAGTTTCTAATTCCTTTCTATCATATTTTTTCATGAAATCAGTAATGTCAATACCTGTGTCACTTATTTCTATCCACTCATAATCTGTTTCTCCTTTATGGCTTACTTTAGGACGATAACCATAAGAATGGTAATCAAGGTCCCATTCTTCAATTACTTTTTCATCTCCAAAACCTGGAATAAAGTACGTCAATGGGTACTCTCCTTTATTCGAAACTGTAATTGATGCTTGTATCTCATCACCAATTGTTACATCTGTTACTTCTTGGCTCATTGGGGTAACCTCAATTTCTGAAGGAGCGGCTCCAACTCCAAACAATCTTACTGAGTGCATTCCATTACTCCCCTCAAATTTTAAAATGGCATTGATATTTCCCGATATTGAAGGTTTAAACTTCACCAAATAATCTACTTTTGATAACGCTTTAACTTGTGAAATAGGATAAGTTTCAAATTCAAAATCATCATTTGTCGAGATCAATTGAACATCATTAAAATTACCATAACCATTATTTACTAATGTGACAACCAATTCTTTCTCCTCTCCTACAAAAACATTCCCGAATTCCAATAACTGTATAGTGGCTAACTCAGGTAATTGATCCGATACTACTACATTCATGGGTATCCGTAATTCAGATTGTTGATCATCATTAGATTCAATAATCCCTACTAATTGGTAATTTCCATTAATCAGTTTAGAGGCATTTATATCTAATTGTACCTCCATTTCACTTTTTTCATCTACTTCTCCTGAAGCTGGTGTTAGTGTAATATATTCACCCAAATACCCATAATTTGAAATCGCTATCATATTCCAAACATAATTTTCATCACCCTTCATAGCTTGTGGTAACGATATCCAAGTTTGTCCCCAATCTAACGAAATCAAAGAATTGTATGCTTCTGATGGCTCCATTGTTTTTGAAGCACCTAATGGGTATAATATGCCAGCTGGTATATGACAAACGATAGTAAACGTTTCTCCTTTTTTGAAATACAATTGTTCATTTAAACGAACTTCAGCATTATGCTGATTGGGTGTATGACTTCTGTATTCTTGTGTTAAAAGTAAATTTTCAGGTGTTAAAATTTCTCCACTATAAATTTCGAATATTACATCTTTTCTCTCTGGATTACTTCTCAACCAAAAATTGATATCCGTTAAATTAAAACCTTCCTCTTCTGTCACATGATAAATTGTTGCAGCTGAATTTGATAATGTTGTATCTGAGTCTCCCAGAAGGCTTGCCACTCTCCTATCTCCGTAGTATTTTTCTACACTTTCGAAAAACATTGGAGCAACTGCATGTGCATTAGCAATTAGTTGTGCTTTTTCACTTGCCGGATTAATGCCAAGGTTTGCTAACCTTGCTTCTTTTGTTTCTCCGCTGTAAATAACATCTGACTTCTGATGATAGTAAGATAAGCTACTATTTACATGTCGTGACGAAAATGTCCAACGTAATAACCCCTCTTCTTCGTTCCTAATATTGAAAGTATGAGTATTTTGGTATTCATTACCTGAGTTTGTGATAATTTCAATATTGTCTGCATCTTCTGATAAAACTATTTTAGGTCCTGCATTTGTTGTAACTGTAAGGATATTTGACTCTTCTGAGACATTCCCCCAACGATCAACACTTTCAACAGCGAAAAAATAATCTGTCAACCCAAGTAACTTTTTCACTTCAAAAGTGATTGTATCACCAATATTCTCAATAATAGGAATAGTAATATGATCTTCTGCAGAAGTTAAATTGTCTCCATTCAATTCCTTAGTATCAAAATAAAGTTTAAACTCTTCTGGTGTGGTATCATCCTTATCTGAAGGTACTGTCCACTTTAATATAACAAAATCATTAGAGATTTTTTTTACTGATAAATCATTAATCTTATCAGGTGCTATTCCATTATCTTCTTGTAATGCTAAATTTGCATCAATATTTCCTGTACCTAACTTTCCTGAATATTCCTTATTTATATGTTCTATGGGCTGATTGGAAGTTAGTAAAATCTTACGTAATTGATCAGGAGTTATTACGTCAGAAGTATTCGACAAAACTAAAGCTGCTATTCCTGAAACATGAGGACATGCCATAGATGTACCATTTAAATAACCATATTCACCATTAGGAAAAGTTGACAAAACACCTGCAGCACTTCCATATTTAAATTCACCTCCTGGTGCTGAAATGTCCACCCACTCTCCATAATTAGAATATGATGTTTTCTTTCCATCAGGACCTATAGCTCCCACCGTCAAGCATTTATCATAGTAACCTGGCCACCACTCGCCATCATGATTAGCATTACCTGCTGCAAAAATGACAATACCTCCTTTCATCGGAGAATCAGGGTAGTTCCCAGCTTCTGAGATAAAATAATCTATAGCATCTAATACTGATTGCTCATACAAACCAGGAACAGTATACCCCCAAGAGTTTTGTGAGATTACGGCACCATTATCAGCGGCATAAACATAAGATGATGCTACACTTCCACCTCCTAAAAATTGCATTGGCATAATACGCACTCCATCGCTATTTCCAGAACCTCCTGCTACACCTGCTACACCTATTCCATTATTATTTGTTGCTGAAACAGTTCCTGCTACATGGGTACCATGATTTTGAGGAGAGATTTCACCTTTATTTTCGGTAAAATTCCAACCGTTTACATCATCAACATAACCATTATTATCATCATCTACTCCAGGCTCACCATTCAACTCCGCTAGATTGATCCAAATATTTTCCACTAAATCAGGATGACTTGTATCAACACCTTCATCATGTATTGAAACTATTACCTCTGGGCTACCTGTATTTAGTTTCCATGCTTCGAATAAATTAATATCAAATCCGTTTTTTATAGTATCAAATTGATTATCATATTTATAATGCCATTGCTTAGTCAAATGTACGTCATCAAAAGGAAGGTTATCAGTTGATGTCGCTAATAAATTTACTTTAGTTGCCTGATATGGGCTTAATGTTTTGATATATTCTCCTTCTACTAAAGAAAACTGATCAACTTCTCCATAAGCTGACATTACTTCATTAATATCCACAGTTGAGTCAACTTCAAAAATATACCATAAATGTAATCCATGCTTTCTGTGTCTTTCTTCAAGCGCTTCATTGGGTGACTTTTTAAAGAGTCTTCTCATTGGGGTAGCTTTATACCTTTTGGCTACAATTTCTAATGCAGCGTTATTGTATAGTGAAGCTGAAAAGGATGTAGGTAATGAAGATAGTTTTCCTGCTGTTTCTGGCTTAAATTTTACCTTTATCGTTCCGCTTTTCATAAAAGTTGAGCTACTCTTATTTTGGGCATATGATAAGACGCTCAATAAAATCATCAAAAAGATGAAAATTATACGATGAAATTTCATTGTGATATATTGTAATAGTTTAAATAATTAGAAATGTTTACCTGTAAATCATAAAAAAATCCACAAGAACATTGAAGTTTGTTTTTTGACGCTGACAATTTTAGCACAATTGTAATTTAACTACACCTTTGTATTCATTACATTTTTAATACACCCCCCCTTACATTTACATATCAAAACAAACTAACCACTTATATATCAGTATATTAACATTGTTAATCAGTTTCAATTCCTCGAACAACATTAACTTCCTATTGCAAAGTATATAGTTAGTAGTAGCAAATTGAATTGGTAGTGCTTTTGCGTTTATAAGGTTCAATAATAGACTTTATCACGGTTAATATCTTATGAAGAAAAAATGGCTTAATATATTTGTTTTGTTAGACGCCAATCCAAACAAACCTATTACAACTAAGCCACCTTGAACAAACTTAATCCATTAACCTCCTTTACTCAAGTAGAGTTTGAGTTTTTATTGAAAGAATTTTCCAAACAAGTAGATGATAAGATTTTACATTTCACCCTGAAGGGTAAAAGAAGATCCTATCCTAAATTTAAAGAATCAAAATTGTCGAGTTTACATGGGAGTTCTAAAAAACTAGAGTTCATATTGATTTATATAAAAGAGTATCCTAATCTGCATTTTATGGCATCTCATTTTCAAATGAGTCAATCAAAAGTAAGTGAATGGATAGCATTTCTTTTACCCGTTTTATTTCATAGTCTAAAGAAATGTTCTTTAGTTTTTCACTCGAATGAATCTTTTGAAATCCCTGAAAATTTAGATAACATTCTGTGTGATGTAACAGAAAGACAGATCACTAGAAGTATTGACAATGATGTTCAAAAAGAGTACTATAGCGTGAAAAAGAAATCGCACACTTAAAAGTCTGGCTTTTACAGATCACACTGGTTTTATTCACTTCATTAGTGATACTTATGAAGGAAGTGTACATGATAAAAGTATATGGGATGACCTAATGATTAAAAAAACCTCTATAAATATACTTGTTGATTTAGGATTTTTAGGAGCAGATAAAAAGCATGAAAATGTTATTCTCCCTTATAAAACATCAAAATATAAAAAAACATCTAGTCTGCAGAAACAGATAAATAAGGGGATATCAAGTTTAAGAATCAAAGTTGAACATGCTTTTTCAGGAGTAAAAAGACTAAAAATTCTAAGTCAAAAAATATACCTTAGGTCGCCTAATATATATGACCTTTTAATAAAGGTTGTGTAGGCTTACTACATAACCTGAGAGTTAAATTTAGGACTTTAAATAATTAACCGTGATAATGTTTAATAAACAAAAATAAAAAGTCCTAGTTGCAAATATAAGGTAGCTCTAAATATACTGAGCCTAATTTTAAGAAAGATGTACAAACAAAAGCATGGGTGTCTGATCTTACTTAATATTCCAACAAATCAAAATTGGTTATATTTAACTAGCATCTGAACTCATTTTGACCTCTCTATTGTAGGATGTCAATGTTTGAAGACATGATAGCTTAAAAAATGATTTTAAAGGCTTGGAAAAGAGCTAAAAATAATACTAATCACTTTTTTGTGAATTTCAATTAAAATAGCTTCTTTTTCGTTCTTATGGCCTTTTCTAAGTATTTAGCAGATGAATCAACTCATAAATTGAGATTTCTCATTTCTACACTTGCAATCCAGTATAAAATTGAGAATGTTATTACTGTTAAAAAAATAAAAAGCTGCCCTTAATAGAAACAGCCTTTATAACACATGATTACTGTGAATTTGTGTCCAGAAAACCTATGACTGAATTCTGGACACCGTAACTTTTCACTAAAGTTATTTAAAATAACATTGCACTATTGTTAATATAAATAAACGAACATATAATGCTATGAACAAACGAGTTAGCTTTTCAGTAATACTAATTTCGAAATCAAAGTCGACACATTTTATAGTGTTATCTATTTGGGAAGTATTTGTACAAAATAGATATTTCCCCTTGTTTTAAACATAAAAGAAAGGAATAGGAACAGAACACAAAATGGCTTACTTCTTAAAAGTGTTGATGTCAATAATAGATGGCACAAGGACTTTGAGAAAAATCAAATCATCTGATGTTAATATTCAAAAAAGTGCATATTCAATATTTAATTGTAAGGTAATAAATGGTGTAAACGAATGATCAAAGATGAATCCTTAAAAGGGGTAATTTAAGAGAGGGTTTAGTACATTATCAAAAACACAGTATTTTCAGATAGTAAACCTGAGTTTCAATAGCAATAATCATTAACATTTATTATGTTAACTATGTTATTGTTTATTTCATTTATTTAACATTTATTGCAATATTTAAATGAGCTCATTACTAAACCAAACCTTTAAAACTACAAAAAATGAAAATCTCAATCATTAAACGAAACTGCATGCTAATTATTGGCGTGTTTGTAATTTCATGTACCAGTAATGAAGAATTTTTTTTAAATAAAACTAATGATAAAGAATTGTCGACTAGTGTTGAAGACAATTATATTGTTTTTTTAAAAGAAACTCCATCTTCTAACTCAAGAAAATCTAACATCTCGTATCTTGTCAAACAAGACTTAATGAAGAAGGATGCTAACAACTTTGCAATAGAATACAAAATTTCTAAACTTAAAGTGAATCAAGTTTATGGGGGCATTTTTAATGGTTTTTCTATTCAAATTTCCGACAAGCAAAAACTTGATCAAATTCGCAATGACCCGAGAATACTTAGGATGATAAAAGATGAGGTTGTGACTCTTGAATCTCATAGCGTTAATAAAGTTGAGGCTTCATCCTCCTCTCAATCTATACCATGGGGGATAAAACGTGTAAACGGTGGCGTTAGCTACAATGGAAATAACGTCGCCTATATTCTTGATTCAGGCATAGATCTAGATCATCCTGACCTGAATGTAAATGAATCAATGGGATTTAATTCATTTCATGACACAAGAAATGGTAGCTCTCTAAATGACGAATATGGACATGGCACCCATGTAGCTGGAACAATAGGAGCCATTGATAATGCAATTGGAGTTGTTGGTGTCGCTGCAGGGGCAACTGTTATTCCTGTGAAAGTTCTAGACTACAGTGGATCAGGTACTCTTTCTACCCTTTTTGCAGGTATTGACTTTGTTGCAGCCAATGGTAAACCCGGAGATGTTGCTAACCTAAGCTTAGGGTTACCTGTTGAGTTCCCTCCTCTAGATGAAGCTGTTGAATTTGCTGCTTCTCATTCTGGTGTAAAGTTTTTTCTATCAGCAGGTAACTATTCTTGGGATGCATCGTACGTTTCTCCAGCTAGAGCAAATGGAACAAATATATATACAATTTCCGCATCAGATATCAATGATAATTTTGCTTTATTTTCTAATTACGGAGCACCTGTTGACTGGTGTGCACCAGGTGTAAATATCTATTCAACCTATTTGGGAGGAGGGTATGCCTATAGTAATGGAACATCAATGGCCGCACCTCATGCAGCAGGTGTCTATTTATTTGGTGACACTCCCTTAGTTTCGAGTACAGTAAATGGAGACCCAGATGGCAACTCTGACCCTATAATTAGCAGATAAAAAGTATACATATTGAGAAAAGCCAACAATCTATTTGTTTTACCAAGTTATAACTTTTAAGTAGAAGCTCCAATCTCAAATACAAACTTGTTTAATTAAAGTGAGTTCAATGAGATATTTCTCACGTTGTTATCTGATTTTAATCGAGGTTAGTACTAAGCCAAAAATATTTAATTCTTAATTATTTTTTTGAGTACGACGCTACAAAGCACACGAATAGTAGTTCTATTTATAGTTTTTTGAAGTAATCGCTAAATAAGAATTAGTATTAAATAATTTTGTCTTAGTACTTAAGCTACAATAAACAGAAGTCAAAAAAAAAGAAATTTACTTTTGTGAAGAATAACTTATCACCTTATCAAAAGATTAATTCACCTAAATACTTAGAATGATGTAGAACAAGCTAATTAATATATATTTAAACTTTTAGTAATGAGAAGTAAAGGCATCAATTGTTGCCTTTACTATTTTTTATAGATTACAATTACAATCGCTGTTATTATTTGTATAATAGAAGTAAGTAGCTGATCATAATTAAATATAGTTTATAAATGTAGAATGAATTGATCTCAGGTAAGGCAAAATTTACAGTCCTAGCCATAGCTAAGGCGAAAAATTTTAACGAAACCTGAGTTTAATTCAAATGCATTTAAGCTATAGATAATTTTGAACAGGTACTTGTACTTATACTCAAATTAACTATCATATCCCTTTTTTTGATTTGGATGGGATAAGGCTAGAAATTAAAAGCTCAATTTTACTGTGTTTTAATGGTGTTTTTATCCTATTCAAACTGTATTTAGCAGTTGTAAAATTAAAATCATAAAGGTCTGGATATTAATTTTACAACTGCTTATGTAATGTGGATGTCGGTCTCACTTACTTCATAAAATGGTAATACGGTTTGAGCAAGATTACTCTTTTATAACTTTATACGATATTTTATTACCATTTTCGTTATTCAAATTCAAGATGTATAACCCTTTTGGTATAGTCGAAAGATCTACTTCAATCATAGGTTTATCTGTTTTCACCTCTTTTGAAAGTAGTTGTTTTCCTAAAATAGTCATCACCTCTATATTGAAAGATGTATTTATTAAAGAGTTTGGTAATTTTACAAAAATATTAGATGCTGTAGGGTTTGGATAAACCTTTTGATTCATCAAATTACCATTAATAGACAATGGCTCTTCAATTATAGAAACTGTGAGTTCGCTTTCTACATTCAAACCCGACTCATTTTCAGCAACAATACTAATTTTTTGACTTTTCTCTCCAACTGAAGAAATAGTTAATAAACTACCATTTACCCATGCTATAGTAGTTTCGTCTAATCCTTTTACATAATAAGACAACTTTTCCCCATCTAAAGTCTCAAAATACCCCTCTAGATCTAGTATATTTTCACTTCCGGTATATACTTCCAAAGTATCAAAAGGTTGGACTACAATCGGAGCTACTTTTTTATCTATAACATGAATAGAAAAATCAATCTTTGTTTTTGCACCTAATTCATCTTTAATTTCAATTGAAGGGAAGTAATCACCACTCATTGTATAGCTTGGCATCATCTTTAGACTAAGTGAATCATTTTTCATATCATACTCAAAAAATTCCATATTTGATGTGTCAGAAACACTTAACTTTTGATTTTCAGCATCATATATTGCGATTTGCCATGTTACGCTATCCCCTTCAGAAAGAATCATATGGGTTGAATCTTTACATATTGGGGCGGCGTTATAAGTAATTGCTACTGGTAATATCGTCTTTTTGTTTAGAGATTCATTTGTATCTATGTACAAATATCCTTCATAACTACCTGTTTCAAAATTATCCATTTTCGTTGTGATTGTAATACTATCACTCTCAGTAGAATTGATTTGGCCTGTTCTAGGCGAGATATCTACCCACTCTTGACCATAAGCATCCATAGCTCTTAATTTAATGGCATAAGTATAGTAAAAACTATCAGACATCTCTTCCCAAAGTTCACCACCATTAATCGTAATAAAATATTTTCCTAAAACAGAAGGGACTCCAAGATCTACAGGTAAACTGTAATGAACATCTTCTGGTGTTATTACTTTTATCACAAATGTTTCACCTTGTTCAAAAAACAGAGGTTTATCCAACTTAATCAACTCCATGTCACCTAACAAAGATGTAGGTACATAAGCTTGTGATGTGATTACATCATTTGAACTCGGTGTATCTCCTCTTATCACTTCAAATTTCCATTCCGATTCAGATTGTTTTAAAAAGAAATTTTTAATATGAGTTAATGTGAAACCTTGAGGGGAATCTACTTCAAATTTACCGGCATATTGTATCTCGGAATTAGGTCTTCCCAACAATCTCATAGGTTCGTTAGTTGGGAAATCATAAGAAATTGAATCTGAAAAAGAAGTAATAGATATCTCGTTATTCATTTTCTCAAAAGTGTTTGTTGAAATATTACCCCCTTTGGACGTATTGAAATCATAACTTTGCATCATTGAAAAAGTCTCAAAAGTATTGTGATTAATTACAATTGATTCTTTTGATTCCTCATTACTTTTTGCTTTTGACATAGGCAAAATATTGTTTGTTTTATCAACTCCCCATCCATATTTTGCTATTCCTAATGTTAAGTTATAATCAAGTACTTGCTCTTCTCCAATATTAGAAAGCTCAATAACATGAACTGGTGCTTGCCCCTGGTTAACTAGAATATCTAAAGTATCATTTCTAGAAGTTGTACCTAAGTTATAATTCATAACAGCGGGAAGTTTAGCGTTTCCTTCTAATGGTAAAGATAGCATTTCACCATTATCGAAAAAGAGATCCAATGTATCTGTAACCTCATGAGGTGAATGTACATTATAGGATATAGGTATAGATAACTCAGTAAATGCACCCAATAAAGTATCTAGTTTGAAGTCGAAAGTGGTATTATGTCTTAATTTACCTGTTGTAAAAACAGGTAAGCTTCCTTCATTTATTAAATGAAAAGTTAAAGACTGGCTAGTTACCGAATCCTCAAGGTAAGGAACTTGATCAAAAATGAGTGATTCTTCTTTTATCGATAAATCTGCTTCTCCATTTATTTTCAAACTCATTTTAGTAGCTACTCCTGGGTTCTGAAGATCATTACTATGAACAATCAAATCCTGATAATGTTCTCCAACAGGTGTATTGCTATCAAAATATTCTAAAGTAATTTCCTTTGATGATAATGGAGGTAGAGAATGTAACTTTGGAGCCTTAATTCTCAATATTTTCCCTAATATGATATCTAAATAAAGTGAACTATGGTCCAAATATTGCCAAGCATGATTACCCTCAATATTTTTCATCCCTATCCATTGGTCTACGAAATCATCAGGTAATGTTTTATAAGCAATATCTATATCTCCATTTTTGTAAAGAACCATTTGAAGAGTAGTTAGTGTACTTAAACCCACAGAACCACTTAAATATGCTAGCATTTTTTCAAATTGTATAATTACTCGGTCATCGTGCTCGTAGATATAAATACCAGAGTCATCTAACCCGCTAGGAGCTGTTTTGAGCAAAAATGCAGAAATAATTCCATGATCCCTTTCATTAGGAAAACTCATTTTATCGATGTCATAACCAATAGGAGGTTGGGTATAAAAAAAGTCTTCGATGTTTTTCTCTTGATTAAAACTGATTAATGCATCTGAAGTAACGATAAATCGATCATAATAATGCCCATAAAATGGTATTTTAAAACCTTCTAGTTTGTATTGATAGGCAAACTCTGGAGGAAACAATTCATGATTAATATTATACCCAATATCTTTTATATCTTCCCAAATAAGAGTATCGAGCAAAGTATATTCATATCCATATCCATCTGATCCTTCTGAATCATTGATTATTTCATTTTCTTCCCTCAACCATGAAGGCTTTTTCGATGAATAAATCAAATCAACATCTTCGGATTCATTTTTCACCATAATAGTACTCTTATCCTCAGGTATTTCACCATATACAAATTCATTGCTTTTAATCAATGAAGATGAATCAACAGAAATTGTCGGGTGTGGAGTTACTTTAACTTGCAACTTTACTTCATAAATATCATCTCCCAATTTAAATGAAAAAGATCCTTCTAAGTCTCCAGTTGTTTCAGGTGTTGCTATTAAGCTGAAATCAAACATACTATTGGGCCACAATCTAGATGGAGGATAAGAATTACCAAATGAGAATCCTTCTGAAATATCTATTAATTCAAAATCTCCAGGCATATTACTCCCATTTTGAATTCTAAACGATGTAGTCAGCAATAAATCTTCATTATAGTAGGCCTCTCCAAAATCAACAATACTATCATAAATAGGTATAGGTTTATCTAACCCTAATAATTCTATTTCAAAGTGTATAGGTGTGCTCTCTACTGAATGATTAGCATATAAAGTAACAGATTGATAAGGTGATTTAATTATCAGTCCATGTGGATTTATATTAGCAATAAAGGATACCGTATCTCCAACATTAATGTATGCTCTTGATGGTATAATATTTTTCACAAAACTTGTATAACCTCTCTCTTCAATACTTTCAAAGACTACTAAAGTAGGTTCATCACCAGTATTTGTCAAACTAAATTCCGCAACTCTCGTCTCTGTAATATTAAAAGCACTATCTCCCAAAAACTGAATTGTATTAATACTTGAAATAATCTTAGGACCTATTTTTCTATTAACCTTCAGAGGTATTTTTTTAGAAGAATTAGTAAAAGTAATCTCATCTTCCACTTCTATTACTTCATCAGTTGCCTTAGCACTTACAGTTACCTCAAACCTACTTCCCGGTTCAATCGATGGCACTTCATTTGGGTACACCTCAAAATATTCTTCTTCAGAAATATTGATATTAAACGGCTCAGAAGATGCATTTCCCTCATTTTTAATATATATCTTTTGATTCTGAGATTGGTTTTCAAAGAGAGTTCCAAAATAAACTTCATCAATATCATAAGTCAGTGCAGGAGTATTACCTGTGACATTTACAAATACATTTTTCACTAAAGGGCTTTTGCTTGGTTCGTCATGTACACCAAGCACCTGCAATTTATACCTCCCATTTTTCCATTTTTTTGAATTTGTCAAAACAATATCTGTTTTGGCCTCTTCTCCATTAGAAATAGTATGTATTGACTTTGAGAAGCTTATTAATTCCGCCTTCTCTGTTATTTCATAAGCTCTAATTTTTAATAATACTCTCATCAATTTTGTTAGATCTGTATATTCTTTATGAATTTGATCAGTAGCTCTTGAAAATGATTTTCCTGAATTTAACCATGATAGGTTATCATCAGCACCGATTGGGGAAAATATTCCCTGAGGAGCTGCTATTGAAATCCAAAAAGTTTCTCCAGCATTTACTTTTATAGGTGATTTGAAATATATTTCAACCCATCCTCCATCTTTTTTATCTGTTACATAAAAGTTTACTGTTGATAAAGCTCTACCAGAAGGCTGATTTTCTCCTCCAATGAAAATTGATGCACTATAGGGAACACTTTCATACATTTCACTAGAAAGAAACGCTTTTACCATTCCAATTTCAATATCCCTTTCAGCAACAAATTTATTAGCATATTCAGAGCTTACTCCATCATACCCCACCATTTCATGGGGTAGAGCTCCAAGTTCATGATAAACCGAATCAATAATTTTACTGCTAGGTAATAATGTTAACTCTTTTTCCTCATTTGTCGGTTCAGTAGAGACGTAAGTTGACCTAAATGGTTTTAAGGTTAGACTACCACTAGAAGTAAACGGTAGAACAGTAGAAAAACTTCTTTGATTAGACAATGGTAATAACTTATCATCATTTTCATAATCATTAAGTACATATTGTAGTTGCGTGAGTTTTGAGCTATGATTTACAATAGATATCGAAGTCGTAGGGTTATTATAATTAGAAACATCTAATTCTAATTCGGCTTCCTCTTCATTAGTCCATTCTAAATCTGTAACTTCAAAAGTGGTAAATACAAAAACTTCCGATAATTCTGATCTATTACCAAATTGATCCACTGATTTTATACCTAAAGAATATTTAGTTGAAGGAGATAAATTTTTTATGACATAGTTTGCAAATTCATTACCTGTTACCGCTTCGAATATCTGAGTACTAGCCACTGAATCAAAATCAGTTTTGGTATCAAACTCTCCTTCAGCTAAAAGAATTTCATATTTTTTTGTTGTCAAACCAAAATTATCATTAACAAAAGCCCATCCTATTCTAACTTCAGTAGATTGTATATATTGAAAGCCCCAATCAGATACGATCTGAGGCTTAGCTGCAATGTCTTTTAACAGGGAACTATAAGCATTTAATCTTCCTTTACCAATATAACCAATGATTGAAGCATTTATATGATCTATATTCGTAGAATAATTTATCAATCGATCTTTGATTTGGTCAGCACTAATTGAATAAGCATTGCTAGAAGCAATTAATGCTGCTACACCAGTTACATGAGGCGCAGCCATTGAAGTTCCGGACATTAATCCATATTTCCCTCCAGGAAGTGTAGAATAAATTTCTGTTCCTGGTGCGGCAATGTCAACTGTTTCATGAAAGTAAGAAGAAAGTGCTTTTTTATCGGTATTATCAGTGTTAGCAACACTGATTACTTCATCCATTACTGCTGGAAATGAAAATGCTGGACTTGTGTAAATATTACTTAGCGATCCGAAATTGCCAGCAGCGAAAACTGCAACACCACCATCAACAGGTCCCACCTGTTGCCCGTTTTCATCTTTACCAGCATTTTCTACAAAATACCTGATGGTCTCCTTCTGAAGTTCTGATTCAACCCCTCCACCCCAAGAGTTGTTTGTAATGACAGCACCCATATCGGCTGCATAAACAAAAGCTTCTTCAAAACCTCCTGCTGTAGGGGTACCCATATGATGAGAGAACACCTGCAAAGACATCATTCTTATGCCGTTTTCAGAATCAGAACCACCTGCTATACCTGACACTCCCTTGCCATTATTATTTTCAGCACCAATAGTACCTGCTACATGTGTTCCATGAGAATCAGGAATTATTGTTGGCATATTATCGGCATAATTCCAACCATAATAATCATCAACATATCCATTGCCATCATCATCTATCCCGTTACCTGGTATTTCACCTACATTGATCCATAAACGGTTCTTTAAATCAGGATGTTCTGTGTCAATTCCGCCATCAATAACACCGACAACTACATCAGGCAAACCCGTTTCTATCTTCCAAGCATCCAATAAACTTATGTCTGCTCCTTCGGTTCCATAATTTTGTCCTGTGTTATGATAATGCCACTGTAAATCAAAAAAAGGATCATTGGGAGGCTCTTTCGAGGTATCACCAAATACTTTATATACCGTTTTTGGCTCCGCGAACTCAATGATATCTAATTCACTGTATGATGTCAAAAGCTCTCCAAATTCATTTAATGAATCTGTTTCGATCTCATACCACTGATGAAAACCATATGATTTGTGACGTTCTTCAAACTTTCCTGCATTACGAAAAACTCTCCTGATTTTTGTCGTATGAAATTTATCATTTAAACGATCAAATTTTTGATATCCTGTGGAGTAAATTGAAAGTTGCTTGTTGTCGATTTTTTGTAATTGATGATTAAAAAAATCAATCTCATTAGATTTAATTTTAACTCTAATAGTACCTTTTTTAGTTTCTTGCGAAGTTTGTGAGTACAAAGAAGAAGTTAGAATTAAGTTGATCAATAAAATAAGATTGTACTTGGATCGTACAAATCTCCATAGATTACTCATTTTTATAGAAATTTAAATATTAAAAAAAAATATAGTTTTAATTTCTTAGTTGGTTAAGCTTCGTAAAGGATCAATTTACCAAGCCCAATAATGTGTTTGTCAACACGCTAATGTTGGTATCTTTTCAAGATCTTATTTACATAATAGCTTTTCTATGAATAGCTAGTGTTACTAATTAATTGCTAAGAAAATCTTATTTTGGTTAACTAATATGATTTATAAATTTACTCGTACTTATCGTTAACCTTTTACTTAAAGCATGTATGTTAAATAGGACAGAAGAAAAGGAGTTGTTTTTGGTAGTAAGTACTAAGCCAAAAATAAATGATAATTAATTCTTAATTATTTTTGTGAGTAAAATCCTCAAAAACGTATAAATAGTGGTTCTATTTAAAGTTTTTGAAAGGCAGTAATCGGAAAAAATAATATGAATTAGTGTTATATAATTTTGTCTTAGTACTTGAGGAAATTAATTTTAAAGAAAATAGTGGTTCTATAGTCAACGAAATTAATAAACTCGCGTTCTGAAAGGGTGTTATTACCAAAAGAGATATTTTAAAACATGCTCTTAGTCAAATTATAAATTTTGACAAGCAGTAACCAAATAACTTTTTAGCATACAAGCTTATTTATCTATTTAGATGATAAAACCTTAAAAGCATAACCACATAGTATTGTTAATATATTAAAACATTACTTTTTCTTATTACAGTAACAGTTTAATTGGGACAGCAACAAAAGTTGGATAAAGATCACTCAAAACAATTTATGGAACTATATAATCAAAAGGTGGCTTGACTTTTTATCCGAAAAATATTGCAAATCCAACTGCCTTGATTAGGAAAGAAATAGCCACTATTTTCAGTGCAGCATGATTTAGTAGTTTGTGGGCTGGGTTGTCCGTTAATCAACATTAACAATTTTAAATGGTGACAAATATTTATGATGGAAGTCTAAATGTTAAAAGAAAAAGACAAACTTACTCAACTCTTTTTATTGAGAGCGTCATGTATTTTGTTTATATAAATTAACACTTTAAATAACCTTGACTATGAAATATTTATACTTTTTTTTAGTACTCTTCATATCAAAACCACTATTGGCACATGAAAACAATTCTGAATTTATTATTGTTGTGTCGCAAGATCGGTCACCGATTACGTTTAGTGCAAACACCCAATCATCTTTTGAAGTTGACTGGCATAATGATGGAGTTTGGGAAAAGGTCACAACTACAGGGATGGAAGAGATATCACATGAATTTGAAGGTGAATTGGATACCATCCGCATAAGAGGTGAATTGAATCATTTTTATGCACCTAGAAATATTGTTGATGTAGTTCAATGGGGGGGTGTTCATTTTACATCGATGTTTAAAACATTTAAAAGCTGTACTAAACTGAAGAAATTCTCAGCTACAGATGTACCTGATTTATCCTCTGTTACAGATATGACGCAGATGTTTTATGGAGCAACGTCCTTTAATGGCGATTTAAGTAATTGGGATGTCTCTTCCATTGTAAAAATGGGAAGTATGTTTTCTAGAGCGTCGTCCTTTAATGGCGATTTAAATGATTGGGATGTCTCATCTGTTGTCACTATGGGTAGGATGTTTGCTGAAGCGTCGTCCTTTAATGGCAATTTAAGTAATTGGGATGTCTCTTCCGTCGGGTATATGGGTTGGATGTTTTTTAAAGCTTATTCCTTTAATAGTGATATAAGTAATTGGGATGTCTCTTCCGTCGGGTATATGGGTTGGATGTTTAATCAAGCTTCGTCCTTTAATGACGATTTAAGCCAGTGGGAGATTTTTAAAGTAAAGTCTATGGTCAGTATGTTTGAAGGAAGTGATTTGTCTACCGAAAATTATGATAAGTTGTTAGAGGAATGGAGTATGTTGTCTAGATTACAGAATAATGTTGAGTTAGATGTGCCGTCACATTATAGTAGTAGTGGAGAGACTGGAAGACAAAAATTAATCGATGATTTTAATTGGAAGATTAATGATCATGGAGAAATTAACTCCTCTTCAAATGCTCGATCAATCATGAAGTCAGATGCTCTAAAAGGTGTATCAGGTTCATCTATTTCAGATTTGGCAGGGGATATAGAGTGGAAATTGTATGATTTTAGCGGACAACTAATAGATAGAGGATTACTCACTCTTCAAAATGGGGAATTATTCAGGTGGCAAAATCTGCAAAATCAGTATCAAAAAGCAGGAATCTTAAGGGTTTTTGATCGTAATGGAAATGTGTCTGTAATCAAATTTGTTAAAGACTAAAATTTTATTCTAGTTTAAAATGATGAAACATTTAATGTATATTAAATACCGTTAGTTAATATTGGACTATTCTAAAGCCCTCTTGACTTTGTATTCAAAAGCAAGAGGGCTTCTTTGATGTTCCCAAATCAAGAATATAAATCAAATGTTGTTAATGAGTGTCGTCTTGTTTGTGTCGATTCGTGTTGTGTTGTAAAATATTAACAGTTGTGTGTGGTGATAAATATTATACTTGGAGTCTAAATAATGTTAACTCAATCTAACTATTACGAACAAACTTATCAACACTTAACGTATTGATATTTTTGTCCTAAGTACTAAAGCCAACAATAACAAAATAAATAATTCTGTAACTATTTTTTGTGAGTATAACTTAAAAAAATGTATGATTAGAGGTTCTATTTCTTATATTTTTAAGGTGAAAACGCGAAACAATAATATAAGAATTAGTATTCAATAATGTTTGTCTTGGTACTTATATCCTAAATTAAAATAACCATGACTATGAGACATTTATTAATTTATTTGTTGCTCCTCCTGCCAAAATTTCTCTTTGGGCATGAAAACAATTCTGAATTTATTATTGTAGTTCAGCAAGATCAGTCACCGATTACGTTTAGTGCAAATACCCAGTCGTCTTTTGAAATAGACTGGCATAATGATGGGAATTGGGAGACGATCACAACAGCAGGGATGGAAGAAATATCCCATGAATTTGAGGGAATATTGGATACCCTCCGCATAAGAGGTGAGTTGAATCATTTATATGCACCTAGAAATATTGTTGATGTAGTTCAATGGGGAGATGTACATTTTACAAGTATGGAACATTCTTTTCAACATTGTTTACTGCTGGAATCATTTTCGGCACAAGACTTACCTGATTTATCTGATGTTGCCAACATGAATTTTATTTTCAGTGGGAGTCAAGTTTTCAATGGAGATTTGAGTCAATGGGATGTTTCAACAATCCAAACATTTCGATCTGCTTTTTATAGAGCAACGAATTTTAATGGAGATCTAAGTAATTGGAATGTTTCCTCTGCAACCAATATGAGACATATGTTTGATCAAGCGACTTCTTTTAATGGAGATTTAAGCTCTTGGGATGTATCTTCAGTTGTAAACATGATAGATATGTTTGTCGACAGTGGTCTATCAACGGATAATTATGATCGCCTTTTAAAGAGTTGGAGTAAACTACCTAATTTATCCAATGGTGTTCAATTAGATGCATCAGCTGAGTATTGTGAAGCGGCCACAGAAAGACAGACATTAATAGACGACTTTGGCTGGGTTATTAATGATGGTGGCCAATGCGAAGAAGTTTTATCAGAACATTTTGTCATTGTGGTTGATGGCAGTACAAATGAAATAATTTTCCCATCTGTAAGTACAGCATCATCCTTTGATATTGATTGGGAAAATAATGGTAATTGGGAAACCATCACAACCAATGGTACTATATCCCATACATATACAACAGCACCAGATACCATCCGTATACGAGGTGAGTTAAATCACTTTGAAGCTCCTAAAAGTATTATTGATGTAGTACAATGGGGGGCAACTAATTTTACTTCATTGACAGAAAGTTTTAAGGATTGTGTTAAAATAGAAAAATTCACAGCAAGTGATCTACCTGATTTATCTTCTGTCACAGAAATGCGTTCAATGTTTAATAGAGCGATTTCTTTTAATGGAGATCTGAGTTTATGGGATGTGTCTTCAGTCCGTAAACTGAGTGGATTATTTAGTAGAGCGATTTCTTTTAATGGAGATTTAAGCTCTTGGGATGTCTCTTCTGTCACAAATATGGAATGGATGTTTGAAAAAGCCGAATCCTTTAATGGAGATATAAGTTCATGGGATGTTTCTTCAGTTACGAATATGTATGGTATGTTTCGAGGAAACACATCCTTTAATAATGATTTAAGTTTATGGAATGTATCCTCAGTAGCAGATATGAGAGTTATGTTTACGAATAGTGGCCTATCATCTGATAACTATGATCGCTTATTAAAGGGATGGAGTGCATTACCCGAATTAATAGAAGGAGTACAATTAGATGCATCAGTAGAGTATTGTGAAGCACAAGCAGAAAGACAGTCATTGATCGATAATTTTGGCTGGATTATTAATGATGGCGGATTTTATTGTGACGAGAATCTTTTTGCAAAAGATTTTGTCATTGTAGTTGATGGCAGTACAACCGAAATAAGTTTTCCGTCAGTGAGTACAGGGTCATCCTTTGCTATTGATTGGGAAAATAATGGCAATTGGGAAACAATTACAACCAATGGATCAATATCCCATTCATATACAACAGCTCCTGATACCATCCGCATAAGAGGAGAGTTAAATCACTTTGAAGCTCCCAAAAGTATTATTGATGTAGTGCAATGGGGATCGACTCATTTTACTTCCATGTCAAAATCGTTTTATGATTGTGAAAAAATAGAAAAATTCACAGCGACTGACCTACCAGATTTATCTTCTGTCACTACAATGAAAGAAATGTTTAGTGACGCTACTTCTTTTAATGGAGACCTAAGTTTATGGGATGTTTCCTCCGTTACAGATATGAGTTTTATGTTTTCTACAGCTTTATTCTTTAATGGCAATATAAGCTCATGGGATGTGTCATCTGTTATGAGAATGGAATGGATGTTTAGGGATGCTTCATCTTTTAATGGCGATCTGAGTTTATGGGATGTCTCTTCTGTTACGACTATGGAAGGGATGTTTAGTGGAGCTTCATCTTTTGCTGGGGATTTAAGTTCATGGAATGTCTCTTCTGTCACAGATATGTCTGATATGTTTTGCTTTGTGTCTTCCTCATTTAATAGTGATTTAAGCACGTGGGATGTTTCATCTGTTACTGATATGGCTGGTATGTTTTGTTTTACATCCTCATTTAATAGCGATTTAAGTTCATGGGATGTATCTTCTGTTACAACTATGATGTGGATGTTTCACAATGCAACTTCATTTAACGGCGATTTAAGTTCATGGGACGTTTCATCTGTTAAAATTATGAGTGATATGTTTACGGCCAGTGGCCTGTCAACGGATAATTATGATCGTCTATTAATGGGTTGGAGTGCATTACCGGAATTAGAAAATGGAGTACAATTAGATGCATCAGTGGAGTATTGTGAGTCATATTCAGAAAGGCAGTCATTGATCGATAAGTTTGGCTGGATCATCAATGATGGAGGCTTATGTGCAGAAGTTGTAGCAAAAGATTTTATCATTGTAGTTGATGGCAGTACAACCGAAATCAATTTTCCGTCAGTGAGTACAGCGTCATCCTTTGCTATTGATTGGGAAAATAATGGCAATTGGGAGACTATTACAACCAATGGATCAATATCCCATTCCTATATAACAGCTCCTGATACCATCCGCATAAGAGGAGAGTTAAATCACTTTGAAGCTCCCAAAAGTATTATTGATGTAGTGCAATGGGGATCGACCCATTTTACTTCTATGGTAAAATCGTTTTTTGATTGCGACAAAATAGAGAAATTCACAGCAACAGATGTCCCTGACTTATCCAATGTTACGGATATGACCCAGATGTTTGCTGAAGCATCCTTCTTTAATGGTGATATAAGTAATTGGGACGTATCCTCCGTCGAAAAAATGGGAAGTGTTTTTGCTGAAGCATCCTCCTTTAATGGAGATTTAAGTAATTGGGATGTCTCTTCCGTCGTCACTATGGGCAGGATGTTTTATCAAGCATCCTCCTTTAATGGCGATATAAGTAATTGGGATGTCTCTTCCGTAGGGTATATGGGTTGGATGTTTCATCAAGCGTCTTTATTTAATGGTGATTTAAGTAACTGGGATGTATCCAAAGTAACCGGGATGGTCAACATGTTTACCGAAAGTGGCCTGTCAACGGATAATTATGATCGCTTATTAATAGGTTGGAGTGAACTGCCAGAATTAAAAAGCGGAGTACAATTAGATGTATCAGTGGAATATTGTGAGTCATATTCAGAAAGGGAGTCATTGATCGATAAGTTTGGCTGGATCATCAATGATGGAGGCTTATGTGTAGAGGTTGTAGCAAAAGATTTTGTCATTGTAGTTGATGGCAGTACAACTGAAATTAATTTTGCATCAGTAAGTACAGCGTCATCCTTTGCTATTGATTGGGAAAATAATGGTAATTGGGTAACAATTACAACCAATGGATCAATATCCCATTCATATACAACAGCACCAGATACCATTCGCATAAGAGGTGAGTTAAATCACTTTCAAGCTCCCAAAAGTATTATTGATGTAGTGCAATGGGGATCAACCCATTTTACCTCCATGACAGCAAGTTTTAAGGATTGTGATAAAATACAAAAATTCACAGCGAGCGATCTACCCGATTTATCTTCTGTCATAGATATGTCTTCTATGTTTAATGGTGCTACTTCTATTAATGCAGATTTAAGCACCTGGGATGTCTCTTCTGTTATAGATATGTCTTCCATGTTTAATGGTGCTACTTCTGTTAATGCAGATTTAAACACTTGGGATGTCTCCTCTGTCACAGATATGTCTTATATGTTTGACAGAGCAAGTTCTTTTAATGGAGATCTAAGTACCTGGGATGTCTCTTCTGTTAAGAATATGACCTCTATGTTTTACCGAGCTACCTCTTTTAATGGCGATTTAAGTAGCTGGGACGTTTCTTCTGTTGAGTGGATGGGTTATATGTTTAGTGAAGCCACCACCTTTATTGGCAATTTAAGTAGTTGGGATGTCTCATCTGTCGTATTTATGTCTTCTATGTTTAATGGTGCTACATCATTTAATGATGATTTAAGTAGTTGGAATGTCTCTTCCGTGGGATATATGTCTGGTATGTTTGTGGGTAGTAGCCTATCGACAGATAATTATGATCTTTTATTAAAGGGTTGGAGCGCATTACCTGCATTAACAAATGGCGTAAACTTAGATGTATCAGTGGAGTATTGTGAGTCATATTCAGAAAGGCAGTCATTAATCGATAAGTTTGGCTGGGTAATCAATGATGGAGGTATATGTGCAGAGGTTGTAGCCAAAGACTTGGTCATTGTAGTTGATGGAAGTACAACTGAAATAAATTTTCCTTCAGTGAGTACTGCATCATCCTTTGCTATTGACTGGGAAAATAATGATAATTGGGAAACAATTACAACTAATGGAACTTTAGCACATTCCTATACAACTACTCCTGATACGATCCGCCTAAGAGGCGAGTTAAATCACTTCCAAGCTCCTGTGAGTATAATAGATGTAGTACAATGGGGGTCGACTAATTTTACTTCTATGTCGAATTCATTTTATAAATGTGACAAAATAGAGAGATTCACAGCCACAGATGTTCCTGATTTATCTTCTGTAGAGAATATGCCTGGGATGTTTTATGAGGCATCTTCTTTTAATGGTGATTTAAGTGGTTGGGATGTCTCCTCTGTCGTAAGTATGGCGGGTATGTTTGAAAGAGCTGCTTCCTTTAATGGCGATATAAGTAACTGGGATGTCTCCTCCGTTACGAGTATGAGTTGGATGTTTTCAGAAGCTACTTCCTTTAATGGTGATTTAAGCTTATGGAACGTTTCTTCCGTGGGATATATGAACAGGATGTTTACCGACAGTGGGCTATCAACGGATAATTATGATCTTTTATTAAAGGGTTGGAGTGCATTACCGGCATTAAAAAATGGCGTAAACTTAGATGTATCGGTGGAGTACTGTGAGGCGTCAGCAGAAAGACAGTCATTGATAGATAACTATGGCTGGATCATCAATGATGGTGGTTTTTTCTGTGAAGATGATATTTCAGCAGAAGATTTTGTCATTGTAGTTGATGGAAGCACAACCAGAATAAATTTCCCTTCAGTGAGCACAGCATCATCTTTTGATATTGATTGGGAAAATAATGACAATTGGGAAACAATTACAACCAATGGAACTTTGTCACATTCCTATACAACTACTCCCGATACAATACGTATCAGAGGCGAGTTAAATCACTTTGCAGCCCCTAAGAGTATTATTGATGTAGTGCAATGGGGATCAACTCATCTTACTTCTATGTCAACATCGTTTTATGAATGCGATAAAATAGAAAAATTTACAGCCACAGACGTCCCTGATTTATCTTCCGTCACGGATATGAATACTATGTTTCGAGGAGCAAGTTCTTTTAATGGTGATTTAAGCTTATGGGATGTTTCTTCAGTCACGAATATGTCTTTAATGTTTGTAGATGCAAGTTCCTTTAATGGTGATTTAAGCTTATGGGATGTCTCCTCCGTTAGTAGTATGAGTTGGATGTTCCAAGGAGCGACTTCCTTTAATGGCGATTTAAGCAGTTGGGATGTCTCTTCGGTAACGGATATGCGCTCTATGTTTTATGCAGTGACTTCTTTTAATGGTGATATAAGTAATTGGGATGTCTCTTCGGTAACGAATATGAGTTCTATGTTCAATGGAGCAACTTCCTTTAATGGTGATATAAGTAATTGGGATGTCTCTTCGGTAACGAACATGTCTTTTATCTTTTATGGAACTACTTCCTTTAATGGTGATATAAGTAATTGGGATGTCTCTTCGGTAACGAATATGAGTTCTATGTTTGATTATGCGAGCTCTTTTAATGGTGATATAAGTAATTGGGATGTCTCTTCGGTAACGGATATACGTTCTATGTTCAATGCAGCGACTTCTTTTAATGGCGATATAAGTAATTGGGATGTCTCTTCGGTCTCGGATATGCGTTCTATGTTCCAAGGAGCGACTTCCTTTAATGGCGATATAAGTAATTGGGATGTCTCTTCGGTCTTGGATATGCGTTCTATGTTCCAAGGAGCGACTTCTTTTAATGGCGATATAAGTAATTGGGATGTCTCTTTCGTTAGTGGTATGGGGTATATGTTTTATAATGCTACTTCTTTTAATGGCAATTTAAGCTTATGGGATGTATCCAAAGTGACTGTGATGGACAATATGTTTATAAGTAGTGGATTATCAACGGATAATTATGATAGCTTATTAGTAGGGTGGAGTACATTACCGGCATTAAAAACATTCGTAAACTTAGGTGTATCAGCGGGGTATTGTACTGCACAAGCAGAAAGACAGTACTTGATAGATTACTACAATTGGACTATCAATGATCTAGGAGAAAACTGCTCCTCTACAAATGCTCGATCAATCATGAATTCAGAAGCTCTAAAAGGAGTATCAGGTTCGTCTATTTCAGATTTGGCTGGAGATATAGAGTGGATACTGTATGATTTTAGTGGTCAACTAATTGACAAAGGATCACTCACTCTTCAAAATGGGGAAGCATTCAGATGGCAGAATCTACAAACCCAGTATCAAAAAGCAGGTATCTTAAGGGTTTTTGATCGTAATGGAAATGTGTCTGTGATCAAATTTATCAAAGAGTAAACTTTTATTCTACCTTAAATTGATTAAATAAATGATGTTTGAATAATTACGTTATTAGTAATTAACTATTCCAAAGCCTTCTTGCCTTTGTATTCAAAGGCAAGAAGGCTTCTTTTTGAAGTGCTCAACTCAAATAATTATGTGTTATTAATGAGTATTTCTTTGTTGATTAACATTAACAATTACTTGTGGTGATAAATATTATGCTAGGAGTCTAAATAATGTAAACTCAATCTAAACTATTTAAGAACAAACTTATCAACATTTAATGTATTGGTATTTTTGTCCTAAGTACTAAAGCCAACAATAATAAAATAAATAATTCTGTAACTATTTTTTGTAAGTATAACTTTAAAAAATGTATGAATAGAGGTTCTATTGCTAGTTTTTTAAAGACAGTATTTTCGAAACAGTAAATAAGAATTAGTATTCAATAATGTTTGTCTTGGTACTTATATCCTAAATTAAAATAACCTAAGACTATGAGACATTTATTTATTTATTTGTTATTCCTCTTACCAAAATTTCTCTTAGCACAAGAGAACAGTTCTGAATTTATTATTGTAGTTCAGCAAGATCAGTCACCGATTACGTTTAGTGCAAACACCCAGTCGTCTTTTGAAATAGACTGGCATAATGATGGGAATTGGGAGACGATCACAACAGCAGGATTGGAAGAAATATCCCATGAATTTGAGGGAGTATTGGATACCCTTCGCATAAGAGGAGAATTGAATCATTTTAAAGCCCCCAAAAATATTATTGATGTAGTACAGTGGGGAGATGTGCATTTTACAAGTATGGAATATGCCTTCCACCACTGTTTACTATTGGAATCATTTTCAGCACAAGACTTACCTGATTTATCAGATGTTACCGACCTGAATTATATTTTCAGTGGATGTAGATCCTTCAATGGAGACTTGAGTCAATGGGACGTTTCAACAATCCAAACCTTTCGGTCAGCTTTTTATAGAGCAGGGCATTTTAATGGAGATCTAAGTAATTGGAATGTTGCCGCAGCAACCAATATGAGACATATGTTTGATCGAGCGAGTTCTTTTGATGGAGATTTGAGTTCCTGGGATGTCTCTTCAGTTGTAAATATGAGTAATATGTTTACTGAAAGTGGCCTATCAACGGATAATTATGATCGCATATTAAAGGGTTGGAGTGCATTACCAGAATTAGAAGATAAAGTACAATTAGATGCATCAGTAGAGTATTGTGAGGCACAAGCAGAAAGACAGTCATTGATAGATAACTATGGCTGGACTATCAATGATGGAGGTCTATGCGAAGAGGTTTTAGCAAAAGATTTTGTCATTGTAGTAGATGGAAGTACAACCGAAATAAACTTCCCATCAGTGACCACAGCGTCATCCTTTGTTATTGATTGGGAAAATAATGGCAATTGGGAAACAATCACAACCAATGGTACTTTAGCACATTCATATACAACAGCTCCTGATACCATTCGTATAAGAGGTGAGTTAAATCACTTTGAAGCTCCCAAAAGTATTATTGATGTAGTGCAATGGGGGTCGACTCATTTTACTTCTATGGCATCATCATTTAGACGCTGTGATAAAATAGAAAAATTCACAGCCACAGATGTCCCTAATTTATCTTCGGTCACGGATATGAACACTATGTTTTATAAAGCGACTTCTTTTAATGGCGATTTAAGTAGTTGGGATGTCTCTTCCGTCACGGATATACGGGGTATGTTTTCTGAAGCTTCATCTTTTAATGGGGATATAAGTAATTGGGATGTCTCTTCAGTAACTGATATGACTAGTATGTTTCGAGACGCAAGTTCCTTTAATGGTGATATAAGCTTATGGGATGTATCTTCGGTCAAGTACCTAGGTTCAATGTTTTCGGAAGCGACTTCTTTTAATGGTGATATAAGCTTATGGGATGTTTCTTCAGTAGCATTTATGCCTAATATGTTCAACGGAGCGACATCCTTTAATGGCGATATAAGTAATTGGGATGTATCTTCTATCCATTTTATGAATGGTTTGTTTACGGACAGTGGATTATCAACGGATAATTATGATCGCATATTAAAAGGTTGGAGTGCATTACCGAAATTAGAAGATGGAGTACAATTAGATGCATCAGTAGAGTATTGTGAGTCATCAGCAGAAAGACAGTCATTGATAGATAACTATGGCTGGACTATCAATGATGGAGGTCTATGCGAGGAGGTTTTAGCAAAAGATTTTGTCATTGTAGTTGATGGAAGCACAACTGAAATAAACTTCCCATCAGTGACCACAGCGTCATCCTTTGCTATTGATTGGGAAAATAATGGCAATTGGGAAACAATCACAACCAATGGTACAATATCTCATTCATATACAACACCCCCAGATACCATTCGCATAAGAGGTGAGTTAAATCACTTTCAAGCTCCAAAAAGTATTATTGATGTAGTGCAATGGGGATCGACTAATTTTTCCTCTATGAATTCATCATTTAGTGACTGTGATAAAATAGAAAAATTCACAGCTAGTGATTTACCTGATTTATCTTCCGTCACGGATATGTCTTATATGTTTTATGAGGCATCTTCTTTTAATGGTGATCTAAGTAATTGGGATGTCTCTTCAGTAACGGATATGAATTTTATGTTTTCTGGAGCATCTTCCTTTAATGGCAATTTAAGCAATTGGGATGTCTCTTCAGTAACGAATATGTCTAATATGTTTAGTGTTGCTTCATCTTTTAATGGTGATTTAAGTAGTTGGGATGTTTCTTCAGTCACGCTTATGTATTTTATGTTTAACGGAGCTAAATCTTTTAATGGTGATTTAAGTAGTTGGGATGTTTCTTCAGTAATAAAAATGCCTGGTATGTTTCATGGAGCGACTTCCTTTAATAGAGATTTAAGTAGTTGGGATGTCTCTTCCGTCACAAATATGTCTTTTATGTTTCATAGAGCGACTTCCTTTAATAGAGATTTAAGTAGTTGGGATGTCTCTTCTGTAACTGATATGTCTTATATGTTTCATAGAGCGACTTCCTTTAATAGAGATTTAAGTAGTTGGGATGTCTCTTCTGTAACTGATATGTCTTCTATGTTTTCAGGTGCTGATTCCTTTGATGGAGATTTGAGTTCCTGGGATGTCTCTTCAGTTGTAAATATGAGTAATATGTTTACTGAAAGTGGCCTATCAACGGATAATTATGATCGCATATTAAAGGGTTGGAGTGCATTACCGTCATTAAAAAATAACGTAAACTTAGATGCATCAGTAGAGTATTGTGAGGCACAAGCAGAAAGACAGTCATTGATAGATAACTATGGCTGGATTATCAATGATGGTGGTTTTTTCTGTGAAGAGGATGTTTTAGCAGAAGATTTTGTCATTGTAGTAGATGGTAGCACAACCGAAATAAATTTCCCTTCAGTGAGTACAGCGTCATCCTTTGCTATTGATTGGGAAAATAATGGTAATTGGGAAACAATCACAACCAATGGTACAATATCTCATTCATATACAACAGCACCAGATACCATTCGCATAAGAGGTGAGTTAAATCACTTTGAAGCTCCCAAAAGTATTATCGATGTAGTGCAATGGGGGGCGACTAATTTTACTTCTATGTCATCATCGTTTTATGAATGCCATAAAATAGAAAAATTTACAGCTAGTGATTTACCTGATTTATCTTCCGTCACGGATATGTCTTCTATGTTTTATGAGACTTTGTCCTTTAATGGCAATTTAAGCTTATGGGATGTCTCTTCGGTCACGAATATGTCTTCTATGTTTCAAGGAGCGACTGCCTTTAATGGTGATTTAAGTAATTGGGATGTTTCTTCGGTCACGGATATGAACTCGATGTTTGGCGGAGCGACTGCCTTTAATGGTGATTTAAGTAATTGGGATGTTTCTTCGGTCACGGATATGAACTCGATGTTTGTCTTTCTTTACCATTTTAACGGTGATTTAAGCTTATGGGATGTCTCTTCGGTCACGGATATGTCTTATATGTTTTATCTAGCGACTTCTTTTAATGGAGATTTGAGTTCCTGGGATGTCTCTTCGGTCACGGATATGTCTTATATGTTCGATAGAGCGACTGCCTTTAATAGCGATATAAGTAATTGGGATGTCTCTTCCGTTACGGGTATGAGTAGGATGTTTACCGACAGTGGATTATCGACGGATAATTATGATCGCATATTAAAGGGTTGGAGTGCATTACCGTCATTAAAAAATAACGTAAACTTAGATGTATCAGCGGAGTATTGTGAGTCATTTGCAGAAAGACAGTCATTGGTCGATAAGTTTGGCTGGACTATCAATGATGGAGGTCTATGCGAAGAGGTTTTAGCAGAAGATTTTGTCATTGTAGTAGATGGAAGCACAACCGAAATAAGTTTCCCATCAGTGAGCACAGCATCATCCTTTGCTATTGATTGGGAAAATAATGGCAATTGGGAAACAATTACGACTAATGGAACTTTAGCACATTCATATACAACAGCTCCTGATACCATTCGCATAAGAGGTGAGTTAAATCACTTTCAAGCTCCCAAAAGTATTATCGATGTAGTGCAATGGGGATCGACTAATTTTACCTCTATGGTAAAATCGTTTTATGATTGTGAAAAACTGGAAAAATTCACTGCCACAGACGCCCCTGATTTATCTTCTGTTTCAGATATGACTCAGATGTTTGCAGAAGCATCCTCCTTCAATAGTGATTTAAGTACTTGGGATGTCTCATCTGTCGTAAAAATGGGAAGTATGTTTGCAGGAGCATCCTCTTTTAATTGTGATTTAAGGAGTTGGAATGTCTCTTCCGTCGTCACTATGGGAAGGATGTTTTATCAGGCGTCCTCTTTTAATTGTGATTTAAGTAACTGGGATGTTTCATCCGTAGGATATATGGGCTGGATGTTTCATCAAGCGTCTTTATTTAATTGTGATTTAAGTAACTGGGATGTATCCAAGGTAACATCAATGGTCAATATGTTAACCGACAGTGGCCTATCAACGGATAATTATGATCTTTTATTAAAGGGTTGGAGTGAACTGACAGAATTAAAAAATGGAGTAGAATTGGATGTATCTGTGGAGTATTGTGAATCATATGCAGAAAGACAGTCATTGATCGATAGGTTTGACTGGATAATCAATGATGGAGGCCTATGTGCAGAGGTTGTAGCAAAAGATTTTGTCATTGTAGTTGATGGCAGTACAACTGAAATAAATTTTCCATCAGTGAATACGGCATCATCCTTTGATATTGATTGGGAAAATAATGGTAATTGGGAAACAATTACAACCAATGGATCAATATCCCATTCATATACAACAGCACCAGATACCATTCGCATAAGAGGTGAGTTGAATCACTTTCAAGCTCCCAAAAGTATTATTGATGTAGTGCAATGGGGGGCGACTAATTTCACGTCTATGACGAATTCATTTTATCAATGCGACAAAATAGAGAAATTCACAGCCACAGATGTTCCTGATTTATCTTCTGTAGAGAATATGCCTTGGATGTTTTATGAAGCATCTTCTTTTAATGGTGATTTAAGTAGTTGGGATGTCTCATCTGTCGTAAGTATGGCGGGTATGTTTGAAAGAGCTGCTTCCTTTAATGGCGATATAAGTAACTGGGATGTCTCTTCCGTGACGAGTATGAGTTGGATGTTTTCAGAAGCATCTTCTTTTAATGGTGATTTAAGCTTATGGAACGTTTCTTCCGTAGGATATATGAACAGAATGTTTACCGAAAGTGGCCTATCAACGGATAATTATGATCTTTTATTAAAGGGTTGGAGTGCATTACCGGCATTAAAAAATGGCATAAACTTATATGTATCAGTGGGGTATTGTGAGTCATTTGCAGAAAGACAGTCATTGATCGATAAGTTTGGCTGGGTAATCAATGATGGAGGTATATGTTCAGAGGTTTTAGCCAAAGACTTTGTCATTGTAGTTGATGGAAGTACAACCGAAATAAATTTCCCATCAGTGAGTACAGCGTCATCCTTTGCTATTGATTGGGAAAATAATGGCAATTGGGAAACAATTACGACTAATGGAACTTTATCACATTCCTATACAGCTACTCCTAATACAATACGTATCAGAGGCGAATTAAATCACTTTGAAGCTCCCAAAAGTATTATTGATGTAGTGCAATGGGGATCGACTAATTTTACCTCTATGGCAGCAAGTTTTAAGGACTGTGCTAAAATAGAAAAATTTACAGCAACAGATGTCCCTGATTTATCTTCCGTCACGGATTTGTCTTCTATGTTTAATGGAGCTAGTTCTTTTAATAGTGATCTAAGCACCTGGAATGCATCTTCTGTCACTCGTATGGACCATATGTTTAATGGAGCCAGTTCCTTTAATGGCGATATAAGTAATTGGGATGTTTCTTTAGTATATCTAATGAATAGTATGTTTCAAGGAGCTAGTTCTTTTAATGGTGATTTAAGCTTATGGAACGTTTCTTCCGTGGGATATATGAACGATATGTTTATTGACAGTGGGCTATCAACTGATAATTATGATCTTATATTAAAGGGTTGGAGTGCATTACCCGTATTAACAAATGGCGTAAACTTAGGTGTATCGGTGGAGTACTGTGAGGCATCAGCAGAAAGACAGTCATTGATTGATAACTATGGCTGGATAATCAATGATGGTGGTTTTTTCTGTGAAGATGATATTTCAGCAGAAGATTTTGTCATTGTAGTTGATGGAAGCACAACCGAAATAAATTTTCCTTCAGTGAGTACAGCATCATCCTTTGATATTGATTGGGAAAATAATGACAATTGGGAAACAATTACAACCAATGGGACTTTATCACATTCCTATACAACTACTCCCGATACAATACGTATCAAAGGCGATTTAAATCACTTTGCAGCCCCTAAGAGTATTATTGATGTAGTGCAATGGGGATCAACTCATTTTACTTCTATGTCATCATCGTTTTATGAATGCAATAAAATAGAAGAATTCACAGCCACAGACGTCCCTGATTTATCTTCCGTCACGGATATGAACACTATGTTTCGAGGAGCAAGTTCCTTTAATGGTGATTTAAGTAATTGGGATGTCTCTTCAGTCACGAATATGTCTTTAATGTTTGTAGATGCAAGTTCCTTTAATGGTGATTTAAGTAATTGGGATGTCTCTTCCGTTAGTATTATGAGTTGGATGTTCCAAGGAGCGACTTCCTTTAATAGCGATTTAAGCAGTTGGGATGTTTCTTCGGTCACGGATATGCGTTCTATGTTTTATGGAGCGACTTCCTTTAATAGCGATTTAAGTAATTGGGATGTCTCTTCCGTTAAGGGTGTGAATATGAATTGGATGTTCAATAGAGCGACTTCCTTTAATAGCGATTTAAGTAATTGGGATGTCTCTTCCATAACAGAGATGTCTTATATGTTTTATGGAGCGACTTCCTTTAATAGAGATTTAAGTAGTTGGGATGTCTCTTCCGTAACGGATATGTCTTATATGTTTATAGACAGTGGGTTATTAACGGACAATTATGATCTCATATTAAAAGGATGGAGTGCATTACCGAAATTAGAAGATGGAGTACAATTAGGTGTATCAGCGGGGTATTGTGATGCAGAAGCAGAGAGACAGTACTTGATAAATCACTACAATTGGATTATCAATGATTTAGCAAATCACTGCTCTTCTGCAAATGCTCGATCAATCCTGAATTCAGAAACTGTAAAAGGCGTATCTGGTTCGTCTATTTCAGATTTGGCTGGAGAAATAGAATGGAAATTGTATGATTTTAGTGGTCAACTAATTGATCGAGGATCACTCACTCTTCAAAATGGTGAATTATTCAGATGGCAGAATCTACAAACCCAGTATCAAAAAGCAGGTATCTTAAGGGTTTTTGATCGTAATGGAAATGTGTCTGTGGTCAAATTTATCAGAGAGTAAACTTTTATTCTTCCTTAAAGTGATTAAATAGAGTAACGTTTAATGTTCAACGTTACTTCTAATCGAATATTTTAATGCCCTCTTGTCTTTTATGTAAAGCTGAGAGGGCTTCTTTTATGTTTAAAATCAACACCGTAGAGTAAATCCTTGCTTAAAAAGTATATATTGATTCAAGGATAGTATCAACTATTAATCATTGTTAACAATGTTATGTGGTGGTAATTATTAATATGAAAGTCTAAATAATATAATTCAGAATATGAAGGTCAGACTTATCAACACTTAATTCCTTGTATTTTTATTTATATCCAAATAAAAAATCAACAATGAGTTTTTTTCCTAATACCAAAATTACTTTTAGCAGAAGATGACCTGTATGGTAGGAATATGGCTTATGCTTATCATTCGTACTAGTTGATTTTCTACTCAAATAGTTTGGAGTACTTCTTCATTAGACTCTAGTTAATTTTTCTAGAATAAAGTTTGAAGATTTACTCTGCTAACTAAATAATAAATTGTAAATGAACTTAATCTTATAAAATCAAAGAATATGCTAAATCTATCATCAATAATTGAGTCATCAGCTTTAAAATTTCCCGATCAAATAGCTTTTAAATATCGAAATGAAGAATATTCATTTGCAGAAATAAATGCTACAGCAAATAAAGTAGCGAATGCTCTTTCAAAATTAGGTTTAAAAAAAGGTGATAAAGTTGCACTAAGTTGTGTGAATATACCCTACTTTCCTATTATTTATTACGGTATTCTGAAAGCGGGTTTAGTAGTCGTTCCACTAAATATAAATTTAAAAACAGAAGAAATAATTTATCATCTTAAAAATAGTGAGTCTAAGGTATATTTTTGTTTCTCGGGCACTGATGAAGTAGAAATGGCTAAAATGGGTTATGAAGCATTTAAGAAAGTTGATGAATGCCTTGAGTTTATAACAATAATGCCAAGCAGAAAAAGTTATAGTTTTCTGTCTTTTGAAGAGTTAATTGCTGATGAATCAACAATCTTTGAAACTTCAGAAACTCACAGTAATGATACAGCAGTAATTATTTATACTTCTGGTACTACAGGTAATCCAAAGGGAGCTGAATTAACCCATTTCAACCTATTAATGAACTCAAAAATTTGTAAAGAACTTTTTCACATTAGTGAAAATGATACTCAGCTTATTGTATTGCCTTTGTTTCATATTTTTGCAATGACTGTATTGATGAATTCAGGTGTTTTATCAGGGTGTTGTAATATTTTAGTCCCAAAATTTAGAGAGGAAACAATCCTTCAACTTTTTCAAAAACATGAAGTGACAGTTTTTGCTGGTGTTCCTACTATGTATTTGAGGCTAACAGCATATCAACCAAGCCAGATAGATTTGGCATTAATTTCAAAAAAGCTACGCTTATGTATTTCTGGTGGAGCATCACTACCTGTTAGTGCTATTGAAGAATTTGAACAAAAATTTAATGTGCCAATTATAGAAGGTTATGGTATGTCAGAGGGATCTCCTGTTGTTACATTTAATGTAAATGAGGAATTAAGAAAAATGGGATCAATTGGAGTACCTGTTTATGGAGTAGAGGTGAAGATTGTTGATAAAGCTGGAAATGAAGTCCCAATTGGAACAAAAGGAGAGCTTTGGTATCGAGGTCATAATGTAATGAAGGGGTATTATAAAAATCAAAATGCAACGGCAGAAACAATTACAAACGGCTGGTTGCACTCTGGAGATATTGCGGTAAAAGATGAAGATGGTTTTTATTTTATTGTCGACAGAGCGAAAGATATTATTATTAGTGGGGGTGTTAATATTTATCCAAGAGAAGTTGAAGATGTGATTATGAAACATGAAGCAGTAAGTATGGTGGCTGTTATAGGTGTACCAGATGAAATAATGGGTGAAAATGTTAAAGCATATGTCGTATTAAAAAATAACCAGAAACTGAATGAAGAAGAACTAATAATTTTCCTAAAACAGAAAATAGCATCTTATAAGTCTCCAAGATCAATAGAATTTTTGGAAACTTTACCTATGAATGCTACAGGAAAAATTCTAAAAAAGAAATTGAGGAAAAAAGCAATTCTATGGTAATAAGTAACGAAATTTTATGGTTCCACAGGGATAAAAGTTTTTTATCATGTAATGGGTGATTCAAAGATTTTAACTAAGAGTAATTTGAAATTAAAGAACAATAACGCAATTAACCTTTGTTAACATTAGGAAGTGGTGGATAATAACATAGTACAGGTCTAATAACTGTATGTATATAGGTGAAATATGTTTTATTTTATGACTACAACTTTTTCTAATTTTAGAGTAATCTTGGTATAGAGTAAGAACAAAGACAAAACTATTTGATACTATTTTTTTATTGTTTTGTGATTACCATAAAAAAATGATCAATAGAAGAAACACAAGTCTAATGTTTTTTCGCTAAGTACTCATAAAAAATAAAGTACTTAACTTATACATTGAGGTGATTTTTTGATGTCCTTTTTTAAAGCTTAAGTACTGTGACAAAAGAAATGGGACAATTTTAGGTTGTTATTTTTTATTCTAATCGAGGCAGATTTGCAGAGCATAACCGTAGTTACGTGATAAAAATCTAACGAAGATTAGGATAAAAAAGATAAGATCAAATGTTCGATTACTTTTGTCCTAGTACTTATGTACTAGGACAGAAGAAAAGGGTTAATTTAAGTTTAATATTTTTTATTCTAATCAAGGCAGATTTGTAGAGCATAGCCTTAGTTAAGCGATAATAATCTAACGAAGAGTAGTATGAAAAAGATTAGATAAAATGTCCGTTTATTTTTGTCTTAGTACTTATCCTAGCTCAATAATTCTTTACTAAAGAATGTTCTCTTTACATACTATCACGGTAAATAAGTGATGCTTTAAAAACTTCATCTTAATGAGACCAACATTTTTTAATCTATTGCTTCGGTATCATCTATAAATACCGTTAATCGTAATATTGTTAATAATTTTTTTTAAAAATGAATTTCAAACTATTCTCCTTTGTAATATTATTACTGTCTTTTTTTGTGAAATGTAACGCACAATCAGAAATAGATACAATATACAGACACCAATTTACAGTATTCCCTTATCCGGCTTATGCTCAGGAAACTAGTTGGGAATTTGGAGCGGTTAGTATTTATCAATTTAAGCTAGCAAATGCAACTTTTAATACAAGGCCTTCTAATCTGGATTTCGTTGGTTTTTATACATTAGAAAACCAGATGCGCATTAGACTTAGACATACAATATTTACTAAAGATGAGAATTGGGTATTTGAAGGATTGGCGGATTATGCCAAGTACCCAGAGAAATACTATGGAGTAGGTAATAATACACCTATAGATAATGAGCAACTAATGAGTTGGTCAAAAATAGAGTTCAGACAACAACTCCTAAAAAAACTTCATGACAAGATGTTTTTAGGTTTACAATACAGGATAGTTAATTTTTGGGAAATTAGTGTAGAAAATCGAGCAGATGGTACAGGAAGTTTAGAAGAGATACCAGGGTACCAAGGTGGTGTAAACTCTGGTGTTGGAGTAGTATATAAATGGGATAAAAGAAACTATGTACTAGCCCCTACAAAAGGTCATTTCATTGAATTAAGGGCAGTAACTTATACGAATTGGTTGGGAAGCAATTATTTATTCAATACTATAGAACTTGATATGAGAAAATATTTTTCGCTTAATCCAAGAAAACCGCATAATACAGTTCTTGCATTTCAAGGTATATTAAATCAAAGTTATGGTACTGTACCTTTTAGGGAATTATCTCTAATGGGCGGGTTTGTTATGATGCGAGGAGTTTACCAAGGGAGGTTTAGAGATAATCATATAATGGCTTTTCAGAGTGAACTTAGACAGCATCTGTTCTGGAGAATAGGAATGACAGCTTTTTTTTCCATCGCACAGGTATCACCAAATTGGAACTCTTTTCAAATTGGGCAATTTAAACTTGCAGGAGGAGCAGGATTCAGATTACTTATAAATAAAGATGATCGGGCAACTTTGAGAGCTGATTATGGATTAGGACCTGATGGAAGTTCTGGTTTGTATCTTACATTAGGGGAAGCTTTTTAATTTTTCGTTTAAAATTAAAAAGAAATTATTAGTCTTCGTTGTTTTGCAATGCATAACGTATAAAAGCTATTTAAAAATAGATCTTAATATTTTATATTGCATTTAGAAATAAAGGTCTGAAAGGAGATATTTAATTACCACAAAAAACAAATCCCTTCAGACCATGCATAAAGCAATACTAAATAAATATGTAACTCAGTATATTCCAAAAAATAGAAAAGAAAGAAAGCTTAAAGTTCCTTTATGGAAGTTAATGAAAGCTATTTTCTATAAAATTAAAACAGGCGTTCAATGGTATCTTTTACCTCTAAAGGAAATTTTTAAATTACTTCATTGTATTGCATCATACAAAAGATGGGAATTTATTCTCAGAAAAAAGAGAAATAATAAATCATCTTATAAAGGAAATCTTGGTGAAAGGCTAGCTATTTGATTACAAGACAATTCCTGAGTAGAAAGTATATAAAAGAACCTAAAAATGTCCAATTTGGCTTTTCGTTTTTTTATACCTACTCCCACATGAACATAAAAGTCTTATTATTTAATCATTAAATCTCCACCAAAGTTCACTAACAGAGCTAAAAAATACCCGCTAAAAAGGTAAAATACCTTATTTAGCGGGATGTTAAGCAGTTACACAAACTAATAAATACGACTTATACGCTGTCAAAAAAATACTTAATTAATGATTACCTTTTTAATAATGGTCTGAGCATTATTCTCTAAAGTCAAAATATAAATCCCTTGAGGTAAGCTAGACACATCTATTGATGTTTTTCCATTATTTATTATTTCTGTCATTTCGACTTTACCTTCTAAAGTCAATAATGTTAGTTTTATATTTTCTATGCCTGAAATCAGTACAGGGTATTCTACATTTATTATACCTGTTGCTGGGTTAGGGTAAACCTTTACTGACATCAGTTTTTCAAATTCAGAAGATGTAGGCTTTTCAATTGATTCATTGTCTAAAACGACTACTGGAATTTCCAATAGAACACTTCCTCCATTTTGATCTGTTGCCATTACTCTGAAAGTGGCCTCTCCTAACTCCTTTAATTTGAAGACTACTTTATCTTGATCAATAAATGCATCCAATTGATTTAATACTACCGTCGATAAAGAGAATGAGATAGA
>NZ_JABANE010000079.1 GCF_012844305.1 Flammeovirga aprica JL-4
TCTATCAATAAAAAATAAAAAACCTTCAAAAATATACCGAGAGGCTACATTTTAATGTAGCCTCTTTTTTTTTAAGTGATAATTATAGTGTTGCAACATAGTTTATATTATTTACAACACTCCTGAAAAGGACTAGGGGGTGGTAGTGGTAAATTTGTATCATAAACATTAGTAAAATGATGATTAACTAATAACTCTTATGAATTCGCTCAAAACAAAAAGTCCTTTAGTTAGGGATGTGTACGCTTTAAATGAAAACGATTTTTTTTCTAAAACACCTCTCGCTAATTGTGTATTAAAAAATGAAATCTGTCTCATCGGTCATAAAGCTTTGGTCGTAATGACAGTGCTGTCTTCACTTCTGTTTTTAGTAAGTAAAACAGCTTCTACAGTTTTTATGCCTTCGGTTATGATTGCTATGTTGCTTTTAGATGTACAGTTTATCAAGTACAAAAGGTACCACATGTCGAATCAGCTGAATGCAATTGCCATGACTTTCATGGGTGTATTTTTTACATTGGTAATACCATGTACTATGCTAGAGAGCTTCATTTTTATTGCAGCTATGGTATTAATGGTTTTCCAAAAAGAAAATGAGCTAAGCGGTAAAACTATTTTTATGATTGCTTTTATTGTCTTTTTAATTATGCTTGCTAAAATATTATTTCCTGAAAAATTCTACATAGAGCTAGAAAACTGGCAGGCATCGCTCTTTCATATTTCTACCCTTGTTGTGGTTTCTGGTATTATCTTCTTTACAATAAGAGTATATCAAAATCATTCGAGAACGGTCAAGCATGAGGCTGAAAGTGAGAAGAATGAAATTTTGAAAAGTACTGAAAAGGAGATTGAGGCTCAGAAATTAGAACTCAGTCAGCAGAAGAAGGAGCTTGAAGATCAACTTTCGTTAACTCAAAATGATCTTGAAAGTATTAATGCCAATGTACTTGTGCAGATGAAAAACAAAGAGAAGGTATTGCAGCAACTTGAAGGGTTGTCAGGAAAAGGTGAGATGAAGAAGGAGCTTCAGAAAATTATTTTTGAATTAAGATCTCAGCTTGATACCGATAAAAAACTTCATACTTTACAAGGAAATATTAAAGACGTCAATGCAGAGTTTTCAGTTCGTTTAATTGAACAATATCCAGTGTTGACAAAAAATGATAGAGAATTATGTGCTTATATGAAATTGGGAATGTCTTCCAAAGAAATAGCACAGTTAAGAAATACGACTGCTAATGCAATCAATGTAGCAAAGTCTAGATTGAGAAAAAAAATGGGGTTATCTCACAATAAAGAGATCGCCGAAAGGTTATATCAATTATAATTTAGAGTATTTAATTATTAATGCCCATCAAGTTTTGATGGGCATTTTTTATAATCTAATGTTCTAAAACCGGTTTCTTTGATCTTATTTTCACACTGTTGATCAATAATCCAGTAATTACTAAGAGACCTCCGAATAATTGGGGTGTTACAATTTCTTCACCTAAAATAAATGAGGCCGAGGCTCCAAATACAGGAACCAAATTCATAAATAATGCACTGGTTTCTGCTCCAATTTCTTTGATAGAAATAAACCAGAAAGCACCACATAAAGCTGTAGATAAAGCACCCATAAAAAATAATGCGGCCAGGTATTCTGTTTCTGTAGGAAAAATAAAATCTTCAAAGAAAACACTAAAGCCTATAAAACATACACAGGCCACCACAGTAACAAGGGTTGTTAGCCATAATGGTGCAAAACCACCTAAATACTTTTTAATGTATACATTGCCAAAAGAGAAGCTCAAGTTTGCACATAAAATGTAAATATCCCCTTTTGAAAATGACAGATTGGTGATCACATTGATATCACCTTTTGAAAGGACGAATAAAATACCTAAAAAACCAAACATCATGGCAATGACTTGTCTCAGGTTCAACCGTTGCCCAAGCATAGGAATTGAAATCAAGGCAGTGTTTAAAGGGGTCAGTCCTATAATCAACACGCCATTAAAAGCAGAGGTGTATTTCATGCCTTCTAAAAAGAGAATATTGTATACAAATGCACCGACTACACCAACAAAAACGATACTCTTCCATTTTGAAAAAGCAGCTTTTATATCCTTACTTGTAGGCTTTCTGAAATACATGATAAATACCAACAATAAAGCACCCAAAGTATATCTGTAAGTGCCAGTTAGCATAGCTGAAGTGTATTGCAATGCCACTTGGGTAACATGGAAGTTAATGCCCCAAATGAAAGTTGTAAATACTAAAAAGAAATAATATTTATTGAATGCTCGCACAGTTAATTGAAAGTTGATGGAAGTTCATTTCCTCAAATATCGAAAAAATTAGCATGATTATAGTAATAATTAAGATATTCGTGAGCTCGTTTTATTTTATTATTATGCTTTATAGATCAACTTATAAGAATCAGACTTCTCAAAAAGTCCTTTTTCTGCTATACATTTTATTTGCAAATATCACTATTTCAGTGGGTCAGACAGATAGAAGCATAGTGGTTAATCCGGCCTATGAGCACGAATTTCAGAAGGGTGTAAACTCTAAGAAGTATGCTTTGTTAGTAGGTACAGATGAATATGATAATTTTACAATGCTAAATAATCCTATTCATGACGTGGAAGATATAGGAAAGGTACTTTCTGAAAAATATGGATTTACAATAAACATTTTAAGAAACCCAAGCTCCAATCAATTGCTTTCAACTTTAAAAGAATATCGAAAGAAATTGAAGCGGAATGACCGTTTTCTGTTGTATATAGCAGGGCATGGCACCTACGATAATATTTTCTATAAAGAAGGTTTTTTAGTGATGAAAGAAACCAAAAATGAAACTGAGGACCCCAATTTATTAACCTACTTGCCTTTTCAACATGTTAAAAATATTGCCGATAATCTTCCTTCACAACAAGTAATGTTGATGGTAGATGTTTGTTTTGGAGGAGCTTTTAATGAAAATATTCAGAGGAATAGAAGTGCGAGTAGTAGAAATTATCATTGGAACGCAAATGTATTTCTACAAAAACAATTAAAAGATAAAGGGAGATTTGTATTAAGTTCTGGTAGACTGAATACTGTTCCTGATGGTGCTTTTGGTTCACATTCACCCTTTGCAAGAGATCTTATTAAAGCCTTAGAAGATAATGCTAGTGATAGTATTGTGACAGCTCAAAAGTTACAGCTTGAGCTACTTACTTTATCTTCCAATCCAATTTTAGGTTATTTTGGTGAAACCAATGGAATGTCGGATTTCGTTTTCAAAGCGAGAAGTTCTTCATCAAAAGTAAATGAAAAGGAGAGGATTGACCTGCTTGTCAATATGTATTACGGTAATTTAAAAGAATTATCCCTTGAATTTTTTAAGCAACGATTTATCAATACAGTGGCTTTACAAAAAATTGCAGATGAGTTTCATGATATGGCAAAAAATGGAAATGTTGAGGCCTCTTTTTGGGTAGCCTATATGAATCATCGTGGACATGGTATCCGATTAGATGCTAATGAAAAGAACCGTTTTATTCAATTGGCTTATGATACTTTTTATACTGAACATTTTGAGAATATGAATGATGAGCATATTCTATTACTGACGATGTTGCAATCAGAAGGAATGATGAAAATTGAAAATCATTACAGACTTCAAAATCAAATCACATCCTCATTGAGTGAAGAGCATCCGATCAGTTATTATTATGCTGGCAGGTATTGTTTAAAACAGTCTAAGTTAAAACATGCATATGTTAATTTGTTAAAAGGAGCCAAAAAAGGAAATGCTTTTTGTCAGTTTGAGTTATCTTTTCTGATATATAGAGAGAAAGATAAGTTAGAAAATTTAGGTTATACTGATCTTAATTATAAAGATTGGCTTTTAGAAGCAAGTCGAAATGGTTTGAGAAAAGCTACTGATGTAATGAACTCTCAAGGTATAACTGAATAAAAATAAAAATGGAACTGCTTATGATAAAATTCTCAATGGCAGTTCCATTTTTTTTTTACGGTTTAATACATCAATTCAAAAGCACTTCTGTAAGCTCCAATTTCTTGTGTGTAATCCACAAATTTTTTATAGAATTTATGCCTGCATATGGTACTTGAATCACCAATGACCACAAGTTTTTTACGTGCTCTAGTCATTGCCACGTTCATCCTTTTGGTGTTTTGAAGAAATCCAATAGTTCCTTCCTCATTAGAGCGTACAAGGCTAATGTATATAATATCTCTTTCTTGCCCTTGGAAAGAATCCACTGTATTTATATTGATTTTATTTTTGATATTTTCAGAAAAATCAAGGTGATAGAGTGTGTTTTTCAGTTCCTTTAGTTGAGCTTTATATGGAGTAATCACACCGATATTCTGTACTTCATCAAATTTCTTTAATTGTTGTATTTCTGTGAAATAAGCAGTCATATGTTTCTGAACAATATCAGCCTCTTCAAGGTTGCTCGTGCTCAACGATTCAGGATCAGTGAAATCATGAAAACCTGTACCGGCAGTATCAACAAATTCTAAAGGTAGATCACCTTCAAAAATTAGATGGTCTTTTACATTTTCATTGGCAATCAGACTGTTTTTATAGAAGAATTCAGAAGAGAAATTCATTATCTTCTCATTCATCCTATATTGTTCCTGAAGCATTACGTCCACTTTTTTTGAAGTTATCAATTGTTCAAACAAAGTGGTTTCAAGTCCTTCTTTTGCTGCTTTTATGGATTTAATAGTAGGAGGGAGTTGTTGATGATCACCGGCTAATATAATCTGGTCAGCTCTCTGAATTGGGATCCATGTTGCCGCTTCTAAACCTTGTCCAGCTTCATCAATATACACAGTAGAAAATCTTTTGCCCCTTAAAACTTGAGTAGAAGAGCCTACCAGAGTACATGCAATTACTTGAGCTTTATCTATAATGTCATTGGCTATATAATCAGAAAGTTCACGGATTTCTTTCCTTAGTTTATTGGCTTCACCCCAAAGCATTCTTCTTTCCTCACGTTCCTCTTTTCCAAAATTACGTTTGTACTTTTGAGCTGCATTTCGGTATTGACTTTCCTGCTGTTTTACTGCTTTCAGTTCTTTATAGCGGATGTGTTTAGTTGTTTTTACATCGATAGTTTGTTGTAAAATAGTATCTGTAATTCTAGCAGGATGACCTAATCGGACTACATTAATCTTTTTCTCTACCAATTTTTCAGTCAGTAAATCAACAGCAGCATTACTAGGAGCACAGACTAATACTTGATCTGTATCTTTTAAATTTTGAATGATACATTGAATAATAGTGGTTGTTTTACCAGTACCTGGAGGTCCGTGAATTATAGCTACATCTTCAGCAGACAACACGTTCATTAATGCCTTATTCTGACTTTCATTTAAGTAGGGGATATTGTATTCATAAATGGATCTGAATTTGGCTTCACGTTCACCAAAAAATATATTTTTATGTTTTTGCAATGTCGGATCTTCACTATTTAAGCATAAAGTGATGGCCCTTTCCATTTCTTTGTATGTACTTTCATCAAATAATAATTGAATGCCTAACTGTCCGTCATTGATCCAATCCGGAGCATCATCAGCATTCAAAGTTATGGTCATTGTATTCTTTTTGACATAATTGACTACTGCTTTTACATTCTCTGTATGTTCTTCGTTCTTTCCTGCAGTAGAAAATAAAGAAATACTTTTTCCTGATTGGAAAACATGACTTTCTGTATGATTTTCATTTCGAGTGACTTCAATAATGATACGGTCCCCGGCATCAAAAGAAGTTTTCTGGAGTTGAACTGGGTGCCAGCAGATTCCTCTCTTCCTTCTTTCTTCAATTGAAGTATCGCTCATTAATTTTTTGTACTGTTCTAAGTCTTCCTTCCTCTCTAACTGAAGTAACTCAAGTTGTTTTTTAAAGTGTTCTTTGATCTGGTCTTTATTCATATTGTCCTTTTTTATCTAATCTACATAAATGATTTAGATTTTTTTGAAAAAATTATGAATTCATGCAACCCTTTTAAATTGCACGTGTCTTTAAAAGTGAAAATAGTAATTATTGTAATATTCGTACGATAATGAACAAGTGTGTTCAATGGTGTTACAGAATGGTAGTCTGTTTTAACGAATTTATAATTTTTACGGTGATTTGTTTGGGATTTTAAAATTGAACATCTATAATTGAATTAATTATTAAAGAATGTGAAACTTAACAAGCTTCCAGTTAAGTATTTAACATTCAACTAAATCTGTAATCTGTTCATAAGAACAGCGATTAACTATAAGTGTCAAATTATATTATACAATCTATGAAGACTTCTACACTCGTATGTGCATATATTACGTTTATATGCTTAATTTTTACGTCGTTTACATCACTGGCCAACGAGCCATTAGCCAAAGGAACGGTGAAAGGCCGTTTAATTGATCAAGAAAATAATAATCCTGTTGGCTATGCATCAATTGCATTATTAGATGCAGACAAAAAATCAATTACCGGAGTATTATCAGATGATAATGGAGAGTTTACGCTTACCAAAGTACCGTTAGGAAAATACAATTTGGTGGTTCAATTTATTGGTTATGAAAATTATATTGAGGAAATAGAATTGACGCCCAAAAAATCAAAATTAGAACTAGGTGAAATTGTTTTGGTATCTTCAGTTGAACAATTGGATGAGGTTGAAATTACAGGTGAAAAATCTTTTATCGAAAACAGAATCGATAAGAAAGTGATCAATGTGAGTGAAGCAATGATTGCCGATGGTAATTCTACTTCAGAAATCTTAAATACATTACCCGAGGTCAACGTTGGTGCTGATGGTACAATCTCTTTGAGAGGAGATACCAATGTAAGAGTACTTTTGGATGGTAAACCTTCTCAGATGGACATCAATCAAATCTTACAATCACTTCCTGCTGATGCCGTAGACAAAATTGAAGTTATTACAAACCCTTCTTCTAAATATGATCCAGATGGTCTTTCAGGGATCATCAACGTGATCACGAAAAAGGATGCCATGAAAGGTTTCAATGGTAACTTGAGTTTGAATGCAGGTACAAATAATAAATATTCGGGCTTTATTGGTTTGAATTACCGAGTTAAAAAGCTCAACTTTTTTGCTCAGTCATATATGAGTAGCAATGAATGGGATAACACACGTCAGCTGAATCGAGATTATACAGACATCACTTTGAACGATTTAAGACAAAGTGAGAAAATCAATGATGATAATGGATTTAGAAATGTACGTGCAGGGATGGATTACTTCTGGGATTCAACAAATACTTCAACTATTGCTTACGAACGATGGAGATGGGAATCGGATGCTTTTTCAGAGTATACCAATGAATATATGGACGGGGAGGATGTTGTGAGAAGAACTTTTCAACTAGGTCAAAATTATAATCTTGCTCAAGGGGATCAGTTTAACCTAAACCATAGAAAAGAGTTTGGAAAAGGAAATTTAGAAATTGATTTATTCGCCAATATTGGTGAAGCAGATATCATTCCTCAAAACGCTGAAAAAGTAGGGAATGGGGCATGGCAAGAAATCAGTAGAAATAACAACTCAGCCAATTGGTTCTTCAGTCAAATGGCAGTAGACTATGATCAACAGATCAATGATAAGTCCTCATTCGAAATAGGATATAAAGGACAAATGACAGATGCTGAAATGAGAGTTCAAAGTATCAATTTTACTTCAGATGATACTTTATCTTATACTTACCCTTATCAGGAACAAGTACACGCGGCATACGGATCATACTCTTTGCAATTAGGAAATACAAGAATCAAGGCAGGTTTAAGAGCTGAATCAGCATTTATGGAAGGTAAAATTACCAACTCATCTATTGCAGATACCACTTATACTATAGATTACCAATCCTTATTCCCTTCATTACATATTCAACATAAATTGGGAGAGAAAAATACAGTAGGGATTAGCTATAGTAGAAGAATTAAAAGACCGAATGTGATGCAGTTACTTCCAATTGAGATGTCATCGAATCCTCAAAGTGTAATGAGAGGTAACCCTGGTCTTCAACCTTCTTATACTAATTCGATGGAATTGTCATATGGCTATATGGGAGGTGCATTTAGTGTAAATACCGCATTGTATATGAGACATTCTACAAATATCATAAGAGAAATTGTGGAGTATGATGAGGATCGAGACCTTACGGTTGTAACTTACAAAAACTTGGGAGAATCAATGACTGGTGGAGTTTCAGTATCGTCTAATTATAATATGACAAAATGGTGGGAATGGAACGGTTCTGTAGATTTATATTACTTAGATATTCAGGATGAAAACGAAGAATATACGATACCAGTAGATAATAATCCTATTAACTGGTCTGCAAAATTGAGTGCTAAAGTAACTCCAATCAAGACGCTGACCGTTCAATTGATGGGTAGATACACAGCAAAAAATTATGATGCTCAACGTATCACAGATCCACAATATTCAATGGATTTAGCCATTAAAAAATCTATCTTAAACCATAAGGGTAATTTAAGTTTCAAGATCAACAACTTACTTTACAGCGGAGAGCAAAAAACAGCTTATGGTAATGGTTTTGTTGAAATGGCAGACTTCCAGCAAGAAAATCCTGTTTACAGATTATCCTTTTCTTATGCCTTTGGAGGACAATTCCAAGGTCGTCAGAAAAGAAAATTACAATCTAGTGGAGGAGGACTATAGTAGGAATTCATAGATAATAGTATAAATAAAGTAATGCTACCCGACGTTTGTTGGGTAGCATTCTTTATAATCTATTTATTTCAAACTGGTCCATCCGCCAGCATTGTGTACTTCTTTCACTCCAGCTTTTTTTATTTTTGAAATAGCATTAGAAGCTCTGATTCCTGATTTGCAACAAACCACTAAAGGCTCACCTAATTTTAAAATTTCAGGCATTCTTTTACTTACTTGATCTAGAGGAATATTAATAGAGCCTTTATAATGACCTGAAGAAAATTCCCCAGTTGATCTAACATCTAATACTTTTGCCCCGTTGGCAACTAATTCATTGTAATTTACTTTAGGACCAAGGCCGAATAATTTTCTCAAAAATTCCATAGCGTATTTTTTTAATTTGATGATACTACAAAGTTACAGAAATGCTTCTACTGCTATGTGATAAATGTTACCCAATTAATTCAACTTTGTTTCTGCCAAGTTTTACTCTCCCGATTTTCTCTAATTGTTTTAATAATCGGGAAATTACTTCTCTTGAGGTGTTAAGGTTTAATGCAATTTCAGAGTGGGATATGCTTAATACATCAGTCTCTTTTATATTTCTTAATTTTTGAAGATAATTGATTAGTCTCTCATCCATTTTTTTGAATGCGAGTTCATCAATTGCTTTTAATAAGCCATCAAAACGGACTTTATAAGCTTGCATCACAAAATCTCTCCACTCAGGAAAACGGACCATCCATTCATTAATTACAGTCAGAGGGACTTTATACACTAAAGATTTTTCTTCCGCAGTCACCCTCACTGCACTTTCTTGATACATCATTGAGATTGTACAAGTTTCACCATATTCCAAATAATAGAGAAATAATTCATGCCCTTCTTCATCCTCTCTTGTTACTTTTAAAACACCGTTGGTAACAATAGGAACAAAGTTCATTTCTTCATTCAAATCGATTAAAAACTCCCCTTCATCGATCGATACCAATTCACCAACCGAAAGAAATTCTTTTTTTAAAGGGTGGTCAGTAGGTAAAGCTGGGAAGCTATTTTGAATAAATTGTTCTATATTATTTTTCATAACAAATTAATATATGATGATTTGTACATGTTTCAAATTTACTCTATTCTATCTTTAAGTAATAATGTTTTTGTAAATATTATGATTCCTTAAAAACGCATTGTTACATTTGTCGGGGTATATAAATAATGTATCTTAGATGAAAGAGTAGAGGGACTTTGCTCAAGAAAATAAATAATAAAGATGAAAAAAGACGAAATCATTAAATTTTTAGAAATGACTCCCCATCCTGAAGGAGGGTATTTCTATGAAACTTACCGTTCCCATAAAACTATTGAAGTAAATTCTGACCGTTTAGAAAGAAATGCTTCTACTGCTATCTACTATTTGATGGGGAAAGATGAATTTTCTACTTTTCACAGATTAAAGTACACAGAAATTTGGCATCACTATGATGGTGCAAGAGTGAAGATTGTAGAGATTACACCAAGCGGTGAGTTAAAAGAAACTATAGTTGGAAAAGATTTTCTAGCAGGAGAGGTGCCTCAATATGTAATTAAAGGAGGGAATTGGTTTGCAGCTAGAGCTTTAGTGGAAAAAGAAGATGACTTTGTATTGGTAGGTTGTACTGTTGCTCCAGGGTTTGAATTTGAGGATTTTGAAATTGCCAACATCGATAATCTGACAGAAGAACATCCTCAATACGCTGAGATTATTCAATCTTTCAAAAGAGATTAACTGAGATTATTTTAAATCAGGTAAGAGGATCTCTAATTTCTGAGTTCTTTTCTTAGAATACTTCACCTGATACTTTCCTTTGAGCTTTTCAATAATATCAGTAGTAATAAAAATACCTTTTGAAAAGTCATTGTGGATATACTCCGTAGAACCGTTGCGGTTATGAATGGAATCAAATGAGTCTTTAGGAGATACATTATCTTCAAAAGATAAATAGATTCCATTTTTAATTTCTTTTAGTTCAATGTTGACTTTTACTTGTATATCTCTTGATACATTCTGCAAAATAGTACTGCAAATATTTTTGAAGAGTAAAAGAATACGCTCACCATCCGAGTGAATAGTTTTACGGATAGCATTATTGGTTGAAATGCAGATATTGTAGCCAGAGTTGCCTACGAAAGCGTTGAGCTGATGTGTGATCTTATCAAAGTCGATTGGAAGAACGTTTAATTCCTTCTTTTGGTTGTAATAATATGCCAGAATTTTTTGAAGATGCATGTCCTGTGTCCATACAGTCTCCTCCAGCATATTGGTATAGTTATTTTCTTTATCCTGATCTTTGATTAATTGTATCAAGCCTTGTATAGTAGTAATTGGTCCTCTCAAATCATGAGCAGCTCTATATACAAAGTGATCCAATTTATCTTCAATTCTTTTCTGATCAGATATATTTAAAAAGACAGCATTCAAACCTACTGTTTTGCCCTTTTCAATGACAGGAGTGAAGTAGATCTCTACTACTTTCCATTCTTTATCATACATTATTGGGAAGCTGCCAAATTCAGTGCTTTTAGATTTGATCGCTTCATTCATAAAATGATGGATATTGATGCCAGACTCATTATTGATGATCTCTTTTATCTTCAAGCCGTAATCTTTTTCCGTTAGGAATTTAGAAGTCACAACATCATTCGATGAACCCGTCCAAAGAAGTTTTAGCTGAAGGTCAAACTGACAGATTTTAATTTTAGAGTTATCTAAAACTGCTTCATATCGAGTTGAATTAGCCTTCAGTTCTTTCTTTGCTTTAGCGAGTGCCGTTTGATCTTTCAGAACGCAGACTATATAAGGAGAGTCATTTTCAGAAGTAACCACATTGGCACTGATTTCTACTGGAAGCTCATTCCCTTTTTTTGTGATGATAACAGTATCAGAAACAATACTTTTATTCTTTCTAAGCTCAGAAAATTCCTTTTTGCCTTTATTTTTTTCGGATTCAGGAATTAGCATGAAAAAGGATTTATCCAAGATTTCTTTCTCAGAATACCCTGTGATTTTCTCAAAAGCAGGATTAGAAAAAATGACATCTTTAGAAAAAGGGTCAATCCAGATTATTGCATCTACAGAATGAATATACGTGTCCTTAAACCTTTTTAAATGAAGTTCTTTTTCCTTGTTTACAGTTTCAAATGTAGCATTTACAAAGGCCTCATTGATGAAAAAAGGATAGAGAGTAATCTTAAAAAGATGGGGTCTCGAATTGATCGAGATGGTAAATTCAAAAATAACAGTGTCCTGAGTGTTCAGCGCATCATAAATTTTCTGCTTGAACACTATTTGGTTTTTGGGAGAAAGTCCTACGGCTATCGATCTATTTTCTTCAAAGGTATGGGCACCGTTTAAAAAGCCCTTTGAAATGAACTTGATGTTACCATTACTATTAATGATTAAGTAATGATTATCTTTTATGGAAGCTGTAGAAGTCTTTATCTTTTTCTTGTCATTTTGTAGAAATACATTCATATAATTTGGGATAATAACATTTTGGGTGTTATCTCCCCCAATTTAATGAATATCAGTTACAAAAACTTTAACGTTGAATAAATTTATTGATGTTGCCAGCAATATTTGCTGTTTTCTACAGCATTTCGCTTGCATCTTGTCCCTTTTTTCGTCTTTCCTTCACATTGATGAGCTGTTTTATGCTCCTCTTCTTCGTCATTATCTTCATCTTCAGTGACTTCTACATAATCAATATCTTCAATTTCCCAGTAGGAGGCGTCATAACTGCTCTCAAATGATTCTTGTATAGGAATTCCAGCGAAAAAGTTGATAGAAGTGACTTTCTCAATGGAGTCTATAGTCACAAAGAATTGACTTAAAGGTGCAGATGATTTCTTATTTTCTACAAGTAGGCCTAAAGCTTCATATTCTCCGTCTTCTGTTTTTGAAAGGACAATTTTAAAATAGTATTCTGGAACGCTTACCTTATTAGGTCCAATTTTTTCCAAACCATCTTTCAAAACGGGCCCTGTGATCACAATCAAGCTATCTTTTAAATAAGCCCAATCTCTTACCTGTTCTTCCATTCTTTTCCAGATTCCTCTATTGAAAGAAGGCTTTTGAGGGCTCATGTTAGAATAGAAAAAGCTTTCCTCCATTGCAGTTTTACTAAATGACATGTCAGCAGCGGGAGCTAAATGTCCTCTGTCATATCCAGATTGATAGTAATCATCATCATTAGCAGAAGAAGTGTTTATATCAGGGTCTTCAATAAAATGATTGGAGCGTTCTTCATGTTTATACAACTCTTTTTTGGTGAGTTTATAGATTACGAATGCAGCTTGCTCGTGTTTCTCGCTGTAAGCAATTGTGTAATTTTTATGACGGATAATTAGATAATCCTTTTCGAAAGAAGGAAATATTTCTGCTGGAACTTCTCTTAGATTTTGTCCAACAATTTGAGTACTCGTAAAAATGAAGAGTATTAGAAACGAAATTTTGAAACGCATGTAAATAATTGAATTATTTTAATTATAAATGTAAAAATACACACAAGTTGCAATAAAGTAAATCTGTATGTTTTGTAGTTCATGATATTTTGTATTATTTGATCTGATGATTGTGATAGTAATTACTGCAAACTCGTACTATTGCAACGAAGTGGCTAATAAATGTTAATAACCTAAATTTTACAAACATGTCTACTCTTAACATTTCTGCAAAGCTGATTTATGAAGAAATCAGTGGGGCTTTGTTCAGGAACTTAAAAAAGAGCTTTGGGAAATCTATCGCTCTACAGGCCGGTTTAAAAACCAATAAAATATTAATTCAGAGGGATTATGTACCTTCATCCTCAGAAACTAAATTGGATGCTATTATCTATTCAAGTTCGAATAATATGGTGATAGGATTCTTAGTACTGACTGATGTTTCTTTCCTTGATAATAACCCCAGAATTATGGAGACCTTAAAACATTGTCATAAGCTGTACTTGGTTACAGACTTGAAAGAAAGAGATAAATTGTATGATTTATTAGATCTGAATGATCTGGATCAAGTTGGGGTTGTGGGGCGAATGTCAAATCATCAATTTGTCTTATGTAAGACGGCAAAATCGCAAGAATTGCCAGAGAAAATAGTGATGGATAAAATCACAACTTATCAGTCTGAAATTATTGAAAGAAAAAAGGTGGAAGCAGTAGGCAATTTGTAGACTGATATATTAAAAGTTCTTATAGACTTGTTAAGAAGATGATAACTATGTTATTCTTTGATAAACTTGTGAAAACAAGTGTAAAGCTGGATTGACTAGAGTATAAAAACGCCGTACTTAGGTTTAAAGGATGATATTACATCGTTTAATGAAGACGAAACTTCCTGTTAAAACCTAATTATCGGCCGTAATTTCCAAGTTTGGAATTACGGTTTTTTCCAAAAAAAAATCCCATACCGGTTTGTTGGTATGGGATTTTTTATGTGTGTGGATTGACTATCCAATCACTTCTAAAGTTTGTTGAGCAATCTCTAATTCCTCATTTGTAGGAACTACAAGTACTTTCACTTTAGAATCTGCTGCATGAATTTCTTCAATATCAGAAGCTCTTAACTTGTGGTTCTTCGCTTCATCTACAACAACACCTAAGTGCTCTAATTCGTTGGCTGCTAAAAGACGTACACCGTGGTCGTTTTCACCAACACCCGCTGTAAATACAATAGCATCAGCACCGTTTAATGCCGCCATGTAAGCACCAATATATTTCTTGATTCTGTAAGTGTACATATGAAGAGCCAAAATAGCTACTTCGTCACCAGCATTGAATCTATCTTCGATGTCTCTCATGTCACTGTCGCCAGTCACACCCAACATGCCTGATTTTTTATTTAATAAGTCATAAACCTCTTCAGATTTCATGTCCAGCTTGTCCATTAAGTAGAACACAACTGCTGGGTCGATATCACCTGAACGAGTACCCATCATTAAACCGTCAAGAGGAGAGAAGCCCATTGAAGTATCGATACACTCACCGTTTCTAACAGCTGCCATAGAACAACCATTACCCAAGTGAACTGTAATTACTTTAGAATCTTTTCCTTCAAGACCTAAATATTTGATAGTTGTTTCAGATACATATTTATGAGAGGTACCATGCATACCATACACACGAATGCCATTTTTCTCATACAATTCAGTAGGAATAGCATATCTGTATGATTTTGCAGGCATTGTTTGATGGAAAGCTGTGTCGAATACAGCCACTTGCTTCGCTTTAGAGAAGATTTTAGTACAATCTAAAACTCCTTGTAAGTTGGCAGGGTTATGAAGAGGTGCTAATTGGAAACACTCTTTGATTTTCTCCTCAACATCAGCCGTGATAAGCATTGTTTTGTTGAAGAATTCACCACCATGAACTACTCTATGACCAACAGCCTCGATATCATCAGTATTTTGAATCACACCATTTTCAGCGTCGGTTAAAAGGTTCACTACCTCGTTAAGACCAACATTGTGATTAGGGATAGGAAGTTCAAGTTTTGTTTTAGAAGCATTACCTTCAGCATCGAAAGTCTTATGAGTGATAATACCATTTTCTAAACCAATTCTTTCTACAATACCTGAGCAAAGAACTTGTTCGCCTTCCATTTCGAACAATTGGTATTTTAAAGAAGAACTACCTGCGTTGATTACAAGAATTTTCATTGAAATGTATGAAGTGTTTTTAATTATAATTTTATGCAATTTAATAAGAATACCCTCCACGGCATGTAAAGGGTATTCTTAATAAGTATTATTATTAATATTTGTTGACTATTGGATACCTTGGATAGCAGTGATGATCACTGTATTCAAGATGTCTTCCACTAAACAACCTCTACTTAAATCGTTCACTGGCTTATTCAAACCTTGAAGTACTGGACCAATTGCTAATGCACCAGTTTCTCTTTGAACGGCTTTGTATGTGTTATTACCTGTGTTCAAGTCAGGGAAAATCAATACGTTAGCTTGACCTGCTACTTCAGAACCAGGCATTTTCTTCTGTCCAACAGTTGCATCAACAGCAGCGTCATATTGGATAGGACCTTCGATTTTCAAGTCAGGACGTTTAGCTTTTGCAATTTCAGTAGCTTTACGAACTTTCTCTACTTCTTCACCTGATCCTGAAGAACCAGAAGAGTAAGAAAGCATTGCAATCTTAGGCTCGATACCAAATGCAATTGCAGTCTCTGCAGAAGAAAGTGCAATTTCCGCCAATTGATCTGAATTAGGATTAGGGTTTACAGCACAGTCACCATATACTAAAACTCTATCCGGTAAACTCATGAAGAATACTGAAGAAACTACTGATGTACCAGGTTTAGTTTTGATCACTTGCAATGCAGGACGGATTGTAGCGGCAGTTGTATGAACAGCACCAGAAACCATACCTTGAGCATCACCCATTTGTACCATCATAGTACCAAAGTAAGAAACGTCAGACATTGCATCAGTTGCCATGTCAAGGTTCATACCTTTGTGTTTTCTTAATTCATATAAAGTATTTACATACTCATTGAATTTTTCATATTCTACTGGGTTGATCACTTCTACCAAATCGAAATCAAGATTGATCGCATTCTTTCTAGCAATGTCAACCAATTCTTCTTTCTGACCTAATAGTACAATGTCAACGATATCTTGAGTAGCAAGAATTGCAGTCGCTTCAAGGATTCTTGGATCGTTGCCCTCTGGCAATACAATTTTCGCTTTTTTCTTCTTCGCACGTTGCGTTAAAGTATACTGGAACATTTTTGGAGTCATTCCATCAATTTTCACAGTACTCAACAACTCTTCCAGCATTTTTGAATCAACATGTTGCTCGAAAAGTTCTTTAGCATAAGCAATACGAGTTAAATCATTTGCTCTCATTGATGCAGTAACATCAGCGGCAGAGTTGGCAGTGTGGTATGTATTTTCTTTTACAGACAATACAGGGAACATGTCTTTCATGCCTTCAATTACTTTCTTGATAGAGTCATCAGGCTCCAATCCAGTAGTTAAAAGTAGACCTGCAATGTTAGGGTAGTTTTGAGACCTGTGTGCTGAAAGTGTACCTAAAACGATATCACCTCTATCGCCAGGAGTCATTACTAGTGAATTATCTTTGATTTTTGGCAAGAAATTCTGCATCTGCATGGCAGCAATAGTCATATTGTCAACCAATACATCAAGATTTCTAACACCATAAAGAACTTTTGCATCTAAATGCTCAGCGATATCTCTGATGGTAGGACTAGAAATTCTCTCATCAGCAGGGATAGTAGCCAAAAGCATATTTTTGCTAGCAAACTTCTCAGCTAATCCTGTATGAAGTGTAGAAACAATTTCAGGATTCACTCTATTGACGATTGCTCCAATAACTTGGCAGTCATTTGCTTTAAACTCGTCAATTGCAACTCTTAATGAGTCAGTGCAATCTTCAAGTGATTTTTTATGAGCGTTTGTTAGGATTAGAACAGGTGTAGCTAAGTTTTTAGCAAACTCAATATTTAAGCTATGTTCTAATGTAATACTGTTTTTATAATCACTACTTTCAATTAGAATAAAGTCGAAACGCTCTTCTAATTTTTTGTATTTATCGATTACGATTTCAAGCATCTCATCTTTTTTGCCTTGTGAGATAAGCTCATTCGCTCTTTTCAGCGTAAGACCGTAAGCTTCCTCATGCGTTAAGTCTAACCCAAAGTGCTCAATCACTAGGGAAATGTGCTCGTCTTCTTTTCCAGAATTGAAATCTCCAATTACTGGTTTGAAGAAGCCCACTTTAGAACTTTTACGTAACGAGTTTTCTAGAATACCCAAGGCAACTAAGGCTTTGCCACTATTTGGCTCTGCAGTACTGATGTAAATCGAATTTGTCATTTGATTTGTAATGGTGGTTGATTTTATATGCGTGGTAGATAAATGAATAATAGAGATCTCCCAACTTTGAAAAGATCTCTATTTATGCACGTATTTTCAAATTCTATGTTTCAATTAATTGTGAATTATTATTAATGTTAGGAATAATGATAACATTTGATAAAAATGCACAATTAAACATAGAAAAATTACATTTTATTTAATTGCAATACAAGAGATCTCGATACCTACATCTTTAGGCAGACGGGCTACTTGAACCGTCTCTCTAGCAGGAGCAGTCTCTTCATTGAAGTAAGTAGCATATACTTCGTTTATCCTCGCAAAGTCATTCATATCTCTGACAAAGATACTACATTTGACTACATTTTCGTATGTCAAACCGGCCTCTTCCAAAATGAAACCAAGATTTTTCATTACTTGGTGTGTTTCATTTTCGATTGAATCAGACACAAATTCTCCAGTAGATTGGTTAATACCAATTTGCCCAGAGACATAAAGAGTGTCGTTCGTTAAAATAGCTTGAGAATACGGCCCTAAGGGTGATGGGGCAAGTTCACTGAAAATAATTTGTTTCATTAGAGTAAATTTAATTTTTCGTTTTACTCCGCAAAAATAGATAGATACTTTTACCCTCTAAGTGACAGATGTCAGTTTTTTTCTTAATTATTCGATATTTGTTGTATCTGCATTAACAAAATGCCACATTTCTCAAGAAAACTTTCCACTTTCATGCTGATTTCCTTTTCATCAACACTTCCGTCTTTATGATCTTTCTCTAAAAAGATGATAGTTTCTTTCAGGCTTGTTACGCCTAGCACCAACATTGAAGGTTTTAATTTGTGTGCTACCTTCCCGATAGTGCTCCAATCATGTAATTTATAGGCGTCTGTAATTTCTTTTATACCGTCTTTTAGGTTGCCTGTGAAAGAATTGAGCATCTTATTAACAAATCCATCATCTCCTCTAGAGAGCATTTCTAATTGTGAGAGGTTATATAACTTTGTATTTTGAACTGTACTCATATTGAATAAAATTTAGGTTCTTGGTTTTGTCAATTTGCCTTCAGCAATCCACTTGTAAATTTTAGACTTGCTCATTTCAAGCTTGTCTGCTACAAAGTTCACCTTTCCTGAGTACTTTTTCAAAAAGTGATCTATGATCTCGATGTTATATTCTTCTAGAGTTAGCTCTTTTTCCAGTAAATTCAGATCATTTTTTTGATATTCAATTAATATATCACTAGCACTAATCACATAATTGGATGATAATACTACGCTTAAATCAATGATTGCTTTCAGTTGTCTGATGTTGCCGGGGAAGTTGTAATTAAGTAGTTTCTTCATGGCATCCTTTCCTAATATCTTTTGAGGTTGAATGTTGTTTTCATCGCAAACGACTTTCAAAAAATTATCAGAAAGCTCAACAATATCTTCCTTTCTATCTCGAAGAGGAGGAAGGTGAACGGGCAAGCCCAAAATACGGTAATATAAATCTTCTCTAAAGTTATTATTGGATACTTCTGAATAGAGATCACGGTGAGTTGCCGTAATCAATCGAACATCAGTTTTTATCACTTCGTTACCTCCAAGTCTTGTTAATTCTCCTTCTTGTAGTACTCTTAGAAGTTTTGTTTGAAGATCTAGGGGAAGTTCGCCAATTTCATCCAAAAATAATGTGCCTCCTTTAGCTTCTTCAAACTTCCCGATTCTTCTTTGTGTAGCTCCAGTAAACGCACCTTGTTCATAGCCAAACAATTCACTCTCTATCAGATCTTTTGGTATGGAAGCAATGTTAACAGCAACCATATTATTATTTTTTCTCTGAGAGTTTTCATGGATAGACCGTGCAACGAGCTCTTTTCCGGTACCTGTTTCACCCGTAATGTTTACAGTGATCTGACTGTTTGAGGCTTTCTTCATTAAGCGAAACACCTTTTCAATTACTTCTGATTTTCCTTTGATTAAGTCAGAAAAAGTAAAATTATTTTTATTTGCATTGATTGTAATGGACGAAAAATGTTTCTTCAACCTCTCGTTGAAATTTTCATCATGTAATATATAATTGGGAATTTCATTTTTTTGATAATATTCTAAATTATGAATACAATTTTTTGTTGAAATAATATACTTTGCTGCAGCAGTGCAGTTGGAGTTGATAAAGTCTAGTTGTTTTTCCAATTGATCGATGATGTATTCTTCATCAATAATTAAGACTTCTACATCTACAAGGTGCTTATGGTTCTCAAGGTTTGAGTAGACTTCAATTGAGGGTAAAAAAGAAAGAATTGAATCAATGAGGTTTGTATTGTTGGTAAGGAGAATTGCATTCATTTTCTTCAAAGGTTAATAGTAATGAATTACAAATTTATAAAAAAAGGTGACCTTCGAAAGATCACCTTTATTTTATAGTCTTAATATAATGCTATGCTTTAGTTCCCTTATTTAGATGAAACATAAAGATCTTCTTTTTCAACATACCTTCCTTTCAAATCTTGAATATGTCTAGCATTGTTACCTTCAATTTTGTTCATGATTTTGATTTGTTCTTCTGAAGCTTCGAAAATAACCTGATTAACATGCCAAGAAACTGTTTCTGTAAATGGAGGAGTAGTTAAAGAACCGTTGTAGTGAAAATAATGCTTCATCTCTTCACAGTCGTAACTGCCAAAAAGATCTTCAAGATTAACTTCTGCTTCACTAACTTTTACGAGTCCATTACTATCCTTGGGGATTTTATTGATGAATTCATTTAAGAATACATTCTCTTTTCCCATTTTAAACAAAACACCAATCACTAAGAAATGTGGTTTATCAGATTCATCATTATCTAATACATTTACCATGTGCATTTCCATTGGATATGTAATACCATCAATCTGATGTTCAGAAGGAGTATGGAAGTGCAGCTGTTTAAAGCTGTATTGATCATCTCCAAAAACTAATTTTGATGTACTATCGAAATCAATTTGAACAGTATGTCCCTTATTCTCCACTGCATTGCAATGTGCTTCAATATTAATTCTGGACTTAATTATTCCTTTTGTTCTTTGCGAAAGAATATTGATTGGAGATTGAATATCTCCAAAATCACACTCTGCCTCTGTGTAAGCTATATTGCCATCATGATGATCAGTATTTTGCTTATCAGAATTTGAACATGCTAATGATACGAAAGCGAGATAGACAACTAAAACTTTTGCTAGTGTTAATTTCATAATAAAATGAGAGTTTTCTAAACGGATTATTCTACCGTCCAAATGTCTTTTAAATAGTTATAATAAGTAGTGACTATAGATTTTCAAATATGGTAATTATTATCATCAAATTGGAATTACACTCAAATAAATAACATTTAACGAATTTTTAGTTTTAAATATTTCTTAATGTTTTATTTAAAACGTTGTGTAGTTACGTTGTAATATGTAAAGTGATTCAGTTTTTATCCAAATGAAGTGTGTAATTGACGTTGAAAAACACCTTAATCTGTTGTCGTTATTCTGGCTTAATTACTTCATTTAAATTGTTATAAATTACTCAGCGTGTTTTAAATATAACAGTTTGTGAAATTTAGGTGTTTTTCATCTTTAAATTTCTAGGAGAAAAAAGACTCTATCATATTTGTATCATAATATTCAGGATTTAACAAAGAAAAAAACAGTTTTAGTGCGATGTTAGTTTATAAATTTGGTGGTACTTCGGTAGGTTCAGCAGAACGTATGGTTCAGGTTTCAAATCTGATTGTTGATGAAAAGCCCAAAATAGTAGTTTTATCGGCCGTATCAGGAACAACAAATGCTCTAGTGGGTATTTGCGATGCATACTATGCTGGTGACAAGCAATTAGTAGAGAAATTGGTTGCTGATTTTAAACCAAAGTATGATCAACATATTTATGAGCTATTGGAAGGTGAAGCTGCAAGAGAAGAAGCTCATGCCTTAATGGATGAGAAGTATGCGTTATTAAACTCTTATGCTGTTGAAGGTTTCTCAACGGAACAAGAAAGAGAAATTCACGCTCAAGGTGAGTTGATTTCAACTAAATTAATGCACCTTTATCTTACTGAAAAAGGAGTGAAATCAGTGTTACTTCCTGCTCTTGACTTTATGAGATCGGAAAATGGTGAGCCATTGTATTCTGAGATTGAAAAAAGACTTGAGGCTACTTTAGCACAATATAAAGGTGATACTTTGTTTATCACTCAAGGTTATATCTGTACTAATGAGTTTGAAAAAGTAGACAATTTACAAAGAGGTGGTAGTGACTACACTGCTACTATTATTGGGGCTTGTATTCATGCTGAGGAAGTTCAAATCTGGACTGACATTGATGGCATGCATAACAATGACCCTCGTTTTGTTGAAAATACAAAAGCAGTTGAGCAATTGACTTATGATGAAGCAGCCGAGTTAGCTTACTTTGGTGCTAAAATCCTTCATCCACTTGCAGTATTGCCAGCTCAAACGAAAGATATTCCGGTAAGATTGAAGAACACAATGGCACCTAACGCTTTTGGAACTTTGATCGGACCAACTTCAGACAATGCAATTCCTGTAAAATCTGTTGCGGCGAAAAATGGTATTGTAGCGATTAAAATCAAGTCAAGCCGAATGTTAATGGCATACGGTTTCTTGAAACAAGTATTTGAAGTTTTTGAAAAGTACAGTACACCAATCGACATGATCACAACATCAGAGGTGGCGGTATCTTTAACAATTGACAATGATACACACTTAGAAGAAATTGTTCGTGATTTACAGTCACTTGGATTAGTGGAAGTAGATAAAGACATGACAATTGTTTGTGTAGTGGGTCAAATGCTTGTTGAAAATGCAAACATTGTTTCTCAGGTAGTTACTGCATTAAAATCTCTTCCTGTAAGAATGATTTCTTACGGAGGAAGTAAGAGTAACATTTCTGTATTGATTCCTACTTTTGAGAAAAATAATGCATTGAATTTATTGCATAAAGAATTATACAGCGAGGCTTTGGTATAAGTATCAAGACCTTTCTTTAGATAAATAAATAGATTTCAGAGGCTTCAGCAATTCAATTGTTGGAGTCTTTTTTGTTTGATGATGCATTGACATTAAGATTCTTGTTTTGTAAATTATTTGAATAAATTCATGAAATGTTCAATTTTTTTATGAGATTTACCCATCTTTTCCCTGAGTTTTTAAATACTACAGTATTAACTACTTAAATTTGTAGTCCTAAATAAATCATGTGTAATGCTTAGACTGCCCCTAAAAATAATATTATTCTTATGCTTGCTGATATTTGTAGCAGGAGGGGATGTTTATGCACAAATGAATAAACAGCTAGCACTTTACTATAAAAGAAGAGCCCAGAAATACCTAGTTAAAAGTCCCTATTTACATGAATATTTTACGATAAATGAAAAAGGGATAACGATTTATGCTTCTGCGTTACATCATAAAAAAGGTGTAGCAGAGTTTTTCCTTCCCTGGAATGAATTAGACACTCTTAAAGATGTCTTTGAATTTACGGATAGAAATTTTCAATATAATGTTTATGCCAGCAAAGGGGTAAAACCATTTTCTGAAGACCTAATTCAAACCATAAGAATTTTAAAGCTGAATCATAATTTTATTCCTACTACAGTGATGAAGCCTCTTTCGGGAATAAGGGTGGCCATTGATCCGGGGCATATTGCTTCTGATATGAAAATGGCTAAAATTGAAGGGCGATTTATTGATATGACTTTAGAAAATGGGGAGAAAATCAATTTAAGAGAAGGAGATCTGACTTTGACGACAGCTTATGTTTTAAAAGATAGCTTGGAGAAATATGGGGCTGAAGTGTTTCTGACACGTACTTCGGTGGGTAATAAAGGAGCTTCAAATGTATCTTATCAGGCCTGGAAAAGTAAGCACTTGCCTAATAAACTAAGAACCCACCGAAAATTAACTAAAAAACAACTATTGCATATTTTATATCATTCGCCGGAATCAAGAATATACAGGGATTATTATTTACAGGATGACCTTGAAATCCGAGCCAATAAAATAAATTATTTCAAACCTGATGTCACTGTAGTTTTACATTATAATGCAGATGAATTGAATGCAGGTTGGAAAAAACCATCTCAAAGAAATTTCAGTATGGTGTTTGTGCCAGGTTCTTTTATGCGTAAAGAACTAGCGACAAAAAGAGATCGTTATGATTTTCTGAGAATATTGGTGAGTGATAATACAAAGGACTCTTACTTCTTGAGTAAATATATAATGGATCAGTTTGTGAATTATCTAAAAGTTCCGGCTGTAAATAATACGAATGAACCAAGATACCTCAAGAATGTGGCGATGCCTTTGGGGAATGGAATTTATGCAAGAAATTTACGCCTTTGCAGGCTTCTGAATAGTCCTCTATGTTATGGAGAACCGCTTTTGCAGGATAATATAAATGAACTTAAAGCTTTGAATGATAATGATTTGAAATCAGGGAAAATTTCCAAGAGGGTAATAGAGGTAGCGAACAGTTATTTTTATGGAATCATGGAATATGTCAATTATCAGAAATCAAAACATACCCCATAAAAAGACCTATAGCTTATTTCGTGTAACGATTTGTTTTTTAATTTCCCGAAATTTTAGTTGGTGTAATTCGCATTTAACAAAATATTCTAATAAATTGCAGTAATCGTATCTAGTAATAAATGAATTTTTTATTTATACAAACTATCGAGATATACTCACAGCACATATTTAATCATTATAATTACTTATAAATGTCAACGTTTAAAAAAGCAGTTTTGAGGCTTGATCAAACAGATAGAAGAATTTTAGATATTCTTCAGAAACAAGCTAAAATAACAAACGCCCAGTTATCAAAAGAAATTGATTTATCGCCGGCACCAACGCTGGAAAGGGTGAAAAAACTAGAAAACTCAGGGATAATTGAAAGTTATCACGCTAAATTAAATACTAAAGCTTTAGGTTTAGGGGTAACTACTTTTGTTAATGTAAAAATCGAAAAGCATAATCAAGAAAATCATACGTCATTCTTAAAGCAGGTAGAAAATATTCCAGAGGTGATTGAGTGTCATCACGTTACAGGAAATAGCCATTACTTGTTGAAAGTAATCACGACTGATATAGAAGAATACCAAAGAGTTTTATTAAACAAACTTAGTGAGATTAAAGAGGTGGATGATTTACAATCAATGATTGTACTTTCGTCACCAAAAGATGCTCATACGATTCCTGTACCTTAAATTATTGCAGAATAAAATCTAGCATTATGATCAGTATTTGTCACATTATGGCAGGTACTGATCATTTTATTCCAATTCAATTATATATGAAAAAATTACTTTTTACATCACTATTATCATTTGCAATTTCACCTGTTTTTGCTCAAGGTATATCACTTGAGTCAAACAGTGAGGATGTAAATAAATACAAATCTACTATCACAGGATCAGAAATGAAAGCCCATCTTACCATCTTGGCTTCTGATGAGTTTGAGGGGAGAGAAACAGGAGAGAGAGGACAGAAAATGGCGGCAGATTACATTGCACAGCATTTTATGGATCAAGGATTAACTGGACCTGTTCCTAATGTACCGAACCCTTATTTCCAGCAGTTTGATCTTTACAAACAAAAATACACCAACTTTTCTATCTCTAAAGGGGATGTTAATCTTCAATTGATAGAAGATATTTTCCCATATGGCAATTTCTCATTCCAACAAGAGTTAGAGGTTGTTTTTATTGGTTACGGAGAAGAAAATGATGGAATCAGTGATTATGATGGAGTAGATGTTAAAGGAAAAGGAGTTGTCTTTTTTGAGGCTACACCTGAAAAATATGCTTCCTCAAATAAAACATCTGGACTTAGAAGCAAGGCTAAAATGGCAGCGGAAAAAGGAGCTGCTTTTGCAATTGTAATTGGTGAATCAGATGAGAAATATATCACTCAAGCGAAGAGATACGGCAGTTATATTTCAAAAGGAAGATTGATGTTCAACAAGCCAGAGGAAACAAAGGATAACGGTTTTGGTTTGATCTTAGTGAAACCATCAAGTTTTTTCAAATTAATTGCAGCTGATCAAAAGAAATTTGAGAAGCAATTGTCAAAAAATATTGCAAAAGGAAAATCTGCTTCAACAGGAGAAATTTACAAGTTGAATATTGATGCTAAATTTACTTCACGTAAAATGCCAACTGAAAATGTGTTAGGTTTTATGGAAGGTACAGATTTGAAAGATGAAGTATTAGTAGTGACTTCGCATTATGATCACGTAGGTATTATTGATGGTAAAATTCATAATGGCGCAGATGATGACGGTTCTGGAACAACAGGACTTCTTGAAATTGTAAATGCTTTTTCTCAAGCAAAGAAAGAGGGTAAAGGACCAAGAAGATCTATTCTTTTTATGACTGTAACAGGTGAGGAAAAAGGATTGTTAGGTTCTGAATATTATTCTGATCATCCTATCTTCCCATTAGAAAATACGATTGCAGATTTAAACATTGACATGATCGGTAGAGGGGATGAAGCACACAAAGAAAACCCTGAATTCGTTTATGTAATTGGAGCGGATATGTTATCTTCAGAATTACATGAAATTCATGAGCAAGTAGCCAAGAAATATGTGCCTGAATTGGATTTAGATTATACTTACAATGCGAAAGATGATCCCAATAGATACTATTATAGATCAGATCACTATAACTTTGCGAAGCACGGTATTCCTGTAATTTTCTATTTCAATGGTACGCATGAAGATTATCATCAGCCCACTGATACTGTTGATAAAATCACATTTGGTCCTATGGCTAAGAGAGCAAAATTAGTCTTCTCTACAGCTTGGGAATTAGCCAATAGAGATAATGCTCCTATTGTAGATCAAAAAACAGAACAGCAAAAGTAAAACATAGATTTATAAGGAAAAACCTCGGAAAGCCGTAAAGTACTTTTCGAGGTTTTTTTTATGCTGAATTTGTCAGGAAACCGATTAGTACTTAACCGTATTTTATAATGAAAACTCCTTTTTCGCCAAATTAAAAGAGGAGTTTTGTACTTCCATAGTAATGTAAATTATATACTTTTCAAGTACTCTTCCAGACCGTCATCGATCCCTAAGCCTAATCGTTTTCTAAGTCTTTTCCTGGCTACTTTCACACTGTTAAGTGAAATGCCCAGAATTGCCGCTATATCCTTGCTTGACATGTTCAGTTTGATCAAGTTGCAAAGCCTCAAGTTCCCTTCCGTTAGATCAGGGTGGTTTTCTTTCAGCTTTTGAGCGAAATTCTGATGGACTTCAGAAAATAAAGTATTTAAGGTTTTCCAATCATTCTCAATATTCTCAGCCTGTTTTATTTCACGTCGGATACTGCTGATTTTATTTTTAGAAATAGGATCATTGGATTGCTGAAGATCTTCAAGTTTCTTATCAATTTGGTCCACCAAGGTATTCATATGAGCCAAACGAAGTACATGAGTCGTCAATTCTTTTTCTCTAAGTTTCAACGTCTCTTTGATTAATTGTGCTTTCTGATTTTCTACTTCGATAATATCAATCTCTTTATTGAGCAATTCCTGTGTTCTCTCTTTTACTATTTTATTCAATGCCACTTTCTGATGTTTCAGATTTCGGACATAAAGTAAATAAACCATCAGGCCAATGACTATCAAAACAACGACAACAATAAACTTGAACAGGGGAGTTTCCCAATAATAAGCCTTGAGAATAATGGGGAAACTTAAAGTATTGCCCCATTTCTGATTCTTATACCTGCATCTGATTTCAAAGAAATAAGTTCCTTGAGAAAGATTGGAGTATAACATAGAAGAATTGGATAAAGATTGATTCCAATTGTTCTCAAAATTTCTCAAACGATACTCATACTCTATGTTATGCTGATAATTGTATTCAAGCCCAAAATAATTAATGTAAAAAGTTCTTTCATCAGGAGATAAAAGGACTTGATGTAGCTGTGAGATATCCACTTCCTTATTCGCTAGTTGATTTCTCACTATCGTAATGCTGTTGACTTTTACCTTTGGAATATTCTGAAGGAATGAAATCGTCTTTGTGGGGTTGAAAATATTTAAACCTTCCGTTCCACCAAAAATCAGAAAGTTATTTTTCAGCATTAGAGAAGCACCCACATTAAACTGTTTTCCTTGCAGTCCGTCTTCCTCTGTGAATTTTCTGATGCTTTCATCTTTGGGGTTGTATGAGGTGATTCCCTGATTAGTAGAGAGCCATAAAGCACCATGAGAGTCGTTTTCTATGGAATAAATGACTTTATTTGGTAATTTATTATTGACAGAAGAAGGGTACAATGAATCTGTCTGACGATCTAGTTTCCACAAACCATTGCCAAAAGTACCAATCCAGAGGTTAAGTTTATCATCCTCGGCGATTGAAATAATGGCATTGTTGATATTTGTATTTTGGTTATTATTGCTTGTAAAGTGAATCTGTTTAAAAGTATTATTTTCCTTGTCGTATCGGTTCAGTCCATTGAATGTACCAATCCAGATATCTCCTTTAATGTCTCTGTAAATTTTTCGCGTATCATTATTAGAGATAGAGAGAGAATCATCAGGATTATTTAGAAAACGGACGAAAGTATTGTTCTTAAGATTTAATTTGATGACGCCATTTGTAGTGGCCAACCATATATTACCGTAATAATCTTCTTCTATATCCCATATATTATCAGAGGAAAGTTTGTTTTTATTTTGATCGATTGCATCTAACGGAGATAATATTTTTTTTTCATCCAAAACCTTCAATCCACTCTGATAAGTACCTACCAATACTTTATTATCAATTTTCTTCAGTGAGATAACATACTGATTAGACACGACGTTTTCAATATTTCCATTCTTAATATTAAGTCTGTCAACACCTCCGCCATCAGTGCCAATTAAGATTTCATTTTGATTTAATTGCTCAAAAGAAGTAACACTATTATGAGATAAGCCCTTGCCATATGTTTTGTCCTCACTCAATGTAAAGAACGGATCATTTTCATTATAGAGTTGTAATCCATTTCCAAAAGTTCCTATCCAAATATTGTGATTTGCACCATAATAGAGGTAATTGATAGTTCTCTTCGTACACTTATGATGAAGTAAGGTATAAGGCTTATAGTTTTCCTCTTTTTTGAGCATCACAATGCCATTTCCTTCAGTACCCAGCCAAATGTTTCCAAAATTATCTTCTGTGATTGATTTTATCTTATTGTCACCCGAATATAATTTCTTGATTCTTAGATGCTGATTAATACTATACAGTTCTCCATTTGTGGTGCCTGTATAAAGTTGATTTCCGATTCTTTTTAAAGAAAATATGGACTTGTTTTTAAGGATTTTGAAAGAAGAACTTAATACTCTGTCATGTGTTTTGGAAGCGTAAACTTGTAACCCTTTATCGGTACCTGCCAAAACATAATTTAGGAAAGAGGCTATACTATTAATGCTCGCAGCGCTGTTTGGTATTTTATAGTAAGTCTCCTGATTACCGGAATAGTAAATACCAAGATTATTAACACCAATCCATTGTTCACCTTCCGAAGACCAAGTGATGCCTTTTACATCTTCCACTTCGTCTTTGTTTTCAAGTACAATCCGTTTTACCTTTTTGTCTTTCAGCCCCATTCTTTCAAGGGCGCCGTTTGTACCAATCCATAAGTGATTTTCTTTAGGATCAACAGCTAAACATCTTATTGTGTTGAAATTTAATCCATGGTCAATTACGTCTGAGGCCACAAAAGACCTGAACGAACTGCCATCAAAAATATTGAGGCCATCATCTGTACCAATCCACAAAAAACCGTTATTGTCGTAAACAATAGCGTTTACATTATTCTGTGATAATCCCTGTTTGGTTGTAAATCCTGAGAGTTTAACTGGCGTTAGATTGTTCGATAATACTGAAGGCGTCGTTAATATAGTGCATAAAAGAATAGCAAAGCCACTCTTAAGCAATGTTAGTTGATGCATTTTCAGATGTTATGTAGTAGTGTTATAATTGTATATAATACGTTAAATATGACATTATAAATATTAATAGTCAAATAATATTGTATATAGTTTCTTGAAGAAGCCCAAAAAATAATTTTTCTATCTGAAGTAGGTGTAATTGAAAAGCACAAACCCTCAAAACTGTTAATGCTGTCTTTCTTTTTGCACGATTTTGTTAATAAATATCATTTGTTTGAGCTTGTTTGTGCGTGTTTATGCGTTTATTTTAGATGAATGTGTAAATTTAACACGTTAAATAATTACTAAATCCTCAATTTTTATTTTTAAACTATGGGTAGCAGAAGAGATTTTTTGAGAATTTCGGCATTGTCATCAGCCGCATTGATTACACCTTCATTATCTACTTTTTCGTTTGCAGGAAAGAGAAAAGGTAATAAGCCTTTGATGATATCCACTTGGAATCACGGGTTTGGAGCAAATGAAGCAGGCTGGGAGATCTTAAAAGACGGTGGCGCCGCACTTGATGCTGTTGAGGCAGGAGTGAGAGTACCTGAAGCTGACCCTAAGGAAAGAAGTGTAGGATATGGAGGTTTGCCTGATCGTGACGGAAAAGTGACGTTAGATGCGTGTATCATGAATCACGAGTACGAATGTGGAGCTGTTGCCGCTTTAGAAAACATTATGCACCCGATTTCTGTGGCAAGATTAGTAATGGAAAAAACACCTCATGCCATGTTGGTAGGAGAAGGAGCTCAAACATTCGCGCTAGCAGAAGGATTTAAGGAGGAAAACTTATTGACTGAAAGATCAAAGAAAGATTGGGAAGAGTGGTTGAAGAAATCAGAGTATAAGCCAGTCATTAATATAGAAAACCATGACACTATCGGTGCTTTGGCCATTGATGCAAAAGGTCATATTGCCGGTGCTTGTACCACTTCAGGTGCAGCGTATAAAATGCATGGCAGAGTGGGAGATTCTCCTTTGATTGGAGCAGGTTTATTTGTAGATGGAGAAATTGGAGCCGCTTGTGCAACGGGCCTTGGTGAGGCTGTGATCAGAACGGCAGGGTCGGCCATGGTAGTAGAGCATATGAGAATGGGCAAATCACCTGTTGAGGCTTGTGAGATTGCTGTCAAAAGAATTATGGACACACATAAATCCCGTATGGAAAACCTTCAAGTAGGTTTCCTGGCCATTAATAAAAATGGAGAATACGGCGGATATAGTATTAGAAATGGATTTAACTACGCAATTGTAGATACGGAAAATGGGAATAGAATGGAAGACGCCCAGTTCAAAATGAAATGGTAGCGTTGGTGTATTCCCGCTAAAATCAAATTACATATTATTTATAACTACCCTTATCGATGATTAAATTAAGGTCAACATTACTAGCTTTATTAATCCTACCTTTTTTAGGTGCTTGTACTTCTAATGAGAAGGAGCAAACATCTACTAAAAAGGTTAGATATACAGATTATGTCAACCCATTTGTTGGAACTGACGGCCCAGGTAATACTTACCCAGGAGCAACTGTACCTCATGGTATGGTGCAACTTTCGCCTGACAACGGTTATGGTGGATGGGATAGAATCGCAGGTTATTTCTGGCCTGATTCTACAATAGCAGGTTTTTCTCATACTCACTTGTCAGGTACAGGTGCAGGAGATTTATATGACATTTTAGTCATGCCTTTCAACAGTAAATCAGACAGAACACTGACTGAAAATGGAAATGTGCGTCCAGTTTCATTGTTCTCACACGATCAAGAAAAAGCAGAGCCAGGTTATTATGCAGTGGATTTATTGGATTATGATATCCACGCTGAAATGACTGCTACTTCTAGAACTGGTTTTCATAAATATACTTTCCCTAAGGACGATAAATCTCAAATTTATATCAACTTAGGTTATGCCTTGAACTGGGATGGCCCTACGGATACATATTTGAAGGTAATCGACAATCAAACAGTAGTTGGTTATAGATTTTCATCAGGATGGGCGCCTGTTCAAAAAGAATATTTTGTAGCGAAATTTAGTGTTCCATTCACTTCTTATCAGTTAGTAAATTCTGTAAAAGGAAATGATATGAAAGTAGTGGATGGTAATGAGATTCAAGCTTTGAAAACAAGAGGTTATTTCAATTTTGATACACCAAATGATAAAAATGAAGTCTTGGTAAAAGTGGCCCTTTCATCATCTAGCATTGAAGGAGCTCAAAAGAACTTAGCCGCTGAAAATACATCTTGGGATTTTGATAAGGTTAGAAAAGATGCATCAGATACTTGGGAGACTGAATTAGAGAAAATCAAAGTTTCTTCTATGAATGAAGAGCATTTGAAAGTATTCTATACAGCAATGTATCAGTCTTTATTGGCTCCAACTTTACATTCAGATGTTGATGGTGCTTATAAAGGTGCAGACCAGAAAAATCACGTAGCTAAAGGTTATAAAAAATACGATACATTCTCTTTATGGGATACTTATAGAGCAGCACACCCGCTGTATACTATGATCCATACGCAGAGAGTACCAGATATGATCAATTCATTCCTTTCTCAATATGACGAAACAGGCTTGCTTCCTGTATGGTCAATGAAAGGAAATGAAACAAATATGATGATCGGGTATCACGCTGTTCCTGTAATTACTGATGCATATTTCAAAGGAATCGAAGGATTTGATGTTGAGAAAGCCTATGAAGCGTGTAAGGCATCAGCTATGAATGAGAAAGGGGATGCAATGGCGGATTATATTAAGTTAGGTTATGTGCCATTGAATTTTGATCATGAAAACTGGTCCGTTTCAAAAACTTTAGAATACGCTTACGATGACTGGTGTATTGCTGAGTTTGCAAAAGCATTAGGCAAAGAGGACGATTATAAATATTTCGCGAAGCGTGCCGAAAACTGGAGACATGTTTATGATGAGGAATCTTCATTTATGCGTCCAAAAGATAGAAAAGGAGAGTTTATTAAAGATTTCCTTCCTAAAGATTATACAGATCACTTCTGCGAAAGTAACGCATGGCAATACTTCTTCTATGTACCACAAAACATTGAAGGTTTGATTGATGCAATGGGTGGTGCAGATCGTTTCGAGCAAAGATTAGATTCAATGTTCACTTACTATCCAGCTCCAGAAGATGAGTTGCCGATTTTCTCAACAGGTATGATTGGTCAATATGCACACGGTAACGAACCAAGTCACCACGTTGCTTATTTATACAACTACATCAATAAGCCTGAAAAAGGTCAGAAATTGATCCGTGAAATCATGAATACGCAATACAAATCTACTCCTGACGGTGTATGTGGTAATGAGGATTGCGGTCAGATGTCATCATGGTTTATCTTAAGTTCAATTGGTCTTTACCCAGTAAACCCAGGTAATGCAATGTATGACTTAGGAACACCATTATTCAATAATGCTACTGTTCAGTTGGGTAACGGCAATACTTTGAAGATTGTTGCTAAGACAGTTTCTGATGCTAAACCAACATTGAAGAAAGTACTTTTCAATGGAGAGGAAATCAAAGGTTGGAAAATCAGTCACAAAGAATTGATGAAAGGAGGAACTTTAGAGTTCATTTAACATAAAAGTACGGAGCTGTTGAAAAAGCAGCTCCGTACCAACCTATTTATTAATCTTAATCAAAAACGGTTGTAAGATAAAATTCTTAACGCCATAACACTGCAAATAAACTACTACAAATACTTAACTAATCAGATAAACAAAATTGAAATGAAACTATATTTACTAACAGCATTACTTTTGGTCCAAAGCCTTGTTTTTGCACAAAACAAGCCCACGCTTATTCCATTTCCTCAAGAGGTAAACTGGAATGAAAATCACTTTATCCTTACCAATGAGACAACACTTTTTGTAGAGGATAAAGCTTTTGATATCCATCACTTTTTAGAGGAGGTGAAGTTTCAAACAGGCATTTCTTTACAAGTTGTAGAAAATAAAGAAGAGGCCACTTTACAGATCCTTCTGGACCAAAATATTAAAGAAGAGGAAGGTTATCAATTAACAGTAACAGATCAATTAATAAAGCTTGAAGCTAAAACTACAAAAGGTACTATTAATGCTTCTGCTACCTTACTTCAACTTATTGGAAGTACAAAGGAAGTTCCAGAAGTTGTAATCAACGATGCTCCACTTTTTGCATGGAGAGGAATGATGCTGGACGTGAGCAGACACTTTTTTGATGTGGAAACCATCAAGTCGTATTTAGACTTAATGGCACATTATAAAATGAACAAATTCCACTGGCACTTGACAGAAGATCAAGGCTGGAGAATTGAAGTGAAACAATACCCGCTTTTAACTGAAAACTCAGCCTATAGAACTGAAAAAGACGGTACAAAATACGGTGGTTTTTACACTCAAGAAGAAATCAAAGAAGTAGTAGCATATGCAGCGAAAAGAGGAATTGAAGTGATTCCGGAAATTGATATGCCTGGTCATATGGTAGCTGCTTTGGCTTCTTATCCAGAATTTTCATGTACAGGAGGTCCTTTTGAGGTACAAACAGAATGGGGTGTACACGAAGATGTTTTATGTGCAGGCAATGAAAGAACATATGAATTTGTTCAGAATATTCTAGATGAAATTATGCCATTGTTCCCATCAAAATACATGCACATAGGAGGGGATGAGTGCCCTAAAGCAAGATGGAAAGAGTGCCCTAAATGCCAAGCTAAAATCAAAACTGAAGGTTTAGAAGATGAGCACGAACTGCAAAGCTACTTTATCAAGAGAGTCGAGAAAATGGTGAATGCCAACGGGAAGAAAATGACTGGTTGGGATGAGATTCTTGAAGGAGGATTATCAGAAACAGCAACAGTTCAGTTGTGGAGAGATTTTCATGATAAAGATGCTGTAAGAAAGATTGCTGAAATGAGGAATGATATCATCGTATCACCTACAGGAATGTGTTATTTCGATTATGACATTGTGACGACTGATGTAGAGCAAGTGTACAACTATCAGCCAGTACCTTCAGATTTAGCAAAAGAGAAGCACCATCATGTATTGGGTGGTGAATGTACAGTTTGGACGGAAAGAATTCCTGATAATGCCCGTCTAGATTTTATGGTTTTCCCAAGAATCATAGCATTCTCAGAAGCATTGTGGATCGGTCAGCAACAAGGATTTGAAGATTTCTCTGAAAGATTGGAGAACGAATATTCTTATTTAGATTCAAAAGGAATACAGTACGGTCCATCATCTAAAGTATTAGATGTTGAGGTTTTGAATGAGAATGGACAATTGAAAGTACATGCCAAACCATTGATTGACGGTGTGAGCTTAAAATATAAAACGCCTTTATCAGAAGTGTTTGTTGATTACAATAAAGCTGTCGAAGTGAAAGAAACAGGGAAAGTTATCATTAAAGGTTATAGAAATGGAAGACCTTATGGTGATCCTGTTTCTTCGAACTTCGTGATGCATAAAGGAAGTAATGCGACAATTGAATTATCTACACCTCCTTCAAATCCTTATGAAAAAGCGGGTGTACAAGGTTTAGTTGACGGACGTTTAGGTTCTGAAAGAAAATTCAAAGATGAAAGTTGGTTAGGTTTCAATGGAAAGGACGTGACAGCAACATTATCCTTTGAAAATAAGACTTCTATCTCAAGCATTCAACTAAGAGCTTATGATGAAGTAGGCTCATGGATTATGGCACCAAAGAATATAGAAGTGCTTTATTCTAAAGATGGGAAAAAGTATAAATCTGCTAATAAATTTAAATCCGAAACCGTTTCGACTGACGGAGACGTATTAATTTATAATTGGGAGGACTTATCAAAAATCAAAGAGATTAAATCTATCAAGATTATATATACCAACGGTGGAAAATTGCCAAAAGGAACAATGGGATCAGGCAATCCATCTTGGTTATTTATCGACGAAATTATCATACAATAAGAACTAAGCCAATGACTATTTGCTGTCAACTTAGTGCTTGAACACTTTACTATATATATACAATGAATCGATTCTCCATTTCTTTTTTGTGGATTCCACTCCTTTTTGGATGTGTGTCCCATCTAAATAACGTTGCAAGCAGTGCTCAAGACGAGCCTGAAATTATTTCTCACACAAAATATGTTGATCCGTTTATCGGAACAGGTGGTCATGGACATACCTTCCCAGGTGCCACGGTGCCATTTGGTATGGTACAGTTAAGTCCTGATACCGGTGTTGAAGGATGGGACTGGAGTTCTGGATATCACGTTTCAGATTCTTCGGTAATGGGATTTTCACATACGCACCTTCAAGGAACAGGTGGCGGAGATTATGGAGATATTTTATTAATGCCTACAGTGGGTGAAATCAAAACTGAGCCGGGTTCTAAAGCTAATCCTGATGAAGGATACCGCTCGCGTTTTGAGCATGTAAATGAGCAAGCCGACCCAGGATATTATTCTGTATTTTTAGAAGATTATAAAGTATTAGCGGAATTAACAGCAACGACTAGAGTAGGTGTACACCGTTACACTTTCCCTGAATCTGATGCTTCACATATCATCTTAGATCTAAAGCATGGTATTTCTGATACAGCAAGAGAGACATGGTTCCAAGTGAATGGTGATAATGAGATTGTAGGTTTAAGACGTTCATCAGGTTGGGCAAGAGATCAGTACATTTATTTTGTAGCTCAATTCTCAAAACCTTTCAAATCGATCCAAGGAGTAAAAGGTGGTGAATTGATCAATAATGCTACTAAAGTGGAAGGTGATGATGTGAAAGCCGTGATCAATTATGATACAAAATTGGATGAAGAAGTTGTGGTAAAAGTGGCCATTTCTTCGGTATCAATTGACGGTGCTCGTAAAAATATGGAAGCAGAAACTCAAGGGTTCGACTTTGAGGCAGTAAAAAGACAAGCCGATTTAACTTGGAATGAGAAATTATCAAAAATTGAAGTAGAAGGTGGAGATCAAGTACAACGTACTATTTTCTATACTTCTTTATATCATTCTATGACGGTTCCAAACGTATTCATGGATGTTGATCATCAGTACAGAGGTATGGATCATAAAATTCATAAAGCGGAAGGGTTTACAAACTACACGCTATTCTCTTTATGGGATACTTTCCGTGCAACGCATCCATTATTTACATTAACATCACCAAAAGAAAACAATGATTTCATTAAATCAATGTTGGCAAAATATGAGCAATCAGGTCAGTTGCCAGTTTGGGAATTAGCCGCTAATGAAACAGGAACAATGATTGGATTCCACTCAGCACCTGTAATTGTGGATGCAATGCTGAAAGGTCAAACTAATTTTGACGAAGAAAAAGCATATGAGGCATTAGTAGCTGCAGCTGAAGATCCAAGAAGAGGATTGAACTGGTTTAATGCTGAAGGATATATTCCACTGGAAAAAGAAGCGAACTCTGTTTCTAAACAAGTGGAATATGCTTATGATATGTGGACGGTAGCTCAAGTGGCAAAGCGTTTGGGTAAAACAGAAGATTACAAAAAGTATAGCAATAGAGCATTGAACTACAAATTATTGTTCAATGAAGAAACAGGTTTTATCAGAGGGAAAGACTTATATGGTAATTGGGTGACACCTTTTGACCCAATGAATATTTCTTTATTGGGAGCTGGTGAATATACAGAAGGAAATGCATGGCATTATAACTTCTTTGCTCCACAAGACGTAAACGGCCTGATTGAATTACACGGTGGTGACGCAGGCTTTGTAGCTAAAGTGGATGAAATGTTTGAGCAAGAAGCTGTAAATGATAACCATATGGCACATGATGTGACAGGTTTGATTGGACAGTATGCTCAAGGTAATGAGCCATCACACCACGCCATTTATTTATATAACTACGCAGGTCAACCTTCTAAAACACAAGCAAGAATCCGTCAAGTGATGGATGAAATGTATACTGCCGAAAGAGATGGTCTTTCAGGTAATGAAGATTGTGGTCAGATGTCGGCTTGGTACGTGTTCTCAGCGATGGGCTTCTATCCTGTAAACCCAGCCAACGGAGAATATATCATTGGTAGCCCGATTTTCTCAAAAGTGACCATTCACCTGGATAATGGAAACGATTTCGTGATTGAAGCGAAAAACAACGACATCAATAACCTTTATATTCAAGGTGCAACTTTAAATGGTAACCCAATTGATAAATCATTTATCACTCATCAGCAAATTGAAGAAGGTGGAAAAATCACATTTGAAATGGGAGCTTCAAAATCAACATGGGGTGAGGCAAAAGAAAGCCGTCCAGTTTCTTATGCGATTACTCCTGCTGAAGAAGCTGAATTATTGGAAGTAAAAGAGCAAGTATTCCGTCCTGCTATTACTAATAAATCAGTGTTGTTTAATTCCACTGCAAAAGTAGGATTAAAATGCATCACTCCAGAAGTGAAAATTTACTATACATTGGATGGTTCTACTCCTTCAGCGTCTTCTACTGAATACAATGAAGCATTTACATTGGATCAATCAACAATGGTAAAAGCAATTGCAATCAACGAACATGGTGCGTCAAGCAAGGTTTCAGAATTTGATTTCAAAAAAGCCTATTACAATACGGGCGAAGAATTCCCTAAGTTAACGATCAACTATGAGAAAAATGCTTCATACGATGCTGGTGATAATGGTATTCTGAATGGAGAATATGCGTCAGATAACTTAAGAGACGGTAAGTGGGATGGTGTTTCAGGACAAGACTTGGAAGCTGTTGTGGATTTAGGAAAGCCAAAACAATTACACCAATTGTCTATGGGCTTCTTGGAAAACACCTCTTCATGGTTATTCTTACCTCAAAAAATCACATTCTACGTTTCAAAAGACGGCAAAGAATTTACAGAGGTAAGTCAACAAACAGTTGAAATGCCAAATGATCATCCAGTGATCTGCGTAACAAGATTCTCAGCAGAAGTGAACGGCACTTACCAATATGTAAAAGTGGTAGCTGAACCTTTCAAGAAATTACCATCTTGGCATTTAGGTGCAGGAAACACACCATGGATGTTTACAGATGAATTAGTGATTGAATAAAGCCAATTATAAAGGCCCCATGCGTATTACTTAAGCATGGGGCTTAATTTCAAAATAGATGCAATGAAAAAAATATTTTACTTATTAACTCTTTTCTTGAGCACTTCACTTTTAGCACAAGATTACACGGAGTATGTGAACCCATTTATCGGAACTTCAAATTACGGAGCAACCAACCCAGGAGCAATTGCACCAAGAGGAATGGTTTCAGTAGTTCCTTTTAATACATCAGGTAAAGGCAATAAAATGGAAAAAGACAGCGATTGGTTGTCCTTCCCATATGCTTATGAAAATACCATTTTTACAGGTTATAGCCACGTCAACTTAAGTGGTGTAGGTTGTCCTGATTTAGGAGCTGTTATTGTAATGCCGACAACAGGCGATTTGAATATTCATCCATCAGAATACGGTACTACTTATTCAAAGGAAACAGCCAAGGCAGGGTATTATTCTAACTTCTTAGAGAAATATCAAGTTGCAACTGAAGTGACGGCGACACAAAGAGCAGGTATTAGTAAATATAAATTCCCAGCAGGTAAAGCCAATTTACTTTTGAACTTAGGTCAAGCCCTTTCTAATGAAAGCGGTGCAATGGTGAAAGTAGTCAATGATCAGGAGATTGAAGGCATGAGAATGATAGGATCTTTCTGCTATAATAATCCTAAGACTATTTACCCTGTTTACTTCGTGATGAAAGTAAATAAGAAAGCAGATAGAACAGGAGTTTGGCAACAGCACAACAAAATTGATGGCATTGAAGCACAATGGATGTCTGCTTACAATGGTCAGCAAAGAATTATTGAAGATGCTTATTACCCAATCATTGGTGATTCATTAGGAGCTTATTTCTCTTATGATTTTGAAGAAGCGACTGAAGTAGAAGTGAAAATTGGTATTTCTTATGTAAGCATCGAAAACGCAAGAGAGAATTTAGAAAAAGAAGTTTCAAACGTTTCATTTGATGAAATTGCCAACAGAGCCAAAGACAATTGGAATGAAAAATTATCAAGAATTGAAGTAGAAGGTGGTTCTGATGATGACAAAACTGTTTTCTATACAGCCCTTTATCATTCTATGATTCACCCGAACGTAATGAGTGATGTGAACGGAGAATATCCAGAAGCAAAAACGCGTAAAACAAAGAAAACAGATGGTGAACGTTATACAGTTTTCAGCCTTTGGGATACGTACAGAAACTTGCACCAATTGATGACCCTAGTTTATCCAGAGCAACAATTGAATATGGTCAATACCATGTTAGATATTTATGATGAAACAGGTTGGTTACCAAAGTGGGAATTAAATGGAACAGAAACATTTACGATGGTAGGTGATCCTGCCGCAATCGTCGTAGCCGATACTTATTTAAGAGGACTAAGAGGTTTTGATGAGCAGAAAGCATTTGAAGCCATTCTAAAATCAGCTTACCCAGTTGAAGGAGGTAACCCGGTAAGACCATGTGTAGACAATTACATCAAATACGGTTATGTTCCTGTAGAAGATGAATTAGAAGATAAACTTTGGGGTTCAGTATCTACAACATTAGAATATACAGTGGCGGATTGGAGTATTGCTCAGTTTGCAAAAGAATTGGGTGATCAAGAAAAGTACAAAGAGTTCTATAACCGTTCAATGGGTTATAAAAAGATGTTTGACAAAGAGTCGAACTTCTTAAGACCGAAACACATGGATGGTAAATGGCACGAACCGTTTGATCCAGCACACGGTGCAAATTTTGAGCACAATATCGGGTACGTAGAAGGGAATGCTTACCAATACAACCTAATGGTACAATATGATATACCAGGTTTAGTAAAGCAGTTTGGCGGTAGCAAAGCTTTCGTGAACCGTTTAGATGAGATCTTCGAGAAAGATCAATTCGATATGGCCAATGAGCCTGACATGGCATATCCTTACGCTTACAATTACATCAAAGGAAAAGAATACAAAACACAAGACAAGGTAATTGAATTAAGAGAGAAATATTTCACGAACAAGCCTGACGGTATCGCAGGAAACGATGATACAGGAACGATGTCAGCTTGGGTAGTCTTCTCCATGATGGGCTTCTATCCAGATGCACCATCAACACCTCAATATGCTTTAACTACTCCAGCTTTTGATAAAGTGACGATCAAACTAGATCACGATGTTTGGGGAACTGATGAGCTTGTTATCAAAAAAGAAGGAGGAAATACAAACCATATTCAATCCATCAAAGTGAATGGAAAAACGAAGAAAGGATACTTTATTTCTCACAAAGATTTAGTGGGAGCAAAGGAAATTGTATTCCATACAAAATAACAAAGATAATTTTATTTGAGAGCAAAGAGTCAAGGCTGAGAGGTCTTGGCTTTTTTGTTTTAAAGGGTTTCTATTGATGATCTAAAGTCAATGTTAATTGTATCAATTAATTATCACTTCAATATTAATTTATGTGTAACTACTCAGCAATAGGAATTTTCAACGAAGCAAGCGTTATAAAAGCCTCAAGTATACTCTCTCCTTTC
>NZ_JABANE010000008.1 GCF_012844305.1 Flammeovirga aprica JL-4
ATGAAGATTTTATTAAATTTAAATTATCGCTGACTTACTTTTTGTCTAATTTAATGTCGGTGAGTAGTTACCCTGGTTTAATTTTAGAGTTGTATGACACTAAAAATATTCATTCTTTTAAAATGACCAGCATTGATTATGATATTTCATTTGAATTGGTAGACAAGTGGATCAATAACGCTGAAAAATTTGGAGTAAAGACACCAAAGAAAATAGTAAAGGAAATAAAAAGAACTAGAAAGTTAGTAGAAGCAGGATATGATGTGGAGGACGATCAATTAATGAGATTTATTGGTCAATCAAAAGCGCCATATCCCTTGATAGAAGATTTTACACTAGAAAAAAGAAAAGAACTTTTACTAAAGTTTTCTATCTACGACAATCTCCTTTTCAAATTTTACGATCCTCAGAAAGACATTTAAAAGCTATCAAAACATAATAATTAACTTCTATGAAAACAATAAGCATAATAGTTTGGCTTTTAGTGTTACCTCTTTCTTTATTTGCTAAAGAGATTCAAAGAGAGAAATCAAAAATCAAATGTACCTACCGTCATACAACTAAGCCCTTTATTGGCGATACCTTAAAAGTAACAGAGGAGTTTGTTTTGATTTCGAGTGATAAAGTTTCCATGTATTTAAGTGCAAAGGCATTTAACATTTCTCAAAAAGCTAATGAATTGTTCTCTCAAAAGACATCGGAATTATTTATTTCTAGTTTCCAGAGCGGTGGACGGATTTTAAATCAAATGCCCAAAACCAAAATTAATAATTATAAGGTCTATAAATTCTCTGATTCAAGAAAGGTAATTACTCTAACCTCCGATTTTATAACTCCTTTTCAGCTAGAAGAGAGTATGGACGATTTTGATTGGATAATTACCAATGAGATGAAAGAGATTTTAGGGTATCAATGTATAAAAGCGACCTTAGGTTTTGGTGTTTATCATTTGGAAGTGTGGTTTGCTCCCGAAATTCCTATCTCAGATGGTCCTTTTGTATTTTGTGGTTTGCCGGGGTTGATACTAAAAATACAAGACACAGAAAAAAGACATTCTTTTGAATTGTTGACTATTGAAAAGGATGGAGATATTGAATTTACTATTGCTCACCCAGAAGATGTATTTAAGGGAAAAATTACAAAGGGCTGAGTAAGCTTCTTGTCAAAAAAAGGAAACTATTAGAAATGGGGCGTGATTTAAGAGGAGATTTTTTTTTTCAAAAAGATAGTGAACTTCCTTTTTTGGAAGATCAGTCCCCTGAAAATATCAAACAAATGAAGATCAAATATTCTCTTTACGATAATCTTCTTTTTAGATTTTACGAGCCAAAGGCGAAGATCTAAGTACTTGGACAATCTTTAATTTTTTTCACTTCATCTTTTTTTTATTCTCGATAGATAACGAACTAATTCGATTTATGAAAAACTATTGTACTTTACTTTTACTCTTTCTTTCCTTTCAAACTATTGCTCAAACGTCTTTAAAAGGGAAAGTAACAAACACCGAAGGTGAAGTAATCAATGGTGCCTCAGTGATTGCTTATCCTATCAATGAAGAGCGAATTCTAGGGTTTAACATCACTGATTCGAAGGGAAATTACATGATCACTTTAAAAGAAAAAAGGGATAGTGTGAGGATCACTGTGAGGTCACTTGGGTATGAAATTACGACTCAAAAAGTGGCTGTAGAAGAAGGAACGTTTGATTTTAAAATGAAGCATTCGGATCAATACCTCAAAGAATTACAGGTGAAAACAAAGCCTATTACAGAGGAGGGTGATACTTTAAATTATACTGTGGCTACTTTTTCCAAAGAGGGGGATGAATCTATAGAAGATGTTTTAAAACGATTGCCAGGAGTTGAGGTCAGTGAGGATGGTAAAATTCAGTATCAGGGAAAAGCCATCAATAAACTTTATGTGGAAGGGAAGGATTTGATGGGCTCTCAATATGCTGTTACGACCAAGAACCTTCCCAAAGGAGCGGTGGCCTCAGTAGAAATTTTGAAAAATCATCAGCCGGTAAAAATGTTGAAAGATGTGGTCAACTCTGTAGATCCTGCCATTAATATTGTATTGAAAGAAGGTGTGAATGTAACTGGAAGTGTAGAAATGGGAGGTGGAGTTCCGTATAGATGGCTGGCAAAAGCGACACCTATGGTTTTCAATAAAAAGCATCAGACTGTCAATGTATTTTCTTCTACTAATAGTGGCAGGGATGAATTGAGTGTTTTCAACGGCATTAATCTTTTTGATTATTTGGAGTTTGGATTGATTGAGAGTCAGCATTCTTTTTTACTTGGGAAACAGCCTTTAGAAAGTACACTTTTTGAAAAATCAGAATATAATGATCATCAAACGCATTCCGTCACGACCAACTATATTACAGGTTTCTGGAAAGGAGATATGAAGGTAAATATTGATGCTTATTTTGATGAACGAAAACAAGGTTTAGCATCCAATACGTTGTTTTTTTCTGGAAATGATACAATTGATATCCATAACCTTCAGCAGTCTACTTTTCATAAAAAGTACTTGAAGACCAAACTAACTTATGAGCATAATGACAAGAAAAATTACTTCAAAAACACTTTTCATTTTAAAGTGCTGCAGGATGATGAGAGCAGTGAAATCTATCAAAATGAAGTTTTAATTCCACAGCAATCCCACCGAACTTTTTATAGTATAGGTGACAAGTTAAGTAAGATTCAAAAAATCGGGAAAGCGTATTACAAACTCAATGCTTATTTTGAATATACAAATACGCCAGAGCAGTTGAGTTTTACAGGTGGTCCTTTGACCAATTTATCTTTTTTAGAAGCATCTCAAAAAGTACAGCAGGAAATTTCTCAAAATCATCTGAAGGCACATTTGGGAACTAATATTATCAGGAAATGGAAAAAAGTGACGTTCAACTCCAAACTTGGGGTGAATTACGAATGGAAATCGATGACTTCAGATCTTCCCACTATTCAAGAAACAACAGATGTTCAGTATCAGAATGATCTACAATATCATTCATTTATCCCTAAAATTACTCCTACAATTGAATTCCGACATAAGAAATTGTACCTCTCAGCAAGTCCAAAACTTTCTTTCCAATACCGGAAACTTTTAGATGATATACAGCAGAAGGAAGACCAAATTACGGCATTGGTTTTTGAGCCATCCGCTTTTTTAATGTACAATATAGAGGGAGTGAAATATCAAGGTAATTATTCCTACAACACAAATTTTATGGAGTTGCCCCAAATGTACAGCGGTTTGATTATTCATAATTACAGTGAAATCAAGCAACAGGATTTACCTATTTTAAAGACAGAAATACACCAATTTAGAAATGACCTTTCGTATGAGTTACCTGTCGCGTCTTTGAATTTTTATGCAAGTTATGAAATCAAAAGTAGCAACAAGGACTGGATTACTAAATACGAGATTAATGAGGAGGGAGTAACTTTGTTGCAGACAGATTATTTTGAAAACAATCATGGCCTCAGTCAGCAACTCAAGGGGAATTTCGACTGGTTTCTGCTTGCACTTCGGTCCACATTCAAGGGGAGTGTAGCAATAGGACAAAATGAAGAAAATATAATTTTGAATGATCAAGTCAATAGAAACAGAAACGAGTATTTACAATGGGAAGCGATGCTGGATTTTCCTATTATAAAAGGTTTGGTCGTTTCTGCTTTTTATACGGATTATCATTCAAAAAACACCTATCAGGAGATGAATCAGGTTGATTGGTCTCAAAGCACAATGGGAGCAAATGTGCAGTTTTCATATAAAAAGCATCTGCTGAAATGGAATAATAAATGGATTGATCACACCTTTGTTGATGACGATTTTCTCTATATGGATTTTTCTTACCGTTATCAATTTAATAAGAAAACAAGCCTCTCATTTGTTGCCCAAAACCTCTTGGATTATCAGTTTTATACACAAACGGATATGAATGCTTTTCAAAGTAATCAGTCCTATTTTTATCTCAGACCAAGACAGTTGATGATGCAAGTGAAATTCAAGTTCTAATTAAACTTCAGATTGCTCTAAATCTACTTTTCTACCCTCATGTTTCTTATACTGTTCTATCAAATCATTCAGTTCGTCCATAGAAACAGCCAAATAAGAAATATCTAGCCTTTCTTCATACCCTTGTGCAAATAAGTGAAGCATAGGGACAACTTTGCCATTTTTTCCATTACTGAATCGTGTTTCTTCCACAGAGATGCGTTTGATGTTTTTCCACAAGTGAAATCTATTTTTCCTGATTTGAATACCCTGCTCGTTGATTCTTAATTTGATGGAAGTGTCTAGAATATGCCATAAAGCTCTGATCAAATAGATAGCGGAAAGGAGAGCAATTATTGGTGTCAGATTTTTTACATAATCACTGATACTATCAAATTCTTTAGAGATACCTAAGTAAAGGAAAATGATAAACAGGACTACAGGAATAGTAAAAGCTAAAGTAGATTTTTCAAGGATTATACCTTTGTCGTTGTAAAAAATCGTTTCTTCAAAAGTAGTATTACTTTCCTGATCACTCAGCTTTCCTTCTTTGGCCTGAGCATAATACTTTTTGATGATTTCTTTTTCCTTCTTGCTTGCATACAGAAAGTTGCTATTGTAAGCATGGACAATTTTAGCATCAGTGGCTAACCGAAGTAATTCCCCTTTGTCATTTTCATTTTTGAAAGCCCATAAAAACCACTTGAGTTTGTGCAGGGGATAAATTACGAAAGCATAAAGGCTTATAAGCAATACGATGCTAGCTACAAAACCGTAAGGCCCTTTTAAAACAGAGGTATAGCTTAATTGTAGGAGGATGATGGCAAATGTAGACAGGATCATACCTGTAAGGATGAATCTATGCTGTCTTTTCCATTTTTTGATTTTGTCAATAGGCTGCATTTTTATAAGTAGTAGTTTAAATAAGCACAAATTCAAAATTATCTAATATTCTATTTATTGTTTTATGATTACTTCCTTGAAAAAACTTTTAGTTGAGCCACTATTAATACGTTTTTTAGCGTCGTATTCACAAAAAATAAATTAGAATTAACTATGATTTATTTTTGACTTAGTACTTGTGTGATAATTTTTTATAGTCTTAGTATTCATACCTAATATAAGCTAAAAGAATGAATATTACCTTATTAGGATGTAATTATTTTACTTTAAAATAGAAAAATATCAAGATTGAACTGTTGTTCCATTTACTGTAATAATAGAATGTGGAAGAAGAGTTTGCAGTTCAAAATCTTGTTGAAATAAAGTACAAGTTTATTGGGAACTATCATTTATAATTCATGAAAGTGAGCTACGCAATACATTATTTTATCAGAGTAATTGATAGCAAATACTACATTTTTTCGTTCGAGTGTTAAAAGCATTTCGTTTAAAAGGTAAATAAATGTAAATAATTATACTTTGTGTGTTTTTAAGTATTGATAATCAGTTTGATGTGAATTTATTTAAATGATATTTTCCTCGGCTATAAAATTTTAATGGTTTTTATTTCTAAAAAACTTCCACGTAAATTGAGGCATAGCTATGAACATTATTCAGATAAATACCAGCGAATTATAGGGTTAAATTAAAACTAAATCTATCTGTATTTTAAATAGAATAATAAATAAAAGAGAACCGGCGATCTATTCTTCACTAAAATGTCAACCTCATTTTAGTAAACAACAAAAATTAACTTGAAATGAAATACAACTCTCTTCTAAGACTATTTGCATTACTAATCTTTTGTGGTGCAAGCGAGTTTTCGTACGCTCGATCTTTTATAATCGGAGCTATAAACAAACACAATCCTAGTTCTCCAATGGAGGGTATACTTTGTGATACAGAACATCGGGCATTTCAGGGAAATATTCCCAATTTACCCGGAGTAGTGGAAGCTGAAAATTACAATGAAGGATGCCCTGGAATTCCTTTTTTTGATACAAATGCCATTAATGAAGGAGGCGTCTATAGAAATGATGCCGTAGATATTGAAGAATGTTCAGAAGGTGGATATAATCTAGGCTGGACGCAAAGTAGTGAATGGCTAAATTATCAAGTCAACGTCCAAAATACAGGGAATCACGACTTTAGTTTTAGAGTAGCCGCAATGAATGCTGGTGGACAATTTCACCTTGAACTGAACGGTCAAAACATCACTGGAAATATTGATATTCCATCAACGGGTGCTTGGCAGAATTGGGTAGATGTAGCAGTGTCAGGTGTTCAATTAACCGCAGGGATTCAACATTTAAAATTAGTAATTACAGGAGGAGGTTTTAATCTCAATAATTTCTCAGCGGTATATGCTCCAATAGTTTCCGCACCAGAAATTACACAGATTGTAGCAACCCCAAGTTCACCTTTGATCAATGAAACAATTGAAATTCAAGCGACAATTACTGATGATGGAACGGTCACAACTGCTGAAATAAATTGGGGGTATTCTTCTGATAATCTATTAAACATCGTTCAATTATCATCTAATAATTCAAACAGTTATACGGGTACGATTCCAGCTCAAATAGAGGAAGGGATAATTTACTATCAGATTACAGCGACTGACAACTCAGGTTTAATAGCCACAAGTCCTGTCAACAGTGTAACCGTTCAATCAGTAAATGAAAACCAACCGACTTTAGTTTGGTCTGATGAGTTTAATTACACCGGTTTGCCTGATCCATCAAAATGGGGGTATGACACAGGAAATGGTGGTTTTGGTAATAATGAACTTCAAAACTATACGGCTTCAAGATTAGAAAATGCTAGAGTGGAAAACGGAAGTTTAATTATTGAAGCGAGAAGAGACTGGCATGAAGGTATTGAATATTCTTCTGCAAGAATGGTAACAAGAAATAAGGGAGATTGGTTGTACGGAAGAATTGAAGTCAAAGCAAAATTACCTGGAGCGGGTAGAGGAACATGGCCGGCCATTTGGATGCTTCCTACGGATTGGGAATATGGCGGATGGCCGAATAGTGGTGAAATTGATATTATGGAAAATGTGGGTTATGATCCTAATGTAGTTCATGGAACAGTGCATACTGAGGCTTATAATCATATTTTAGGAACTCAATTGGCAGGGAAAGTAGAAAAATCAAACTATCATTCAGAGTTTCATATTTATGCAGTGAATTGGTATGAAGATAAGATTGATTTCTTTATTGATGACGAACTATATTTTACACATCATAAACACGGAGGAAGTGCTGAGTGGCCGTTTGATAAAAGATTTCACCTTATCTTAAATATTGCAGTTGGAGGTAATTGGGGCGGAGCTCAAGGCGTTGACTCAAGTATATGGCCAAAACAAATGGAAGTTGACTACGTTCGCGTTTATGGTCAACCTGCAACTCCTGATCCGGAAACCGTAGATTTGCCGGGTACAATTGAAGCTGAAAATTATGCTCAATCATCAGGTGTGCAAACTGAAACATGCGAGGAAGGAGGTTTGAATGTGGGACATATCGATGCAGGAGATTGGTTTAAATACAATGTCAATGTAACGCAAAGTGGTTTGTATACTGTGGAGTACAGAGTTGCGAGCAATGAAGCTGATGGAGCATTCAATTTAGAGCAAGATAAAGGTAATACAATCTTAGGTACTTTAAATGTTCCCAATACCGGAGGGTGGCAAAATTGGCAGACAATATCACATGAAGTCACTTTAAATAGTGGAGAACAGCAGTTGGCAATTGGAGTACCTTCTGGTGGGTTCAATATGAACTGGATTCGTTTTACACCAAAAGGTACACCTCCTGTTGAAGTTGATCCTATTCAAATTGAAGCTGAAAGTTATAAACTGATGGAAGGAATTCAAGTAGAAGCTTGTAGTGAAGGAGGCCAAAATATTGGCTGGACCACAAAAGACGATTGGTTAGTTTATGATGCAGATATCCCTGCGGGGAATTATACTTTGGAGTATAGAATAGCATCACAAAATGGAGGAGGTGAGCTTCAGATTGAAAAAGCTGGAGGCGGTAATAGTTTTGGAACAATTATGATCCCTTCTACATCGGGGTGGCAAAATTGGCGAACGGTTTCACATGATATTCAGATTACTGAAAACTTAAATGAAATTGCCATCAATATCAGAAATGGTGGATTTAATTTGAATTGGTTCTCTTTAACTCCAAAAATAGTCAATAATGGAAGACAAAAAACGTTAGCCCAATCCTTACAGATTTATCCGAACCCAGCTCATAATGTACTTAATATTAAAGGGGTGGGAGAGGTTGTCGATTTTCAGCTTTTTGGAATAGATGGAAGGAGTTATAATCTGAAACCTCAAAATGCTCAATTAGATATTTCTACTTTAAATCAGGGGATTTACTTTATGAAGATCACAGATCATTCAAATAGTATTCATTCTATTAAGTTTATCAAAGAGTAGAATTAAGAAAAAAAGAAAGGCATTCCTAAAAAAGGAATGCCTTGGAAGTTTATATGGTAACCTTGAATTGGTAAAATTAATATGTGCTCTTGATTGCAGCAACTTCATTAATACGTTGCTGGGCAATGTCGATTGCTACCTCTTGAGCATTTTTGCCCGTAGCTTCCGATTGCTCGAATACTTTTAAAGTCTGATCGTATACAAACTCACATTTGTTCCAAGACCATTCTTTAGAAGTTTTGATCACTTCAGCATACACGTTGATCACGCCACCTGAGTTGATCAAGAAATCCGGTGCATAAAGAATACCTTTTTGTTTGGCCAAATCACCGTGGATTTTTTCGTTAGCCAATTGATTGTTCGCACAACCTGCAATGATCGAACATTTCAAACGTTCCAATGTCTCATCATTGACAGTAGCACCCAATGCACAAGGAGAATAAATATCTACATCAAGGTCATAGATTTCATCTAATGCAACCCCTTTGATACCATACTTATTCACTACATCTTTCACACGGTCCTCATAGAAGTCAGATACATAAATTTCGCATCCTTCTTTTACAAGGTGTTGGATAATGTACTCTCCAACGTGTCCTGCTCCTTGGATAGAAACTTTCTTTCCAGCAAGGCTGTCAGAACCAAATTGTTTTTTAGCAGCTGCTTTCATACCCATATAAGTAGTATAAGCAGTAAAAGGAGAAGGATCACCTAAACCGCCACGCGTCTCAGGCATACCACTTACATAAGAAGTTTCTGCTGCAATATGCTCCATATCGCCGGCATTCATTCCCACGTCCTCTGCAGTAATATATTTTCCATTAAGGTTTTTCAAGAAACGGCCATAAGCTCTCAACATCGCTTCTGACTTGTGTTTTCTTGCATCACCAATGATTACGGCTTTACCTCCACCAAGATTTAGTCCAGCAATAGAATTTTTGAACGTCATACCTCTTGATAAACGTAAGGCATCATTCGTAGCTTGCGCTTCATTCTCGTACATCCACATTCTAGTACCACCTAGGGCAGGGCCTAAAACTGTATTGTGAATAGCAATAATAGCTTTCAAGCCAGTTGATTTCTCATGGCAATAAACTACCTGCTCATGTCCCATGCTAGAGACCTCTTCAAATATTGAGATATCTTCCATTACTATACTTTGTTGTTGCTTTGATTAATTCTTGATAAATAGCACTTCACATTTCGTGAAATAGTGCTTGGAAATTTAAATGTGATGGCAATTTACATTTTCAAAATAGTATTGCAAGTCGCATTAAAGCAAAGTAAATTATTAGAGTTTGCAAAATATTATACTTATAATTTGAATTTTTTCAATTTATATGAATTATTATAGAATAAATCCATTTATTTTTTAGAATAATCTATTGAATTTTAAATTCTCTCTTTTTTTTAGAAAAAAAGGCTTTAATTACGATTTCTAATGAATTGAATTATCATAATGAGATTAAAACTTCTGCACATTTGATGAATTAATAGGAAGTAATCTCAAAAAAATTAAAACATTCAATGCATTTTTGTATTTCAATAGAGTGGTTACCTTATCTTTATTGGATTAATAAGAATTCAACTCGAACGTAAGACATAAAGATTGCAATGATGGCGGAAACACATTGCAAACAATAACTCATTTATCAGTGGAAAAAGAACAAAAAACAGGACAAATATTTGATGGAAAGGTGTTGTCAAGGATGATGAAATTCTTGAATCCTTACATGAAATATTTTATTCTACTCGTTTTCTTAACAATATCGTTGGGTGTTTTGGCACCTACCAGACCCTACTTAATACAGTACACAATAGATAATTTTATTGTAGTCAATGATATGCCGGGGTTGCATCAGATGGTTGTTATACTCATCGCGGTACAGTTATTACAGGCGTTAGTACAGTTTTGTCATACCTATTTATCAGGCTGGCTAGGACAGCATGTAGTCAAAGATATGCGTGTGCAGTTGTATGATCACATTCTGAAATTGAAGCTGAAGTTTTATGATAACACACCTATCGGGCGCCTTGTTACGAGAGCGGTGTCAGACATTGAGACTTTATCAGAAGTATTCACAAATGGAGTGGCGGCAATGTTGGGAGATATCCTTCAGCTGTTCTTTATTTTTGTGGTGATGCTTTACACTGACTGGCGCTTAACACTCATTAGTTTATCAGTTTTGCCACTTCTTCTTTTCTCAACTTACGTTTTCAAAGAGAAAATAAAAGTCGCTTTTGGTGATGTTAGAAATGCAGTTTCCAACCTGAATACCTTCGTACAAGAGCATATTACAGGTATGAATGTAGTGCAGCTTTTCACTGCTGAAAAAAGAGAACAGGAAGAGTTCAAAAAGATCAACAAAGAACATAGAGATGCCAATATCAGTACGGTATTGTATTATTCTATTTACTATCCGGTGGCGGAAGTAATTGCCGCATCAGGTACAGGTTTATTGGTATGGTGGGGAGCTCATAGTGTATTAGACGGACATGCTACGATCGGTACTTTGATTGCCTTCATCATGTATATCAACCTTTTCTTCAGACCAATCCGTATGATTGCCGATAGATTCAATACACTGCAGATGGGTATTGTTTCTTCAGATAGAATCTTAAAGCTGTTGGATGACAAGAGCATGATTTCAAATGAAGGCACTTATACAACAGATCATATTGATGGTGATATTGAATTCAAAAACGTATGGTTTGCTTATAAAAATGAGGATTATGTGCTGAAAGACATTTCCTTTAAAGTAAATAATGGGCAAACAGTAGCCTTAGTCGGAGCCACAGGAGCAGGTAAATCTTCTATCATTAATTTGATTTCCCGTTTCTATGAAATCAATAAAGGAAGCATTTGCGTGAATAAACGTGATGTGAAATCATATGATCTTTACAACTTAAGAAAACACATTGGGGTTGTATTGCAAGACGTTTTCTTGTTCTCGAATTCAATCAGAGAAAATATAACATTAGGTGATACATCTATTACGGATGAGCAAATTCTCAAAGCAGCTGAGCTTGTTGGAGCAAAATCATTTATCGATAAATTGCCAGGAGGATTGGATTATGAAGTAATGGAAAGAGGAGCTACGCTTTCTGTAGGCCAACGTCAGTTGTTGTCTTTTGTAAGAACAATGGTGTACGATCCGAAGATTATCATTTTGGATGAAGCCACATCTTCAGTGGATTCAGAAACTGAGGTACTGATTCAAGATGCCATCAAATCCATGATGAAAGGAAGAACAAGTATTGCCATCGCTCATAGATTAGCCACAATACGAAATGCGGATAACATAATTGTATTGGATAAAGGTGAAATCAAAGAGAGTGGAAGTCATGAGGAGTTATTAAAAATGAAAGGTTTCTACTCTAGATTATATGAAATGCAATATAAAGAAGTAGAGGAGCTTTAGTTTTTATTACTCAAATAATACATTAAATATTAAGAAAGGCATAGTAAAGTTCAATTATCTATGCCTTTTTTCATGAGCTATTATTAAATTTGATACTGATAAAAACTAACATTCATAGACCAAAAGACTGATGAGTAATATATTTCTAATTATATTCTTTGGATTGCACTTTACTAATGGGGTAAAAAAAAATAAATCAGTTAATGCTAAAAAATATTTTTACACAGTTATTATAAGTACTGTTTTAATTGTAAACAAAACATTAGCGAATCCGTTTTCTATTTCTGATAATCTTGAGTTATATCTTATTACTATAAATCCAGGAAATAATATTGATGAAGCATGGGGGCATAGTGCAATTTATATCAAGGATATAGATTATAAATATGATTACGTTTTTGAATATGTATCAATAGAAACAAATAATTTTGTTTCAAATATAAAAACGCTCTTTGGGACTGATATATATAAACTGAGACTTACTTCTCATCACATATTTTTAAAAGAGGAGAATGACAGATGTATAACATATCAGGTAATAGATTTACCTTCTCAACAAATTCAAGTCCTATTTAATACTTTAATCTCTGAACTTGTATCAAAGCAAGAGTATAACTATAGTATTGCATATGTAAATTGTAGTACGCTATTGTATAATTATTTAACAGAATATTCATTACCTGATGTTGACAATTTAACAATAAGAGATAAATTGAGATATAGTTCTAATCTTTCAATACTGGAAGAGATGTTTTTTATTGATATAATGTTATCGTCAGCATCAGATAAATATTTAGAAAGCAATTTAGTATTCACACCAATTTATTTATTAAACAGTTTTTCTGAAAAAAAAAGTATTACATCAAGAAAAATAGAATTTAAATATTTATTTCTTTATTTGATAGCCGTTTAAGCCATAAATAGTTCTCGACTTTATATTTATATATTTCTATCCTTTACAGGAATAATAGGAAGTTTATTATTTATACTATTATTCAGTAAAGACCCAATGTTAAATGAGAACTATAATCTCTTATGGTTAAATCCATTAAATATTATTGTATGTGTTATTTGTAATTATAAAAAGGTGACCAATTACTTTATAATGCATAACTCATGTCATTTTATTTTAATTGTATATGCTATAATTAGCAACCATATTAACTATTCTTATTTATTTTTTACTATTTCTGTAATATCTATTAATTGGTTAATATTATATGACCAGATCTATAAAAATAAATCAACTATTTCAAAGCAAATTAAATAATCAAAGCAAATGAAACTTAGAAACTTCAAACTATTTTTTTTCGTCATAACTCTTTTCTTGGTAGTATCGTGTACTGAAAGAGAAAACCGAGTGAATAATTTTATTCCAGATAATCAGGTTATGGAATTTGATGAAAGTGGTTATAATCCTTATCTTCCAGAAAAGATGTAATTAGCATTTGATTCACTTAAATCAAAACTTTATCAAACTTATCCAAATGCCAGAGTTTCGACAGAAACAATTGATTTGGATTTTTCTCCAAATAATAAGTATGTGCGTTTTTTACCTTCAGATAGTTTACAGTATGATACTTTAGTGTCTTATGAAAACCTTGCTCTTTTTGATTATCCATTGGATTTGCCAATTAAGCAAGAAGGTACTTTTGATCCAGAGCCAGTTAATGAAGAAGGCTTCCATTGGTTATATGGTGTAGTTCCTATTGATTTTGAATTACCTCCTGTAGATCATGAGATTATCGGAGAAGTATTTCTTCCAGAATATCCAAAAAATAATCCAAATGAAGAGTTCTCTTCAGAGAGAGTATTATCTGACTCTTCAGAATATTATGGTATGATGATGGGTGTCGAGCTTTATTCGATGTATTTAGCAGGTCATTTAAGTGAAGAAGAAGCTAATGAATTTATTAATTTACTTGAAGGTGAATCTACTTCAAGTTCGAGGAAAGAACAATCAGTGTATGAGCAATTCTTTGAATCATTAAAGTCTGTACGAAATACTCTAGGCAGTATTTTTGTAACACCCGTTTATGCAAAAAAGGCAAATCCATTGAATTGGTGTTGGGGATGCATTTTTAGTAAAGGTTGGACTCCTAATGGAAGAGTTCAATTTCGATATAACAATGGTAATAATACAAGAACTGTTCCCGTTAAAGGTTTAAAAGTAGTTATTCATAGAGGTTTAAAATCTATTGTCGCTTACACTAATGAGAATGGTGATTTCTCTTCATATAGTAGATTTGCATCAAAAGTTACATACACAACTCATTTTAGAAATAGAAATCCTTCTTTTTGGGGATCAAGGTATTTTAGATTAGTTAAAGGAGGATTATTATTTACTCATAAGCATGATATGCTCTCTAGTACTCGAAGTGATAATATAATTCATACTTATGATCTTACTGACAATAATTTTAGAGTGAGTAATATTGATGAAATGGCAGCTGCTATATTTGTTTCAGCATATGAATTTTATCATGGTAATAGATTAGGTTTTCAAAAACCAAGAAATAATATGAGGATTAGAATTCATGATGAAAGTGGGAGAGGTACACATAATACAGGCCGATATTGGTTTTTAGCAAATCAGATAAAAATGTATATGAAACAAAATGATGGAAATCATAGAACTGCAGAGTCAATTATTAGTACTACATATCATGAGTTAGGTCATGCTAGTCATTATGCGTTAGATGGTCGTTGTTTTTGGAGTGATAATGCTTTTTGTAACGATAGAAGTGATTTACAAGATGAAATACTCAAAGAAAGCTGGGCCTTACTTATTGAACATCATTTGACTAGGCAATGGTTTCCGAATTTCAATGGAGATATTTCTCAAAATTTAACTTTTACTCAAATGAATAATTCATTTAATGTAGTAGGTGGTAGAGAAGGGAAATATACTTCTTTATTTTTTGACCTTGTTGATACAAATGATCAAAGTAACAATAATACGACACCTGATGTTCCTATAGATAGAGTGAATGGTTATACTATACCGCAAATGCAAAATGCATTAAGGAGTATTTCAACTTTACAAGGTTTAAGAGATAATTTATTTAATTTTTACTCTAACCCTTCCGAAGGAAATCTTCAAGATTTAATAGATTCTTATAATAATAACCTAGTACCAATAGACTAATGAAATTACTTTCAATAAGTATTCTAATGATTCTACTTTTTAATAAATGTAAAAGTGAATGTGATCATTGTAACGAAGGAACAGGAAGTATTTCCCAATATCAAATTGTCAATGGGATTGATAGTGAGTTGATTGTGGAGATTTATGGTCAAAGTTTAAAGACTTCTATTGAGTTAGAACCTAATGATACTTCTGATTTTTGGGTAAGAATTGCTTATCCAGCTGAGTTGGAATCAACCTTTTTTAGTTTAGATCGAAACAATAATGGTCAAAGTTTTCCTTATGATAGTGACTCTATTGCTATTTTGTTAAATGGTGAAGTTCAAAGGAAATATATTCAAAATATAAAGGATCAGGACCTTAACTGGGAAACATCTATTTACAATGAATTTTCAGCGTATGAGAGTATAAAAATAGAACCATCTTCTGAAAATGTGTACAGTTATTATTATATCATTGATTCAGCAAAATTAGGGTTATCTGATTAATCTAAAATGAAGCCTTAATTATTAAAGAATAAATATTCTATTAACATACGATATTGAAATTACATATTTTGAAAAATAAAAGATAGTTAATTCTAATAGCCCTTATTCTATTTTTAGAGTAAGGGCTATTTTTACATATACCTTATTCTTATCAAATAAGAAAATCTGACACTGATAAAATATTAGAATCTATGCTCGGTATAAAGAGAATGCATAGATAAGATATATTTACTTGCTTTTTGAAAAAAACACTGAAACACAAAGGGTTCTATTCTCGTTTATATGAAATGCAGTAGAAAGAAGTTGAAGAACTTTAATTGATATTTGAATATAGTTATCGTATCTTTGCAAAGTATACGTAACAAACAAAATAAATACGATCATGGAATTGATTTCAGTTTTATTATTCGGTATGCCAGGTGGTTTCGAGTGGGTAATCATCGGTTTGGTTATTCTGTTACTTTTTGGTGCTAAAAAGATCCCTGAGTTAGCTCGCGGTATTGGTGGTGGTATCAGAGAGTTCAAAGAAGCTAAGAACCAAATCTCAGATGAGATTGAAAAAGGCATTAAAGAAGAAGACAAGAAGGAAGAAAAATAACCAATTGTCATATATCTTGATATATTTTTAATGAAATCTATTTTTCGTTAAATATTTCGTAATAACCGAGAGAAGTTTATCTTTGTCATTAGAAAGGATAAACTTCTCTTTTTTTGTGAAGTTTTTCAGGGTAAACTAAAAGCTTTGGTGTATTCAAAAGCGATCTAATAAAACGAACACAAGCTTATGTATAAAGCATTTGATGATATAAAGAAAGCACTCAGCGAAGGAAAAACGACTTGTGTGGCTTTGGTAGAAGATTATTTAGCAAGAATTGAAGAGAAGAAACACCTTAACGTTTGGAATGAGGTGTATAATGAAGAAGCGCTTCAACAGGCGGCTAAAGTAGATCAGAAAATCAAAGACGGGAATGCAGGAAGATTGGCAGGTATGGTAGTTGGTCTGAAAGACGTAATTGCTTATAAAGATCACGGTCTTCAAGCCTCTTCTAATATGCTGGATGGTTACGTTTCTCCTTTTTCTGCAACTGCAACTGAGCGATTATTAGCAGAAGACGCTGTCATCATCGGTAGACAAAGCTGTGATGAGTTTGCAATGGGATCATCAAATGAAAACTCGGCGTTCGGTCCTGTAAAGAACAACATTGACGAAACAAGAGTACCGGGTGGATCTTCGGGAGCATCCGCTGTGGCCGTTTCTGATGATCACTGTTTGGTTTCTTTAGGGTCAGATACGGGTGGTTCAGTTCGTCAGCCTGCAGCATTTACAGGTACAGTTGGTTTAAAACCCACTTACTCACGTATTTCAAGATGGGGGCTTATTGCTTATGCTTCTTCTTTTGATACGATTGGTGTAATCGCTAACAATGTTCCTGATGCTTCATTGGTGTTAGAAATCATTGCAGGTGAAGACGATCAAGATGCTACGGTTTCACAAGAGCCTGTACCTTCATACAGCACTTCGGTAGAAGAAAAACCGACGAAGAAATTAAAAATTGCTTACATCAAAGAAACGGTAGAAAGTGAGCATTTAAATAAAGATATTTCTGAAAAAACTTTTGCGAAAATTGAAAAATTAAGAGCAGAAGGTCATGAAGTTGAAGCAATCGAATTTCCATTATTAGACTACCTTCTTCCAACGTATTATATCCTGACTACAGCCGAAGCAAGCACAAACTTAGAGCGTTTTGATGGCGTTCGTTACGGTTATAGAACAGAGGATAAAGTGGACCTGGAAGGTTTATATAAAAAATCACGCTCAGAAGGGTTCGGTGATGAGGTGAAGAGAAGAATCATGTTGGGTACGTTTGTGCTTTCTGCAAGTTACTATGATGCTTATTTCTCAAAAGCTCAAAAAGTAAGACGCTTGATCAAGGAAACAACGGAGAAAATCCTTTCAGAGTATGACTTTATCTTAATGCCAACAACATCCGCTCCATCATTTGAAATTGGCAAATACGGTGAAAACAACCTATTGGAATTGTATTTAGGAGATTTATATACAGTTCACGCCTCATTGGCAGGGTTGCCGGCGATTTCAATTCCAAATGGAGAAGATAAAGACGGTTTAACAATTGGTTTACAGGTAATGGCCAATCGTTTTGAAGAAGAAAAAATGCTTCAGTTCTCGCATTATTTGCAAGAGCTTTAATCAATAGAAAGTTACTTCGGTGACTAAATAAAAATCCAAACATGCTTTATTGAAAAGTGTGTTTGGATTTTTTTTATCAATACTTTAGTACGAAAAGTAATACCAAACTTGTGAATAAATGTAACATGTAAATGCTTCTTTATTTTCTTGTAGAGTAGATGTTTACTTGTAGGACGCCCCAAATGGCATTGAATGGAAAAGCGTTAAGAATTTTGTGTAATAAGCCGTTAAAAAATCTTCGTTTGTTTGAGCATTTCAAAACGCTGTAGTTTTGATCGAGTTTTGAAGATTTTAGGCTTATGGAATAAAATTTAGCTTTTGCGTTCACAGCCTAGATTTTTTTGCTTCGTTTTTTCATCAATGGAAAAAATGAAGAAGAGAGTAGCTTGAAATGATAAAGATGGGGTTATGAGACATTCTATTTTATAATTGGTATAAAACTCTTAATAGATTATTCTTTTGCCCCCTAATAGATTATATTTGTTCATCAGAAAATAGGGAAGATTCGTTTTAGTAACCTAGATAGTAAGTGAAGCTTATAATCATCTCATTTCATTATTAAATCCTAATACTTACGTAACAAAGTGATGCTTTTAAGACGCATTTTTAAATATACATTTGCATTCATATTTTCTTTATCATTTACAATTGCATCTGCACAAGATGAGGGCAATGTGTTGCCTACTTGGAAGGATAGTTTGTATACAGTGGCACTCCCTGAAGGATACTTGATGCCCTCTGATACATTAGAAATTGTGGAAGCAGCACCTTATGCACCATGGTTTGAAAACTTTGATGAATTTGATACTACTGAAGCCATTTTAGTGGATATCTCTGATCAAACTTATGACTATGTACCCAATGTTTCAGACAGTTTGGTGAGGGAGCGATTGAGTGAAATGCAAATGGAAATTCCTCTGACGTATCATGATAGAGTAAGGCTTTTTATTGATTATTTTTCTGTAAGGAGAAGAGATTATACACTTTCGATTATTCAGAGAAAGCAAATGTACTTCCCCATGTTCGAGCGTATTTTTGAAGAAGAAGGCGTTCCAACGGAATTAAAATATTTGGCGGTAATTGAATCCGCGTTAAAGCCGGTTGCATTATCTAGAGTAGGAGCAAAAGGACTTTGGCAGTTCATGCCTCGTACGGGTAGAGCTTATGGATTGAAACAGACTTATCAGATTGATGATAGAATGGATCCGGAAAAAGCGACAAGAGCAGCTGCAAAATATCTTAAATTCTTATACAATTATCATGGTGACTGGGAATTGGCAATTGCCGCTTATAACTGTGGTCCTGGTAATATTAGAAAAGCACAAAGAAGATCTGGAAAGAAGAAATTCTGGGATATTTATAGAAAACTGCCAAGAGAAACAAGATCGTATTTACCACAATACGTAGCAATGGCTTATGTATTGACTTACGCAGAAGAGCATAACTTGATTCAGGATTTACCGATGTACGAGATTCCTGCGGAAGATATTTTTGTCAGTCAGTCTATCGATCTGGGGAAATTGGCTGATGAATTGAACGTCTGCCGTGAAGATCTTCAGTTAATGAATGCATCTTTACGTTTTGGCTTCGCTCCAAATTATGTAAAGAACTTCAGAATCAGAATTCCAGAAGCTCGTTTTGAGTATTACTTAGAAAATCAAGAAGAGATTTTAGCCAATGTAAAATATACAGGTGAAGGAGCGAATATAGGTGATGGGTATTACTATCATTATGTAAGAAGAGGAGAATCGTTAGGGTTAATTGCGAGCCGTCATAGAGTGAAAACTTCAAATTTAAGAGCTTGGAATAACATAAGGGGAAATACGATTTACCCTGGGCAAAAACTAAAAATTTATGGTAATGCTTACAGTCCTGGTCCTTCGAAAAAATCTACATCATCCGCTAAAAAAACAACTACTTCTACACCAAAGAAAACAAGTGGAGCGAGTATTTATCATACTGTAAGGAGTGGTGAGACGTTGGGTGTGATTGCCAAAAAATATAGAGTATATGTAGCAGATATTCAAAAACTGAATAATCTGAAGGGAACAAGAATTAATGTAGGCCAGAAGTTATTAATCAAGCAAGGCAAATACGAAGCACCAGAAGCGTCAGCTCCATCTACAACTGCAGTAACCAAAACCGCTTCAAAGCCTGCTGTGACTTCATCGAATGGCACATTAGTTTATCACACAGTAAGAAGTGGTGAGACTTTGGGAGGTATTGCAGAAAAATACAATACTTCAGCATCAAAGTTAAGATCATGGAACGGCATGAGAGGTTCTACAATTTATAAAGGACAAAAGCTGAAGGTGTATACAACATCATCGACCACAACTTCCAACTCAACCGTAAAAAATACTTCTTCCTCAAAAAGCAACAATGGCTACGGTCCATCTGCTAATACAAGATACCATACTGTAAAAAGTGGTGACAGCCTTACTGAAATTGCAAAAAGTTACAGGGTTTACGTAAAAGATATCAAGAGGGTGAATAACATGTCAGGTTCGTCTATTAATGTAGGACAAAGATTGACGATTCCTCCATCGCCGGCCAGCGTTTTGAATGAAGGTAAAACAACCCAGACAACCTCATCTTCAGAAAGTGGTTATTACACTGTGAAAAATGGCGATACCTTATGGCAAATTGCACAGGATAATGGGGTTAGCGTATCAGAAATCAAGCGCTTAAACAACATGAAAAGCAACAAATTGAAGGTAGGACAGCGCTTAAAAATAAAATCTTAGGTAACATTAAATGGTCATTTGATCTTTTACTGTTAAATTGCGCATTCAAATTAGAAATACATTAGAAATGGCAGATATAAAAACAAACCTTATTGAAGAGTTGCAGTGGAGAGGAATGCTGCACGACATGATGCCAGGTACAGAAGATCAATTGAACAAAGAAATGACAACTGCTTACGTTGGTTTTGATCCGACAGCAGATTCATTGCATATTGGTCACATGGTATCTGTAATGTTATTAAGACATTTACAGAAAGCCGGTCACAAGCCGTTGGCGATTGTAGGTGGAGCAACAGGTATGATTGGCGACCCTTCATTTAAAGATGCTGAAAGATCACTTTTGGATGACGAAACGATCCAGAAGAACATCAATGGAATGAAAGCACAATTGGAAAAGTTCTTGGACTTTGATTGTGGTGAAAACTCAGCAGAGATCTTAAATAACTATGATTGGTTTAAGGATTTCAGTTTCATCGATTTCGCTCGTGAAGCAGGAAAGCACCTTACAGTAAATTATATGATGGCAAAAGATTCTGTAAAGAAGCGTTTGGCTTCAGGTACAGGTATCTCTTTTACTGAATTTACTTACCAATTATTACAAGGTTGGGATTTCTACCATTTATACAAAACAAAGAACTGTAAACTACAATTTGGTGGTTCAGATCAGTGGGGTAATATTGTGACGGGTACGGAACTAGTTCGTCGTAAGGCACAAGGTACTGCATATGCGGCAACTTGTCCTTTGATCACAAAAGCTGACGGTACTAAATTCGGTAAGACGGAAAGCGGTGCAGTTTGGTTAGATCCTGAGAAAACTTCTCCTTACCAATTCTACCAATTCTGGTTGAACGTAGCAGATGATGATGCGAAAAAGTACATCAAAATCTTTACATTCATCGGAAAAGAAGAAATTGATCAATTAATCGCTGATCATGATGAGGCACCTCATACACGTATTCTTCAGAAGCGTTTGGCAGAAGAAGTAACGCGTGCAGTGCACGGTCAAGACGAATTAGATACAGCAATTGCAGCTTCTAATATCTTATTCGGAAAGAACGTAACGGATCAGTTGAAATCTTTAGACGAACGTACTTTATTACAAGTATTCGAAGGCGTAATGCAGTCAGAGGTTTCTAAAGCGGATTTAGAGGGAATGGCTGAAATGGCTGATTTAGTATCAACTGGTACTGATAACCAATTATTCTCTTCTAAAGGTGAAGCAAAAAGAATGATTAAAGGTGGAGGTATTTCTATCAACAAAGCGAAACTACAAGGAAGTGAACTTCCAAAAGACGTAGAGTTGCTTCAAGGAAAATACATTTTAGCACAAAAAGGAAAGAAAAACTACTGCTTGATTAAAGTGGTTTAATTGATTTCCTTTAGATATAAAAAATACCCTTTCACTTAAAAAGCGGAAGGGTATTTTCATTTTAAAAACTAACTATTTTTATGACTAGCGCATTGCACTAATTAGGTTGTTGCTTTCTTCCAAGTAGAAATTAAAATATTCTACTCTAGGCGAATCCGTAATGATAGATGCCTTATACAGTGATAATTTTGCTTCATATAAGTCATTTGCTCTATAAGAAGCTACAGCTAAGTTATAGTACTGTAGTCCGGCAATATCTTTAATGCTTAACGTCTCCGTTAAATTCATTCCGTACCTGCTGTATAAAAGAGAAGTTTCTAATCTCTTCTCATATCCTTTGATACGTTTCTCAATATTTTGTTCTCCAATCACATAGCCATAAATATCTGTAGATTCAATTAGCGTTTTTCCTAAACGAGGGTCTTCTACGATAAGATAAACATGACTGTTGTTTTGATGGATTGAATATTCATAACCTAATTCTTGAAAAATATGTGCATACAATAAAGTAGCACTGAGACAATCATATTTCCCTTTCTCTAAAAGGTCTGAAAATGTGCTACATTCCTTGTAGCCTTTCAAGAATTTTTGGCGTGTTTTTGTAAATATTTTTTTGGTGATTGATTGGTTGTTTTTCTGCTCAAGGGCTTTCCATTTATTCACCCAGTTGTTCACTTCACTTTTTAAAGCGTTGAACTCCTCTCCAGAAATATTTTCCTGTGGTGAAAAATAAAGATAAAATGGATCTTTTTCCCATGCCTGCTCTGAATGATTTAAGGCATAATATTCAAGCATGGAATGTGATTGATGTTTTGATAATGTTAGGCTTTCCTCTTGAGCATATACGTTTACTGTCACCGAAACGATGATAGTAAATAGTAGGTGATATATGCTTTTGATGAATTTCATGGATTAGTAACATTTTTTTGTTACTACAATATACGTAATCTTGTAATATTAAGTTAACATTGAGTTCACATTAAGGGGTTTTCATGTAATATTTTATTAATATATCAAGAAAATGCAATTCAAAGAGTGGAAATTCTGCTTTTTGGGTAAAAGTTGGAGATAAAAAAGAGGAATGATTTTGAGTCATTCCTCGTTCAAATATTACTATTTTGATAAAATATTACATTGTGTTAGAGATGTTCCAAACATGCTCTTATCAATGGATTTAGAAGTCATAAAGTCTTTGACCAATATTCCATCTTACTGCCGCACTTAAGTAATTTTCGTTTTGAGTATACTTTGCGTCATCACTTGAAGTATTTCTAAATACACCTCTTAAATCGACAAAGATATTGTGGAAAGGAGAATAAGTAAGGGTTGCATCCACATACATAGTTCTTACTTTAGTACCTTGAAGTAATTTTACATCAAAAGCATCAGGAGCACCCGGAGCAGTATTGTAATCCAAAAAGATATTTGATCCATGATTAATTATATTTCCATCACCATCTACTTCGTTCATACCTTGCTCTCTATACATCCCTTTAATTACTGCTGAAATTTTAGGGAAGAAATGAGGTCTATATCTGATAATACCAATAAGTTCATAGAAGTTGGCTCCATTAGGGTGTGTCAACTCTTGGTAATAATGAGCGGTATTGGTATAAAGGTGTCCATTTCCATTCAATAAGGACGTTGAACCTGTAGTATTTTTATGAGAGTAAGTATAAGGATCAACGACATTGACTTCACCTTGAAGGTCTAGGTTTGATAATCCAAATGCATCAATGTATTTAGCCCCTAACTGATAAGCGAATTTATTACCATAGAATCCTTTTCCAAAGTTAGCTACACTCATATCATCAACTACCAATTGACCATATAATTGCACTTTGTTCCATAGGTTCCACTTCAAATCCATCCCCAATTGAATATTATCAACATCTCCTAAACCATGTTCCAATGAACGGTAGAAAATAATTGGATTCATATATGAAATATCAAAAGAGTTATTACCGATAGAATCTGCTCTACTGAAAATTACCTGTTCGAAAAGACCAATATTCAAGTTTTTTGTGATGTTCCATCCTAAGTGGTGCATTGCCATATACTTTTTAGGTAGTGAAGCACCAGAAGGATTGACATTGCTAGCGTTCATCTGAGCAAAAGTATTTGTATACTCTAAATGCCAAACTCTAGTATTCAATTTCAGATAAGTGTAATCATTGGCAAAATCTGATAAAATCAATGAACGGTAGCCATTACCTACAAAGTTTCTACCACGACCAAATTCAGTACCGATATAATCTTTTAATAATTGGAAAGTGATATATCCTTGAGCATTAAAATAGTCTCCAACATCTCCTTCACTTTTACTCCATTGCTGACCAGGGAAAGTACCATTATGCGATGCAGAATATTGCTGACCATAAAAAGGTAAACGTTCTTGATTGTCGGATGCTTGAAGGTAAAAACCAACTTTATTGGCAATTGAACCTCTAATTACCACACCTCTTTGGTTTACATAAGGACGGGAAGCATTAAGATTATCATCTCCTGCACTAACCAATAAAACAGGGTTGACATGCACATCAAAATCATTTTGATGGACGTTAAGTAAATCAATTTTACTTCTGTATAAATATTTTATGAAGGGCTTTTTTACGTCAGCAATAGTAGAGTCTGACATATGTTCCCAGTTGTCTAGTGCTAGATAGGCTAAATTATACTTATCAGCTTCAGATAACGTACCGTTGTATGTAGAATCAAAACCTTCAACAAAAGAAGCAATTTCTTGTCTGTTATATGGTTTTATCGCTGAGAAAATCTTTCCGAAATTCTTCTGTTTGATTTCATACCTATCGATAAGATGATAGTACTCGGGATCGTATGGAACATTAGAAGATTGAGCAAATACCTGTAGAGATTCTAGAAATAAGATGAAAAAAAACAGGTAGCTTAATGTAGTTTTTTTATTCATTGTAATGGAACTTGATGACCAATTTACGCTTCGTAAAAATAGATAAAAAATGTTAACAAATAAGGTTCGTTTATAATTTAATACTCCTTATATATGCTTTTTATTAACAAGATGAATGAAATTCATAAAGTATGCCAATAAATTAGTTCAAGTTCCAAAGGTTTTCTTTTGTAAACTAAATCATATGAAGTTGCTGAAAATAATTTATTATAAGAATTAAGCATGATGATTTTCCTGCGAAATAACTTCCACATCATCTACCTGTTTTTTGATAAAGTGTCTGATCGAAATAAAATATCTCAAGCCTCTTGCTTTAATTTTTTGCTGAAAATGAAGTCGGTTATAGTTTCTAAATTCTTTTTCATTATAAAAACCTGATTTTGAAAGGTAAAATTTATTAGGTGTTTCTTCCCATTTAGGAATAGTAAACAGATTATTCTGAATTGCCCTTTCAATATTCATAAAGGCAAAGCTTTTACGGTTGAAGTAATTGAAGATTCTACCTTGATTGAAAGAAATAATATTGTCCGCAGAAAGTTCCAGTTCCATATTTTCAAGGGCGATTTCCTCTTCACTTTCGGCAGTTATACTTCTATAAAAAGTCATATCACTATTGATACCTGATAAGGTAAATTGAACAGGATTGTTTTTAGTTAGCTGATGAATAAATTTATAGAGATTACCATATAGAAAATTTACGTTTCCAATACTCCAATATGTTCTTGTAGATGTAAACCATTCTAGGTCCTTCTTAATATAGTCTTCAAAGTCTTTTGGTTTTTCAATTGTATTGATTTCTATGTGAGGCAGGAATTGGTAGTGAGTAAGATTTAAATTGCTTAAAATTAGGATGTCAATATTTCTTTGGTAGGATAACTGATTCAAAAATAAATCAAAGTAAACAGGAATTGTGTCAAACAATGGAACAATAAGAGCCACTTTAGTCGTTTTCATAGTGTTTTATGTAGTAAATGTGTGAATAGCAGTGAAGTATGCCTTCTATGGTTGTATTATAAAATACGCATTAATTGTAACTTTAGTTATATGAAAAGAGATGTTTGAGGTTATTGTCAAATGCATTTCTTGATAAAATGCAAAAAGCCTTCACTCATTATGAGCAAAGGCTTTTCTAAGGAATGAAGGTGTCTGTATCTAACAAACATCTTCCATTTATAAAAAAGATTATTTCTTTCTTCTGATCATACCTGCTGCAACAGTGTTGTTTGTTGCTTCATCTACAAGAATCAATGAACCAGTAATTCTGTTGGATTTATAAGGGTCCCAAAGAATTGGCTTTGTCGTTCTAAGTTGTACTCTAGCGATATCATTCATGTGTAAAGATTTATCCCCTTCAATACGGCTTAAGGTATTGATGTTCATCTTGTACTTGATATCCTTGATCATACATCTTGCCTCATTGGTAGTATGTCTTAAGATATATTTTGCTCTCGGTCTTGGAGGTTGATCATCCATCCAGCAAAGCATCACATCTAAATCTTGTGTTTGCTCTGGCTGATTGTTTGGACGAACCAACATATCACCTCTTGAAATATCAATATCATCTTCTAAAGTGATGGTTACAGATTGAGGAGGGAAAGCCTCTTCTACCTCTTCCATTCCGTTGAAGATGTTCTTTACTTTTGAAGTGAAACCTGAAGGTAAAGCTACAATATCATCACCTTTTCTGAATACACCTGAGCTGATACGGCCTGCGTAACCTCTGAAATCATGGAATTTGTCAGAGTGAGGACGGATAATAGTTTGAACCGCAAAACGAGGATCAATGTAGTTATTATCACTGCTGATGTAGATGTTTTCTAAAGTATGCAATAAAGTTTCACCGCTATACCAAGGCGTTTGTTCCGATCTGTTTACAACGTTATCACCTTTCAATGCTGAAATTGGCACAAAACGAATATCCTTAAGGTTTAGTTTTGCCGCAAACTCTTTAAACTCTTCTTGAATTTTTTCAAAGATAGCCTCATCATAGTCCACAAGGTCCATTTTGTTCACACAAACAATCATGTGAGGAATTTGAAGAAGAGAAGCAATGATAGCGTGACGGTGTGTTTGCTCTACTAATCCTTTACGAGCATCAATCAAAATTAATGCAAGGTTGGCAGTAGAAGCACCCGTTACCATATTTCTTGTGTATTGAATATGACCAGGAGTATCAGCAATGATAAACTTACGCTTTGGTGTTGCAAAATACCTGTAAGCAACATCAATTGTAATGCCTTGCTCTCTTTCAGCTCTCAAACCATCCGTCAATAAAGAAAGGTCAACATGCTCTAAACCTTTTCTTTTAGATGTTTCAGAAACCTGATCTAATTGATCTTCAAAAATTGATTTTGAATCATATAATAAACGTCCAATTAACGTACTTTTTCCGTCATCAACTGAACCTGCTGTTGTAAATCTTAATATTTCCACTTTGATGTTTTGGCTTAATGTTTAGAAATAACCTTCTTTTTTACGGTCTTCCATTGAAGTTTCAGAACGCTTATCATCTGAACGGTTACCACGCTCAGTTTGACGCATAGCGGAAACTTCATCTACTACTTTCTCAATCGTGTCAGCGTCTGACTCAATACCACCCGTAATAGTGATGTCACCTAATGTTCTAAAGCGGATTTTTTTCTTCTCCACTTTTTCACCGTCACGTAATACGATGTGTTCTGACATTGGTAACCAAGTGTTATCTCTCCAAATTACATCTCTTTCATGAGCTAGGTATAAAGAAGGAATTTCAATATTCTCTCTCATGATATATTGCCAAACATCAAACTCTGTCCAGTTGGAAATAGGGAACGCTCTGAAGTGTTCACCTGGGTTGTATTTTCCATTGAATAAGTTCCATAATTCAGGACGTTGGTGTTTTGGATCCCATTGACCAAATTCATCACGATGAGAGAAGAAACGTTCTTTTGCTCTTGCTTTTTCTTCGTCACGACGACCACCACCAATTGCTACATCAAAGTTTTCGTCTTCGATTGTATCTAATAAAGCTGTAATCTGTAATTTATTTCTACTTGCGTTAGCACCAGTTTCTTCCATTACTCTACCGTCATCGATAGCGTCCTGTACAGAACCTACTGCTAAACGAACTCCTAAGTCTTCGATTAAGTCATCACGGAACTTGATCGTTTCAGGGAAGTTGTGCCCAGTATCAACGTGTAAAAAAGTAAAAGGAATTTTAGCAGGATAAAATGCTTTCTTTGCTAAGTGAGCAACAGTAATAGAGTCTTTACCGCCTGAAAAAAGCAATGCTGGATTTTGAAACTGCGAAAACACTTCACGTAATACGTAAATTGCTTCAGCTTCTAACTCATCCAAGTGTGAAAGTTGATAATTACTCATCGGATCTATGTATGTAATATATTTGTATCAAAGTTATAAAGATATAATGCAAGCAACAGTATATCTACGCACAAGCCCCAAAGATAAAATGTTATTATTTGGAAATGAAAAAATCAGGGTAAAAAGATGTTATAATGCACATAACCTTAGACTTTTATTGTAATACCAAGAATTTGTGCGATTTCACTTCTCTGTTGGTTCAGTAAGGAAAGTAACTGAAATGCTTCCATCAATTTTTCATCATTCGCCTCTTTTTCTGCTGTTAATAAACTCCCATTACATTGTTCTATTAAATCACCGATATAAGTGAGTTTGTAATGTAAAAGCGTAGAGTAGGCGAGCTTACCTATATTTTCATCCTTTTTAGGAATAACGATTCTATGCCTTTTGAACCACTCCTCACTAGGCGTTTTCTCATTTTCTACTTTTAGGATTTGTTGCAGTCTTTTTCTGTCCATGTCACTGCTGTATTTTTCAGTGAAGTAATGGAAAGAAGGAATTTCACCCATAGCCGTTTCATTTTTATAATCGACTAAGATTTGCTGGCAAAATTCATTTTCAAGCATCATTTCTCCTAATTCATCAAAGAGATATTCATAAATGTACCCTACATTTTCATCTACATATTCTGCTCCGAACAACACTAGAATTCTCACAAACTCTTCTTCATGAATACCAAGTTTTGCAAGTCTTTTTTCAGGAGTAGAAGTGGGTTGTGGTTCCTTTTCAACAGGAATTGGCTCACCTAGAGGAGGAAGTCCATTGATTTCTTCTATTGGAGGAGGGGCGTCATGAAAATTGGGATCATCTGTATAAAATTCTGGGGGGGGAGGAGGCAAATCATTTGGTGGAGCACTTACAAAACCACTGCCTACAGAACCTCCACTTGGATTTTCATAAGATCTTCTAGCTCTATTTTTTTCTTTCTCAATTCTCTCAATTTCTCTCTGCTTTAATGCATTGAGTTCCTTGATCAAACCGTCAATAGAAATATCAAAAACAGAAGCACACTCTTTGATAAAGATTTCTTGTTGAATAGTATCAGGAATTTTCACGATACTCTTCAACACCTCTCTTACTTTTTCTGCTTTATTTAGAGGGTCATTTTTGGCCTCTTCATTATATAATTTTGCTGCAAAAAGAATAAAATCAGTTTCTTCATCCTTTAAAAACTGAGCAAACTTATCACTACCTAATTTTGAACAATAGCTATCAGGATCTTCTCCTTCAGGCAGACGAACTACACGTACATTCAGGCCTTGTTCCAAAAGCATATCCACACCTCTAATCGCCGCTTTAAGTCCAGCTGCGTCACCATCAAAAAGTGCAGTAACGTTATTTGTAAAACGTTTGATCTGTTTGATCTGCCCTTCTGTTAACGCCGTACCAGAAGAAGCTACTACGTTTTCAATACCTGATTGATGTAGAGAAATCACATCTGTATACCCTTCTACTAGGTAACATCTGTCTTTGACTCTCAGTGCATCTTTAGCATAGTAAATACCATATAAAGCATCACTTTTATGGTAAATTTCTGTTTCAGGAGAGTTGAGGTATTTTGGTTTGCCGTCTTTTTTCAAGGTACGGGCACCAAAAGCGATTACCCTTCCCGAAAGGTCATGAATAGGAAACATGACTCTGCCTCTGAAACGGTCGTATTTTTTTCCTTTATCATTAGCAGAACGGAGACCGGCCAGTTCAAGGGCTTCTTCAGTATAGCCTTTTTCTAAGGCACTTTTTTCTAAAGCGTCCCAAGAATCTAAACTATACCCAAGATCAAACTTATTGATAGTATCTCCTGTAAAACCTCTATTTTTGAAATAGCCAAGACCTAAAGATTTTCCTTCATCAGAAGTTTGCATGACACGCATGTAAAACTCTTTTGCATAGTTCATAGTCAGGAAAATACTCTCCCTTCTTTTATGTTTTTCTTCTTCCTCGGGCGATCTCTTTTTCTCCTCTATTTTGATCCCATATTTGTTGGCAAGGTATTTTAAGGCTTCAACATAATTCAGCCCTTCTTTTTCTTGCACAAACTTAATAGCATCACCAGAAGCACCGCATGAAAAACATTTGTACAAGTTCATGCTAGGAGTCACGTACATAGAAGGCGTATTGTCAACGTGGAAAGGGCATAACCCAATCCAAGATTTACCCTTTTTCTTTAGGGTGACAAAGTCTTCCACAACCTCAACAATGTCTAAGGTTCTTTTTATTTCATCTACGGTTTCCTGAGGGATCATATATTTTGACTACTTTTCGATTAAAAAAAGTATTTTAGTATTTACTATTAAACCACAAAGTTAAGAGTTTAAGTTAACTTCGCTATCCATAATGAAGAGAAGATGATTGAACAGACAAAAGCATTAACATTAAGTAGCGTAAGATTTCAAGAATCTTCCCTTATTGTCCATATCTATACAGAGCGGTTTGGACGGAGGGATTATATTATCAAAGGAGCATTTAGTAAAAAAAGTAATAAGGCTTCTTTTTATCAGCCATTGAATCTTCTGGAATTGCAGGTGTACGAACAGCCGAATAAAAACCTTCAGATGATCAAAGAGGTGAGGGTAGATTATCCGTTATTGTCTTTCAGAATCCAACCGAAAAAGAGTATGATTCTTACTTTTCTGACTGAATTTTTAGAGAAAGTATTAAAGGATGATGAAATCGGAAACCCAGAACTTTTTCAGTTTCTAACTGAAAGTTTATTGAGCTTAGATGCCATGAATGAAAATTTTAATTGCTTTACGCTTCAGTTTATGATCAGAATGAGTCACTTCTTAGGAATAGGGATTCATGATGGAAAAATGCTTTTGGAAGAGACGGAAGTTACGGCACATGTGGATCCTGCATTAGTTCAAGTTATTGATCAGTTGATAGAAAAAGATTACCATGAAGCTCCTTCTTTTAATTTGCACACCCGACGAATAGTAATGGATAAGATTTTATCTTTTTATGAGCTTCAAATTCAGAGTTTTGGGAAAATGAAGACGTTGGAGGTATTAAGAAATGTTGGCAATCCCTTTAAAAAGCATTAACTAAAAGGAGCTGATTGTCATGGAGGTAACAACGTATTAATAACTAATAAAAAAAATATTAATACTATGAAAAAGCCCACAATCAAAGCCATCATTACTTTTGTAGTAATCAGCTTATCTACATTATCAATCAATGCATCGACATTAGACAAAGGAAAAAATGTTTATGTATTGGATAATGCACCAACAATGACTGAGGTGCCAAGTATGATTCAAAAATTGGAAGTGAATACGAATGTAAAATTCAGACTTTCATATTCAGATGACAATAAAGCAATTTATACTGCCGAGAAAACAGTAATTATAACTGAAAATAATGCAGAGGGAGTAGAAGTGAAAGTATTGTGCGGTTCTAAAAAGCCAAATAAAGAATACAAAAAAGTGGTGAACGCATTGCAGAATAATCCGGCATTAAGTACACCAATGGAAAATATAAAATAGAGCGAATAGCTCATAAAAAAAAGCACTTGTCAATTAATTTTGGCAAGTGCTTTTTTCGTTTTCATATCAAAAATATTAAACTACTTTGACATGAATCTTTTTATTTTCAATTAAAGGATTTCCATCAGCATCATTCTGATTGCTCATTAAGATTTCAATGGTATAATCACCTTTTTCAACTAACTGAGAGTTGATGATCTTTTTTAGATTAAGTATAACTGATTTTTTATGATCAATAGGAAAATATAAACCAATAAGACTGATATTCTCAGAAGTTTCACCGTCAAACGCGGCTCTTACTACTTTGTCATTACACTTTATATCTAAAACCTTAAGATAATCGTCACTTTGTACTCTAAGGTAAAGATTATCAAATTCTCCCTGAGCACCAATAACGGTCTCAGACAAGTTGATATTGACTCCTTGAAGCCTAGGTCGTGCCGCAATATCAACATAAGCGACATCATTTATAGAATTCTCAATCGGGTCTTGAAATTGACCAAGATCAGGATTCATAAATATGGAATTGTATGATAGAATTCCTGTAATAAAAGTAGTGGCAAGAAATGTTATTGACTTCATGTTCATTGAGAGTTAGAAGAAAACAAAATTTAATAGTTCTTGTATTGAAGCACTTGTGGATGCTTATCAGATCATTTGTGTTTTGAGTACAATTCGTAATAAAAGAATCAATTGTACTTTTTGTTGTTATTTAGTTGACCTGATATTTTTCAAAACGTGAAATATGATTTTGCAGCTGATCTTCTAACCTTCTTTTAAACTACTTTCACTAAATATATGTTATCCTTGGTTTTGTTTATTATTTTTTGAGAAATGAACTGCCCCAAAGTCCTGAAAATGTGAAGATACCATTCAATAATAATAGCTCGTAACCAAACTTGTAGCCATTGAATAATGCAACTGAATTGGCTTGTAGGAAATAACAGATCACAGGTGATATAATACAAATAAGCATGACAAATCTTGGCTTCTTTTCTCCTTTCATTAAAATTGCAAAAGCGAATAAACCTAATAGGGGTCCATAAGTGTATGAGGCCAATTTTAAGATGGTATCTAAAGCGTTTGTATTATTAATACTATTAAAAAGTACGACTAACAAGAATAGGATAAAGGCAAACGTTATATGTGTTATCTTTCTGATTTTAGATTTTTCTTCATCACTTTTTTCTGATTTTTCTATCTGTAAAAAGTCAATACAAAAACTTGTAGTCAGTGATGTGATGGCTGAATCGGCACTTGAAAAAGCAGCTGCAGTTACGCCTAATAAAAAGATGCAAGCTCCGAAAAGTCCTAATTTCTGCTGTGCTATAATAGGAAATAACTGATCCGATTTTTTAGGTAATTCTAGTGATAAGAAATCGGCATATTGATAGATGAAAACACCTAAAACTAAAAACAGGGCAATAGTGCCAAACAAGATAACACTAAAAAGTACCATGTTTTTCTGAGCAGCTTTTAGCGTTTTGATCGTTAGGTTTTTTTGCATCATATCCTGATCCAGCCCAGTCATTACAATCACAATAAATGCACCTGTGATAAACTGTTTCCAGAAGTAATTTGGTGCTTTTACATCCCAGAAAAACGCCTGTGTATAATTGGTTTCTTCTACTGCTTTTTGGTAGATATCAGGCAATGACATATTCATTTGATCTGCAATTAAATACAGCGTTAGAATTCCCGCTCCAATCATAAAAGTAGTTTGAAGAGTATCCGTCCATACTACTGTTTTAATACCGCCTTTTAGAGTGTAGAGTGTGATAATTAGTAGAAGGATAAAGGCATTGACGGTATATGGAATACCAAGAGGGCTATAAATAAAAGTTTGCAGTACAGTGGCCATAATAAATAGTTTACCTGCAGCTTGAAGTCCTCTTGATAGAATAAAGAAGGATGCACCTGTTTTGTAAGCGCCTGTACCTAAACGTTTGTCTAAAAAGCCATAGATAGAAATGAGATTGTTTTTATAGTAAATGGGCATTAGAATGTAAGCCACACCAATATAACCTAAAATATAACCCAAACTCATTTGCAGATAACTGAAAGAAGCTCCTTTGACCATGCCAGGCAGTGAAATAAATGTGATCCCTGACAAAGTAGTACCAATCATACCGTACATCACAGCGTACCATGGAGAGTTTTTATTTCCGTTGAAAAACGATAATGCCGAACTGTTTTTGCTGGTCCAATAGGAGATAGCAAACAGTAACAATATATAGGAAACAAAAATCAATAAACTCTGATTGGCTGAAATGCTCATATTAAAAAATGGATTGGCTTGTAATAAATGGCAGGCAAGGCATGCGTTTTAGATGTATGACTTCCTTTTTAAAAATTATCTCGAATGCGAAATAAGAAAAAATTATCAAAAAAAATAGCCTTTGCAATTCAATTGATTACAAAGGCTATTGTTATGATAAAGATTTACCGTGATTTAGAAGTTATGAGCTGCAGCATCAAAAGAAGCTAGTGTATAATAAGGTAACACAAGTTTTTCTCCTTTGCGGAATTGAGGAAGCTCTAGAGTTCTTTTTTCTTTACCGCCTTTGATATTTGTCAACTCAATATCTATTGTTTTTTGTCCTTCTTTCAGAGGTACTCTTGTATATAAAATATCTTTAGGAAGTGACTGCCAAGAGCGTGTGTCTGCAGATTCTGTAGCTGAACCCAAAATACTTAAAGCCGTACCCCACCCTTCATTTTCTTGTGAAACTCTTGCCGCAACACTTTGTTTTAAAGCTACACGCAATAACGTTTTACTAAATTCTAATAGCATTCTCTCCTCCAGTACTTTAAAAGAAATAGCATTGATATCTTGTGCAAATGAGAACGCATACTGACTACTTCCATCAGAAAGTGTTGCTTTAGTATAGAAACTCTTTCTTTCTACGTATTTAGGGAAAACAGCACGGATCCAGGTCACTGAAAGCTGATCATTTCCCGCATAATAAGGGAAGCTCAAACCATACTCTTTGTTTACGAATGTCACCCATCCATTGCTACCTTCAATAATGGCAAAATTAAGGCCCCATTCTGCTTTTACAGGCGACATACCATTGTTCCAAAGCAAAACAAGAGAAGCATAATCATCCTCTTTTTGTAATTCAATACCGAATTCAGAAGCATATTTTTTAGCATCATCCCACAGGCCTGTTTCTTGAGCAGTTCTTACAATATCATATTTCAATTGCTCTGGAACTTTCATTTTAAACAAGCGTGCATAATCGTTCTGATAAATTTCCAATGCATTTCTATAAGCAATAAACGCATTGTTCGGGTCTTTATTCGCTTCATAAATAATACCCATCATGACATGAATAAAAGCATCTCTTTTGTATTTCTTTTCAGAAGAGTACTTTTCACTGAGCCTGTTGAGTGCAAGGTTCATACGTTTACATTCAACAATGGCTTCATTGTATTTTTTTAATTCTAAATAGTTGAGCGCTTTGAAATAGTTTACCATCAACTTCTCATGATCTTCCCCTCCATAAGTTGAAAGGTTAGGATTGAGGAGTAATGCACCTCCTTCTTCCAGCACACTTTTTTTATGATCTTCAATGAAAATATCAGCTTTCTGGAACATTTGATTACTGTGATCAAACTTTTCCTGAAGTGAAGCCACCATTCCAGAGTTTACGTAATACAAGAATTCTAGTCTTCCAGTTGCCATTTTATCACTGGCTTCCATCATCACTGCCGCTTGATCATAATTGCCTTCTGCTAGTGCTTTGTTGAATTCATACGTTTTTTCGTAAAAAGTAGGAGCACAAGCATAAACAATAAAAACGAGTACAGTACAGAGGTATATTCGGTAATTCATACTTGAGAGTGAATTGAATATTATAGAGTAAGATGCGTAATTAATAAGCTAGTTTAAAACCTAGCATTGGGATTTATTTTTCACTTAAACTTTCGAACAATTAAAATTCAAAACTTACGATTTTAATTGTACAATAGTTGATATGCACTTTTTAAAGTGAGGCAATAAAATAAAAGAACCTCCCTAATGCATATTTATTAGGGAGGTAAATGAGTGCTACATCAAATTAGTTCTTGATGTATTTTTTGATTTCTTTGTCACCGATCCATACTTTTTCAGTGGATTCAAGGTCTGCCAATTCAAGGTTTACTTTGTAGTTTACTACTTTTTCTTTACCTAATTCATCAACAGTAGAATTGATCGTACCGAACATGATGAAGTCAGCACCTAATTCTTGAGCGATTTTCTTTTGAGTTTCCTCAGAAGCATTTGCTTGTTGAGATTGTTGTTCAGCACGGATTTGCTCACGGAACTGATCATTCTCAACCACTCTTACTTTACCAGAGTTAATGAATTCTCTTTCGATATCTTTGATGAAAGTTTCAGCTTCGATATGCTCATGAGATTTGTTGATTACTCCACCAACAATAACTACTGGCTTTTTGTTATTTGCATTTTCAAAGTTAGGCAACCAAGGACGGCTCATAACATCTGAAATCATATCTTTAGAAACTTGTCTAGAGTCTGTATCATTCCAACGTCCACTAATGTCAATAGTTTGGTTAGGATCAACACGAGTTACTGATCTTGAACATGCTCCAGCAAAAAGTAAAGAAAAGATTGCAATAGCGAATGTAAAATTTCTCGATAATTTCATTTTGAATTAATTGATATTATTATTTTTTGATAAGATTTCTATGTTATTGAAGGACAAACTTTCCTTTTGGTTTGTCGAGTTTTTTCAGTACAATTTTCGTCTCTGAGATACTTACTATTTTAAAACGCGAGGATGCAGTATCACTTGAGCCGTCACCTTTACCATGAGTAAGAAGCAATTCTTTTTTACTTCCCATAATCCATTTTCCCGCAAGGTACTCGTTTGTATTGTTTTTAAAACCGAACTTCTTGTCTATAGAGAAATGAAGGGTGTTTCCTTCATCTAAAGCATAAGTTTCTTGTTTACTTAGTTTTTCTCTTTTTACGTCAGTAATAGTCCAGTCTTTACTAATTAGGATTGATTTTCTTTTCTCTAGGTCTTGCGCCATTGATTCAGTGGACAATAGCATCATAAATCCAAGTGATAGCGAAAACAGACCTATGATCTTTTTAATTGTATTCATAATAATTATTGTGTGGTTATTATCAAGTTCTATCGAAAACGTTCTATGTCTTTGAATGGTTTCAATAGAAACATTAATTAACGTTTAAGGTTTATCTTTTTGAGTTTTGGTACCTGATCAAAAAAAATGAGTATTTATTCAGTATTCTGCTTAGGTACTTTATTATTTACTACTTCAAGTTATTCAAGAATATTTTATTCTCCTAAATTATTAAGGTAAGCTGTTTTTATTTCATTGTATAAAGAAAAAACATCATCGACATCTTCATGCATATTTGTGGTATCGTTTGTTTTTAATTTCTGTTCGGAATGTTTCGCCTTTTCAGACAGTTTAATAATACCGAGAGTGGCTGCAGTGCCTTTGAATGTGTGCATGATAGATTTTATATCATCGATTGAATTTTTACTTTTTGCTTCTACTAATTCATGGATCAATGCGTCACCTTCCATAAAGAAGTCTTCAAATGACAAGTGAATGATTTCCATGCCACCGTATTTTGCCAACTCAGCAGTTACAGCATAATCTACAATTATATGGCCATGTTCATCCAAAACCTGATCAGTTCTTGGAGCCTCTTCTTGTTCCTCCTCTATTGTTTCTTCCGTTACATCTTCAAAAGCATCTTCTGAAACATTTTCAGATCCCTCAATATCTTTTGTTTCTTCTACTATTTTAGAAACCGTCTCAACCTTTTCTTCTTTTGTGGTATTGAATGAGCCTCTCATAATCTCTTCCACTTTGTTGAGCAAGTCAAAAGCTTTGATAGGTTTTGGTAGGAAATCATCCATACCTGCTTTCAAAAATTCATTTTGTTCCTCTACTAAAGTAAAGGCAGTCATTGCAATGATTGGTGTTTTGAAATCAGGGAATTGCTGATGAATACGCTGAGTGGTTTCCATACCATTCATTTTCGGCATTTGTATATCCATAAAAATAATATCATAAACATTGCCGCTCTGCAATAGTTCAAGAGCTTTGAAACCGCTGTTGGCTGCAGAGGTTTTACAGCCCGCTTTTTTCAGAATACTTTCAGCCACCATGATGTTGACACTATTATCATCCACCACCAGCACATTTGGTTGGATACTACTGATTTTCTGAGAGAATAGCTCCTTACTTTCCAGGTTGTTATTTGTTGGAGGCAGATGGTTGACTTCCTTCACCTCAATCGTAAACCAGAAAGTACTACCTACCTGTAATTCAGATTCAACTCCTATGTCTCCGTCCATCATATTACAGAGTTCTTGAGAAATAGATAAGCCAAGTCCGGTACCACCCTTTGTTCGTTTATAAGAATCCTCCACCTGACTGAATTGTTTGAATAGCTGTGCTTGTCCATTTTTGGAAATACCACATCCTGTATCAATCACATCAAACATCAGAGTGTAAACACCATTGAACTTCTGAACGCCATTTACATTGATGGTCACAGTGCCATCTTCAGTAAACTTAATGGCATTTGAAGTAAGGTTGGAGAGAATTTGCAGCAGTCGAGTCTCATCGGCGAGGATGACTTGTGGAACAGTATTTCCTACATGAGAACTTAACTGAGTATTTTTATTTTTAGCATTTTGATGGAACAATGCAATCAACTTTGATATCGTAACTCTTATATCGATAGGAAGTGGTCGAAGTTCCATTTTTCCAGCTTCAATTTTCGATAAATCAAGAATATCATTTAAGATATTGAGCAGGATTTCTGACGAACGCTTGATGGTGGATACATATTTTCTTTGTTCCTGACTTAGTGATGTTGTGCTTAATAAGTCTACCATACCGATTACACCGTTCATAGGAGTACGGATCTCATGTGACATATTAGAAAGGAACTGTCTTTTGACTTCCAGAGATTTTTCAGCAAGGTCTTTTGCTTCTCTCAACTCGTGCTCAGACTGCTTGATTGGTGTGATATCTCTTGCAAGACCTTCCACTCCAGAAGGCTTCATATCTTTTCCATAAATCAATCTGAAGTTGGAAAGGATATAGCGTACCTCACCTTTTTTATTTCTGACGATGCTTTCGTGGTTTTTTACAGCTCCTTTTATTGCAAGAATCTTCATCAACCTTGAAAGATCTGATTCAGAAATATAATATTCAGTAACGTGCTTATCAATAATTTCACTTTGCTCAACGCCCAGCATATCGGTTACTGAAGGTGATATTAAAGTGAAATTACCATTGAGATCAGTTCTGAAATAAACATCCTGCAGCGTTTCGAAAATATTACGGAATAGTTCCTCACTGTCCGCAATATGAATTTCCATTTTCTTACGCTGCGTAATGTTCTGCGTCACGCCGGCAATCTCCTGAATGATTTCACCGTCGCCACTTTGCATTCTTACGGGGTTCAAAGAAATGGAGTGCCATTGTTCTGTGCCGAGGAAAGTATCGAATTTATATTCAAAACTCATGGTCTCACCGTCGAAAACTCTCCTCAGGATATCTCCCCACTTGATTACAAATTTAGGAGCAAAAGGAATAATATTTTTCATCATCATTCCTGGCATCAGCTCTATATTGGAGTACTGCTTGATGTATTCTGCAAACTGCTGATTGTATCTTGTTACCATTCCAGACTTGTTGAAAGTCCAGATGGCCTGCTCTCCACTTTCAAAAATGGCTTCCAGCTGTGCTCTCTGCGCCCGCACTTTGAGCTGACTTTGGTCTCTGATAATTGCGGCAGCAAGAATACCAGTAGCTAAGTCAAAAAGATTAAGGTCAGGTTTGCTGAATGCTTTTCTATCTGAAAAAGATTGTACGACAATCATCCCCATTTTCTGATTATTGGAGATCAATGGCAGTCCCATCCAAATTTCAGGAACATTGACCAGTTTCAGATGATATTGTTTGGCCAATTTCTCAATCACCTCTTTGTACATGAACATTGGTCTGTTCAGAACATTCGCCATTGTAAGGGCAAACTCACTTGCAGGCACTTCTTCTTTTTCTGAAAGATCTGATGTTTTAGTACTATAAAAAGGAATATACATACCGTTGCCAGACAGTTTGAGGCGCAGCAATAGGAAACTGTCCATATCTACCACCAGCTTCATGGCCAGGTATACCTTCTCGTAAAGTTCTTGAATTTTGAGGTTTTCCTGAAGGAGTTTCGCAAACGTAATACTCACTTCCTGCTCCAGTTCCTTTCTCTTTTTGTCTGTAATATCAAAAAGGTGTAGTCGGTAACAGTCTTTGGAATCTGCCTTGTATGAAATATGACAATCCGTAATTCTCTTTTGAGATTCACTTTCTATTGTCAATTCCATTTTATGTTCATCCTGTGATTCTTCCGCCATTTTAAGGCCGATCAGCAACCTTGTGCGGTGAGAATGCGGAATCAGATTAATAAAAGTAGTCCTCTTGATTTGAGGATCGGTCATGTTGACCAGGTTTTTGAAAGGCTCACTCGCAAAACTGATATTTCCTTTTCGGTTAAAAACAACCACCATTTCTCTGGAAGAACTGAAAAGCTCTTTCATCAGAATGTTATTTTTTACCAATTCTTGTACATGAACGGTTTCTTTGGTAATGTTTTGTACGGAAAGATAGACATGGTTGATACCATCAAAACTTACTGGGGTACCCGCCGTTCTGACTTGCAATTCATAACCGTTTCTGTCTTTCAGCTTGCCTGTGAGGTTTTGAAGAAGCCCTTCAATAGAAAAGGTGTCTTCATAATAAAATATTTCAATGAATTCAGAATAATGTTTCCCAACGGCCTCCTCTGGGTAATAATCAGTAAGGTTCAACATTGCATCATTCCAGAATACAATATTTCCTACTTCATCAAGTCCAAAAGTAGGAGCATCAGTAGCTTGATAGGCATCTTCAAAAATTTTGAAATGACTATGTTCAGGTGTTGATACTTTGGGTTTTTGGTCTGAATTATTCATTTTTTAATTTGTCTCAGTTGAGGTCGCCTCATCATTGGCTTCTTTGGCAATATGTATAGTTTGAGTAGGGAAGGCAAACTCAATGCCCATACTTTCAGCGATACGCAAAATCTTTATCATAAGATACTCACGTCCCTGAAGTTCCTCGCTCCAATCTTTACATTCAAAGAAAATATACAACAATATTTCCAAAGCACTAGCACCAAAGTTGTTTAATCGTACCTCATAGAAGTCTTTTCTTGTGGTAGGATGGTCCTCAACTGCTTTTTTTACAGCTTTAATAAAAAGTTCTATCTGATCGATAGGAGTTCCATATGGTATAGTCAGATAGGTTTTAAATCTGCGGTATTGTCTCTTTCCTAAGTTATCAATATCACTGTCCGACATAGAACCGTTTGGAATGTTTACCAATGAATTGGCAAATGTTCTAATGCGAGTCGTTCTGAAACCAATTTCCTCAACAATACCTTCTTGACCTTTTACGACAATCCAGTCGCCTACTTCAAATGGCTTATCTGTAAAAAGCATTACTGAACCAATAAAGTTCTTTATAGTGTCTTGGGCAGCAAAAGCTAAGGCAACACCACCAAACGAAATACCTGTTACCAGATGTGTGATGTCAAAACCATATAAATATAAGGAGGCTAAAATGCCAAGTGCAAGAGCAACAATTCTAAAAATCACTTTAAAAATAGGTACCAGATTGGCATCGAGTGCTTCTGACCTATTCGAAAAGGTATTTATTCTTATGACCGCTAAGTCAGCAATATGGACAAATAAAATTGTCATATAAAAGCAAAAAACACCTTTTACAACGAGCGTGAGTACATAAGCAAAATTGCTAGGCAATAATAAAAATGGAATGATATAATACCATAGCAGCATCAAAAGTGTGATCGAGATTGGTCGTCTCAATTTCGGCAGTACTATTTTTGCAAACTTTTCCTGTTTGAGTCTCAGAAATACTCTTTGGAGTATCTGTTTTGTGAACCAAGTGCTGAGAACGTAGAACAGATAACTGAATAACAGCACACCCAAAATTGTACTCCATTGCCATAGTTTTATACCTAAGAAACGCCCCTTGTTTTGCTGTAAGGAAGAGGTGTAAACCACCAAATTTCTAGTAATTGAAGGGTAGGTTTCTTGAAATAACTTATGAATTTGATTGGCCGAATAAACAGAATACTTCCATTGCCCATTTCTTTGTTTTTCAAGGTAAATGTTAGGCATTCTAGGGCTGATACTATATCGTTTTGTCTTGCTTTTGGGATCAATATAGTTTTTCTCCAAAGGAAGGTCTTGAGAATTAAGATATATTCCCTTTTGAGTATAAACCAGCTTTAACTCTATGGCTAACTTCTTTCTTTCTTTGAGTGAAAAGTGTTCTTGTGGAAAAGCCTGTGCTGCCACATTTTCATGATAATTATCGTCTTCAAGGTTTTCCAGGTGAGTATGCATGGTATGGTAAGGGGAACTCAATGAATATTCCACACCACTCAATTCTTTAAAATTATAGAAGATATGATCATCAGGATAGCTTGAAACTTCATCACTTTCCTGACCGATTGAAGAAATAATAGAGATTGTAAATAATACAAAGAATAAAAATACCTGTTTAGTCATTTATAAAAAGCAGTTTGTTGGTCTTTTATAATACAGCAAGCGCATTTTCCATTATGCTTGACGGTAAAATTATAAAACTTATGCTGATTTTCGACCGGCCACTTATTCTTTTTTCTCATTTAAATGAATAGTTTGAGTTGGAAAAGCAAATTGAACATTACTTGTGTCAGCTATTTCCATTATTGTAAACATCAGTTCTTCTCTGGATTGTAATTCGATATTATAATCGTCCGTCTCGAAAAATACATTAAGTAAAATGTCAATAGAACTTGGTGCAAATTGATAAAGCCTCACTTGGTATCCCTCTTTTCTGGTTGTGGGATGGTTGTCAATCGCTTTTCTTACCTCTTCAATAAACAATTTGAGATTTTTTCTATCTGTTCCATACTCTAAACTTAAGAGGGTGTTGAATCTTCTAAACTCTCTCTTACCCATATTGTCCACCTCATTATCTGCTGCAATATTGTTAGGCAAGCTCACAAGTGAATTGTTGAAGGTTCTGATCTTTGTCGTTCTGAAGCCAATTTCTTCCACTATGCCCGATTGCCCTTTGACCACTATGGAGTCTCCAACAGAAAAAGGTTTGTCAGTAAAAAGCATAATGGAACCAATGAAATTCTTAACAGTATCTTGTGCAGCAAATGCAATGATTAATCCTCCAAACGAAATACCTGTAACGATGTTGTTAATGTTGTATCCTAATATTTTCAAGAAGAATAAGAAGCCGATCATCAGAGCCACAATTCTTAATGAAGAACGTAAAACTGGCGTAAGGTGTGCATCAATATTCCATCTCTTCTTTTTTGTGCCTGTGGTCATGACTTGAAGCACTAGCAAATCTGCTGTTCTGAAAATAAACACAACCACCGTAAACCCGAATACAACTTTACAGAGTACTGTCAATCCAAACGCTATTGTACTGTCCAGCAATAAAAGTGGGATCAAAATATAGAACAGGAATACGAGTACGGCAATAGTGACAGGTCTTTTATATTTTAAAATTAAAGTACTGATGAAGTATTGGTTTCCTTCTTTGGAGAAAAACTGTTTGATGAAAAAAGCGAGCAAGCGGATGACAACAAAATAGACGATATACATCAATATACTGATGCCCAACAAGGCTCCCCATTGCCATACTTTGAGTCCTAAAACATAATTATTTCCTTTTTCTATTTTGGAGACAAATTTTATAATATCTCTTGAGTAAGGAGGGAACGTTTCTTTGAAAATTTTATTAATCTTCAAGGCTGAATAGCTAGAGTATCTCCACCTTTCACCTACTTTAATCAGGTAGATTTCAGGAAGCTTTTCATTGATAATAAAACGCTTTTTTCCTGTGTTTTTCTCCACATGATCTTTTTGTAAAGGAAGATCCAGCTGATTAAGATAAATACCTTTTCCGGCAAAAATCAATTTTAGTTCCTCTGCTAATTCAATACGTGTATCAAGATTGCCAACGCTTGTTGGGATTACTCTAGCGGCAGTTTTGGGGTGATAGTTTTGTTCATCCAGAAAATCAAGGTGTGTGTGCAAAGCATGGTAAGGAGTACTTTGAGAATACTCTACCGAATCATAGATGTAGAATTTATAAAAATCATGATCATTAGGATGACTTTCCAATAGAATTTCACCTTCCTCTTCCTGTGCAAAGAGTAAAGTGGCGGGGTGAATTGAAATTATTAATAATAAGGGTAATAATATTTTACTCATTTTTAAGAAACAGTAGTATATTGATTGAATTTTAAAACTGATTTTGTTTTAATTCAAACGAAAAATATATTTTTTAGTTTTCAGGACAATAACAAATGGAATACAAAGCAATAATTTTTGACCTTGGAGGTGTTATTCTCAACTTAAGATACGAAAATACTTTAGAAAAATTCGCCGAAATTTTAAATAAACCTGTTGAGCCTTTTTATACAAAAAAACAGCAGACTTCGTTGTTTGATGATTATGAAAAAGGAAATATTACATCTCAGGAGTTTCGTCTGGGAATCAGAGAATTATTGGATGAGCCCATTACAGATGAGCAGATCGATTTGGCTTGGAATGCCATGCTGTTAGACTTGCCTGTGGAGCGAGTGGAAATGCTGAAAGCCTTGAAAGATAAATATAGAATTTTCTTGCTTTCCAATACCAATGAAATTCATATTGAGGCTTTTAATAAGATTGTTAATGATACAATGGGAGAGGGTTTCGGTGATTTCAAACAACTTTTTGAGCAAGCTTATTACTCTTTCGAAATGGCAGACAGAAAGCCACATCCAAGCATTTTTGAGACGGTGGTAGCAAAAAACAATTTAGATAAAGCGACGACCCTTTTTATTGATGATTCCATTCAACATGTGGAAGGTGCAAAGCAAGCCGGATTACACGCTCATCATTTAGAAGACCTAAATATTATTGGATTTTTAAAGTCAGAAGGTATTTATTAATAATTAATGTTAAAAAATATAAAACTAGACCAATAATTGGTGAAATAAAGTCGGTTACTAAATCTTTTCATTCAATAAAAAAGATTTTACCCTAATTTCGCCAATTGGAAAACATAACGAAATGAACGAGTTTAAGAGAATTAATAATCTAGTGGGGTGGGCGCTCTTTTTAATATCGCTTGCTGTCTACACTATTACAATGGAAGAAACTGCCAGTTTTTGGGACTGTGGTGAATTCATTGCCGTATCCTACAAACTAATGGTTCCGCACCCTCCGGGAGCACCATTTTTCTTACTAATCAACAGACTTTTTTCTTTCCTAGCTTTTGGTGATGTACTCAAAGTAGCTTGGTGGATTAACTTCCAATCTGCATTTATGAGTGCGCTTACAATTATGTTCTTGTACTGGACAATTGTAATGCTGGGTATGAAAATCATCAAGCCTTCACAAGTAGAGGTTGAAGGAAAATACAAGAAGTCTAGTAAAAAAGATTATACATTAAGAGATAAGATCTTATTATTTGGCTCTGCAGCGGTAGGGGCATTAGCATACACTTTTTCAGATACTTTCTGGTTCTCAGCGGTAGAAGCTGAAGTATACGCAATGTCATCAGCGATTACAGCATTAGTATTCTGGGCCATCTTGAAATGGGAACTTATTGAAGATCATGCGGCATCAAATAGATGGCTGATCATGATTGCTTATATTATTGGTTTATCAATCGGTGTCCATCTGGAAAACTTACTTTGTTTACCAGCTTTGGCCATGATTTATTACTATAAAAAATACCCTAATACCATCTCAATTAAAGGTACTATTATCGCAATGGGCGTTGGTGGTGCTATTATTTTAGGGGTGATTATTATTGTGATTCCAGGTCTTCCTTCTATTGCCTTTGTATTTGATAAATTCTTTGTCAATGGAATGGGAATGTCATTTGGGTCAGGAGGTTTGTTCTTCTTCTTTGCCTTAGTAGCTTCTTTGGTTTACGGTATTGTTTATACTCATCATAGAGCCATGGTGACGTTGAACAATGTACTATTGGGTACCGCATTTATCCTTATCGGTTATATGAGTTACACGCTAGTATTAGTTCGTTCAAATCAGTTTACTCCAATCAACGAGAACGCTCCTGATGACCTATTAGGGTATGTATCTTACTTGAAGCGTGAACAGTATGGTGACCGTCCTCTTTTCTACGGACCAACATATGATGCACAGCATACAGGTACAAAAAAAGATGGAGATAAATACCGTGAAGCAAATGCCAACGGAAAAGATTATTACGAAGTTTATGATCACAAAACGAAGGCTGAATATGCATCAAAAGATATGATGTTGTTCCCTCGTTTGTACTCTAAAACGGGACATCACCCACAACTTTATCGAGAGTGGGCAGGGATTGAAGCCGGAAAGAAACCAACTTTTGCCAACAACCTTTATTACTTCTTCAGGTATCAGATTGGTCACATGTACTTACGTTATTTCATGTGGAACTTTGCAGGTAGAGAAAGTGATGAAAAAGATGCTGGCTATGCAAAGCCTTGGGATGATATGCAGGATCTTCCTGAGTTGGTAGAGAAAAATAAAGCAAGAACGAATTTCTATTTCTTGCCATTAATATTAGGTCTGTTAGGTGTATTCTATCATTATAAGAGAGACCAGAAAAACTTCTGGGTGGTAATGATTGTATTCCTGACACTAGGTGTAGCCCTTGTGGTTTACCTGAACTCACCTCCAGTAGAACCTAGAGAGCGTGATTATATTTATGCCGCCTCCTTCTATGCATTTGCCATTTGGATAGGCTTTGGTGCATTGGCATTGGCCGAATTCTTATCAGAGAAAGCGAATGCAAATGGTGCTATTGCAGGTATTGCATTGAGTATGGTTGTACCTGTATTAATGGGTGCGAATGGATGGAGCGGACATAACCGTTCGAATAGATTCCACTCAGTAGATCAAGCAAGAAACACGCTGGCAAGTTGTGCACCTAATGCTATTTTATTTACAGGTGGTGACAACGATACATTCCCATTGTGGTATGTACAGAATGTAGAAGAATTTAGAACTGACGTTCGTGTGGCTGTATTGAGTTACTTCAGTACAGGATGGTACTTGGATCAGATGAAACAAAAGCAATATGAGTCTGAACCACTGCCATTATCGATCAGCAGTCATAATTATAGAGAAGGTAAAAATGATTACGTGCCATTAGTCGAAGATGAAAGAGCGGCAAACGGTGTGAATCTTAAAGCTTACTTAGCATCTGTTGAAGCAAATAATCCTGTCACTCAAGTAGGTTTACAAGGTGGTCAGACTACTGCAAAACTACTTTCTAGAGTCTTTATTTTAGATGTTGACAGTGCTGCAGTTGTGAAAAGCGGTATTATTCCAAAAGGTATGGAAGGTAGAGTAAAACCTAAAATGGCTTGGAGATTAAAGAGTGATAAAACGTACATCTTCAAAAATGAATTGGCTTTATTAGACCTGATTGCAACAAACAACTGGGAACGTCCAATTTATTTCAACAACACGTCTGCTAATACAATCAATATGGATCTAAGAGGCTACTTGTTCTTAGAAGGTATGACGTATAGATTACTTCCTATCCAAGCTAATACTTTTGGTGAAGTAGGAGAGGTGAACACTGAAGTGATGTTGGAAAATATTGAGAAGTTTGCTTTCAGAGGTATGCAGGATGAAAGTGTTTATTATGATGATGAGTATAGAAAATTTGGTGCTAACACTCGTAATAACGTTTACAGACTTTCAGAGAAGCTTTATATTGATGGTTTAGTGAAGAACGATGAAGCGAAGTTGAAGTTATCAAAAGAGAAACTAGACTGGATCTTGGCGATGTTGCCGGATGCTACTATTCCTTACAGCTTCTACTCTCCAAAATACATGGAGCTTTATTACAAGCTTGGTGCTGTGGATGAGGCCAACGCTATCTATGATATCCTGATCAGAAGAAGCGAGGAAAATGTTAATTACTATGCTAAAACAGGAAAAGGTACAGAAAGCGTAGCTCGTAGAAGTTTGATTGTTTTACAACAATTGGCTCAGATTTTTGAGCAGAACTTGAAGCTTGTGAATGATACGCTAAGCGAGCGTGAGAACAGTGAAGTGGATCCGTTGACAGGAAAAGTAATCAACGAAGTACCTTCGTACTCAGAAAATATAACTGCAGACTTGTTCTACAGAAATCTTACTACAGAACAGTTGAAACAATTACAGCAGATTTTCAAAGACGATGCTACTCAATCAAGAGCAGTGTTCCAATCAGCTTACGAAAATATGATGGGATCGAGATAGTTTGATCTTGTTTTCCACACAAAATCCACACTTGTTTTTTACAGGTGTGGATTTTTATTTTGCCTGAAATTCAGCCTTTTTTGATAAATATTAAAAAATATTTAATAAAACTGTCACAAATGATTTACATGAACTGTTGTAGCTTTTGAGATAAGATAATTATTGACTTCAATATCTTTCATATGTATATCATTATCGCATTTTTTATATTTCATTGGTACAGTTCGCTGTTCTTCCAAACTTTTTTCCTGCATCGTTACGCGGCACATGCCATGTTTACGATGTCCAAAACAACAGAAAAAATATTCTTTGTTTTAACCTATATCTTTCAAGGATCTAATTACTTAAGCGCGTATGGATATGGTATTATGCACCGTATGCATCATGCTTTTGCAGACACCGAAGAAGATCCGCATTCTCCAAAGTACTCACCAACGTTGTTTGCTATGATGTGGCAGACAAAAAATATCTACACGGATATTTGCAAAGGTAAAGTGGTAGTAGACCCTAAATTCACAAAGAATGTTCCCGAGTGGCATTCATTTGATAAATTTGCAAGTAACTGGGTAAGTAGAATAGGATGGGGGTTATTTTATGTAGCAGTTTATGTTTACTGTTATACAACTTATGATTTATCACCGTTTATCTTTTTGCTACTACCTATTCACTTTTTGATGTCTCCAGTTCACGGAGCAATCATCAATTGGTTTGCACATATTTATGGTTATAGAAACTTTGAAGTAAATGATACTTCTACGAACTTCCTTCCTTTTGACTTCTTAATGATGGGAGAATCTTACCATAACAATCACCACGCGAGAGGTTCAAGAGCAAACTTTGGAGGTATTCGCTGGCACGAAATCGACCCGACTTATCTGATCATTGTAGTATTGGACAAAGTAGGTGTGATTAAATTGAAACAAAACTCAGACAAGAAAACTACTTCTGTTGGCAAGAAAACAGCAGTGGCAGGTTAATTAAAATCTGAATTGATATAAAAATGAAAGAGTCATTTTCTAAACAGAAGATGACTCTTTTTTTATATCCTCCTTAAGCTTAAAAGGAGGAGAAGCTAGAATTTAAAAGACTCGAAAGAGTTTTATACCTAATAAAATTGATATGAAAATAATCTTTACGTGATTATATTGCTTTACCTTTTTGTGATTTGCTACCCTACAAAAGTCCAACTTTAATTCCTCAAAGAATTACACAATTCGGTAAAACATTTGCATAAAATCGTCAAATTGAAAAATGATGCTAGGGAATAAGAGATTTTTTTTTGAAAATTTACACCTTTCCCGTTTATCATTTTATAATAAATAGAGCCAGATTTAACTGTTTTTGAAAATGAAGAAATACACAATCATATCTAATGAAGACGCCCCTCATGAGAGCTATGAGAGAATAGCAGAAGATTTTAATGGAACATGGGACGGAATAGAGATGTCTGTTGATAGTGATGATATGAAATTGAAAATTACTTCCTTTGAATATATGGAAGGAATGTATGTGGCTCATTTACAATTACACAGTAATACACAGCTTATCTATTCTAATGTTCCGAATAAGGATAGAAATTTTGTGATTCTTAGAATTGGGTATTCTGGTTCTTATTCAAAGAAAGATAAGTTTAGACGATTCAATCACGATGGTATATTTCTTTACAACGCCAATCAATTATTTAATATAGAATACCCTTTTCAGATCAGCTGTCAGTGGGTTACTATTCGCTTTCCACTAGAGGCGTTTGAGTTTTTTGATGAAGGAGGTGATTCTAAATTCAAGGAATTACTAAGTGAAAAAGGAGATTGGTTTCATTATTTTACGCTCACTCCTAAAATAGAGGGATACGTTAATGAATTAGTGAAAGCTAGTAGTAATAAGACCAAAAGGAAATTCTCCTACTTCTCTAGAGCCTTGGATATTTTGGGTGCACTAAAAGAGAAGATGGAAAAAGGAGAAATGACGAAATCCAATATTAAAATACACCCTGAAGACTTTAGTAGTATGGTTTTACTAAAAGATAAAATATTATCTGATTTTACAGAACCACCCAATCTTAATGATCTAAGCTTTGAGTTGGGAATGAGTATTTCTAAATTAAATAGAAACTTCAAGGCAGTTTATCAACTCCCTATTCTGCAATATTTCAATCAACACAGAACCGAAGAAACTTACCGACAAGTAAAGTACTCCGATAAAAGTCTCACTGAAATAGCTGACGATTTAGGCTACAGTCATGTAGGGCACCTGAGTAGAACTTTTAAAAAACACTTTGGCTATGCACCGTCCTCAATAAGAGGAACACTTCAATAGAGGTAAGAGGTAAGAGGGAAGAGGTATGAGGTAAGATAAGCACCACCTCTTCATTCTTAATTCTTCCCTCTTAATTCAAATGGGGTTTGCCGATATTTTGTATACGCTTGCTCTAATCTTGTAAATCTTTCAAAAAATAGTCCCTGATCTTTGTAATGTGATCGGAACGTAATATAAATGAATTATTATTCATCTATTCGTTTTGACTCAAAAATTACTGTTTACAAACTATTTCAATTTCTATAATGAATAAGATTACAAGTTTTATGAAGTGGAGGCGTCTGTCTCAATACTTTATCATTATCAATTGCTGTTTACTTTCTTTTCAAACCTTAGCACAAGAAAAGAAAGAAGATCTAGTGGGCGTCAAAGGGGCTATTACCCCTCAGCAGATGAATGCTAGACAATTAGTAGGACAAGAATTAATTGACGATGCTTTTCCTAATTCCATTCCCATTTTTGGTTCGAAGTCGAGAATCAAGTTTGGTGGTTATGTGAAGATGGATTACATCCAAGATTTCAATTATATCGGTTCAGCTTACGAATTTGAAAGTGCGACAATTCCAATTGCAGGAACTCCAGATTCTTATCTTAAAGGACAATCAATGTTTCATGCAAAAGAAACGAGGTTCAATGTCGATTTTAGAACTGTAGTAAAAGGACTAAGATCTGGTAAGGAAATGCCTTTACAAATTTTCATTGAATTTGACTTCTTTGAGGACAACCCCTCATTATTCCGTCAGCCACGTTTACGTCATGCCTATGGTGTATTTGGTAATATCCTTGCCGGTCAGACATGGTCAATTAATGCTGATTTGAGTGCATTGCCAGGTATTATTGACTTTGGAGGAGGTGATGGTACTTATGGTGACCGTGTGGTTCAAATTCGTTGGACAGATAATATTACAAAGAACTTAACCTATACAGTGGGTATGGAAGGTCCAAAAAGTGCAATCGATAATCCCTATGAATTGGATGGTATTGCACGATCAAATATGCCCACTTTTGCAGGTAATGTGAGATGGTCTATCAATAAGTTTTCCCACATGCAATTAGGTGCTGATTTCTTCCAACATCATTGGCAAGGTGGTCAATATGGCCCCACTAAAAAAGCGTATGGTTACGGTATCAACCTGACAGGTCGATTTGTATTGGATAAAAAAGAACGTAATGCATTAATGTTTGGAGCCTCAACAGGTAAGGGTGTAGGACATAGAATTCTATTCTTAGAATTTTCGCCAAGTGATGGTGTGATTTCAGACAATCAACTAGAATTACTCAATGCCCATCAAGCATATATCGGTTATAATCACTATTGGACAAAAAGCTTAAATACAACAGTAGCGGCTTATTACGCAAAGTTGAATACCGTAGATTATCAATTGGATGAAACTACTCAACATGGAGGAACTTTTCACGCCAATTTAGTTTGGATGCCTTATAAGAATGTATCATTTGGTATGGAATATATCCATGGTCTTCATGTTGTAAAAGATGGAAGATACGGTCAGGCGAATCGTCTTCAGTTTATGACAAGATTCAGAATTCCTTAAAGACAATAATTGATGCTAAAAATGAGTATTGAAAACGATTTCCGATTTCTTGTAACTAAAAGAAAATGAAAAATCAAACAAAACGTTTCTCAACAGCTAAAAAACAAATCATTAAATTTTCATCCATCTTATTGCCAATCAGCATGATGTTCAATACAAATTGTACTACTTCAAACGCTCAAGAAGAATATGAAGTAACTGTTCCAAAATCGGAAAAATATATTAGTAAAATTACAGAAGTTACTACTCCAATCTCTAAAGTAAAAGAAGGTTTTCCATTAGATTTTATCAGAGAAACACATAAAAACTTCAGTACTCCCAATTGGCAAGCGGCAGGTGATCAATCGGTGTATATCAATATGAATATCCCTGAGTTTATCAATGTAGATATTGCAATGCCTACACATGAAGAGCGTCATTTGGAACGTAATATTGATGCTGATTTAGGAAATACAAAATTCACTTTAGAAGACGGATCTGAAACTCCTACTTTAAATGAATACTTGAATGATGATTACAATAGAGTACAAGGGATCATCATGGCCCATAAAGGGAAAGTAACTTTTTGAAGCTTATCCCGGTATGAAACCAACAGATTATCATGTATGGATGTCCGCTTCAAAAACAACGGTAGGTACTTTGGCGATCTTGTTGGAAAGTGAAGGAAAATTGGATCTTGAAAAACCAATTACTTATTACGCAAAAGAATTAGCCGGAACAGCTTGGGATAAAGTATCTGTAAAAAATGCTTTGAACATGGCTTCAGGTTTGGACTTGGAAGAAACAACTGCGGCGTTCTCTGATCCTAATAGCTGGATTGAACAGTATTTTGCTTCTCTATTCGATATTGAAGGAACTGGTGACGGTTGGATTGAGGTGATGCGTAGAGTAAAACCAATTGAAGGTGAAGAGCCAGGTGATCGCTTCCGTTATTCTACAGCGATTACACAAGCTTTAGTATTGGCGATAGAAAGTGCGACTGGTCAAGCTTACAAAGATGTATTCAATGAAAAAATTTGGTCCCAAGTAGGTGTTCATAATCAGTTTATGGTGGGATTAGCTTCCGATTACCATGCAGTAGGTGGTGGATTAGTCAACACTACAATTGAAGATGCCTTGAAATACGCTATGATGTATACACCTAGTTGGAATGTGGTATCTGATAAAAGAGTAATCACTCCAGAGATTCTAGAAAGAATCAGAACTTTAGGTGATCCAAAAGCTTATCAAGGATGTGAGGAAGAAGCCTACAGTTTAGAGTGGACTGGAGAGAAAGGTGAGAGAAACTCTGCACAATGGGATCACGTTTGGGCTGACGGAGCGATGTTCAAACACGGTAACATGCACCAAGGTATTTATGTAGATGCTGACAGAGATTTCGTAGCGTTTGTATTTTCAAACACACCTAATGAAAGATCAGATAAAGCTCCAGGTTTTATGCGTGCAGTGGCGAAAAAAGCAGCTGATCAATAAGAAAAAAATAGATGTAGTAAATAGGATAGTAATTGGCTCATTAGGAGAGGTCTACGGACTGATTTTGATGGGCTTTTTTTGTATAATTCTAAATTCAATCTGCCGAAATCTTGTATACGCTTGCTTAGATCTTGTATATCATTCCTTCTAAAAACCATGACCTTTGTATCATAAGCTATTAAGCAAAGAAGTACACTAACACTTCTTTGAATTATCATACTATTAATATTCAATCAAAATGAAAAATCTAAAAAAAGTTACTGTTTTCACTGCTAAAAAAATTCGTACCATGGATCAAGGAAATCCAGAAGCGGAAGCAATAGCAGTCCTTGATGGAAAAATATTATCAATAGGTACATTAGAATTTATGAAGCCTTGGTTAGACAGGTATGATGTTACTTATAACGATACATTAAAAGATAAAATTATTCTTCCTGGTTTAATTGAACCACATTCTCACTGTTGGATGTCAGCAGGTTTTCTAGGATTAGATTATATTGGTCCCCTTCCTTGGCCAGGTTTGAATGGTATCAATCCACCTCATCCTCATTATGAAGATGTGATTGAATATTTAAAAGAGATTGATGCGAAGAAGGAAGATCCAAACGAACCTATTATTGCTTGGGGTTTTGATCCCGCCAATCAAGGTGGAAGTTTAGACCGTAAAGTTTTGGATGCTATATCTTCTACTCGTCCCATCTTTGTGATTGGTTTTGCTCCTCACTTTGCTTATTTAAATTCCCCTGCCATTGAGATGGCAAATATTCCAGAAGGCTTACAATCTCCCCATATTTTAAGAGAAGAAAATGGTGATTTGAAAGGCGTTTTCTTAGAATCTGATGGAGCTAAATTAGCCATCGCACCAATTATTGAGGTCATCTCAGAATTGGGAGGAGAAAAAGGTTTGAAGTTTATGAGTGGAATTGGTCACCGTGCAGGGATCACTACTATTGCCGATTTGATGTTTGGTGTTTTGAATTATGATGAAGAATTAAAGGACCATGTCAATGCGACTAATGATCCTGACTTTCCAATCCGTATGTTATTAACTCCACACGCAATGACGATGACCTTAACGCATGGAGATAAAGCCCCTGAGTTTGTAAAAGGCTTGAAGCAATATGAAACGGATAAATTATTTTTCAGAGGAGTAAAATTCTTGAGCGATGGATCTTTCCCGTTGATGGGATCTCAAGTCAATTTCCCAGGTTATTTAGATGGAGGAAATGGTGTAGATGGAGATGCTTCTTTCAAAGAAATGCTTCCTTATTGGAAAGCTGGTTTTCAAATTCACTGTCATGCAAACGGCGATTTGGCTTTAGATAATTCTCTAGATATGCTAGCTAAATTACAGGAAGTTCATCCGCGTTTTGATCATAGATTTACCATAGAACATTATGCGATTAGTAACCCAATGCAGGCAAGAAGATTGAAAGCATTAGGAGGCTTGGCAAGTGTCAATAACTACTTCTCACACTTTAGATCATTATTGCATTCTGAACATGCATACGGTCCTGATAGAGCACAAAGAGAAGCACGTCTTGGATCATTAGAAAGAGAAGGAGTTATCTTCGCTTTGCATTCAGATTATCCACAAGTAGTAGTACCAATGCATCCACTAACAGCAGTGTATGCTGCAGTCACAAGAATTGCTGAAGATGGAAAAACAGTAGTAGCAGAACACGAAAGAATTGGTGTAGAAAGAGCATTACGTGCCGTGACGATTGATGCTGCTTACATCTTAGGGTTGGAAGATAAAATTGGTAGCCTTGAACAAGGAAAAATGGCGGACTTTACGGTATTGGATCAAGATCCTATGGAAGTTGAACCTGAAGAAATCAAGGATATTCCAATCTGGGGTACAGTATTAGGTGGTAAAATCAATAAATGCTAGTAAGATGAATTCGATTAAAAAAACAACGATGAATCCATTGGATCAAGCTTTGGATGCAAGACAAACAATGTCGGGGTTAATATTTGCCGCTATGGCATTGAGAAATAAAAATACAATTCCTGTAAAAACAATTCCTCTTACCATTTTAGGAGGTTTTCTTGGAGCAGGAAAAACAACCATGCTAAATCATATCCTTCAAAATCCAGGAGGTAGAAAGATTACCGTTTTGGTCAATGACTTCGGAAAAATCAACATTGACGCTACAATGGTAGAATCGCAAACAGATGATATGATTAGCTTGACCAACGGTTGTGCATGTTGTGCGGTATCAAGCGATTTAACGAAAACATTAATCGACATTTCTGAAAAAGAAGAACAACCTGATGCCATTATTCTTGAATGTAGTGGTGTAGCAGAACCGGGTTCTATAGCACAAATCGTTTTGTCAAATAAAGCAATTCGATTGGATGGGATTATTACTTTGGTAGATGCGGAGACGTTTTTTGAACGTTTGGAAGATGAATCAAGTCAACAATTATTCATCAATCAACTAACTTCAGCAGATATCATTTCCATTGGTAAAACAGATTTAGTTTCTGAAGAGGAAAAACAAAAAATCAATCAATGGATCGCAAAGCATCAACCCAATAAAGCTGTTTTGGAAACAGTGGAAGGTGATGTGCCTACTGATGTGATATTGGGCGTTGAAGCAGATCATGATTTGGAAGATGAAAAAGCAAAAGCCATCAAAAAAACGAATCATAAACACACATTTGAGAGCGTTAGTTTTTCATTCGACCAACCCTTTAAGGAAGAAAAGATCAATGCGTTTATAAAGAATTTACCTGCTCATATCATCAGAGCAAAAGGAATTTTGCAAATAGATAGTGATTTGGATAAAAAAATGATCTATCAAAGAGTGAGTAAACGCTGGTCATTAAAAAGTGATGAACAGTGGGGAAATGAAAAGCCTATTTCCCAATTGGTATTTATTGCCAACAAAGGAACCTTGGACAAGGAGCAATTAGAAAAGAGTTTAAGAGCATGTTTGAAACATATTTTTTAGTGAAAATTCCCCCTTTCAGAACGTGAGTTTATTAATTTCATCAACAATAGAATCACTATTTTCTCTGAAATTAATTTCCTCACAACCTAAAATGGAAAATTTTCACTTCTAAAATATATATTCCAAATATGCTCTAAGAGAAGCAATAGTTTGATAATAGTAGTAATGAAAATGCTCATTAGATAGAGAGTTACTTTTTCATCTGATGGGCTTTTCTTTTACTCTCACTTTCCATCTCATTTAATCTATTTAAAATATGAATACCCTAAAAAAAGAATTTTATAGATACACAGACCAAATAGGCATTACAGGCTCATTTATATGTTTAATCCATTGTATTATCACTTCAGGCTTGATGATAGGTAGTACGATGATGTCAAATGCATCCCATCATCATGGACACGCACATCATCATACTTTAGATGTATGGGGAATGATCGATTTATCAATGGTGGTGGTTAGTGGCATTGCAGTATATTTTTCCACATTAAAATCTACTGATGAAGAATTTCAAAATAAGCTGATGTGGGCAACATATATAGTTTATAGTTTTTGTATGCTTTCAAAGTATATGGGTTTTGAACCTGTTGGTTTGACTTACCTTTCTTATCTCATGTCTTTCTCTCTGATAGGAATGCATACAGTGAATCTGAAAAAATGTGCTCATTAATAGTGGTGTATGTCCCTTTGGTTCATTTTGCCCAAATCATACAACCGCATGGAGATTTCTTGTAAATAGTTCGCTGAGAAACAAAGCATCTTTGTATATCAATCAATCTCATCAAGAAAATAAAACTATGAACAATTTAGATATTTACTATACACTTGGTATGCTCGGAACTGTTGCATTTGCAGTGACGGCAGTCTTGGCGGTTATTCCAAAACAAATTGATTTATTCGGTGCTATCGTAATGGGTATTGTCACTGCTGTTGGTGGAGGAACCATCAGAGATATGATTTTGGGAGTGCCTGTCTTTTGGGCATCAGACCTTAATTATATATGGGTGGCAATTGCCTCAAGTATAGTTGCTTTTTATGGTAATCAATTGATGTCTAGAAAAAATATATATGCCCTAATGCTCTATTTGGATGGCATCGGCATTGCCATGTTTGTGATTCAAGGAGCAGATAAAGCGTTGGATTTGGACTTTGCATTGCCAGTAGGACCAGTATTATTAGGTTTGATTACAGCGATTGGAGGCGGTATCACCAGAGATGTTTTGGCAGGGAATACAACACTATTATTAAAGAAAGAACTTTACGCACTGCCTTTGACCTTTGGAGTAATCCTTTACTTAATAATGATTCAGGTGTTTCCAGAGAAAGTGAAATTGCTTGGAACATTGTGTGCAACACTCACTTTCTTTATCCGTGCTGCGGCTATTCATTGGAAATTACACGTTCCAAAGTGGATGCTGACGCAAAAAAGAGGTATTTTCTCTAATTGATCAAAATGTGTCAATAGCTTATTCTTTTGTGTAAATAGTTTGATGTAAAACATGTGACATTTGTAACATAATCAGTGGGCATACAGCTCGCAACTCAGAGCATGATTGAAACACCTCTTTTAGTGAAAACCCACCCTTTTAGAACGTGAGTTTATTAATTTCATCAACTATAGAACCACTATTTTCTCAGAAATTAATTTCCTCACAACCTAAAATGGAAAATTTTCACTTTTAAAACAGGTATTCCAAACATACTCAATAAATCAAAATACTATTTATCAAAATGAAAAAGCTATTATTATCATCATTGTTAGCAGGCGCTACTTTATTACAAGTAAATGCCCAAGATGTAAAAGATCAAAACGCAGAAAACAAAATGACGCCCATTAAAGAGGTAGTCAGCGGTTTTCCAAAAGATTATGCAGAGCATGCTATTTCGACCTCATTTAATACCTGGCTTCAAGGTGGAGATGAATCACTTTACTTTCAAATGAAGACTTCAGAGTTTTTACCGACTTCAATCATCCCAAGGCGTATTCCAACAATGGAATTGGAAAAAAATATAAGACCTGAAATTGGTGCTATTGAAGCAGAAACAATCTTTTCAGGAAAAAAAACACTTGATGAATTCTTAGCGGACCCAGAATTTAGAGCACAAGGTTATATGGTTATCCACAAAGGAAAAATAGTTTATGAATCTTACCCTGGTATGCGACCATCAGATTCACATGCTTGGATGTCATGTGCGAAACCTACCGCAGCACTGTTAGTCGAGCTTCTAATTAACGAAGGTAAAATCGATGATTCACTTCCCATTTCGCATTATGTGAAAGAATTTCAAGGTACAGCATGGGAAAATGTAACTGTGAAGCAGATCATGCATATGGATTCAGGACTTGATATAGATGATACAGCAGAAACACGTCCACAGCCAGATGCTCATGCTCACCGTTTATATCTATCTGAATTTGGTCAACCTTATAATGGTAAAGTCGAAAAATTAATTGATGTTTTAGCAAGTGCTCAACCTGGTGAAGGAGCTGGGAAAAAGTTTGTTTACGCATCTGCTCATACTGAAGCATTAGTGTTTCTAGTAGAAGCAGTAACAGGAGAACGTTGGAGTGAAACATTTGATAAAAAAGTATGGTCGAAAATGGGGGTAGAAGGCCCAATGCAAGTCCAAACAACTCCTGATGGTGTAGCACTTTCACATGGTGTTATCGGTACAAGAATGAGTGATATGGCTCGTTTCGGAATGTTGTATACACCAAGTTGGGATAAAGTAGCTGAAGAACAAATTGTAACAGATGAAACATTAACTCGTATCCATGAAGATATGAGATCACATGAGTTCTTGATGGCCGGTGAAGATGGTCCAGTATTTTCTGATTGGCTAGAAAATAACAACCCTACATTTTTAGGCAACTCTCGTCAGTGGGACGTATTATGGCCTGACGGTGATATGTGGAAAGGAGGAATGCAGACGCAAGGTTTGTATGTTTCTCCATCAAAAGATCTTGTGATTGTATATATGTCAACAGCCGTTCAAGATCACTCTTTACACCGTTTTGTGCGTAAAGTAGCCAACTCTGGTTTATTTGAATAATTAAGAAAACGATTAATTATAAGTTAAACGTCTTGCCTTTCGGGGTGAGGCGTTTTTTCTATTCCGGTCATCATGACTTCAAATTGATCACATTGCTCAAATCTTGTAAACAGTAGAAAAGATCTTGTAAATAATTCAAGTGGCAACTAGTGATATTTGTAACATGATCATTGAGTGATCGCTCATTGAAAATCAATCAAATTACTATTTCAAAAAGGAAAATGAAAAAATTACTATTATCAACATTGTTAGCAGGATCCGTAATGTCACAAGTAAATGCACAAGGAACGAATGTTCATGAAGCAGAAGGAGATTACAGAACTCCGATAAAAGAATTTTCTAATGGATTTACACAACATCAAGTTCAAAAATTTAGAGATAATTACAGTTTACCTCATTTATTAAAAGGTGGAGATGATGCCGTTTGGTGGGGATTAAGAACTTCAGAATTATTCAATACGGCATTACTTGAGCCTAATCACAAAATGGAACTAGTTAAAAATATTAATCCAGCGGTGGGAGAGGTCAAAGCTCACACCAAACATTTTGGAGAGATTTCATTAAATGATTTTATGGTGCATCCACATAGTTATGCACAAGGTTTCTTAGTGGTTCATAAAGGTGAAATCGTCTTTGAAAACTATCAAGGAATGACAGAAAACGATCATCACGTTTGGATGTCAGCAGCGAAGATTATTCCTGGTCTTGCCGTAGACTTATTGATTTCAGACGGAAAAATAGATCAGGAAAAAACAATAGGGCATTACGTCCATGATTTTAAACATACAGGTTATGGAAATGTCAAAGTGAAAGATGTGATGGACATGACAACTGGCCTTAATTCAGAGGGAAATGATGAGACGCGTTCAGATCCAAACTCTATCACAACAAGAATGTTCTTAGCTGAGTTTGGTTTGCCTTACAATGGTAAAAATGAAAAAGTAAGAGATGTATTAAAAGAAGCAAAACAAACACATCCTGCAGGAGAGAAATTAGAATATGGCTCTCCGCACACACAGATGCTAGTTTTATTGGTTGAGGCAGTTTCAGGAAAACCATTTGCAGAATTTGTAGATCAAAGAATTTATTCAAAAATGGGTGCAGAATCTACCCTAAACATACACCTTTCGCCAAATGGTGTAGCAATAGGTCACGGTATTGTATCCAGTAGACTTCGTGATATGGCAAGAGTGGGCATGCTCTATACACCAAGTTGGAATAAAACGGCTACAGAGCAAGTGGTTTCTCCTGAAATCATCAGCCGTATTCAGAATGGAACAAGGTCAAAAGAATTTTATAGAAATGGTTTTGATGGTTCTGTGTTTGTAGATCGTATTGGAGATGACGATGTGATCTCCAATGCAAGACAGTGGGATGGCGTTTGGGAAGATGGGGATTTCTGGAAATCAGGTATCCAAAGCCAAGGGATCTATGTCTCTCCAAAAAAGGATTTAGTGATTGTATTCTTCTCTACTAATGTGCCAGATGATTCTATTCATAGATACGCACGTCAGATTGCCAATTCTGGTTTGTTTGAAGAGGTAGAATAAGTACTAGGACAAAAGATTGTGGTGATATGAATATTTCATTTTGATGAAAATTAAAATGGGTACTCATTAGAGGTTTTTATCTTGGTATTCGTACCAAGGTAGAGCCTCTTTTAAAACAACTTTCTTTGAAGGGTTTAATCTATCAGTATCAGCCGACAGTTGAAGAGAAGCAATTAACATTCTCATTTTTAAAGACTCAATTATATTATCATGAAAAAATTAATATTAATCACATTGTTATATTGTGTTGCCAATCATTATGTCTTCTCTCAAGAAGAGCAGACCGTATTAATTGAAAATGCAAATATTTTTGACGGTACAGCAGACACTCTTGCTATGGGTATGTCGGTGTTAGTCAAAGGAAATAAAATTGAAAAAATCGCCAAAAAAATAAAAGCTCCCAAAGGTGCACAAGTTATAAATGCGAATGGAAGAACGCTCAGCCCAGGTTTTATTGGTACACATGAGCACTTGATGTTTCAAATGTCAGCAGGCGAATTGTTGACCTCAGACACAAGGTACTTCGCTTATGTAGCCACCTCTACAGCAAAAAAATACTTGTATAGTGGTTGGACTTCCGTAAGAGATGCCGCTGGAAATACCTTTTCACTTAAAACAGCAATAGATAAAGGAATCGTGGAAGGTCCTCGTATTTATGCTTCAGGAGCCATGATTTCACAATCGGCAGGGCATGCAGACCATTGCCTTGGATCAAATCACTCTTCCATTATCAGTGAAGATCATGATATTTTAGTTGAGTATGGTGATATGGCTGTCGTAAATGGTGTGCCTAAAGTATTAGAAGCGGTGAGAGAACAACTTCGTTTTGGTGCCAATCAGATTAAAATCGCTGTTGGTGGTGGTACAGGTTCGTATGCAGATCCGTTAGATGTTGTGGAGTTTACACCTGAGGAAATCAAAGCAGCTGTTCAAGCAGCAGGTGACTACAATACGTATGTGATGGCCCATGTCTATAATAATGATGGGATCAGAAGAGCCATTGAATGTGGCGTGAAAAGTATCGAGCATGCCAATTTGGTAGATGAAGAAACGTTACAATTGATGAAAGATAATGATGTATGGCTATCTGCTCAAGTAGGTGTTTATACATTCATTCCTCATGGTTACACAGAGGATCAAGCCAACAAGCACAGACAAGCTTATGCAGGTATCGACAACATGTTTAAAGCGGCAAAGAAGATAGGTTTTGATAAAATTGGTTTTGGTACAGACATTATCACTGACCCTTCAAGAATAGATGCTTTAAATGACGAGTTTATCTTCAGACAAGACTGGTTTACCAACGCTGAAATTCTTCAACAAGCTACTTCTAAGTCAGGTGAGCTCTTAGGAATGTCTCACCGTTTCAGTCCAGGTAAAATAGGAGTAATTGAAGAAGGTGCAGTAGCAGACATTTTATTGATTGACGGTAATCCATTGGAAGACTTTAAAATCCTTCAAGACCCTGAAAATAACCTTCATTTGATCATGAAAGACGGAAAGATCTTTAAGAACTTAGTGAAATAAACGACCATAATTAGGACTAAAACCAACTGTATTAAGGTATTATCTTGTAATGAGGTAATACCTTTTTTGATATAGAATAAGTGTTGCCGATTTTATACAACTACTTGCCGATATCTTATAACTCAAACCTTTTTCAATTGGTTAATTTTGAAGTAACAAAAGAGTAGAGAGCATTCATATTCTTTTGAATTAAGTTAAGTTGAAGAAAGCCCAAAAATAAAACTATTGCTCCTTTTAGGCACCAGGTGAATTCATTACTAAACCTTAGTATTTGAATTGACCTTTTTGTGTCATTCATAAATAAGACCGTGTAAATCATTGGGTAGCAATCTTTCTAGTTTTGCAATATGATATTAAAAAGGAACAACATATCGTACACCATGGCTGAAGTCATGGGCTGGTGATACTGACTCCACCAACACTAAAGTGCTGTCTTCGTTTCCAACCTTCAAGACTTAAGTCTTGGATAGGTTGCAGTATCACTTGCCCATTGTTTTAACTATGGTGCACGAAACACAAGGAATGAAGAGAATGGATCGTATTGTGTTTTTTATGGTGGTCAGGCGGACGTTGCAATGTAATATCCCTACAACTGTATTCATCATAAATGATATTCCTCTTTAATATTCCAACAACTTGATTACAAAATTATTTTGAATGCTGTTTTATGAAAACTATACAACTATTCATCCTTGCGTTAGTATTGATGGCAGGGGATTTATTTGCACAAGGTTTTATTTCTGACCAAATCACCAAAAATAAAGACGGAATAGCCCTTGAAGATTCTACATTTATTGGGTCTTGGCCCATGTTTGGAAAAGGAAATGTAAGAATGAAAATCGGGGGTTATATGAAAAACGATTTTGTCTATGATGTCAATGGAACAAGAGACAAAACACAGTTTTTAATGTCCACCATTCCTGTACAAGGAGAGGCGGATTATGGAAGTACGGGTTATGTGAGCTTTTTCTCCAAGGAAACAAGAATTAACCTGGACGTCAGGAGCAAAGTCAATAATACGCCTGTACAGATGTTTTTTGAAGGCGATTTCTTCTCTTCAGTAGGAAATCAGTTTAGAATTAGACATGCTTATATCAAAGTAGGAGGATTCACATTTGGACAAACATGGACCAACCTTACTTTCTTAGAAACACTTCCCTTTATTATAGATTTTGCTGCTGGCGATGCCTTGTTTGGTGGTAGATCTAATCAGATCAGATATGAGACCAATATCAACAAAAATTGGCTTTTCGGTGCAAGTATTGAATACCTTGAAAACATGGGGATAGAAAATCCAAATACTTTAAATGGTGTGGCTCAAGCCCAACTTCCATTAGTCTCCATGAAATTTATTTATAGTAAAAACAATACAAAACTATTTTTCGGAGCAAGTGCAGCTCAACTGCATTGGACGGGAGGCCCTGAAGGTAAAAATGCTTCCACGCCACAATTGGATGTGATTTTTGGAGGTAGAAGACAGATTGATAAAAAGAATTCAGTGTCTTTCAATGTGAACTACGGTGTGGGTTCAGGTGAAAATATCTTAGCATTTATAGGAAGTAATGCCAATGCAGTACTTACACAAGAAGGAGAACTAGTGGCTATGAAATCATTTTCGGCCCTAGTAGGATATACACATCACTGGAATGAAAAATGGTCATCCAACTTCTCGTATGCTTACGGTTGGCTGATGGATATTCCAGATTCCAGAGATCCATTTGCTTTGAAAGCGGGAGGTATTTCTCATGTCAATTTAGTTTGGCAACCCTTAAAATATTTCTCAACAGGTATAGAATACATGAGAGGAGCCCAGAGAACAGCCAATAGTAGTTTTGGTGTAGCGAATAGAGTGCAGTTTATGACCAAGTTTGATTTTTAATATCAATCGACATTTGACAATAATATGCAAATGACTGACATTTTTTTATAAATGATTCATGAACAAAACCATGATCTTTGTAACATGCTCATTGCATATCACAGTAATAAATTTTCAATCTAATTATCTCATAAAAATGAAAAAGCTATTCTTCTCATTGCTAGTTTCTGTAAGTATTTTCAATATCAATGCACAAGATATTCTTCCTTCAAAAGAAAAGACTTTAGTCAAAGAAATTTCCTTAGAAACAAGTCATCATCATGTATCTAAATTGGTGAAAGATATTTGTTTTTCTAATTCAATTAATGGATTCGACCATAATGATTGGAGAAGTATGGAATCAATAGATTTATTAAAAAAAGATTTAATGGGATTAGAGCAATCAACAATTTCAGATGAGAAGGAGACAAAGGATATGAAACTTCTCAATGAATTACAATTAGGGCAGTCATTAGATCAAATTCATTTAAACATTAGAGATTACTTTGGTTCTGAAGCAAGCGTGCTTCATCTTGAAACCAATCAATTTATAAAATAAAAAACACAGTGTAAAGTAAGTTTTTTGCTATTTGTAGTTTTTAGAAATCAGGAGATTTCTGATGATTTGTAGGACACGAATGACGCTATCGCTTAACATTCGCGCCAGTCAACTTTCTAACATTTTATTTTAGTGGTACGATTCCCGGCCTTGAAGGGAAAAGCGTTAAGAATTTCATGTATTGAGCCGTTAAAAATGATTTTCTTGTTTGAGCTTTAGCGAGTTTAAAATCATTTAGGCGAAAGGAATGGAATTTAGCTTTTGACTTCTAAGCCTAGATTTTTTGCTTCGTTTTTCATCAATGGAAAAATGAAGAAGAAGGAAGCTTGAAAGTAGATGAAAACTTAGTTTACAGTGAAATGAGTTTTTGATAATAAAAAAGAGGTTGATACCGCACTGGTATCAACCTCTTTACATTTAGTCAAATCCTTAATTAAAACTCTTTGACTTTTATGATTTTCACAGGACAAGCCTCAGCCGCCTTAATATTTTCATCTAGTTCAATAGGACTCACCTTAGTAGTATAAAAGCCTTTTTTGTTGACTCCACCCACCAAAGTAGCTTTCCCATCTCTTTTTGACATCACCCATCTGTCAGGAGCAAACTCCACACAATAGTTACAGCCAATGCATTTATTTCGTTGATGCGTAATTGTAATTTTACTCATAATCGTTTTTGACGAATTAAGCTTCTACAGTTTCTGCATCCACTAATTTATACAATTTATCAGAAGGACGGATTTGCGTATCCAATTTGATACTGAACGTATCGCCTTTTACTGCCATCTCTTTCTTTCCTTCATCGTTGACGTGAAGTTCTTCCACTACAGTTTCTACCACACCAGTAGTAGGACCAGTGATTAGAAGTTTATCACCTACTTTTACTTTTTGTGTTTCTAATTGGAATTCCGCCACTTGAATATTTTTGAAATAACGACGACCGTTACCCAAGAATACCTTTCTCGTTTTGGCTTTAGAACCGTGCTGATCTGTCCATTTACCCATTTCTTGACCAAGGTAGTAACCACCCCAGAATCCACGGTTGTAAACTTCAGTCATACGCTCTTTCCACTGCTCACCTTTCTCTTTAGTGTAAGTACCTTCGAAGTAGCTGTCAATTGCTTCTCTGTAGCATTGAGCAACAGTCTTCACGTATTCAGGACCTTTACCACGACCTTCAATTTTCAATACTTTCACCCCAGTATCCAATAATTGATCTAGGAAGTCGATAGTACATAAATCTTCCGGCGACATGATGTACTCATTGTCGATCTCTAATTCGTGACCGTCTTCGATGTCAATTACCTTATACTTTCTACGGCAGTTTTGAACACAAGCACCTCTGTTTGCAGATGAGTTTTGCGTATGTAGTGATAAGTAACACTTACCAGAAACTGCCATACACAATGCACCGTGAGCAAATACTTCCACTTCTACCAATTCACCTGAAGGACCCGTGATGTTCTCGTTTTTGATCGTATCACAGATGGTCTTCATTTGAACCATAGAAAGTTCTCTTGAAAGTACCATTACGTCTGCAAATGTAGAGTAGAAACGTACTGTCTCCGCATTTGTAATGTTCACTTGCGTTGAGATATGTACTTCAACACCGATTCTGAATGCATAAGCAATAACAGCTTGGTCAGAAGCGATGATGGCAGTAATACCAGATTCCTTTACACGATCCACAACTCTACGCATAATTGATAAATCATGCTCATAGATAATTGTGTTAAGTGTTAAATAAGATCTTACGCCATTCTCATTACAGATGCGAGCCACTTCCTCAAGATCATCAAGAGTGAAGTTCATAGAGGCACGAGCTCTCATATTGAGCTGTTCTACCCCAAAATATATAGAGTCGGCTCCACCTTGGATGGCAGCCATCATTGAGTCAAATCCGCCTGCAGGCGCCATTAATTCTACTGGACGTTTTGTTGCAGGTTTTTTAAATTTATGCTCCACTTTATGTTTATTTTAAAATTCGGTTTGAAAAAATAGCATAATTCAAACCAACTGATAATCAATCTATTTTTCGACAATTCAAAACTGTGACACCTTTGGTACAGCTGATTGACCGGCAAAGATAAGGGATATTTACTTATCTTAAGAAACGTTTTTAAGAATATTAGTAACTATCTCTATTTCAGTAGTTTCTTTGCCTGTTGAATTGCCGTTAAGCTTTCCCAGAGTCGAGTTTATATTACTTAACAAAGTATCATGTAATAATAATTTCTCTTGTAGTAACCCCATTTGGCTTTTTACTTCCTCTTTGAACTTATCAAACTCTGATTTTGGAGGCTCTGGATCTAATTCTAAATTTTTTGCTCCTAGATTAAAGATGAACCAATTCATATTTAAGTTAGGAAAGTCCTCTTGAATTAATTCAAACATTTCTTTTGTTGGATATGAGGCTTTACAGTAGTTCCATATTGTACCTCTTGACTTGTTGATTCTTTCAGCAAGTTTATCAGCATCAGCATTCGTCTTGATACCGTAAAGCTCTCTGAAATTTTCTCCTGCTATTGCTTTCATGAGATAAAAATAATTATTCTAGTTAAAATATTTTGATTTAAAGCGAATCATTTATATTATTGCTTATCAATTAAAAATAATTGATCTAGTGCAATATAATTACTTTATACTGAAAAAGACAAAAATGTAAGTCTTTTACTGAAAAAGTATAATTAAAACTCAAAAAAGCTAATATAAAATGAAAGAATTAATGATTGATATAGAGACACTTGGGGTAAAGCGAGGTTGCTTGATTCTGAGTATTGGAGCAAAGTTTTTTGATAAAAACGGTCTCACAGATGCTTCATTTTATTCAGTATTAAATAGATCTATGTCTGAACTTCACAGTTGGGAAGTAGATGAAAAAACGCTGGAATGGTGGTATGATCAAGATCCTGACGTAAGAAATGAAGCATTCTCAGGTAAAACACATCCAGGGACAGCTATTGAAAATTTAGCGAGTTTCATTTTAAAGCATAAAGGAGATGAAGAAATCAAGGTTTGGGCTAACCCTCCTCAATTCGATTTGGAAATACTTAAAGCCTATTTTCACTTCTATGAAGTAAAATTGCCCTGGTCACATAGAGATGAGAGATGTTTAAGAACTTACGTCTATGAAAATGGCGGTAAAGAGTTGAAATATAAGTACCTCAATGCCTCAAATGAAAGACATAATGCACTTGTAGATTGTGATTTACAGATCAGGTACTTAACAGCTTTGAGAAGTGTTATGCAAGGTGTTGATCCTTCAATTTTTCATTTAAACCCATCAAAAAATGCCTAAGAAATACTACATGGGATTGAAAGGTGTAAAAAAGGAAATAGATAAAGACACCTATGATATGATTAAAGGTTTGAAAGAGATCATACTTTCTAAAAGAAGGAATGTTGAGATTGGAGTTAAGATTGATGCAAAATCAAAGGATGTGGGAGAAGTGACAGATTTAAAAATAGAATCAAAATGAATCTAACTAAAGAAGAAAAAAGCGCTATTGAATTATTAAAAGGTGTATTGAATAGCTGTTTAAATGGTGAAGATATTAGAATTTCTACAGCTGATCACAATAGTATTAAAAGCGTTTTGGGCTTTGATATTAAAGCTTCTACTCTCAAAAAGAAGGAAGTCAAAGAAATTAAAAGAGGTAAAAGTGATTTTAAAATAATCATCACAAATACAATGGGTAGTACTTACCCTGATACCTATGGTTTTTTCCCTTTCCAAATTAAAGAATTGAAAAGATGAATTTATCTAAAGTAAAACAGTTCGAAAATAAATCATTGGTTCTCCTGGGGATGCTCCAGAGAGCCAGTGGCTTTATGCTCATTGTCGGAATGATGGCAATAGCACAAAGTGCTTCTATTGCTATTTTCTTTGCGAATATTTTCAGCATGAAAATCACTTCTCAATTAGCCAATTTAATTAGCTCTTCAGACGCTTGGATTATACACCTTATTAGCGGTTGTTTTGGTATAATTGCAGGTTTGGTTATCGAGACAGGTTCCTTTTTCTTCGCTGTAAATGGAATGCGAAAGAGTAGCTATTTTTCAGCAACTGTATCAGGTATTTTATCGATTGCTAGCTATCACTCTATTTTCTACGGTAACGAAATCAACGTTTTGTTAGGTTTTGGAATCTTCACATTAGGCTTCTATCCTAGCTTATTTATAATGATCGCATCTCACCAATTGGCAGAAAGATTTAGTGACGATGCTCAGACGTTTACTAACGTTGCTCCAACGAATTACTACGATTCATCATCAATTCCCAACGAAGCATCAACGACCCAAACGGGCGGTGCTTCAGCGGAGTTTGAAGTGATGAAAAAACAATTAAGATCATAACCCATTAAGTCATGAAAACAGTAGACAAATTACTTAGTATAACGAATTTAATACGAGTGGGAATGTACACTATTTTAGTAGTGTTTTGTGCTAAAGTTGTAGCTAGAATAACCACTTTGGAGGTGAACGATACAGTACTTGTTGCTAACGTTTTATTTGCCTCTATCCTATCGATGATGATTGTGAAAGCATACCTTAAAAACAAGCTTAATGAGGTCGAAAAAGCCGAAAAACGTTGTCAATCGTTAGAGAATCAATTGTTAGAAGCAACGAATATCATAAAGAGTATGAAGCACGAAAATCAATCGTTAGAGAGTGATTTAGAAACGTCAAGATTCGATCTTCAAACGTTAAAGAAAAAGCACGATTCGCTAGATCGTTTATTCGAAGAAACTACTCATACTTTAGAGGAGCAAAGAAACGTCAACCTTTCGTTACGTGGCGAAGTGAAGTCGTTGAGAAACGTTGAGAAGTCGTTGAATGAGACAGTTGATAAACTTAATAATGAAGTACTTCAGCTGGAATCAAAAACCAATGAATTACAAATCGATTTACGTTCTGCAGATGAAACTTTAGCAGTGCAAAGAAATGAAATCGAATCGTTAGCAAACGTCAGCGAAGACTGGAAAAAGAAGTATAAATCAATCGTAGCAAGTGCGAGCCGTAAAGGAATTAAGCTTGCTGACTTACAAGTGGAAAAAGTAGGGTAATGGGAATTACTACAGCAATATATAAAACGTTCGACATCGAAGAAACAAAGCATAGAAGTGCTCTTTTGAACCAAGTGACTAAAACGGTAGGTTGGACACCTAGCCACCGTTTGGTCCTTTCCAAGATCATTAATTTTTCATGGAAAGAAGGTTCTTCAATGAGCAACTGTTTTTATGCTGAACAAGCTGGAGTTAGCGAGTCATCGGTGAACAACTGTATTTCAAAATTTAAGAAACTAGGCGTATTGATTGTTGAAAAAGCACAATCAGTATACAGACGAATTTCAATTGATTTCCAAAAGCTTTTAAAACTGGTATACATTCCGGATGAAGAAGCACTAAAAGAGGAAATCAGAAAAGAGCAAACAGAAAAGAAAGAAGCAGCACAAGACGAAAAAGTAAAAGCAATTCAAGATTTCGCTGTTCGTTGCCAGCAAAATGCTATCTGTCTAAACCTATTAAGTATTTATGAGCAAAGATTCATACTTCCAAATGTGAACGACAAACAACACTTAGAACGTAGAAAATCTAAGCTCTTCAAGATCATATATGATATTACTCTATCAGCAGTCAATAAAGGATATAAAGCTGATCCTGTTAATGTTGTTATCAGTGTTTTGACGAAATCGATAAAGGATAATGACTATCGTTTGAAGCACCATGAATTCTATTTATCCAACAAATCAAAAAGTGAGTAAAATGAGCGAACAAAAAAAAAGTAGTAAAGATCACAAAGATCACAACGAAAGTAGCAGACATCACAACTTGGGAAGACTAATAAATAAAAATGAGGCTATTGAAAAGTTATTAACTCAAACCAGTAAAGATGAAGTACTGCTAAGTATTCTTGAGACTACAAAGTATTTGGCGTTATCTGTAGCGTATGCTTATGAAAACAAAGATAAAATCGTAGGAATTGAACCTCCAGTAGACAGCGATAAAAGGTTACATCAAATGTTTGACCTTTACGAAGCAGTCTGGAATTATTAGATAATAAAAAAGCGGTGCACAGATTTGAGACCCTTTGCACCGCACATGTAAAACCCGTAAAAATTTTACTAATGCCAAAGTTAACACTTTTACAAAAACTTCAGCAACATCTTCCAGAGAAAAGGTTGTTGCAAAAGCTCCAGTCGAACAGGAGCAGAACAGTATTGGAAACAATACAGGAGAAAATGAATGTGAAACCCCTTAATAATGTTGCTTGATGAAAACTGGTGAAAATCTATTTAATCAATTGTCAGATCATGACTTCATTGCTGTAGAAAGTGAAATGAATGATATTGTTCATGCTGTTTATAAAGACAATACCGATCCTTCTATACAAGGTCAAAGTAGAGAAAAGGATGCTACCATAAAGATAGAATTGAAAGCTGAAAGCGGTTTTAAATCATCTGATGAAGCTAAGATCTCACCTTATCAATGGAGTATGATTAATAAGATTATCCATACTCAGGAGGAATACATTTTGGTTCAAAATTATTTTTAAAGCATGAAAAAGAAATATGAGTTACAATATGGTGTATTTGAAGCTTCTGCTACTTTCATCATAGACACATCGAAATTTACCAATGAATTAGCTCAAAGTGTTCTCGAATTCTTTACGTGGGATTATGATAAAGAAGCTGATCCAATTGACGAAGCTGTAAAAAAATACGCATTGAAAGCGATTGTCCTAGCATCTTTTGAACATTACGATTACTTACAAGGCGTTATCAATGAGTTTGAAGAGATAGAAGGTTTTGCTCCAGTTGATGGAAGCTATGGTATAACTCTATTGAAAGTAGATAGAATAGAGATAGAAGATTCTCAATTAAGCATAATCAGTAAACAGGATATTTAATAAAATGGGTGAAATAGAATTAGTAGAATACGATGAGTTCGTAAGAGGAGGAGTATCTGAGCAATCAGGTGTAGGATATATGGAAGGGTTTCATAAAGCCTATTACTTTAAAGATGAAGCTACAATGAATAAAGCTTGGAAAGCTTACTGTGAATTCTTTTATGATATTGCTAAGGATAATGAAGATGCTGATCCTTATGATTTATCAAAGGTAGCATTTGAGGAGGTAGAATCCTTTGCGTACAAATCGGAAGATCTTATTGAATAATCCTAAGGACATTAATGTCCTTACCATCAAAGCACAATCGTTAATTCGGTTGTGCTTTTTTTGTGGGTATTGGAAAGAGGTCTTGTCATATATCCAGTAAAACCAAAACTGCAATTGCGTTTCGCCAATGTGCGTGGCGTGTACCATATAGAGAGAAGAGTGTAGGGTTTGTTGAGAGGGTGTGTTGTTATTATGTTGATTTTCAGCTGCGTAAGTGTTTTTTCTAGTAGAGTACTATTATTTTGAATCAAATTGATTAATTTTAATCAAAATAATAGTACAAATGGGAGAGATTATAATTTTGCCAATACAGCGATGCGTGAAGAAATATGTGATAAATGACTTTGGTCCTGAGCCTATTATTTGTCGTCAGAATAACCCTCAAGGAAAAGCTGTTCTATCTATTTTAAATAAAAAAGGAAAAGAATCTGTTATCAATAAACAGCATGACACTATCATGGTGGAATTATCTGCAGACCTCATAGCTCATAAGACTACAATTCTCAAAAAAGCAAAGCACCTTACACTTTTCTATGATTACTTCAGATTGGCATTAAGGCACTCAGTAGAGTCTTCACAGCCTTTTTTTGGTTCCAGACGCTTAGCTATACTTTCTTTTTTAAGATATAATGATATTTCTGAGGATGATCTTAGTCTTGAAACATGTCAGCGTTTTTTTCATAGAAGAGGAGTGGAGCGACAAGTTTTTCTTAAAAGAAATAAAGGGCAGCAGCTAGCCAGTGCTATGCAGTATATTGATATTCTTGAAGAGAAAAATCAAAAGCTAGAACAGCAGATCAAAGAAATGTGTCTCCAGTCAAAAGAAAAATAGTTTTTTTTTGGTACGCTTTTGTCCGATGCGTATTTGTTAATACACCATGAAATAAGTACGCTTTTGTCCTAAAAAATTTGATTCAAAAGAATCATTTAGTTATATTTGAATCATGGAGTCGAGTCAATTGAACATAGGAGGAATTAGAAAAATAAACCTTGCAGAGTGGAGTGAGAACATTTCTTATACTGTGAATAGTTTCGGAGTGATTGACAGTATAAGCAATGCTACTTTTCTTGGTTTTGATAGTGTGATAGACTCGTCTAGTGTGAAAGTGGAAAAGAACTCAGGTAAGGATGGTAAAATCTACAGTGTTGATAGTATGACCAAAATTGCTAAGGTTACAGAAGAAAGTTTGTCATTTCTTGAGGGTTTAAATAGGGTTGTAGCTAATTTTCAAGATGAAAACGGACAAATTTGGGTTGCAGGTCTTGATTACCCATTACGCCTGAGTTCTACTACTGATTTCGGTAAAAATGCAACTTCACTAAATCATGTGTTGTTGAAGATTAAAGGAAAGACTTTATTAGGTATAAAAAAGAGCTTGTTGTTTGCATAGTTTAGTATATTAAAAGGTTAGGTTGCTTAACGATTCATTGGTAATCCGTCCTAACACGATGGATTTATAAAACCGTTCTTCGAAGTATGAAGAGCGGTTTTTTTATATATAATGAAATTTTACAAGGACGTTGGCTACTGACAGCCGATGCAGCAAGAGCTTACTCCCATTTGGTAGCAAGTGTTCTTAATGGAGATTTTTCAGAAAGTGAAGAAAAACAAGCTGAAAACTGTCTGCAGGTAATCAATGCTGAAGGTAATACTTATAGAACCTATGGCTTTACCCATGTGGAAGAAGAATGCCACGTTTCCATTGATTTATCAGGACCATTAACTTATCAAGACGGCTATTGTAATTATGGTATGAAGTCTTATGCTAAATGGATACAGGAAGCAGACAAAAAACCAAACATCAAAGGAATCATCCTCAATTTGAGTACTCCAGGAGGACAGGCGTTAGGTACAGAGTATTTAGTGAATGTAATTTCCAATATTTCCACTCCTAAAGTTGCATTTGTTGAACAAATGGCGTGCAGTGGGGGATACTGGATTGCTTCAGCTTGTGACCAGATTATTCTGTCTTCAGCTACTGCTCTTGTAGGATCGATAGGAACAATGGTTTCCTATACTGACTTTACAGAATACTATGCAAAACTGGGAATCAAAACAGTGATGTATCGTGCTACTAAATCGAAAGATAAAAACCTTCCTGCAGAAGAAATGTTAGGAGGGAAGCCAGATAAATATATTGAAACCCAATTAGATCCCCTTAACAATGGGTTTCATGCCTCAGTCAAATCAAACAGACCCCAAATTGATGATTCATGCCTTACAGGTGCTACCTACTTTGCCAGTGATGCAATTGAATTGGGTTTGGCTGACAAGATAGGTCTTTACGACGATGCGATTTCTGCTCTTTCAGACATTCAAAACAACATCAATTCAGCAGAAGAAATGGAATTCTTAAACAAAGTAAAAGCAGGTTTAGGGCTAGATGCCGAACCTCAAGCTATTGCTGATGCAATCGAAACTCAAGCTACTGAGCTAGAACAATCTGTTCAGGATGCTACAGCTAGAGCAGAGACAGCAGAGGCAAGAGTGACAGAACTGGAATCTGAATTAGCGACTGCTAATGCAAGAATTCAGGAACTAGAAGATGAACCGGCAACTACTCCAGCAGTAGCACAGGTTCAAGGTGATCAGTTTGCAGGTGCTTCACAAGACGAAGATTACATTGAAGACGAAACAGCTCAGATGGCTAAAAAGCAAGGCTTGAAGGTTGATTATAGCTTTAAGTACACTCCTCAAAACAACAACGTTCTTATTTAGAATACAATGGATATTTCTACTTTCGGAAGTGAGATGAAACGCTATTACACTCAAAATCAAGCAATGATTGATATTGAGTTGATGGGTATGGGTGATGCTCCTTCTGTACAACAATGCCGACCTATTGCAGGTGTGCAAGATCGTTATCTTGGGAAAGGTAAGCGATTGGAGAAAATTCTTCAACCAGGAATGAAGGGTTTTACCCCATTAGTGAACAAACTAGCGGTTCATCCACATGAGACAGTGGTGCGTGATGCGAAAATTGATTACAGTATTGATTATGATGACCTTCGACGTATTCAACAATCAATTATTGGTTATTTGACAGCAGGAAGGAGATCAAATGTGAATCAACAATCTGTACAATCAATTTACAATGAAACATTGTCATCTATCATTTCTGCAAAGGCCCGTGAAACAGAGATGGATATTTTTTGGCGTGGTCAATTTTTAGCACCTACCTATCCTACTCCTGGTGCAGCGGCAGATGTAGTTGATGGTGTAAAGAAAGTATTGACAGATGCGATTACTGCAGGAACATTAGCTCCATCTGTACAGGGTGCGTATGATAATACGACAACTCTTGATTATGCAGATACTTTTGCAGATTCATTGCCAGATAGTTTAGTACTGAGCTATCCAACGCTTCCTATTTATTGTTCTCCAACCTTCCATAAGGATGCATTTTACAATCGAAGAAGTAAGTATGGTGGCAACAATGACTATAACTCAAAAGAGATCATTACAGTAGGAGCATTAGGACGTTGTTACTTAGTGCCGTTGCTTTCTATGTCTTCAGAATCTCGACTGTGGACTACTTTACCAGGTAATTTAATTTGGTGTTCAAATTATACTGGAGAAGATAAGATGCTTACAGTTACCACTCATGAAGATGAGAGAGAGGTTCGCATAACAGGAGATTACAAGATTGCTCCAGGTTTCGAATTTATTGGTGTTCCTTCAGCAACAAATGATACTCAAATTGTCTGGGTGACAGATTGGGATAAACCTTAGACCTTTTAAAGGGTAATTAAAAAGAGAGAAATAGTTTGAATTTAAAAGGGGAAGGGGCTTTCTCTTCCCTTTTTTCTCACTAAAAAAAGAAATAAAATGTCAGCGTCAAAAAAAGATAAAGAGCTAGAATTACTTATTCAAGCTTTACAAGAACGTGTTGAAGTGTTGGAAAATATTGCTGGTCTTAAGAAATCAGGAAAAGAGGAAGTTCTAAAAGTGCCTGACTCTTTCGAACACAACAACAAAAAATATACTTTCTCAGTAGTGAAATTCTCAATGCGTGGAGAAAGTTATATCACTTCCAAGATTGCTGAAAATCCTAAACAGTATGAAGAGGTTTTAGGCACATTGGAGGAAATTGAGGCGAGTATTATTGAAGTTGTCAACCTTGCTTCTGATGCAGGAGCTGAAAACGAATAGTCAATATGGCAGACGTAACAATCCCTAACATATCAAGGTCAGACCTTGGTATTACATTAGATGGTAACATTGGAGGCTTGTCAAAAAACATCTTCTTGATTAGAGCTGATGCTTTAGCCTCTGAGCCTGCTATTACTGCACCTGCAGTAAAGGTAGACGCTGCAGAAGATTTTACTTTTGTAGATGATCTTACGGAGGTTTTCGCTACAATTTACCACACTAAAGACACTGGAGTTGCACGTTTTGAAAGTCAAGGAGAGTATGATTCAAAGTCATTCAAGCAGTTTCTTGAGTTTGCAATTCCAACTAACAACGAAAAAGCGTTACAGGTAGCCCGTAATTTCCTTAATGAGGACATTGTTTGCGTGGCAAAAGATAGAAATAAACAGCTGGTACAGATCGGAACGATCGATTCACCAGCAAACTGCGAAGAGGTCAGCGGTGGTACAGGAAAAACAGGTACTGAGGCTCGTAATGTTACGTTTGTACTTACAGCAGAAAATATCATACCTCTGATTATCCTTGAATCAGCACCTCAAACAGTAGTTACACCAGGACCTTAGCGTGTTCTTTGCAATTTTCTACAATCAACACGAAGCCGGTGAAATACCCGGCTTTTTTTGAATATAATCATGGCAGGATTAAGAGAGAATATACAAGTTCAAGTAGAAATCAATGGTAATAAAGCATTGAGTACTCTTGCAGATTTAGATGCTGAAGCAAAGGAGCTGAGAGGCCAGCTGAAAGGCATGGCAAAAGGAACGGATGAGTACATTGCTAAAACAAAAGAACTTGATGAGATAAAAGACAAACAAGAAAAGCTCCGTAAAGAAATAGGGTTGACAGCATTGCCTTTAAAAGACTTAGCGAAAAAATCTGCACAACTCAAAAACGAATTAAAACAGCTTACACCAGGAACAGATGAATTTATTCGTAAAAGCAAAGAACTGACAGCGGTTAATGACCGTATGAGAACGCTGAATAATGAAATAAGAAACACCAGAGATGAATCTAAGAAAATGACAAATGAATGGCAGTCATTTGTCCCTTTTTCAGGTGAAGTTTCTCAATTGGCTAATACATTTCAAGGACTGAAAGGTGTTGTAATGTCTGCTAAAACTTCATTCGGGTTACTAAGAGGTGCTATTATCTCTACTGGAATAGGTGCTTTGATCATTGCTCTTACAGCTGTTTATGGATGGTTTACTAGAACAAAGAAAGGAGTAGAACAGCTCAATATTATCATGGCAGCAATGGGAGCTTTCACTGATGCCATTTTTGAGTCAATGAATCAGCTTATTTCTTTTTTAGCATCCAAGGCTGTACCTACTTTCAACAGTATTTATAGTGTTTTCTCAGATATACTTTCATTTGACTGGGAGAGAATGAAGAAGGGAGCCAGCAAAGCACTTTCTGGTCTAAGTGATTTGTTTATGGACTTCATAAATGAATTTGTCACTATTTCTGTGGGGTTTGGAAAGATATTAGAAGGTGTATTCACGCTTAATTATGCCAAACTGAAAGAAGGGGTGTCTGAAATGGCATTAGATAAGGTTTTCAATTATGCTTCTGAAGCTGCTAAAAGTCTAGGTGACAATATTTCAGAAGATGTAAAGCTAGCAATGCAACTTGCTGAAAGAATGAATAGGCTTGTAGAAGCCGAAAATTTAGAGTCACTAGCGAATGCAAAAAGGAAAAAAGAAATACAGGAACTTATTTTCCTCACTAGAGATTCTACTAAATCATTTGAAGAAAGAGAAGCTGCACTTATCAAGGCAAATGAGATAGAACAGGAAGGACTGAAAAGACAATTAGCATTACAAAGAGAAAGAGCGGCTATTGCATGGGCAGATGATGCTAGAGCAGACAGTACAGAAGAAGATACTCAGAAAGCCAGAGAAGAATCCATCAAGTTGGTCAATCTTGAAACTCAATCATTAGCCAGACAAAGGGAGTTGCTGAACAGGTTGAATGAGCTCCGTAATAAAATGGCTGCTGAAGAGAAAAAAGCAGCACAAGAAAGAGCAAAAGAAGCCAAAGAAAGGCTTAAAATAGAGCAACAATTGGCAGATCTTGAAATTTCTCTTATTCAAGATCAGTTTGACCAAAAAGAAGCTCAGATAAAAGAATCCTATCAGCGACAAATAGAAGCAATTACAGAAGGTGAATATCTCGCTACCGAACGAAAAAAACTACTAGAAGAAGCAAGAGATAGGGAGCTTCAAGAGCTAAAATGGGCAAGAAGACAAGAGTTCTTAGGTGAAGAGGCCATATTTGAGGAAGAAGAAGCTCTTTTAGCTGAAGAGAAGTTTCAGAATGACCTCATAACACAACAGGAAAGGGATCAGCTACTTTATGAACTAAAAAGAGCTGCACTTGAGAGGCAATTGGCTTTGGTGCAAGAAATGCATGGCAGAGAGTCTGCAGAAGCTCAAAAGGTCAAGAACAGTATATTTAAAGTAGATCTGGATTATCAGAAAAAGACAAAAGAGAACCTATTGCGAGCTGAAGAAGCAAACAACAAATTGTATGATAACAATTTGTCTTCAGCGCAATCTACTTTTGAAAGCCTTTCTAATATTCTCTCTTCAGATGAAGAGATGCGAAAAAAGCACTTCCGGAAGATCCAAACAATGCAGGCTGCAGCTGCAATTATTGATGGTATAAAAGAAGTAACATCAATTTGGAAGAATTCAGCAGAATTTGGACCAATGGGATACATTTGGGGAGCAATTCAAACGGGTGTTGCAATTGGCAGAACAGCCATGAACGTTTCAAAAATCAACAATGCAAAATATGGAGATGGTGGTTTATTGCTCTCAGGTCCTTCTCATGCTTCTGGAGGAATGCCAATACTTAATCCATCCACCGGTCAAATAGTAGCTGAAGTGGAAGGGGGAGAGCCCATTTTATCAAAAGCCACTTATGCAAACAACAAACCTATCGTCGACCAGTTGTTATACAGTTCAATGTATAGAAATGGAGCAGCAGTTTTTGAAGACGGTGGTACATTACCTACAATGGAAAATCAAGGTTCTGATGGGGCTCCTCTCAGTAACCAGGAAGTCACTTCAAAAACAGATACACTTTTAGTTGAGTTAATCACTGAGGTAAGAAGAAATACAGAGGCTGTCATGACTCAGAAATCAATAATGAAAGCGTATGTCACTTATTCAGACATTGAAAGTGTTCAAGACAGAATAAATGAAGATAAATTAGAAGCACAGGTATGATAAATCAAATTGATCCTACAGGAATTTCTGAAGTTAAAAAAGGTATTGCTCAGAAAATCGTAAAAAAAGCAGATAATCAATCTTTTGAGAGGTTGGTTAATTTTTTCTTTCAGCTGGTGCTACTTGGGATATGTATGTTACTTTACTATGATTTGAAAGTTGAAAAGAATGACAAACAGGAGAATACGAAACAATTTATTTTGGTTGTCTCAGAATTCAATGAAATCAATCAAAAATCAAATATTATCCTCATGTCCTTGGTAAATAAGGTGGAAGAAATTGAAAATGGAAATGAGGATATACTTGATGAAATTGAAGATTTGAAAGAATTCTTAAGAAAGCAAAATCAAGATTAGAAACAGTTGATATGAAGGTATCCCATATGAGTTTTGTTTGTATTCATATCTTTATAACACACTTGATAATAATCTAACTCTTGAAATAATATATAAACTGATTGTCCTCTTAAAGCTAGACCTTCCTTAGGACTTACTTTACTAGGAGCTTTACGTAGTACAGCATTTTCTTTAACAATTTTTAATGGAGTAAAGTAAGTATCTTTTGAAGAGTTAAAAACATGTTTTTCAAAAGTTTTATGAAGATTGTCTATTTTAGAATTAGTTTTTGAAGCTTCTGATTTTACATTTTCTACTTTCTGTATAATTTCTATTGTATGTTCAGGTGTTTGCTGACTTAAATAGGTAGATAATAAAAACGAAAGATTAAATCCTTGTTCTAATAATACCCTAAATATTTCAGTAAAAACAGCAGCAGAGAATAATCCTGTAAACCATTTTACATTCGGAAAACTAATAGGGTTGGTTGTAGAACCTTCTTCAATAGCATTTACATTACCTTCAAATTCTTCAATCCTTCTTGCAACCTCTAATTCATCTTCTATACCTTCTATTTCCAACTCCTCAAAAGCATCAAAAACAGTAGCAAACTCATTTATTGTAGGCATTTTTGCCATAAATTCCTGCAACTTATTCATCTCTGATGAAAGGTTTGATAAGTAAGAAGGATTATTAATTGAATTAAATTTTGAAAAATGCTCATCAATTACGCTAATACCTTTTAAGTGATCTGTTAGGTTAGCGATAGAAGGTATTCCAAATGAAGAAAACTTAGCTAAGTCAGGTATTGATTGAGCAAAATTATTTTGGGGTAGAGCTATTGAGGTTATACTTTTAGCCATCTTTTCGTTCAAAGCGGAAATAGAATAATTGAAACTATTATTGAACTTATCTATGTGTTGTATCATTTTGGCAAAGCCATCAGGTTGCTGAACTACAGGAGGAACACCAATAACCGAAATAATACTGGGTGGGATATTAATTTTAGGGTATGCATTTAGAGCTGATAATGCAGAGAACTTTTGATCCAAAGCAAATCTACTCTTTGCTAAGTCAAGTGCAGTAATTTTTAGATGAGAATTATTTGGTTTTGCTGTTTTTATTAATTTTTTAAATTTGTCTTCGCTCATTATTAATCTAATTTTAGTTATAACACAATTTACAATTTAAAAATGTGAGTTACTTAAACTAGTCCTAAAAAAACGCAATTGCAGTGATGAAATTAGCCTTATCACGCAATTGCGTTTTTGTTTATGTTAGGAGTCAAAAAGAAAGTTACAAACGCTGTAGAAGCCATCAAGCTCTATGAAAGTGGTGAATTGAGATCACTTACAGCAAAGCAGGTTCAAATAATGGAACGTTGTCAAAAGGCGTATCATATGTTATTTGAGTCTAATTCTATTGCCCAAGTAGCTAGAAAAATTCAAGAAGAAGATCCTGACATCAATAGTATTTCAGGGGCCTTCAAAGCAGTCAATCAAGCACTTGAAATCTATGGTAATCCATTACAATCACGAAAACAAGCACTTCGGTTTCTTAATGCAGAACGTCAGTATAGACTTCTTGACCTACAAGAATCTGAAATAAAAAGAAAGAAAGAAGCAGGTAAAGATCTTGGTGAAGATATAGAAATAGCGTCAAGAATAAATGACCGTATATCGAAACTGCTCAAGCTGGATCAAGATGATCCTGATTTGCCGGACCCTTCTCTTTTCGAACGTACAACAGTAGCTATTCTAAATATTGGAGGTGACATTATCCAGGAATACCCTGATGTGATAGACATTCCAGTAGAGCGTATAGAGTTTAATGATTCACCGCAAGAAGAGGAGGAAGAATGAGGTACACAGGTAGAAAATATCTAAAAATGTACTACAACAAGCCTCAATTGGCAATAAAGTTTTGTAATCGAAAATTCAAAACATTTATAGCAGGCCGTGGTACAGGAAAAACAACAACAGAAGCAGACGAAGCAGAGAATAATATTTTCTCTATGCCCCGTTCTCGTGGTTTCATTGCAGGAGCCACTTATATGCAGATTTTCACGCTTGAATTACCCCCAATCAAAGCTCAGTGGGCACGCATGGGGTATCATGAAGATATACACTATTTCATAGGTAAAAAGCCACCTGCTCAGTGGCGAAAGAATTGGCCAAAGGCATACCACATGCCCTCAAAATTAGACAATGTAATCTGGTGGTTCAATGGAAGTATTATTTCACTTATCAGCTTTGATAGAAAAGACACTGGTTCCCGTGGTGCCTCATTTGACTGGGGTATTATTATTGAAGCTGCTTTATTCCCTAAATCACGTTTGGATCAGGAACTTATACCAGCGATGCGTCCAACTGATCCAAGTTTCAGATCAAATCCTAGACATGAATCTTTATTCTTTGCATCATCAATGCCTTGGACCGCTCATGGTGACTGGCTTTTTGAAGCTGAAGAAAAGCAAAAAGAAGAGGAGGAAGCCATTCTTGGAGCAACTTTATATCAAGAGTGGAAAAAGATTAAAAAAGAAAAATCGTTTCAAAGCAAAACAGCAAAGCGAATACTTCAAAAACTCAGACAGAACACCTCAAAAAGATCCACCCTTTATTTAGAGGCCAATGCTCTTGATAATCTTTACATACTTGGCGAAAATTGGATAGAGAAGCAAAGATCAATCATGCAGAAAGATGCTTTTGACATCGAAATCATGAATGTTCGCAAAAAGAAAACCTCTAATCTTTTTTATCCCAAATTCAACGATAAGAGGCATGTTTATATTGATTCATACGATTATTATCATTTTGACAGAGTTGGAGGTGATGTTGATTTATTAGTCAATGACTGCAGAGTGGATGGTGATATTGTGAATACTATTCCTTTACAAATCTCATTAGATTTCAATGCTAATATTTATTCTGCAGTAATTTTTCAAGAATTGAAATCACTGAATACTGTACGTTTTGTAAAGGAATTTGCTGTAGAAGAAGGTAAAGAATTAAGTGATTTAATACAGCTTATCACTGATTATTATACTTTTTTTCCTACTCAGCACATGAAAATATGGGGTGATAGAAATGGTAATTTCAAACGCAAAGGATCTATCATTTCCTATTACCAGGAAGTGATGGATGAATTACAGAAAGCAGGTTGGACTTTTGAGCTTTTGGCTCCAGAGCACAACATACCTCATACTGAACGATTCTTGAAAATCAATAAAATGCTATCTGGTAAAGATCCAAGGCTTCCTATTATTGAAATCAACGCCAACAACTGTAAAAACTTCATTATCTCCATTAAAAATGCTCCAACAAAAATTACTACTGGAGGAATAGAAAAAGATAAGAGCTCTGAAACTTCTGAAGAAATCAAACCAGTACACGCAACTCACTATTCAGATGTATTTGATTATGCACTATGGCAATTCTTTGGCAATATCATCAATGATGATGGCTTAGGTGAGTTGGAGTTTGGTATGACATAATTTTTCATCAAATCAATTTAATCATGAAAACAAAAGGTTCCGGATTTAAGCGTTTCAAAAACTTCTTTGTAAGAAATAAGGCAACATTCCTTGTTGGCTTTTCGATTATTGCCGGTGTAGTAGGCTTTAATCAGTTAGACATTGATTTGGGAGGCAATGTTATCGATAGAGTAATTCCTGATAAGGTTACTGCAGATACTGTAGTGATCGCAAAAGGTGATACTCTTATCTACAATGAAAAAGGGCAGGTAACTGAAAGACGTAAAAAATGAAGAAAGTAATTATTGTACGTCTTGAAGACTCAGGCAAACAAACCATTGGTCATTTATCGGTTTTTGATGGTAAAGAAAAACTGATGGAGGCGAAAACATTGGAATTGCCTGATAAAAACAACGCAAGGTCAATTTCTTGTATTCCAAGAGGTACTTATCTGTGTAAACCTTATTCTTCTAAAAACTATCCAAATCACTACGAAGTGAAAAATGTACCTAACAGAAGTCACATTCTTTTTCATGAAGGTAACTTCAATCACAATACGGAAGGGTGTATTCTGATGGGAAAAAGTTTTAAAGATCTCAATAGAGATGGAGAGTTGGATGTAACAAGCAGTGTTCCCACTTTTGAAAAGTTCAATGGTCATTTAGACCGTGAAACATTTTTACTCCAAATCATTTAAAAATGAATAAGGAAATACAGAAGTATCTCAACAAAGGCTACCCCCGTTACGACGAGGGGTTAGCCCTTTTGCAAAAATACGCTCCCCAACAGCTGGACTTTTTTAGAGGGAAAACAGCTCTTTCCGGAAGAGCATTTCTTCTAAAGGAATTACAGCAACTTTCAAAAGCTGTAAAGGATATAGAAACAGTATCTGGTAAAATTCTAAAGGTGACTCAAGCTAAACAAAAACAAGCTGTACAGTCATTTAAAAAAATACCTCTTCCTACTCCTAAAACAGATAAGCCAAAAGAATTACAAGAAGTAATTGCTTATAAAGATGAACGATACCATGAACTGCAGAGATTAAGAAACAGTTTACTTCAATGTGCTAACGATGAAAAAAGAGCTGAACAGGTTGATAGGATTTTAGCCTTGTATGAAGAAAATACTAAGCTATGGAAGCAAGTAGATTACTATGAAATACATGGTCATTTTATAGATCATAAGAGCCCATTAGAAAAGAAAAAAGAAAGCTCAGGTGAAAACTTATTAGAACTCCAGAAGAAATTAGTAAACAGAGTACGCCCAAGATGCACAAGAAAAAAAGCGAGTCTGGAAGCTATTTCTGCAAAGTGGGGAGAGGAGCACCCACGTTTTCTTAAAGCAGCTGAAGAATACGAAAAAATGCTCAGAGAAAAAGAAGAGCTTGAAATGATGCTTAAAATTCCGTCCTAAAAAAACGCAATTGCACTAAATATTTTTGAGTATGAGCGAGATGAGAGACATATCAAAATCAGATTTAAACCTGGTACAAGAAGGTAACATTGGTGGTTTGACAAAATCAATCCGTATTATCCTTATTGATGATATAGAGTTTTTCCCACAAGTGATTGATGGACATATTGAATTTGCTATCATTCCCAAAGAGGGGAAAAGATTAGCACGTTGGTATACCACAAAACACTCAGGCGAAGTACAATGTGAGCTTGTAGGTCCTGAAGGAGGAAAAGTCTTCAGAAACAGTCTCCAGTTTGAAGTACCCAAATCATCAACACTTATTACTGATATTCCATTACTACAGAACAACAGATTTATTGCCATTGGAAAAGATCAGAATGGCGTTAGCAGAATCATTGGCACAATGGAACGCCCTGCAAGAATCAAAAAAATAAGCTCATCTACTGGCCGTCAAGGTACAGATAAAAACAACTACTCATTTCAACTAGAAGCGTATAATGAATATGAAGCATTTACCTATGGTGACAAAGAATTTCCAGTACCCTTATTCGTCTTCAAAACTCAAAAAATCGGAAATGTCAATATCTCAGTTACGGGAGGCAGTGGATGGTACTTTACAACAGCAACAGGAGAAGAAATATCTAACACAAGCACCCTCAATTGGGTTCGCAACGAAGCTGATACCGACACCATCTATCTTTACAATTCAAATGGCCTAGGATTAAGTAGTATTACAGCTCTTACTGCAAATAATAATATCCATTTTGGTGATTATGACTTCAGTACATTCACAAACTTAAAGACATTCAATTGGGTCGGAAATGGGCAAGACTCTGTAGTGTTTGCAGATAATTCATTTAAGTTAGAAGGGGATACAATTGATGTCACAAACTCATTTTTTACAGGTGCTCAATTTGGAGCTTTATTGGCTGAAATTAGAAGAGTCTCAGATACTCAATCAGTAGTGAATAGAAGTTTGAAGGTAGGCACAATTGAAGACCCTGCTTTCATTGAAGTTGGTTCTATTTATTATGATGACTATGTGTACCTTCAATCAATTGGGTGGAGTATTAATGTTGTTAGTAACAAACTATTAACCGCTACAATTGGAGCAAGTGGTTTTATTTCTCCTGGTGGGGTAATTACTGGAGATGGGCAGTTGATGTATAGAGTGAATGGTGATATTGTTTCTAATGTGAATAGTGGTGGGGAGGTTGTTGAATTTGAAATAAAGACTAATGATTTATTAGAATGTTGGTACGCTAATACTACCAATGATCTTTTGGGATTGAGTATAATATTAATGAATAGTTGTTCTATAGAAAAATTTATACCCCAGCAACTATTACAAGAATCATCTATAACAATTGAATTAAATTTCAATCAAGTTATTTCTTCTCAAATTTTACAAGAAGTAACAACTGTAAGTGGAGGAATGACAATTGAAAAGTTTGACTTCTTTGAAGAGTTTAACGATACTAATTTTAACAACTGCATTCAACTTTACGAAGATTCGGGAATATCAATATTATTGCCTTATGCTGAAATTGAAAATGATGACGATTACAACGATAACAAATCAAATTATTATAGAGCATTCGGTAGAGTGCCATATCCTTATTTTATCAATGATTCTGATCAAATAATTAGATATAGTAATGACAATAAATCTACTGCTATATCTTCAAATAAGATTAGACTGCTAGTTAAAGATTATGACATTTTAAATACAGTAACGTGGGTGCAATTTGGTGTTTCAAATATACCTGTAAAAAATCTAAAAATAGTTCAATATCTTATTAATGCTTCTTCTGGAACAACTACTGTCTATTTATCTAGTAGAATGCAATCTGATAAACTATTACAACTTAATTCAGATGCAGTTTATTTATATTATAAACCCACCAACATTGTACTGCCAACATTACCCGACTTTAGCGGTAACAATTTTAATAAATTATATTTTTCGGGTGGAGATATTAATTTTTTACAAAATCATTTGCCTGTTAATATCGAAAGAGTGCAAAATGCATTAATGTGGGCATCTGGTAAACCTATGACATTGGGTACGACTTATAATAGTTTAAAATATCTGACACATAGTAATTTTACTATTAATAGAGGTAAGTTTTCTTCTGGATTGACTATTACAGCAGATCAACCTTCACTTGAAGAAATTGATGCGAATTTAGTTGTACAGCCGAATGTTAATCTATCCTCACTTAAATTATTCCCTAAGAATGCAGATAATTTAGCTTCATCATTAAGACTTGAACTGAGTAGTACTGATAACGGTAATGTAAATATTCAAAATTCAATATTAGAATATATGCATATCACATATAAAAGAAGCTTGGGGGTTAACTATGGTTTCAATTTACCTACAACTCTAAAAAACATAAGACTAAAAGAAGTGAGTAATCTATATGAGCATAATATTGAATTTTTAAAACATCCTAATATTGAATATGCATATTTTTCTAGTATCAATACAGGTGCATATAGTATGAACACACATGTTGATTTTATACAGAATGTAATTAATGACGCATCGCAGAATACCTCTCAAATTATTAAGAAGTTATATGTGTGGGATGGTAGCGACGGTTGGATAGGTGTTAGACAACCTGCTTCAAGTTTTCAGCCATATAACACTGATTTCAGTAGTTTGACAGCTAAAAATTGGGCGGTATATTTTGTGCCTAACGACACAGTTGATCCCTCAAACCTTGGTTTCGCTCCTTGGACTGTTTTAAACTATGTTCGAAGAGATCCGAGTGGTAGAGAGTTTTGGAAATATACAACTAGGTCGCTTAATACAACAATAGATGGTGTTTTAATTACAAAAATTTGGCGTGAAAAAGGTACTACTAATTTCACCGATGAAGAACCTGAAATAACAATATGATCATGAATAAATTAGAAGAAATAATCTCTTCAGAAGCTACTATAAACTCAGAAATAGAACGCATAAAAAAAGCAAAAGAAATCACTTGTATCAAAGAGTGTTTATCAAGAGCTCAAGTATTAACCATTGACAAAGATGTGAAGTCATACGGCATAGTAAAAGAGAAAAATAGAATCACAATGAATGTCTATTTCGAAGATGGAACAAAAGAGACAATCACTTCAGATCTGTTAGATCAAACGATCATCAATCAATGCATTCAAAATGATTTTGCTTTGATTGAAGCAGATATTGAAAACCAAATCGAAGCATTATGATCAACCTCCAGCAAGCCCTAAAGCACCTTCAAGTACCCGATGCTCAAGTGGAGCCAAAAGAGTTTTCCTTTTCTTTTATACCAATATCAGGAAAAAGGAAAGGGCAAGTACTGAAGGTGAATAGAGCAGTGATGAACAGGCTTTCAGCTGAAAAAGCAGAGAAGGTAATGAGTGGGAATAAGCCAAAACAGGTTTATGACCCAAAGTCACACAATTTGAATATCAGGGTAATTGAAAGCCCCCATTTTCCTAAAGGAGTAATCACTGTAAGAGATTGGACAATAGTTGCGATTGATGACATAGAAACGTTTATATAATTTAGTTATATATGGATGAGTTGAACGATATAGATTTTGGCAGTGTAGGCACTCAATCACTTACACCAGAGCAGAAAAAGAGTCTAACTACAAAGAAACCTAGAGTAAACACTCAGGGCAATAAGCCAAGTGCGAAAAAGAAAGTGAATGTTCCAAGCCATGTGAAATTTGGGGATGGTGATGACCTCCCAAATCAGATGATAGCAATGGTGGAAAGATCATCTATTATGCCGGGTTTGAGTGAATTTTGGGAAGGCGTTCTTTTTGGCGATGGTTTACGTTTGTATCAAAAAACTACAGTGAACGGTAAACGGAAAATTGTAGAGTTTGAAGATGCAGAGGTAGAAGAGTGGCTTGAGGATAGCAGAGCAGAAGAAGCATTGATAGAAGTACTTCCGGATTATTTTGCTACTGGCAATGGCTTCATACAGTTACTGTGGAATAAGGGAGGTAAAATATACCTCTTCAAGCACAATGAAGTAACGGAGTGTAGAGTGTCACCTTTTGATAATCAAGGTTTATCAAAGTACGTTGTAGTAGATCCTCATTTTTCACAGTATGTTACCTCTGACACAATTAACATTAGTGAAGAAGTACCAGCTGTGGAAAGAATAGAGGTTCCGAACCTTATTACCAATAAAGAAGCTGCAGAAAAAGAGAAGAGAGGGATCATTCATATCAAGCGAAAAAAAGCAGGGAAACGTTATTATGGGTTGCCGGTTTGGTGGTCTGAAGAAACGTTGAAAGCCTTAAATATTTCTTATGAGATTTTCACCTTTAAGGAAAAGAACCTGAAGAATTCGCTGAACATCAAATATCATATAAAGGTTTGGAAAAACTTTTTCAAAGATAAGTTTGGGCACCAAACAGATGAGGAGGAGTTGAAGAAAAAGAAAAGAGATTTTGTAAAACAGATTCATGAGAATTTGACAAAGCCCGAAAATGCAGGAAAGGCTTTTTGGAGTGAATTTGTTTACGATCAAAGTACTAAGCAACCTTTATCAGGAATTATCATTGACAAAATTGATAGTAACCTCAATGATGATGCTTATTCAAAATCTATTGACCAAATCACTGCAATATTGGCAATGGCCACAAACACTAATCCGGGGCTTGCTGACCTCATAGTTGCTGGTAAATTAGGTGGTGACACTGGTTCCGCTGTAAGAGAATCTTACAATGTCACAGGTAAAACAAAGACAAAAATTTCAAGAAAGCTATTGCTGGCACCTATCAACTGGGCCTTGAAATACAACTTTCCGGAATTAAAAAATGTATTTGTTGATTTTGCCAGCTTTGAGCTGACTACTACAGATCAAAGTAAAACAGGAGTAAAAGAGTCTAACCCAACCGTAAATCAAGATGCAACTGCTACTCAACAAGGATAATTACCTGGATTATATCGATGTCAATGCTGAAATACACTTTGACACTTTAGAGCGATTTGTAAAAAAAGCAACTCATGAGTTTCTGCTTGATTCCATTTTTGGAATTGGTAATGAATTATACAATGAACTCACTGCTCTTGTTACTCCAAGCGATAAGGAACAGGAACTGATAGACCTTATTTGTACAGCTCTTGGCGATTATACCATGATGTGTTTTATCACAAAACATTCTGTACAAGTAAGTGGAGCAGGAGTTGTAGTTGTGAAATCTGAGAATACAGCTCCAGCTTCAGACAAGAAAATTGAAAAGCTGGAGAAAGAATATTACCAGGGGGCTTTTACATTTCTGGAGAAAGTATTTGTATTTCTTGAAGAGAATAAGAGTGACTTTGATACTTGGGTAATGTCTGACTCTTATACTATCAGAAATGAGCTGTTTGTTTCTTCAGTACTGGAGTTCAAAAAGATTATTTCTGAAGTAAAAACAAGAGTGTATTATATGAAACTGAGAGCTTACTTAGCTCAAGCAGAAACTACATTATTACGCTCAGAATTGGGTACCGAACTCATAGTAACACTCAAAGACCAAGTCATAGCCAAAAATGTAGAGGAGAAATATCAGTACATCGTAGAACAGATCAAAGTCGCTACAGCAAATCATGCATTTGCTCACTATCTCAATATGCAAGGAGAGGAAATGGAGGCCGTAGTACTGCAATGTAAGCAAGTGGCAAAAGAAGCTATGATTGCAGTGACTGATACGTTTAAAAGTGATCCAGAACTATATCCTGATTATCCAAATCATAAAGAGGAATATAATCGATTGATAGGGAATAATGGGGAGCACGACTCTCAATTTTTGACATTTTAATGAAAGACATTAAGATCATATATAAGGTAGACGGGAAGGAATATAATATTCAGAAAAAGATTCCTCAGAGTTATGACGATTGTACATACAATCAGTTGGTGAAACTTGTCAAGCTTCGTCACAAATTTCCTGCAGTACGATGTAAACTTGAGGCTATCCGGTACCTGTTCGAATTAAAAAATGTGCAGTTTGCTTTTATTCCTGCAGAGCTTCTAAATCTGCTCACCAAGCAACTGAACTGGATCACAGATGAGCCTTATTTATATACTCAACAGCTTAAAAAAGTAAGAAATTATATTGGTCCTGAAGGTGTCTTGAGAGATGTTTCTTTTCTTCAATATGTATATGCGGATTCATTTGCTAATGAATTTACCAGGACAAAAAACACAGAAGAGCTTTATAAGCTAATAGCAACATTATGGATTGAAAAAGGAAAGCGTTTTGATTCAAAAGACATTAGTGTGAGAGCTAAAAAAATAGAGCTTACATGGAGACAGTATCAAGTAGATATTGCCATTATGTTTTTTATGTCCATGAAAAATGCGTTCGTCAATAAGCTTTATGCAACTGTATTTAAAGGTTCCGGAAATAATAGTACTGCAGAACCGGAGGAAGACCCTTGGTTTTCAGCAACTCGTATTTTGGCGAAAGATGGAAGTTTGGGAACAATAGATGACGTACAGCAGGAAAATGTTCATACAGTTTTAAAAACACTCCAGGAAATAATTAGAGAAGACAATAAAATGCGAAAAGCTCATGATAACACTAGAAGCGTTTAAATCATATTGGGATACGTACCTGACGCATCCAGACATAGAAAAAGTAGTTGTTGGTGACATTGACGATCTGATTGCTATAGCTGATAAACTCCAACCTACAGAAGCTCCAGTATTATTTGTTTCATTTCCTTTCAGAGATTCTACACCAGTAAATGAAGCTGAAGCCAGTTGGGAAGAGTTGAGTTTACTTGTAACGATCTATGACATTCCATCTACTTCTCCAAGGGTGAAAGAGGCAGATAAAAAAATACAATGTCTTTCCAAAATAGAACCTATCATTAAAGCTGTGTATACAAAGTTTTATTATGATTGCAATTATTCTGAAACCTATCCGTTTGGCATGGAAGCTTGGACGGACTGGAGAACAAAGGGACCAAACCCTTCCAATCCAATAACCACTAAAAAATTTCATGGCTGGAGCTTTGGGGTAGACTTAAAAATCAATGATGTAATTCCTTATGATGAATCATTATGGCAACAGTAACAAAGGATTATACGATACTGACTAAAAGTCGTGAAGGAACTATCACGATCGATACAGATCAAGATGAGGAAAAGGGATTCAGAATAGACCCTGATAAGGAGAATTGGGATACACCTAATTATAACGATGGAATTGTTTTCCAGAAAAAAGGGATAGGAGCTATGCAATTTTTTATTCCTGAAATTGGAGCTTCATTTGTTGAATCACCTACACCTCCAGCTTCTCAATATGAATTATCCCCTACGGCATTAGTGATGCCGGTTCAACCCTTCTATGGTAATGTAAATCACCCTCAAACTTTCTTCTTTGTCGTTAATGGAGGAGATAGAGAGAATTCTGTCAAAGACACAGATATTCAAGGTTTGTTAGAGCCAGACAACTACACAACGATAGCGAGTAAGTCTACACCTTTATGTCTTTCCTTTAAAAAAACGCAAAGTGCTGATATTACATTAACTGCAAAAGTATACTATAGCGATGGAAGTACTTCAACAAAAACACTATTTACAGTGTCGAGTGAAGCTAATGAGATCTATAATTTCCAATGTGGGTTTAATGAATTAGGCTTGTCAGATCCAAATAATTCAGCAGAGAAGTTTGAGTTATCAACAATTCACAATTCAGTTACTGTATTTTTAAAGACTGAATTTCAGCAAACTTTTTGTTTCCTGAATAAATTTGGAGGTTTCTCAAATTTAGTTTGTTGGGGGGAATATCAAGATGAGTTGAAAACAACAAAAGAGAAAGCGGTAATTGATGTTGAGTATAACCAGTTAATTGAAGTTTTTAATTCTCACACAAAAAAATACAGAACCATTTCTACAGGATATGGTGTAAACTGGGAAGTAGTTCAAGGGTTCCTTGAGTCAGAAGCTGTTTATACCTACATCAATAATGAATGGAAAAAAGTTATTATTGATGTAGATTCAGTAAAGTCGGAACAGCAATATACTCCAGGTGTTTTTACCTTTAAATATTCAGACGATGTACAAACTTGAAATACTTTATAATGGACAATACGAAGCATTAGACATTAATAGTGATAGCATAACGATTAAATTGCAATCTTCATTTTTGTCTTTGTCAACAATTGATACTACCAGGACACTTCCTTTCAGCTTGCCTTTTACAAAAAAAAATAAAAGGCTCTTTTCATTTTTTCATATTATCGATAATTACAATAAACCTGAAAGGCTGAAAGCGAGACTAACCTCAAACAATAAGACAGAAGAAGGAGAATTAAAAGTAAAGTATGATAACGGTATTTTTGATTGTACACTTTTTCTTGGACTAGGATCTATTTCTGTGCAACTAAAAAAAAGCATATCAGATTTAGATTTACCTTCATTTGATTTGGATCCAAATGATGAGAATAAGTATTATATCATGAAAAACTATTATGATGTAACCACTTTAGATTTTGGTACAAGAGTAAGGGAGTTTGTATTCTATTTTAAAACATGGAAAGGAGATAGTGAGCCCATTGAGACCGCAGCAAAAGTTATGTTCTCAATACAAGAATCTGCTCAAAACTCATATATCACTGTAGAAAATTTTGTCAATATCGTCAATGGCCAATTAGAGAACCTTGAAATAGGAGCTATATGTATAAAAATAAACGATTCAAATTTTGGGTTTGAAATCACAGACCTTTCAATCAAAGAAATTTTTCACGAAAGAAATTATCTTCCAATCACTGAGCAGAGAGAGCTAGAACATTCAACATTATTTTATAGACCATTTATAGAGACATTAGATGCTTCTTCACCACCTATTGAAAATTACTATGTAACTGATATGGAAGATATATTCTGTTTGCCAGTTGGTAAAACAGAAGAGCATTTAGATGATGCTGCACTAGGTGATAATGTCAATGTGAAACTATTAGGAGGAGATATTGATAGAGTTGTTCCTGGTTTATATTTCACAGCGGTAATAAAACTATTTGCAGAGGCATTAGGGTATAATTTGCAAGGTGATATTTATAACGAAGGAGTAAAGGATTTAATGTTTTGGGGCGATGATATAACACAGACATTAAAGTTTGATCTGGTAGATATGATTGAAGAAAATACAGTAGGTGATTTCTTAAAAAACTATGCAAGTATTTTCAACTTTCAATTTTACATTAATGGGAATGATTTAATTTTTACTCATAGAGAAAATGAAATGAGTAGAAATACTGATGTCATTAACTTAGATAGTTGTATTTCTTCAAATAACAATAGTTTCTTTTTAGAAAAAATTAAGTCTGAATTCAACCTTTCATTTAAAAACCAAACCAATTCAGCTATAATAAAACCATCTGGTGTTTACTACGAAGTTGAGTCTATTGAAATCAAGTTTGAGACAGTTCAATCAAAAACTTTTACAGTTTTTGAAAAAGGGAAAATAGGATTTGCTGCAAAGTTTTTAGATTCAACACCATATACACGTTTTTATACTCGATTAGGAGGTATAGTATTATCAATGAATGAAGAAGATACTGAGTCAGTATACAATAAATTTTATAAATCTTATATCACAAGATTATATATTGAGCAAGAACGTTACAAATTCAAAGGAAGGTTTAATGCTGTAGACTATAATCTTTTTGTCATTGATCAAAAGTTTATTCACAAAGGACATATTTTCTATCCAATTGAATGCACTTTAAATCAGGAGTTACTAACATTTGAAATTACAACAATAAAAGAAAGATGAGCGGTATAGCAGAATATCAGAGAAATGTCACCAATGATTGGGCCGACTATACAATCTATAAGATGGCTCAAGCATTGGCTCAAAGTGGTGTGGAAGTAAGCCGAAAAGATATAATCAATTTAAACTCAGCATTGATCACTGATATGAAAAGCAGTGAAGGAGGTTATATGATTGGTATTCAGTTTGCGGATGCAGGCCGTTATATAGATATGACTCGTATCAATTACCGAGGTTCAGGGCATAACTCACAACAATCTTTTTTAGATGTTCTGAAAGAGTGGGTTGAAAGAGTTGGTCCAGATAATTTTAAATATGTTCCTGGTTATAAAAATAATCCGGAAGGTGCTGCACTTCTGACCGATGACAAAAGGATAGAGCGTATTGCTTTGGGGATATTCAAACACAAAATGGATAATTCAACTCACCAGCGTAAAGCATGGTGGTCAGAGGAATTTTACGGATCACTTTCAAGTTTATTTGCAAAGCTCTCTTATGGCTATGGAGTGGAAACAGCAAAGACATTTCAACAAATTGCCGAGAAATAAAAAGCCTCCAAAAAGGAGGCTTATTCAATCATTTATCTTTTCTTGAGTTCAGTATTTTTTCTAACTTCTTTTTCAACTCATTGTTTTCATCGTTTTTCGAATCAATTTTCTCATACAGCTGGTTGAGCTTTTCTAATGAGTCATAATACTTATTTCTCCAGTATTCTGCCTCTTCTGAGGATGAAGCTGTATTTTCTTCAATCTCGAAAATTTCTTTATCCACTCCCAAGCCGTGACAAATTGTATCCATTTGTTTTTCTGTCCATGTTTCAGCACTTAAATACCTCTGAATAGAGGATCTATGCACGCCAATGATGTCTGCAGCTTCGTGTTGTGAGATGGATCTGTCATGTAAGTAAAGGCTGAGTCGCTTGCCTTGATGGTTGATTTTATTAAACATGAGGGATAATAGTTTTAAAATTTAATGAATCAAATTGATTCTTATGATTCTTTTTAGTACGTTTGAATTACATTATAATGATGTGAATTGCATCATAGTAATGTAAATGTATTAAAAAGAATCAAAAAAAGTAGGCTATCACATGAGGAAAGAAGGCAAAACCATATACTTAACTCCAGATTACTGGGGTAAACTTGATTCAATAGTGAGTCAAATGTTCGGTTTAGATAAGAAAGATGTAAGTCAGCATTTCAAGCGTGAATTTATCACATCAATGATTGATTTGGCAGAAACAATGCTCATTGCCAATAGTAATAAGTATGAATTGATCATAGAGATTAATAATCTGATGCAGAGCTATTTGAAAACCAATGGAAAATGTAATGAGACAAGAACAACAACTATCAACCCCGGAAGAGACAATCACAAGGTTAGTAGCTTTAGAGGATCTTCTACAACGCCTGAGACTCCAGAAAAGTACTTACAAGAAGAAGGGAGACAAGGAAGAGATGGAGAGAATTGCATTGAGAGCCAAGGAGGTACAGCAGGAGATTACAGAGATAAAGAAGGAAATACGGACTCTTCCAAGCTTCAAAATGTTATTGATGATCATCATCACTTTGGTACTGACCATCTCTATAGAACTGAAGCTCCTTCCGGAAGTAGAGGATTATGCAAGAGTAAGGCATGGTCAGGTTCACAAAGTACGGCAAAACCCGAATGCGAGAGCAAAAGGGAGAAGAAAAGAATCAATGAGTTAAATAATGAATCAAAAGTAACTGAATAATGATCGCTAATGAAACAATTGAAGCGGTCAAAAACATCCCTATTGAAGATATTGTTGGCCGCCATGTAGATTTAAAAAGAAAAGGGAAATACTACTTTGGTAAATCTCCCTTTACAGAAGAAAAGACAGCTTCATTTTCTGTCACACCATCCAGAGGCATATTCAAATGCTTTTCATCCGAGAAGTCAGGCGATGGTATTTCTTTTATACAGCAATTAAAAGGTTTCTCTTTTACAGATGCAATCAAAGACATTTGTCAGAGCCAAGGTATTCAACTGCAGTATATCCAAGGTGACATCTATTCTGCAGAAGAGAAAAAAAAGCGTGAGGAAGCCTACAAAAAGAAAGAAGCTATTCAAGCTTTATTGGACTTTGCTCTTACATTTTTTCAGTTGCAGGAATTTCCTGATAAGTTCAGAAAAGTAAGAAAGTTTACCCTTGAGGTATTGGACCAATATAAAATTGGTTATGCACCTCATGGAAATAAATTACTTGAAGCTCTCAGAAAAAACCAATACAGTATAGAATTGGCTATTGAAGCAGGTCTAATTGGTAGAAATGACGAAAAAGAAGAATATGACTATTTCAGAGGTAGAGTAATTTTTCCAATTTTTGACCGCTGGGGTAAAGTACTTGCTTTTACTGGGCGTACAGATGCGTATTACTTTAAAAGTGAAGAGGAAGATCTAAAGAAGAACAAAAAACATGTTCCTCAAAAATATTTCAATAGTCCTGATAGTGTCTGGGAAAAGGGGAAGAATCTTTACGCTCTCAACATTGCAAAGGATCATATCAATAAACTAGACTATGCAATTCTAGTAGAAGGCACCACTGATGTAATGCGGTTGGCAGAACATGAGTATTTTAATGCTGTAGCTCCATGTGGCACCGCTTTCACTGATGATCAGATTGCTTTGCTCAAAAAACATACTCTTAATGTCTGTATCATTGCAGATAATGACATATCCAAGAAAGCAGGCAAAAAGGGGAAAGGTGTAGAGTCGATGGAATCACATGCCATTCGATTGCTGCACGAAGGTTTCAGAAGAGTTGAGGTAATTATACCTCCAGTGGAAGGTCAAGATCCGGATGGCTACTTGAAAGTGAAAAGAAAAGATGAAGTAGACAAGTTCATTAATTCACGCATGAGCTTTCTTGATGAATACCTTTTGAATTACTGTACTGCTCAGGGAGCATTGGGGGCAGTTGAAAAAACGGAAGTAATAAGATGGGCTGGCGAAATTATAGAGAATATTCCAGATGATTTATTCAGACAAAGTGCTTATGAGAATCTTTGCAGACAATGGAAGCCATTCAATCAATACAAACTACCTAAGAAAGCCAAAGAAGTAGAACTCCCTAAGAACATAGGAAAGGAATCAATGGACGATTTCTTTGAGTTCGATTTTTACGAGAAAGACAACTGTTACTACACTTACGAGAAAAGAGGTGAAAGAAGGATCTGTGCTTTTACGATGCAGTACCTCTATTTTGTTGTGACTGATGACATTCCTTTATATGTGATCAAATTTCAAAATACATTTGGAAGATCTACAATCAAGGCATTTACAACAGATGAAACAATTGTAGCATCTGAGTTTAGAAAACAAGTATCAAGACTTTACGGGAGATTTTTATTTGAAGGAAGAGAAGAGGATCTTAATAGGATTAATTTAAAGTTGAGAAAAGGTGTAAAAAAAGCAGATGAACCTCAACAAATAGGCTATAACATCGAGCATGATTTCTATATCTGGGGCAATGGTATTCTTTACAACAATGAGCTTTTAAAGGCAAATGAATTTGGTGTAGTAGAAGTAAAGTTTCCTTTGAAAAGTGAAGAAGACTTTTTGAAAGTAGGAAATGATACAGTGATTGATTTAGCAGGGAAAGACTATTTGATAGAATCTCCAGAAGTAGCCAGAAATGATCTAGGAGATAAGTTGACCACACTTATAGAAAGTAACCAGGTTAATATCTTGAAATACTTCTTTTTGCCTTTTGCTGATACGAAAGGACTGGCAAATAATGTGGATGGATCTGCTCAAAAACTATTCACTCTTAATATGAATAACAAAATCAATTTTGAAAAATGGGCAGAACTGCTCAACAAAGTTCATGGAGAGCACGCAAAACTGATGATTGGTTATTATATGATGTCTCTTTTCAGAGATATTATCTACAAGCACAATAATAGCTATTGTCCTCTTTTGTCTCTTTTCGGACCTCCAGGAACCGGAAAAAGTACAGCTGGCCGTTCACTTGCCAGAATGTGGGGTTCAAATCACTGTGAAGAAGAAGGAATGAATATCAACAACGATACTACAAGAGGTATAGAATCACATGTTGATAAGTTTCAGAATGCAATAATTTGGATCAATGAGTTTTCCCGTAATATAGAAAAAGACAGAGTAGGGAAGTTGGAGCTTCTCAAAACCTTTGCAGGAGGCTCAGAAAGAAAAACCCGTTCAACGAAAAACTACAAAAGCAACAATGCTAAAAATCGTAATGGCACCATTATATCAGGGCAAGACTCTGTGAATTTTGATCCGGGCTTGCATGATAGATGTATACCGCTAAAGTTTGAGCCGGTAGAACATAATAAAGAGGCTTTTACTACTCTTAAGGGGTTTGAAGAAAATGGACTTTGCACCCAAGTTACTGCAGAACTTTTGAGGTACAGAAAGGTAGTGGAGAAGAAGTATACCGAAACAGCAAAAAAAGTAAGAGCTGAACTGGAGAGAAGATTAAAAATAGAATTGGACAAAGGACGAATGTCTTATTTTCCAGACGAGCGTATTATTCTGAATACAGAATCTGTAGTGGCTCCTATTGTTCTTTTTAGTGATCTGCTAAAATACCCATTTACGGTTGAACAGGTATATATAAATGCTATAGAAAATATCCGTTACAAGGTTTCTATCAAAAAATCGAACAATGAAGTGGCTACCTTTTTCTCAGTGGTTGCAGCTGCAGGTTTGGTTTATGGCAATCATTACAAGATTGAGAAAGAAAACGATGGAACGGGCCGAATGAAATTGTTCTTAAGATTACGCTTAATCATGCCTTTGTATCGATCGGCTTCACAGCGTCAAGGTATGTCACCTTTCAATGAGTCAGACATCAAAGATATGTTGCTCATGCACAAAGCAGCGGTTGAAACAGAGAAAGTGGAAGAAAAATACAAATTAGGTGACAGATCCAAAGGGGTCAACTTCCCAAGAATCAATAAAACCAACACTTCAGCACTGGTAATGGATTACGGTATTTTGGCTGAAGATGGTCTTGATGTATTAAACCAGGAAGTCAATGATTACGCAAAAGATCAGCAAACTACTTCTTCTTACAGTAAGAAAACAGAAACCACAAAATCAAAAACAAAAGAGATGCAAAAGACTATTGAAGGTACAGCTCACCCATTGGATGATTTTTTCAAAACAGACAAGATCAAGCTTACTCACTTTCTGAAATCTTACAAGTTGAAAAAAGGAGGTACAGATGCTGACGCAAAAAAATATCTTCAGCAATTGATTGATAAAGGTTATGCCAGTCAAGTTAGACATGATTGGGCTGAGCTTAATCAAAAAAAGGAAACTATCAAAGTATCACATGATACAATTTTAAAAATTTTAAAAGGCTAATAAGATGACCACTGCATTTTTAAACGACAAAGTTAGAGTAGAATTAGATGGAGGCTTTGAGCAAAGATTGAGAGAATATGAAGCAAGAGGAATAGCAGCTCTCCAATTCCAATTGCCAATGATTGGTTTTGTCGCATTATTTGATCATCCAAATGAAGGTGACAAAAAATCAAAATTTTGGAGAGCTCACAATGAACTGATTAATTATTTGGATCAGCTGGAGATAGCAGCACTCAAAAACCCTGAAGATTCAAAAGCCTCAAAGGAGCTTAAATATGATATGACTTTTATACAGGATGATGTAAAATACATCCTGGACCTATTGGAGCAGGTAGACCCAAGATCATTCAAGGCAATTCTAAAAGATGTACACAAATGTGTAAAACGATTTGATATAGATCCGTTTTTCTCTGATCAATCAAACTATGATGATGTTTGCTATCAAAAAGGTGAAATGTATAAGTACCAGACTTGTTTAGCGTTTTTGATTTCGGCTTATGATGTGCTGTACGAAGGAGTTATTGACCAGTACGGACAAAAGAGGCTTACAACTTATTATAACAGGAAAGCACATAATAAAGCAGTGGCCTGTATGAGGTATGCTTTTAAAGATACCAAAACAGATATAAATGGTACAGCTGTAGAGATTGTAAGGCTTTATGTACATGCAAGAGGGAATTAAAGAGGTTCAGTTTATTTGAAAGAGTTTAATCATCAAATCAAGATGATTCATGAAAAATATTATTAATTGGTTTTAGTCAAGTACGTTTCTTTTAGAAGGATGCTATCATATAGTATCCTTCTTTTTTTGCCTTAGAAAAGTACAATTTTAGTCTTCTTTATATATGAATATATGAACATATTTGTAAAAACGGGTATAAGTATCTTTTTTCATCTTTTTTTCACTCAGAGGGGTATATATGTTTTGAGTTTCCAAGAAAATAGAAGGTAGTGCAATTTTATTATATATATATCATTGATTTATAAGTATATATATAATATTAATATATGTATAGTTATATTTTAAGCTTGGAAATACTGGGAAACTCTTGGAAACTACCCCCCTTTTCTTGGAAACTCGGCTAAATTCTTGGAAACTCACCCCTATTTTTGGGAAACTCGTCTTTTTTTGTGGAAAATGAGTTTCCCCGATTTGGGGCATCTTTCCAAGTTTGGAAAGTGTTTGGAAAGTACTTCCCAAGGTGTTAATTATCTTTTTATCAGTGTTTTATGTTTCTATTTTTGGCGTTTTTGGAAACTGGGAAAGATTTTTCATATATACTCTCCAGAACAAAAGTTTTTTCGTAAAAAAAAAGAGTGTGATTTTTCTGTTTTATTGGGTTAGTTCAATCTTACCTTTGAAAAATTGTCAATTATCTATAATTTGCATCTAAAACAAACAAGCAATTGAACTCGAAATATGAGTTTTTCGTATATTATAAAAAGACCTATCCACTAACTATTGATTTCAAAACTATTTAAAATTACAACTATGTATAGCAGTATCGATATCGCCAATGTCTTTGTTCAGTTAGCCTATAAAGAGGAGAAGCTGATTAGACCTATGAAGCTTTTAAAGCTTACATATATTGCGTATGGATATTATTATGCTTTTTTTGATAAGCCTCTCTTTCATGGGAGAATTGAGGCGTGGAAATATGGACCTGTTATTCCTGAGCTTTATGATGCAATAAAGATGTTTGGAAAAAAACCAGTTGAGCCTTTTTATATGCAAACTATAAGTACTTCAAATGTGGATTCTAAAACGGTAGAGTTTTTAGCATCAATGTGGAAGTTTTATAAGAATTTTGATGGACTTCAATTGTCTTCAAGAACACATGAGGAAGGAACGCCTTGGCATAAAACATGGGATGGAACTAGAGATAAAGCAATTGAAGCAGATACTATAAAAGAGTATTACAGTGAACTAATAAGCAATAATGTCAAATAAAGATCTAAGCGAAGAAGAGAAACATAAAAAATCAGTAGAGTACTGGCAAACTTCCACAACTGGAGGAGAAATTCAGACAACTAAAACAGCAAGTAAAGAAAGTCTTGAAGAGAAGAAACTTTTTGAAGGCAGTTCAATGCACTCTCTTTTTAAAGGTGATCAGAGCGATATTGATGTTTTTTCAAAACTAAGAAAATCACAATTAGAGTTTGATGAATTTAAAATTAGATCTGCCAATGAAACATCTGAAAGAGAATTAAGAGAGAGAAATGCAACATTAGCTTTTATTTTCAGCTCAGTTTGGGGAGTTTTTATTATCTGTCTTATTACAAGTAAGGTGTTACTTTCTAGTCCATGTCCAGAAGGATCTACGTGTGTGGCTAGTGCTATTGTATTGGCTTTTGGTTTATCTTCAACTGAATTTATGTTTATCATTGGTACTATGACTACATCGATTTTTGGCTTTTATCTATTGGTATTAAAATATTTATTTGATAAAAAAGCACCTTCCTATTCAAAAAAATAAGAAGGTGCTTTTTTTAAAAGCCTTTTTTATATCACTCCCCCTCACTCAAACCACTAATAAACTTCTCATAGCTTTCATCATAAAACTGTTCATACCTCAATAGCTCCACACGCAGTACCTCCATTCCTGCAGGTGTGATCACAAATCTTTCAAAGCAATCATCTGTAGTGCCAATTACCCAATTGTTGTGCAATGTGCCTATGTCTGTAGGTTCCAGAGTAATCTTTTTCACATCTTCTCCAGGGTAACTTATAAAAACCATATTAGCACGAATGCAAGTGTTTACAATTTGCTGAACAGAAGTATTAAAATGATCTGCAGCTTCTTGTACCGTTTTATTTATTGATCTTGATTTTGCCATGTTCTTCTAATTCAGATTTTGAGTAAGACATACCTTTGTAGATTTCGTATTGGTCCACCGTAACGAAATCTTTCTTATCTCGAGAGAAATAGGTTTGAAGAGTATTGAGGCTTATGCCAGTGTAAAGTGCGACGGCGGCTACTGAGCTGACGAATTGGAATTCGTTTGTTTCAGTATTTTTAATGAAAATTGTTGCTCTCATAACGAAAATTGGGTTTTGCTTTTTTTTTAGCACAACCGCACTGCCCCGGAGTAAAGATACTAATAAAATACCACATATACAAAATAATGTCATAATATTGTATTTAGTTTACTCCTTAATTAGGGCGTGCGTTTTTACGATTTTCAAACTTTATTGATTATTGAGAATGTACCCCGAAGGGCGAAGAAGAAAAAAAGTTTTTTAGGCTTTCTTTCTTCTTCTTGAGAAGACCGCTTTTGATTCCTCAGATCCTTTTGCTTGCGTGCCATGAAGAAGAAGAGCGAACTTTTCAACTTTTGAATCATAAGCGAGAGAATCATCTGAATCAATCGGAATTCCCATTTCTTGAGCTTCTGAGGAGTATTTTACTACCACCGCTTCTCTGAGCTTATACTCATCAATTAAGTGATCGTAACGGCCTCCTCTCGAAGCGGTCAACACTAAGTTATCAGGGATTGAATCAAGACTTTCAATCCAGTAGTTTATGCTTTTGGTGTAAGCATAAAACAAAATGTCTTGATTTTGTCTTGCGATCTCTATCCATGCTTGGAAGTAATTTCTATTAAAGAAATCACCCGAAGCGTGGATTCTGAAGAGTTTTTCACGCCTTCTCAGGTCTCCGATAACGTCCTCAGTGATCTTTTCAACCATTTGATCTTTGCTGAGCTTCACAAGCTGTAGAAAGTTGTTATTTCTTGAAGTCCTAACATTTTTTCTTAAGCTCTCAATAGAAGCAGCAAAACACCTAAACTTTCCTTTTTGCTGAAGTTTTCCAGTTTCTTTATTCACTTTGGCTAAGCAATCTAAAGCCCCTGGGCAACTGTGGCCGGCTGGAAGGTTAAAATTAGGAGTATCTCCTAATTTTGTGTTTGACCTCGAAACAGTCAATCTCATCATGTCAATTTTAAGTTTGGTTAAACTCTAAATGAAGGCGTTTCCCTCATTGTTCTATACAAATATACGGCATTATATTGTATAAAACAAATTTTAAATACAATAATATGACACTATATTGTATTTATTTTTATTTAATACAATATAGTGTCAATAATTTGTATTAAAAGAAAATTATTCGTAACTTAAGGACGGGGGAGTGCGGTCGTTTAAAAAAAACTCACTTTTAAAATGAATCAATTGATTCATTTTAAATAAGTCATTATATTAGAGTTCGCACACTTAGTCTTATGATGACTTATTTTAAATAGTATTAAAGAGAGCTGTTCAGAAACGGGAATAGTTCTCTTTTTTTTGCATAATTTCCACTTCTTAAATTTGAAGAAGTAAACACACCTAACGAATTGTGTTAGTATATTAGTAACTATTTCCACTTCTTAAATTTGAAGAAGTTACTTCTTAAAAAATCAGAGCTCATATAAGTTATTATTAGTTACTCTTTTTATATTTATATAATTATATCTTTTAAGGCTGAGTATTTATTTCGTAAACTATTAAACTATAAACTGATGAGTAATATCTTTGAGCAAGCTATTCGTAGAATTGCAGTTAGGGAAACTGTAAGAGCTATTGATTCGGTGGGCCGTAATCTTTCTGAAGCAGGCCAAGAAGTTAGAATGCCCTCTATGTGGACTAAACTTCTCTATATACCATTTAATGCTATAATCATTTATTTTATTAGTCGGTTAATTGGAGCCTTTATAGTTGGTATTTATCCTGATATTATAGAAAAAGGGTTTGGAGGTATATTCGTTTTTATAGCTGGAGCTTTGTTTGTTTTGTATTGTGCTTTGAGTAAGCAGTATGTATATGGTACAAAACGAAAAGAAATCCATAAAAGTGATAAAAGGTATAAAGTTGGATATAGGTTAGAATATAAAATTGTAAAGGATAAATCTGTAAAAATAGAGCTTCCTTTAAAGTATAAGTACATGTCTATATTTGGGGCTTGTTGTGCTTTTATTCTTGCTGCAAGTTTTGGTATGCCTAAAGAATACATGACGGAGGAGGAAAAACAACTGGCATTGATTGCTGAAACGGAAAAAGAGGAAGCAGCATATATTGAGAGAATGAATAAAGATGTTTATCTAGTTTTCCATAAAACAGGCATTAGTGGTGTTGACAGTGTAGTGATTTTTGGCAGTTCGTCTTATAATGCTTCCAGTGGTGTTTATGGAGAGTTGGTTAGTCACGCTGTACCTCATATTGAAAAAGAAAAGGGTTTTGTTTCTCAAGAATATCGCTATTCTCCTCATAAAAAATATCATGTACCCCTTGGTGGAGCTGTAGCAGGTAAAAAATATTTTGATGATTCAAGTGTTTTATTAGAAGCAAGGTTTTATGGTCATGGTTTTACTCCTAATCAGATTAAAAACAAGCTTAATTCTTTTGTTGATAAGAAGAAGCTAAACCATGAAATAATGAGAAAGCTTGGAAAAGTAGTGCTAAAAAAAGACGATGATGTAATGAATCAAGAAATATAAATAAAAAACCCTCAAACCCGTAAAATACGAGCAGAGGGTTTAATTAACGATTCTGATATAATAATAACACATTGACACTTATTCACAAAAAGTGCAGTGTGTTATTTTTTTAATTAAAATTGATTGCTTCGAATTCTCTAAATATTCTTTCTTCTAGTACCAGTGCATAATACTTCTGAGTTGTAATTACAGATGAGTGCCCCATCATTTTTGATACAGATTCCACGCTCATTCCTTGCATAAGCATTATACAACCAAATGTCTTTCGACCGATTTTATGAGTAAGGTTATAGTCTAGTTTCATACATTGACCGATCATTCTTAAAAAGTGATTGATATGTGCTCCAGTCTTAAAATCATCTTTATGAGAACCATCAAAATGATTGAGCATCTCCAGAGCTTGAGGAATAAGAGGGATGATACAAGGTTTATTATTCTTTTTCTCCGTTTTTGATCGGAAAATTTCTACATACTTGTTTCTGTTTCTCATTTTTATGTGAATTTTTGGATCAAATCTTTTTATTTCATTGAAATGCATACCAGTATAAGCACCAAAGAGTAACCATTTTTTGGCTAGTTCATAAGCTGGAATATTTTTAAGGTATGTATCTTTATGTTTTTCAATATTGAAAACTTTCAATAATTCGATCTGATCTTGATTGAGATACAGGATTCTACTTGGTTTTCTACCGTCCATTTCAATTTTCCCAAAGCGTATGTTGGGTACACTGTTAAGTTCTGCATAATAGTTGAATGCATTTCTTAACATTGAAAAGTCTTGTCGAATAGTGTTGTGAGAACGCCCAAAGTCTAATTGTTTATAGTAGACTTCTTCAAGTTTAAATGTAGTCACCTGATTTGCGTGTGTAATTTTACTGTCAGCAAGTATTCTGACGATTCTTTTTTGCATGATTTCTAGTTGTTTAAGTCTGTTGATTGATACACTTTTTTTTCTTTTGCTTACATAGACTGAAAAAATATGACCTATTTCAAGGTTTATTCCATTACCACGGGCATGTTTGATAATGTCATCGACTGTAATATTTTTGTTTGTCTGAAGTAAAGTGTTTGCAATTTGTCTGATATGTGTTTCCCATAAGAAAAGCGTTTCGTTGAGGATATTTGCATTTTTACATCCTTCCACTCGATTACTTTTCCAATTTTCCCGATTACATTTTACACTGGTACTTATACCTGAGTTAGCTCTTTGTCCGTTAAATGTGACTCTTGCACAAATGGACCCGATTCCAGTTTTTGCAGTGGTTCTTAGCTTTCGGAAATAGAATGAAACATGAAGGTTCATTTGTTGTGTTTTTAGTTGTAACATGTGAGGTTTTAGATTAGAATTTGAAACATCACATATTACTGTGTGACACCTCACATGATATAGTTGAAAAAAATTACCCTATTCAATTGATATTGAATAGGGTAATTGTGATGTATGTTATTATGTCCAAAAGCTGTATTTTTGATAATATGCGTTTGCATTTAGTTTGGAAGCAAAAAGTAGATAGATTAATTCGCGGTTTGCAAAAATACGACGAAAATCATCGTTAATCAATTTTTTTCGTAAAATAGCTTACCTTTAACCTATGATAATCAACGTAATAGTATGTAAAACTATTCGTAAATCAATAATTATTCACAAATGAAGGACCTATTGACCCTAAGAATCAAAAACATGGTTTGCCCAAGATGTGTGCAAGCTGTTTGGAATATTTTGGATAAAAATGATGTTATGGTTGACCGTGTTGAGTTAGGTGTCGCCTATTTACAACTTCCTTTACAACCAGATCAGCGGGAAAATGTTACAAAAGAATTAGAAAATTTGGGTTTTGAAATATTAGATGATAAACAGACCATCATTGTAGAGAAAGTGAAAAACTTGATTCATGATAAATTTCAAAATCTGGAAGAGCAACAGTGGAACAGGACTTTTTCTTCAGAATTAGAAGAACATTTAAATAAGGAATACTCTACAATCAGTCATCTTTTTTCTTCAACAGAAGGAGTGACAATTGAAAAATATTTGAATCAGCAAAAAATAGAAAAGGTAAAGGAGTTTTTGATTTATGATGAATTAAGCGTGAAGGAAATTGCTGATTTACTTGGTTTTAATAGTACACAATATCTGTCTAGTAAATTCAAGCAAGCAACAGGAATGACTCCAAATTCTTTTAAGAAAATGAACCCAACACACCTTAGAAATTGTTTAAGTAATAATACCTAAGTAACTGAAAAGCAGTGGTACTCAGGCTAGACCATTTCAGTTTTATCAAGAAGTAAAAAAAATTAAACATTTGTTAATTATCGAAATGTAATGTACCTTATGAATTGTACTGAATCATTTGTAACTAATACCTGACGAATAACATTGCTTTAAGGTTAGTTTTTTTCTACTCCAATGACAAAGAAGGATCAATTTTATCATAACCTATTACGTATACAACGCTCATTATCCTCCGATACTATTAAAAGCTGTATGGAATCTCTTTTGTATTTCGCTCAAGAATACTTAGAGTCATCTTACTGTGTAATTTGTAAAGTGGGAGAATATGGAGATGTGTATCATTGTGTTTCACGATATGACCAAGGCAAAAAAGTGACAATGCCTTCGCTAGAACAGATCATCACAAAAACGATCGAGACGAAAGAAATGGTGATTGCTCAGGAAGATACACACGAGATTATTTGTCTTCCCATTAAAAATATTCAACTGAATAAAGTAATGGGAGTCCTCTCTTTTGTACAGCAGAAAGATACAGAATATGATTTTTTTGCCATGGAGCAAGTTGCTATAATTGGTGAAAATCTAATGGATGTTCTTCATCAAAAGAACACTACAAAAGTTCAATTGCCAGTCAATAATTCCTTCAATTTATCTTTCAAACCCTTTTTTACTGATTCTTATAACCTTTGTTGTATCACAGATTCAGATTCCGGTGATTATTTGTTTATGAATCAATCATGGGAGAGAACCTTGGGGTATTCCATTGAAGAATTAAAAGCGTATAATTTTTCCAACTGGGTGCATCCTGATGATATCAATGAAACCATAAAGGTTTTCCAAGATGTTTGTGACGGAAAAGTAATCAGATCCTTTATTAATAGATACAGAACAAAATGGGGCGATTATAAATACCTGGAATGGGATGCGACTTTAGATGAAGATCGAAGAGTGATTTATGCTGTAGCGAGAGATATCACAAGTCAGCATGAAAACCATGAAAAACTATTTTTCCAATCAACGATTCTAAAAGCGGTTCAAGACAGTATTCTAGTAATCGATTTGGAGGGGAAAATATCTTATATCAATGATGCCGTTATCTCCTTAACGGGGTATCCTAAAAATTACTTGATGGGCAGACCATTGGATGTGATTTTGAAAGGAGTGGACAGGAGCAAGACGATCAATGTGGAAGTGAGCGATTTCTTGAAGGATGATAACTACATAGAGTTTCAGATTGAGAGAAGAGATGGAGAACACATTTGGATAGAAGTCAGAACAAGTGTTCTTGAGGATGTGTATGGTGATGCTATTGGATTCTTGGGGATTATCAAAGATATAACACACCGTAAGAAGTATGAAGATACGCTTATGAAAAGAAATGAGGAGCTGAGCAAAGCCAATAAAGAATTGGATAATTTTGTTTACAGAGTTTCTCATGATTTAAGAGCTCCAATCACATCTGCATTAGGTCTGATAGAGTTGTGTATGGAAGCATCTTTGGAAGAAGTAAAAGAATACCTCAAATTACAGCAGCGATCTCTTGTGAAGTTAGATGACTTTATTCGTGATATCTTGAATTACTCAAGAAATAACAGAATGGAGTTGAAGCCAAACAGAGTAGAGATAAAAGATCTGATAGATGTAACTCTTGAACAGTATAAGTTTATCAGTAATTATAAATTAGTAAAAATCACCAAAGAAATTAATATTGAGAATCACTTGTATTGTGATGAATCAAGACTTGCAGTAATTCTTAATAATTTAATTTCAAACGCCTATAAATTTACAACTTTGGTTCCTAATCCAGAGATTAAAGTGGAAGTCAATGTCTCGCCAAATGATTTGGTTTTAGTCATAGAAGACAATGGTATAGGCATTAAAAATGATCATATCAGTAAGATTTTTGATATGTTTTACAGAGCCACTGACGTCAATAATGGATCGGGCTTAGGACTGTATATTGTGAGAGAAGCAGTGAAGCGTTTGGGTGGAGAAATTTCTGTGGAATCCATTTTGAACGAAGGCACCAAATTCAAAATTACCATCCCAAACCTGTGGAGTATTTTCCCTAAAGAAATAAAAGAAAAAGCTACAAACTAGATCCGTAGATCAGTTTGTAGCTTGAAAGTAGTATAAAAAAGGGTGTATATGATTATATAGTGAAAAAGGTTATGCCTTTTTACGACTATAGAAGATACTAAAGAATACCGGGAATACGATCAGCGTTAAGACTGTTGCAGTAAGAATACCCCAAACAATCACGACCGCTAAAGGCTTCTGAGATTCCGAACCAATTCCCGTTGACATTGAAGCCGGTAATAAACCTACAAAGTCAGTCACTGCGGTCATCAATACTGGACGAATTCTTGATTTTACGCCATTGTGAACGGCATCATCCAATCCCATTCCTTCTTGTAAATTACTCTTGAACTTGGAGACGAGTAGTACACCATTCTGTACACAAATACCAAACAAGGCAATAAAACCTACACCGGCAGAGATACCGAAGTTCATCGTAAAGAACGTCAAACCAAGAATACCACCAATTAAGGCGAATGGTACGTTCATCATCACGATACTAGCGTCTTTTACGTTATTGAACGTTGTCAATAATACCAAGAAGATCATGACCATCACGACTGGAACGACTTGCATCAAACGGTTTTGAGCACGTTCCATGTTTTCAAATTCACCATCCCATGAGAAGTGCATTCCTTTACTGATATTCAAAGTGCCTTCTACTTTTTCTTGAGCTTCAGCCACTGCACTACCAAGGTCTCTCCCTCTTACGGAGAAGGTAATGGCAACAAATCTTTCACCACCACTTCTGTAAACAAAGGCAGGGCCTGTTTGAGTAGTGATATCAGCGATTTCGCCCAACTGTACCATTCCACCATCTAATGTTGGAACTTTGATATGACCAATCATATCAGAATCTTGTCTGAACTCCTCTTGGTAACGAACACGGATATCAAACCTTCTCTCGTCTTCATACAATTGAGTGGCCGCTTTACCACCAATTGCCATTTCGATTACGGATTGAGCATCAGCTGTAGCCACTCCATAAAGCGCCATTTTTTCCTGATTCAGATCAATACGTAATTCAGGTTGACCGATTAGTTTGATGACGTTAAGGTCAGTGATACCGTCAATGCCTTCCATGATGTTTTTAGCCTCATTGGCTAAATCTTCCAATTGGAATAAATCATTACCATAGATTTTTAAGGCTAAAGCACCTTTCACACCAGTTACAGCTTCTTCCACATTATCCATAATAGGCTGTGAGAAGTTGAAAGAAACACCTTGGTAATCGTTTAATTTATCTTCGAGTTCAGTGATGATTTCTTGTTTTGATAGTCCTCTTTCCCATTCATCTTGAGGGTAAAGGTCTACGTGGAATTCAATATTGAAGAATCCCGTAGGGTCAGTACCATCATTAGGTCTACCTGTTTGAGATAATACGCCTCTTACTTCAGGAGTTTCACGAATCGTTTTTCTGAGTTTTTGCGTCATATCATACGACTCACTCAAGCTAGAACTGATCGGCATAAAGGCTCTGATATAAATCGCCCCTTCATTTAGCTGAGGTAAGAATTCAGTACCCAATCTTGATCCAAAGAATAAACCAACTGATAATACAGCACCTGATAATAGCACTGTTAATCTTTTACGCTTGTAAGCCCAAGAGAATGCACCGTAGAACATTTTTTGCATGAAACGAGTGAAGAAATTCTCTTTCTCTTTTACATTTTTCTTTAAAAGAACACTTACCAAAACAGGCACCAATGTCAGGGACATAATCAAGGCACCTAGTAATGCAAATCCAAAAGTATAGGCTAATGGTGAGAACATTTTTCCTTCCACTTTCTGGAATGCGAAAATTGGTACTAAGGCAAGAATAGTAATTAACTGAGACGAGAATAAGTTAGCTCCCAATTTAGAACCTGCAGACTTGATCAAACCTAATTTCGATAGCTTGTTGAATTTCTCCATTCCAAGTTCTCTCGCTCGTTTATCAAGTACTACAAAGAGTCCTTCCACCATTACAACGGCACCATCGATGATAATACCAAAGTCAATTGCTCCTAATGAAAGAAGATTGGCAGACATGCCTTTCATCCTCATACAAACTAATGCAAACAGGAGTGAAAGCGGGATAATGATGGAGACAATAAAAGTCGTTCTCCAATCTGCCATAAAGAGTAATACAAAAATGACTACAAAGAAAATACCTTCTGCTAAGTTCTTCATTACGGTGTCAGTAGTGTACTCAATCAGCTCGGCTCTATCATAGAAAGGTTCGATTTGTGTTCCTTCAGGAAGTACTCTTTCGTTCAAGTCTTGAATTTTCACTTGAAGTCTTTCGATTACTTCACTAGGATTTTCACCACGACGCATCACTACAATACCTTGCACCAAATCAGGATCATCATTCAAACCAACAATACCCAATTTAGGAGCAAACGTTTCTTGTACTTTCGCTACATTTTTGACCAAAACAGTTGTATTGCCATTTCGCTCAATGATCACATTTTCGATCTCCTCTTTATTGTTCAAAAGTCCAATACCTCTTACAACATAGGCTTGGTTTCTTTTCTCAATTACATCACCGCCCACATTGACATTACTTCTTTCTAAAGCTTCATAAAGCTCCAATGCAGTAATATCATATTGTGACATCAAATGCGGATCAGCACTTACTTCAAAGATTTTTACCTCACCACCAAAACTTACCACATCTGCAATACCCGGTACAGCTCTCAACTGTCTTTCAATCGTCCAATCTTGAAGCGTTTTTAATTCCCTTACGGATTGATGATCTGATTTTAATGTATATCTAAAAATCTCACCGGTAGGTCCAGAAGAAGGTTCCATTTCAGAATCAACGCCATCAGGAAGATCCACATTCATGATTCTGTTCGCTACCAATTGACGGGCTTTAAATTCATCCACATCATCACCAAAAGCGATAGTAACTACGGACAAACCGAACAATGAAATCGAACGAACTTCAGTTTTACCAGGGGTTGAATTAACCTCTACCTCAATCGGCAGGGTTACAAATTTTTCCAACTCTTCTGCACTCTTACCAGGCCATTGTGAGATAATTCTTACTCTTGGGTTGGTAACGTCAGGAAATGCCTCGATGGGTGTATTTTGATAGCTAATTACTCCGGAAACGATCAGGATTAGTGTCATAAAGAACACAAAGAATCGGTTTCTCAGAGAGAAGCTAATGATATTTTGAACAAAGTTTTTCATTTCTTCTACAAATTTTTAGCAGGTGACGGATTAGTTTTTAGCAAGTTGTTGTTCCATTAACTCATTGAATAATAATAGAGCTTTCTCAGATACAACGTGATCATTACTTTTCAAATCACCCGAAATGAATACTTTACCATCATTGTTCCCTTTTACTTGTACAGGAACAACTTTAAATTCTTGACCTACTTTCTTTACAACATAGTCTTTGTTGTTGTGGAATACGATGGCATTATCTGGCACTTCTAATACTTCTTCATCAAAGTTTTGGTAAACCACTACGTTCATCGCCATGTTAGGAAGTAACTTTTTATCCTCATTGCTCATCGCCACTCTAGCACTTAAAACCTTCGTTTCAGGATCAATCATTTTGCTCATTTTTTCGATCTTCCCTGTGAAAGTTTCATTAGGATACGCCATTGCTTTCGCTTCTACTTTAGCACCTAACTGTACTTTACTTAAGTCAGATTCGAATACATTGATTTTCACCCAAACATCACTCAAGTTGACAATTGTGAACATTGACTCTTCAAAATCATCACGCAATAACATATTTGCAGTAATGTTCTTTTCAATGATTGTTCCGCTCATAGGTGCTCTTACAATGTGAGTCGCATTGCTTGATTCACCCATTAATTTCAATGTTTGATTTACTTTTTCCAACTGAGCTTTTGCCGCTTCCAACTCACTTTTCGCTTGTTGTAATTCCAAAGCAGAACTTAAACCAGCATCAAATAATGAATTCGCTACTTCAAATTCCTTTTCCTCACGGTCAACATTGGCTTTTGCCTCGATCCATTCTTGTTTTACTTCCGCCATATCAGCAGAGTAAATTTTAGCTAAAACCTGTCCTTTTTTGACCTCATCACCGATAGCCACCATCACGTTGGTTACTCTACCAGAAACGATAGCTGGAATACGGATTTGTTTGTTAGGTAATGCCTCAACAGTACCTGTCAATCTGATTTTATTGGAAAGTGTAGAAGAGGTAACTGCTTCAGTAGCTACAATTTTTTTCATACTTGAGCTTAGCTCAGTAGTAGTTTCTTTTTTGTTTTCAGTTTTAGCTGTTGATGTAGAGCATGAATGAAAAGAAAGACTGATTGTTCCAGCGAATACTAGACCTGCAACGAATTTATATAAAGATTTCATGTGATTTCGAATTAAGATTAAGCTGTTGTGTATTTAAAATCGGAATAAGTTGGATTGTTATTTTTTTGACTAATCAAGGCAGAATAGAAGAGCATAGTCGTAACTACGTGATGATATTCTAACGCCGAGTAGGCTAAAAAAGTAAATCCAAAACTTTCGATATTAATTATACAATAGCTGATGATTAAATAGGATAGATGTCTTTGCCAACCGTGTAGTTGACATTTTCTTGTGCTTGGAATAGGGACATTTCAGTGTCGTACCATTGTCCAAGGTTGTCACGGTAGCTTTCAAAGAAGTCAATGAACTCCAAAAGACTCAACTGCTTGTGTTGGTAGCTTTTGGTTACAGCACCCATTACTTCTTCCATTTCCGCAGACAATTCAGGATCTAACTGCTCATAAAGCGATCTTACTTGATTCAACTTTTGAGCAGCAGTGTAGATATCAATCTGAAGATTTTTCTCTGCTTCATTTAAGCGAACTTGTTGTTGTTCCTGCTGAATTTTAGCCGCTTGAATTCCCCCTTTGTTTCTATCCCAAACTGGTAAATCAAAAGCAATTTGAATCGCCCAATAATCTGCTTGGTGAGCACCTCTACGGTCATACATTGTTCCTAAATGTAGATCCGGTACCGCCTCAGCTTTGGCTAACGCAAGACTCTCCGCAGATTGTTTCATACGAATATTTTCGATTTTAAAATCGAACCTATGATCTTGTGCTAGTGTGGCCCAAAGCGTCGGATCGGGTAAAGATTCACTTGGCTTGAATTCAGGAATCGTGATAGAAAGACTCACATTGGCCTGCACATTTAAGAGCATTTTAATGTTCGCTTCAATATCAGCGGCTTCTTGAACCAAGTCTAGCCAACCTTTTCTGGCATCCAACAGAAGTGCTTTCAAACGCACCACTTCTGATTTAGATACATTTCCCTTTTGTGATTGTTCTTTGTAAACAGCGACTAACTTTTCAACGGGCTCAATGGCCACTAAATAGCTACTCGCTTTCTCTTGTGCATAATGTAACTCAACTAACTCTGAGCGAAGTTCCGTACGAAGTTCTCTCAATGTATTGTAGAATTCATACTCTGAAATTTCAGCCTCAATCTTAGCAACATTGGTTCTCTTTTTTCTTTTACCCGCAGTCTCAATCATTTGTGAGATCTCGAAAACTCTTTGGGCTTCTCTATCTGTTCTAAACCAAATATTATCCTCATTGTCATACATAGCGATCTCTATTCCAACCTCAGGATTAGGCCATGCTTTTGCTTGAATAATTTCAGCTTTTGAAATCTCGATATTTTGCTTTTCAGCGATTAGAGTTAAGTTCTTTTGAAGGAAGATTTCCTCCGCTTGTGGTATAGTTAACTGCATTTTTAAGGCTTCTTCTTCCGCTTTTTGAGCAGAGGCAGTAAGGCTTATAATGCATAACATTAAACCAATAAAATACTTGTACATAGTATTATACCTAAATAATAATAATGAATAAGGTATCATGACTTACCCACAAAATTGATTTATGGAAAGTTGATAAACATAAAATATTGAATAGGGGATGCCTTCTGAAAAGACATAAAAAAAACCGTAAGTATAGGCGTAGGAATAAAGAGCTTATACTTTTAATTATAAGCTACTTAAAAGCCATTACGGTAAAATAATACTATGCCATTTTAGGCGGGGGAGTATCTGTAGGGTAGGAAGGAGAAGTATAAAATAATGGACGAGCGATTGGGAGTTTCTCGTCAGTTGGCAATTCATCAATATCAACTTGGGACGCTGGAGTTATAATGCTTGGGTTACTAAGGAACCAAGTAATATTGATTTGACCTACGATCACCTGACCTTCATCTTCGCCAGAAGGGTTATCAGGTAATGCAGCATCTTCTCCAAATAGATGCATGGATACCAACTCAAAGATACTTTCAATTTCATTGGACATGTGTTTTGGCAATAGCCTGTCGTTTACATTCACACTTACGTTGAGTAAGTGAAATGCCATTAACAGCACTAAGCTTTTGATGATGCCACTATGTGAAATATATCCTCTCATTATTTTTTTGATGCTATACAGTGATAGCTCTTCTTTACAACAATACGCAGCAATCAAAAAGATTACGAATGTCATTAACAGCTGTTAGGGAAATGAAATTAATTTTAACTAAAAAATACAGATTGAGTCCTAAAAATGATGCAATTCTTATGAGGAAGCACCCTTTTTGATTTTACTGATGAAGCACTAATGCAATTGTAAGATCTATTCTATCCAGTCCTTCAGCAGCACCGTTTGGAAGTTCAATAGTTTGTACATTCCCATTTTCTTCTACTTGAACTGTCGTTAAGGACCCTAATATCAAGTCCAATTGAATACCGACAGATAATATTGAGGAAACATTGAAATCATAACAAGCAGACAGGTTTAAGCCTAATGTTTCTCCGCTGATGTTGATAGGGTAATAGCCAGTCATAGAATTGTTGTTTACATAGTTCATGTACCCAAAACCACCGCCTAAAACAAAAGCATTGTCTGCTCCATTTCTAAAACGAGAGACAAAACTCGGTCCGACATAGTTTATTTTCACTACATCACTGATTACTTCACCTCCAGGAAAATGTTCTTCATGAGAAGCTTTCGTATAGGAGTATCGAACACCAACACCAAAAATATCATTAAAGAAAAAAGAAGCATTGGCACCCAGAAGATAACCTAGCTTTAGGGCTTCAAAGTGATTTTGCAATTGTGGACCTAAAGAATTGTCTGCAGGTGATAATCTATAGGACATTCCACCATTGAACGCAAAACGAAATTTTGGGAGCTTTTTTACCTCAGCAACTTCATTTTGTGGAATGCTCTTGGGATTATAAAAGCCATATTCATAATAAGAAACTCTGTTGAGTGGAAGTAAAGATGATTTTATTTCCTTCTTATGCACTAGATTGAAATAGATATGGTCATTATAGATCTCATCAATTTTACAACTGATAGAATCATTACTAATTGTAACAATAAGGTCTTGAGCGTTGGTAGAAGTGATAAAAAGAAAGCCTATGAAAGTAAAAAGTATAGTTTTCATCCTGAGTGAATTAGTGGAGAGTTTTGCCTTTATGGCCACTAATATAAAACATCAATTTGAGATGCTAAAAAAAAACATTAAAGCATGTATGAAATATCTCTTTTAGTAAAAATACGCCCTTTCAGAAGGTGAGTCTATTAATTTTTTTACAGCCTGAAAGGGAAAATTTTCACTTCAATATATATATTCCAAGCAAGCTTTTAGAGCAAAATTTCAAAGAGACCATCACCAATTTCACTGACTCCAATAAACAAACCAACATTAAAGGTGAGATGTCTTTTTTGGGAATACAAAATAGTAAGAGGTAAACCCAGCACTTGTAAAATACTATATCCGAAAGCAATGACCACACTTCCGAAAATAAATACAGAAGCGTATCCTTGAAAGTAAATTAGAGAGATAGCTCCTATAGAAAGTAGAAAGGCACTTAAAATAATGAAAGGCTTGTAGTGGTTAATATCGATTACAAAGCAGAGTAAAAAGGCAATTAAAGCTGAAACAGAAAGCATGATAAAGGCAAAATTTCCTCCTGATATAGTCAAAAGTGTATTAGTTTGTGGTAGAAACTCAGAGAGAAAAGCTTTACATAATCCCAATAAAAGAGCAGAGATGATGATAATGGAATAATTATTAGTGGTCGACAAATGATGGTTTTCTTCTTTTTTGAGTACTTCCTTGGTCATCACTTTTTTGAAAATAAAACCCGTCGTTGAAATTAGAATTGCTCCAACAACAAATGTTAGTGTATCTCCAAAGAAATTAATTAAGGCAACCACAATTGGTTCTAAGCTATTTACAATGTTTATCACCAAAACGATCACACCCATAACAACAGGCAGTTTATTGATGGGAGCAAACATCTCGATATAAGAAGCGGCAGGACTGATAAAAATATTCATTGTAATCAGCCATAAAATAATCATGACAGGTAGAAATAAGGAAAATGAAGATTCAGGTCCCAACCCAATGATAGTGGCTACAATCATAAAAATCATGGAGGTGGCACTCACTCCAATCATATACACAAAAAAGTGATTGTTCTTTTTAGCGATTAATTTATCGGCAATAAAACCAGCAATGATAGGTACTAATACAACAATGATTGCTTTAGCATAAACTAAAATACCACTGAGGTGTTCCAATCCAAATTTATGTAATAAGTGAGGCTGATATTCTTGGTAAGCTATCCAACTAATTAAAATTGCAACATTTAGACAAGTGAGACTGATTACTTCATTCCATTTAATAGTATCTTTTTGAGCAGTATTAGCCATGAAAAATGTAATAGTTAGTGAGAAATAAAAAATACCCTACTCAAAAATAGAAATTAAGTAGGGTATATAAAGATGTATCTTCTTACTTTTTGAATTTTAATTCAATCATATAAGGAATATCGACTTCCAATTTTCTGAAAGTATATTCTCCTTCACCTCTGTCAATCATATCATCAAAACAGTCATACGTCTGATAATTATGTTCTTGGAAGGCCTTCAATTGATAGCCTTTAGAAAGAAAAGGAGCCATCATTTCCTGTAAGGAGTGAATCCAGAAATATTCCGGCATGTTTAGAGGAGTATCTCCTGCATAACTTGTTTCTACCATTTCCTCATACACTTCTTTGTTGAAGTAATTGTATTCAGGTTTGAAGGTGTCCCAGTTTAGAGTATAGATATAAGGATGCATTTCCACCATATAAAACTCTCCACCTTCTTTCAGATAATCATCAATGATATTTCCCCATTCTTTTAAGTCAGGCAACCAGCATACGGCACCATAAGAGACAAATACCATATCAAACTTTTCTTCTGTAGAAAGGTGTTCTCTGATATCATAAAGGTTAGAACAGACAAAAGAAGCATTCAGTCCAAGTTCATTTCTCAGTTCATTAGCTTTATCAATTGCGGTATCAGAAATATCCAACCCCACAGTCTCTGCTCCCAATCGAGCTAATGACAACGTATCTAACCCAAAGTGACATTGAAGATGAAGAATACGTTTTCCTTTTACATCACCAATACCGGCGAGTTCCACTTTTTTCAGAGAAGTTTCACCTTTCATAAAACCCTCTACATCGTACATTTTTGAAGCTACATGCCCTTCTACTCTGGCATTCCATTGCTTTTTATTGGCTTCAAATTCTTTTTTAAATTCCATTTGTTTATTGTGTTATGTAATCTATTTCGTGTGCCTCATGATACTGAGGTATATCTATTTTCTTACTGAGTTTAAGAATCACCTGTTCCGGAACCACCCACTGTCTCTGATTGTTTTGCTGAAGAATCTCTTTCAAAGGTTTTTCTAAGTAAATGATTCTCACTTTTGCTTTATAATCCACAAAGAGACTGATCCACTTCTGTCTCAAATCAGAAGTAAGATTGGTGGCATTGAAGACAAAAGGTTCCTTTTTCCTTAACAAGACTTTCGCTTCCTCTTTTGCCAATTGAATGACTTTGCCATTATGCTTCGTATTCGTAGGATCAAATTGATTTTCCCTGCGGATATTATCCAAAGAAACCATAGGGTATTCCTCTAAGTTTTTTTGAATAAAAGTATCTTTTCCCACACCGGGCAATCCTGAAAGCACAATCACTTCAAACTTCAAATCTTCAAAAGGATGATAAAAAGGAGCGATATCCGATCTATTGAGATACAGAAAGCGTCCATAATTTGAAGCAAAAGTATAGGGTTTGTCCCAGCAGTCTTGCTCTTTGCACAGTTCATCAAAAAGAGAAATCTTGTAAAGAATGTCTTCTTTATCTTCACAAATCCTACCCAATACGTCAGACCTTGCCAGCATACTCAACCATTTATTATTGGTCATCAAGCTTGATTTGATCACTTCTTTAGTAGGATCTTCTCTATCAATTGCCCAAAGCGGTAAACCATGCAGTCGTACAAGGTTTGAAATATGCTCTCTGATCTCAAAAGGTGTATTATACTTTTCGAATAGGATAGACCTTACCGTATGTGCTCCTTTTTTAGCGTGATTAGGAGAAACAATTCTTTCTTGTCCGTCTATGATTTCATGAGTTGTGGTGGATCTTTTTTCTATATCATGAAATAAAGTAGACAGGAAGAGAATGTATTGGGCAGTAGAATCTAAATCCTTAAAATCTTCCATCTTCAGCAAAGCTTCCACCACCATTTTAGTATGTGTGAAAACATCTCCTTCTTGATGCCAAATAGCATCTTGTGGTATATTTTTTAATTCCTCTAACCAATCAAATTCCTTTTCTATGCTATTCCAATCCAAAGGATATTCAATTTGAACTCCAGGAATTTCCCATTTTTTATTTATAGTAATCATACGCGTGCCATTGATAAGTTTGATAATCTTGAAGAGTGGCAGGTTGCCAATTTTTGACCCAGTGCTGATCCGTTTTAACGTGATTTTCTCTAACCAATTTGAAGAGGTCACTGAATTCATTACTGGCCACATTCACTAAACCTGAGTTTGTATTGAATGAATCCGCATTTCTAACCACAAAACCTTCACAACAAGGTTGAAGAGAATGCATATCATAACCACCCAATTGTCCGGCAGTATCAACATATTCTTCCCAAGAACAACCTAATTGGTCTGTAATCCATTTTTGTAATGCTTCCTCCTCATTGCTATAGGATGAAGTGAAGACTGAAAGTGGTTTTGTGATCTCAATTTCGGGGACAGTAGGAAAGTCTAATACTTCCGCATAGAATTTTACTTCCTCCCAAGAAAGCCACTGATCATTTTCTCTTATAGCAAAAACATAAAAGAAGGATGACAACTTTTTATAACCAATGGAATGAACACCGTACATATTCTCTCCAAAGACTTCTAAACCTTTCAGTTGATTTTTGATTAATTGCCACCTTTCGATTAATGGTTTATCCCAAGGGAGTTGAGAAGGGGCAGCATGCGACCGAGCAAAGACGCCCAATTCACTAAGACAGTTATTTTGTCCGTCCAGTTTTTCAGTCAGTACAAGTTGACGCAACGAAGCAAACGCTTGTACGTAACCTTTCGGCATAAAGCGGTCGTCGGAGGTCGTGCCCTTGCTACTATGAGCTTGCAGACTCCTATTATACTTTTTAGAAAAAGCCATGATTTTAATATGAAGTAATTGAATTTCTTGTTTTGGCAAACAAGGTTTTCTCTTAATTGTAGAGTCAATTTTAATGCATAACAAAAAGCCCATCTTCTTCTTCGGAAGACAGTTAAAATTGACGGAATGTATTGAGAAAACAATTACATGGCTCTTATCGTGAGATATGTTTTAGTTGAAAATATTTCGATTGGAGTACAATGGTAATGAAAAAAATACAGATACAAAAATCCCTTCACCATATAATGCCTTAATGATGAAGGGATTGAGGTGAAAAAGATCAATTTTAAATTACTTACTTAGTAAGTTGACAATTTTTCGTCCTAATACTGTACTGATCTTTTCATACGATTCAAATGACCATCCACCCACGTGTGGAGTGAAAAGTACTCTGCTGTCTTGGCTTAATTTCTTGAAAATACGGTCCTGTTCTGGCGTTAATGTATTCAGTTTCTCATTTTCCAAAACATCCAAACCAGCGGCAAGTATTTTACCATTATCCAATCCCCATTCAATGGTTGAGAAAGGAATCACTTCACCTCTTGCAAGGTTAATGATATAGATAGGTTTCTTAAATCCACCAAGATAGTCTTGAGAAACCAAATGCTTATTTTCCTTTGTCAATGGAATATGAAAACTCAAAACATCAGCCTCATTTTGTATTTGCTCTAAAGTAGCCTCTTGAGCATATTCATCGCCATAATTTTCCTTACCATTATCAAAAGCCAATACTTTACACCCAAAACCAATTAAACGTTTGGCGAAAGCCTGTCCCATATGCCCATAACCAATAATACCAACAGTCCTAGTTGAAAGCTCATGCCCACGGTTTTCTTCCCTTTGCCATAACTTCTGACGTACTTCATCATTTCCTACATGAAGATAATTCATCAAACAAAGCAACATTGCAATGGTATGTTCACCCACAGCATCCATATTCCCTTCAGGAGCATTGAGCAAAGTAATCTGACGTCTTTGTAAATACTCTTCATCTATTTCATCCACACCGGCTCCGGCTCTAGCAATAAAACGCAAGTTGGGTGCAAGGTCTAACAGGTCTACGCCAACTTTCATTTTACTTCGAAGTACAAGCCCATTATAATCTTTTATTTTATCAGGTACTTCAGCAGGTGTTATTTCAGGTGAGTAAGTATATTCAATATTAGCGGAATCAAAGATTGAAAAAATTGATTCATGTAGTTTATCTATGATTAAAACTTTTGTCATAGGACTTTATTAAGTGTATATTATGTTAGATTATGATCATCTTTATTTTAAGTATTAAGCCAAAAATAGTTATATAATTAAGAATTAGTAATAAATAGTTTTGGCTTAGTACTTAATGTAAATATCTCCTTTTACTTTTGTAAAAATCCATTTTCACATTATCAAATTTAGGAGCAATAATGAAAAGCCCATTAAAAATCATCTACCAAACCATCTTATTTTTCATTTTGTCCTTATCGGCAGTTACCGTTTTTGGGCAACGAAAATACATTTCTCATCAAATTGATGGGCAAAATCTGGAAGTCAATACTAATGATGGACAAATCATCATCCGACCTTTTGATACGCAAATTATAGAGACACAGTTTTACCCTAAAGGAGTTGAAACTTTGCCTTTGTCAGATGCAGTCATCATGGCTCCAAATAAATTAATGGTCAAAGCAAATGATGAAGGAACATCTGTAACTTTCGTCGTAGAAGGTGGAATGACAGTAAAAGTAAATAAAAAACCACTTCAAATCAGCTATTATCATAACGGAGAAAAACTTTTAGAGGAGAGTAGAGGGTACTTTGATGCAGACACTTTGAAAGGTTTCAAATTTAAAATACAAGAAGGCGAAGCTTTGTATGGTGCAGGAGAAAGAGCTTTACCTCTAGATAGAAGAGGGCACCGACTTCCATTATACAATAGAGCAGCTTATGCGAATGAGGAATTTGCACCACAAATGAATTATGGAATGCCTCTGATGGTTTCCTCAAAGAACTACGCATTGCTTTATGATAATGCTCCAATTGGATTTATAGATGTAGGAAAAACCAAAGTAGACGAGCTTTCTTTTGAAACGATTGGAGGTAGATCAAGCTATGTAGTGATAGCTGGGAATGATTTCAAAGACATGATGAATCACCTGACTGACCTTACAGGTAAGCAACCACTTCCACCACTTTGGATGTTTGGTAATTTTGCTTCGAGGTTTGGATATCATGATCAAAAAGAAGTAGAAACTACAGTGGCTGAATTCAGAGAAAAAGAAGTGCCATTAGATGCTATTATTCTAGATCTCTATTGGTTTGGTGAAGAAATAAAAGGAACAATGGGGAACCTTGATTGGCATAAGCCGTCTTTCCCACAGCCTGAGCAGATGATGAAAAAGCTCAAAGAAGAAAATGTAAATACAATTCTGATCACAGAACCTTTTATTGTGACTTCTTCTTCTAAATGGGATGACGCTGTAGAAAAACAAGTACTTGGAACAGACCAATTCGGCAAACCTTATGTCTATGAATTCTTCTTTGGAGAAACTGGATTGGTAGATGTTTTCAAACCAGAAGCACAAGAGTGGTTTTGGAATATCTACAAAGGTTTAGTGGAACAAGGAGTAAGTGGATGGTGGGGTGACTTAGGAGAACCCGAAGTTCATCCTTCAGAGTTACAGCATGTCAATGGTTCAGCAGATGAAGTACACAACGTATATGGTCATCAATGGGCTAAAATTATTCACGATGGTTACCGCAAAGATTTTCCAGAAGTAAGACCTTTTGTATTGATGCGTTCCGGTTATGTAGGTTCTCAGCGTTATGGATTAATACCTTGGTCAGGTGATGTAAATCGTACATTTGGCGGATTGACACCACAATCTCAAATAGCAATGACCATGGGTATGAGTGGAGTTCCCTATATGCACTCTGATTTAGGAGGATTTGTCAACTGGGATAAAACACAGGAAGAAGTAACAGAACTTTACATCAGATGGTTACAGTACGGCGTTTTCCAACCTGTTTACAGGCCACACGCTCAAGAAATGATCCCTTCTGAAGTCATTCATTATAAAGGTGAAGCTTTCGATATTGTAAAACGATACATTGATTACCGCTATAAAATGTTGCCTTACAACTATACATTGGCTTATGAGAACTCGACAACAGGAATGCCATTGTTACGTCCTCTTTTTGTAGAAGAGAATAGTAATAAAGAATTACAAAACCTGTCAGATACTTATATGTGGGGTGACGCTTATTTAGTAGCTCCAATCACTAAGGAAGGAGATAGACAAAGAAAACTCTATTTACCCAAAGGGCATTCATGGTATCACTTATGGACAAATACAATGTATGAAGGAGGAAATTGGGTAACGGTTGATGCACCATTAAAAGACCTGCCAGTATTTGTAAAAGGAGGAAGTATTATTCCTTTAGCAAGTAAAAAGTTACAATCCACTAATGAGTATACTTCTGAAGAACTGACATTCCAAATATGGAGAGATGCAGGGGTAAAAGAAAATAAGCGTGTGATGTTTGCCGATGATGGAAAATCAAGATCATCTCTTGATAACAAGCAGTATCAATTACTCACCGTAGCGACAGAATTGACGAAAAAAGGTATGGAAGTCACATTGTCTCAAGAAGGAAGTTATAAAGGTGCTCCTGAACAAAGAAAAATTACTTTAGAAGTACATAATATATCAGGCATACCAAGCGTGGGTATAGGCAAGAAAAATCAGCCTTCTGATAAATGTGATATGGGATATGATAAAAAGAACAATGTTTTATATGTAACCCTAGAATGGGATGGAGAGGAAAAGAAAATCTATATCATGGATCCTAAGTAGAATTTTAAATACCATTATATAATTTAAGAACGAGTATATTTCTTTTCGTTTTTTTAACCTAACAAAACTATTCATCTCCATCATTTCTATTTCAAAAGCAGTTTAATAAAAAGAAGAAAATGCTTTTTGATATAAATTAGAAGTGATGGAGATTTTAGTAACATATTTATTCGTAATTAATTTAGTCAGTTTAATCATTGTCTTTTTAGACTATAAATTAATTATTCCTAGAGTTCCAAGCATAGTGTTACATGCATTAGAATTATCTGGAGGTATAATTTCCATGTTACCCGCATTATTTCTCTTACGCTATAGAATCACAAAAGAAAGCTACTATTTAGTTTCTATATGGTCATTGACAGTTTGGTTTTTTATTGGCTATATAAATTTTCAAATATTGGGATAGAAACTTTCTTTTTTAACCTTCTAATTTCCATTTATCAATTATATTTGAGCTTCTAAATTTTATGAAATAACCCTATCTCATGATTAAGAAGCTTTCGTTTTTTATAGGAGTGATACTCCTTTTTTCTACGCAGTTGATAGCTCAGAATAGCATTGAATTTGAAAAAGACAGTGTGTTTTTAGGGAAACTATCCACTTATCCAGACACCGTCACTTATTCATTCCCTTTTGAAGTGTTATCCAGTGCTATCAGTATTGATACAGTCACAGCAGATTGTTCTTGCCTTTTAGCTTCTTATCCTACCAAAGAATTAAAAAAAGGACAAAAGAATACTATAGATGTTCAGTATGTTCCTTACAAACCAGGTCCATTCAATAAATCATTTACTGTCAAACTCAACGATAACGGTCAAGAGTACAAAGTGAAATTGGCAGGGTTTATTCGTCCATCCTCTTTATCGAAAGACAAGATTTACCCTTATGGAGAGCAAGGAATCAAATGGGCACATAAAAAAGTAAGTTTTGGTTTATTGACCGCTCAAGGTTTAGCTTCTAAGAAAGTATACTTCTATAATGAAACAAGTGATACTTTACGTTTTGAAAAACCACCTGTAACACCTGATTATTTAGGTGTATTGATTGATAGCAGTGAGTATGAAATCAAACCTCAATCAGAAGGCTCATTTACTTTATTTATTAAGCCAGAAGAAAGAGAGGAGTACGGTTACGCTCAAGATACTTTTAACCTAGATTTAGTCAATCAAAATAAAGAGGTCGTGACTTCTGAATGTATTGTTTCTGCATCAATTTATTTTCCAGAATCAGAGGGAGATGGTCCAAAACCTAAAATGGGATTATCAAGCACCTATATGAATCTAGGTAATGTAAAAAATGATGGAAAGAAGATAGTTACGTTATCTGTAATGAACACAGGTGAAGTACCATTGAAAATATTAAAAGTGGAAACCAATCATGGGTTGGAACTGCTGAGTATTGAATCAGAAGAAGTACAGACATTTGAAACTGTGAACATCAATATCAGGTATTTGGAAACACCAAGAACAGGTAAAGAAACAAGATCATTTACGTTGTTTACAAATGATCCTATTGATCCAGTTACGATCATTACGGTGAAAGCAAACGTAGTGAAGTAAGGAATATAAAGCATCAGTTTTAGGGAAGCAACTCTGTCAATGGAGTTGCTTTTTTAGTGCCATTTTTTTGTGGTACTAGTTGTGTTTATCGAATGGGACGATTTTGAGTTTTTTCTTTGTCAACTTTAAGTTCTTGAAATGAAATAATGAGGAAACTATTAAATGATGAAAACAACAACTATTCTATTTGTATTATTACTGACAACTCTCTACAATTATCTAAATGCAGAACAGTACAAACCCAATGGCGAAATAACCATTAATACACTCGAAGATTGGCAGAACAATGGCAACTGGGTGACGATAGCAGGAGGAAGTGGTTCACCCACTAATAATGATGAAATTATTCTTTCTTCAAACGCTAGGCTAATCCTTAATTATGATCTCAAAAGTGATAATATCAATGTCTATCTTACCTTTGAAGATGATGGCTTCTTACAAATACAATCCAATGGTGCCCTTTCGGTACTAGGTGGTGTAATCATGGCTAGTAATAATGTAGAGATGAAAGTGTATGGAGAACTAGAGGTAGAAGCTAATTTCCAATTAGACAATGGAAATTTATTTGTGAAAGATGGAGGAAGCTTAAATGTACAGGGTGATTTTTTAAGGTCTAATATCGGAAGCGGACAATTTGAAATCGGCGGCGATGCAACTTCTTTTATAGTAGGTGGAGATTTTGATGATCAACATAATACACCAAGTGTTTTTAATACCCCTTATATCAATATAGGAGGAAGTTGCTCTACAAAATCAGGAAGTTTTTGTGATGTGTATTTGCCGGTAACACTTATTTCATTGAGTGTGTCTTATGATGATGGCAATGCATTAATTCAGTGGAGTACAGCTTCTGAACAGAACAATAGGGTATTTGAGGTTTACAGATCTATAGATTTAAAGGAATGGGAACTGATAGGTAATGTGGAAGGGCAGGGGAACAGTCATGTCACACATCATTATCAATGGTTAGACCCTAGCCCAACTAGAGCAGGAAGAACTTATTATCAACTACATCAAATTGATTTTGATGGACAAAAGGAAGTATTTGAAACATTAGTTTTGGATAGTCAGAATAGTTCAACCCTTCCTAAAGTAATGATAAGTACAAACTCAATCAGTTCAGGCCAGGATATTCAGATATTATATAGAAACGAAAAAAGTAACAGTAAGAAAATGATGATTGTTTACCCTGATGGTAAAGTAATGGATTGTGCAGCATTGAATGGAGATTTATTGTCAAATCAATTATTCTCCAAAGGAATAAATATACTTTTGATCTCCTATGGAAAAGAAAAGTATTCGTTTAAAATATTGAAATAAAAAAAAGAGTGAATCCCGAAAGATTCACTCTTTTTATCTATAATCGATAAATTTAGTTATAAACTAAAATTATTTGATTTCGATTTCAGCACCTTCAGCAGCAAGAGCATCTTTCAACGCTTCAGCTTCTTCTTTAGAGATACCTTCTTTGATTGGAGCAGGAGCAGAATCAGCTAATTCTTTAGCTTCTTTAAGACCTAAACCAGCAGCTGACTTAAGAGCCTTAACTACTTTCAATTTAGCAGCACCAGCTGATTTTAAGATCACGTCGAATTCAGTTTTCTCTTCAGCAGCAGCACCACCTTCAGCACCACCTGCAACCATTACTGGAGCAGCAGCAGCAGCTGGCTCGATACCATGCTCTTCTTTCAAGATCTCAGCAAGCTCTTGTACATCTTTAACTGTTAAGTTAACTAACTCTTCTGCGAATTTTTTCAAATCTGCCATTTTTGTATAAAATTAAAACGTGTTTTTTAAATCAAATTAAATAATATGTTTTGCAATCAGCCGTAGTATTTACGCTGTCATTGCAAGAGGTTTTGTTAGGAAGGAGTATATTACTCTCCTTTCTCCTCTAAAGTCTTCAATAGACCAGATAATGTCTGACCTGAAGATTGTAAAGCGCTAACAACATTCTTAGCAGGTGATTGAAGTAATCCAACGATATCTCCAATAAGTTCTGCTTTCGATTTTACAGCTGTTAAAGCTTCTAAGTGTTGCTCACCAACGTATAAACCACCGTCGATTGAAGCTGCCTTCAATGCTGGGATTTTACGATCTTTTGGCATATCCTTTTGATAGTCCTTAAGAACTTTCGCAGGAGCTGCACCAGATTCTGCTGAGAACATGATACCTGACATACCTTTAAGAGCATTATCTTTAAGCTCAGAGTAATCAGTATCTGATTCTAATTTGTCAAGAGCTTTCGCAATTAGCGTGTTCTTGACTACTTGATATTCGATACCCGATGCAAAGCAAGCCTTACGGAACTTGTTTACTTCATCAACAGTCATAGTAGCACTGTTTACGATGTAGAAGTAATCACAAGCTGCCAATTTTTGGCTTAACTCCTCAACGAGTTGTACCTTTTGATCTTTTGTCATAATTAGCTATCGATTGATCCCTTTTCAACTTTGACACCAGGGCCCATAGTTGAAGAAATCGTTACGCTCTTAAAATATGTACCTTTTGCTGAAGAAGGCTTCAACTTGGATAACGTAGCGATTAATTCCGCTGCGTTTTCTTTCAATTGTTCAGCAGTAAATGATGTTTTACCAACTGAAGTATGAATGATACCAGTTTTGTCAACTTTAAAGTCGATTTTACCTGCCTTTACTTCTTTTACAGCTTTACCTACTTCTAATGTTACTGTACCCGCTTTAGGGTTTGGCATTAGACCACGAGGACCTAAAACTCTACCTAAACGACCTACTTTAGCCATTACAGTTGGCATAGTGATGATTACGTCGATATCAGTCCATCCACCTTCGATTTTCTTGATGAATTCGTCTAAACCAGCGTAGTCAGCACCTGCTGCTTTTGCTTCTTCTTCTTTGTCTGGAGTAACTAGAGCAAGAACTCTTACTTCTTTACCTACACCGTGAGGAAGAGTTACCACGCCACGAACCATTTGATCCGCTTTACGTGGGTCAACACCTAAACGCACGTCTAAGTCTACAGAAGCGTCGAACTTCTCGAAAGAGATTTCTTTCACAAGCTCAGTAGCTTTCTCCAGCGTGTATTCTTGAGTTCTATCGTATTTTGATAGAGCCTCTTTCATTTTCTTTGATACTGCCATGATTAAAAACTATTTTACTTGTAGAAATTAAGCTTCCCAAGGAGCTGTTCCCTCTACTGTTACACCCATGCTACGAGCTGTACCCGCAACCATTTTCATACCTGATTCAACTGTAGAACAGTTTAAGTCTGGTAATTTTGTCTCTGCAATCGTTCTTAATTGATCCCAAGTAACTGACGCTACTTTCTTACGGTTAGGCTCTGATGAACCTTTTTTAATTTTTGCCGCATCCATGATCAAATTAGCCGCTGGAGGAGTTTTAATTACGAAATCAAAAGACTTGTCTTTGAAAATTGTAATTAATACAGGCAATAATTGCCCTCCTTTGTCTTGAGTACGAGCGTTGAACTGTTTACAGAAATCCATAATGTTCAAACCCTTCGAACCTAACGCAGGACCTACTGGCGGCGACGGATTGGCTGCTCCACCTTTAATTTGAAGCTTCAGGAAACCTTCGATTTCTTTTGCCATGTTATTCTTCTTTTTCTACTTGTTTATAATCGAGTTCCACTGGTGCATTTCTGCCAAAAATCTTCACCATGACATTGAGTTTTTTCTTCTCTTCGAAGACTTCCTCTACGCTTCCGGAGAATCCAGAGAATGGACCATCCATAACGCGTACTGTTTCGCCGACAGAGTAAGACGTATCATGTTTAACTTCGCCTTCGTCCGACTCATCGACTTTGCCAAGGATCTGATTGATTTCAGATTCTCTCATAGGTTTTGGAAGCACTGACGGATCTTTTGAATCCGCATTCAGAAAACCTATAACACCCGGAACGCTATTAATCGTGTGTTGAACCTCACCATTGGATAAATCAGCTTGTACGATAACATACCCTGGTAATAAGTTTTTCTCGACAGCAATTTTCTTAACCTTACCGTCTCTCTGCTTTCTTGCCTGATAAACTTTCTCAGTTGGTACTAATACTTCCGTGATAAAGTTCTGAAGATTTTGATTCTCTAATTCTTTCAGTAGATAATCTTTCACTTTCTTCTCTTGGCCACTTACAGCTCTAACTACATACCATTTAAGCTCACCCATCGTTATTTAGTTTTATCTGTTGAGGTTTCTTAACTAAAAATACAATTTCCACGCTTCTTATTAGAATGCGTTATAGAATAATGTTAATAATTCGTTGAATCCGAAATCAACACCTCCGATTACTAAAGCGAACACCAATGATGCCACTAAAACTAATACAGAGCTATCTTGAGCTTCTTTGAATGACAACCAAGTTACGTTGTCTGTCATCTCAGTGTATGACTCTTTAAAAAATTGCATTAATTTATTCATAATTCTTTCGAATTTTATCCATAAAAAAAGTTGCCTTGTTTATAACAACTTTTGCTTATGTAAATGTTTAAAATCAGTTGAACGGCTAAATATAACAGTTCTTTTTGAATTTGCACGGGTGGTAGGATTCGAACCCACGACCTGCGGTTTTGGAGACCGTAACTCTACCAACTGAGCTACACCCGTTTATCCGTTAATTTTCAGTACTTTACAGAAGTACCTTGAATTTCCGAGATGCAAAGGTAGATATCTGAATAGAAATAACAAATTTGTAGGGGAAATTTTTTCTTAATTCATATTAATATACAGCTACTTAGGACTAATTCTGTATATTGCACCCCATAAACCGAGGCAAAAATGGCTAGTTTGACCTCTTTTTACCCCGTTTTTAATTAAAATGACATGATCAAAATTTTTTTCTATCTAAGTGTATTTTTTTTCTCATCACCACTTCTATTAGCACAGGATATAAGCAGTTTGTCGGATCAGTTGAAATTGATAGATGGAATACTTGCCATAAAAGCACATGCTACCTCTGGTGAAGATTCATTTTTTCAGATGTCTGAAAAGGTAACTAAGAAGACCGTATTTTGGGAGGTGTTTAGAGAGAAGGGAGAACTAAGACGTAATTATGCATTAAGCAATCTTCCAAATGGCATTTATCATTTCCAATTTGCTTTGGATGGAAAAGCTATTTCAGGTGAGATTTTCAATAAGTCAGAAGGTCCAACTTTAAAAGTGTATCATAGTACAGAATACAAAAGACCTTACTTCAATGTAAAAGTTGAAAAAGATACTTTACAGATCGATGGTTTTTTTGCTCAAGATAGTGAGGTGCAAATCTCCATTAAGAACGAAGATGAGTTCGAAGATCTCTATAATGCGAGCATAGAATTGAAAAATGGGAAGTTGAAAACGCAATATATCTTGGATACTTTCGGAAAAGGAAATTATGTAATCAGGGCAAAATTGAAGGATAGAACCTTTGTTCGAAATTTTATTTTAAAATAATTCAACTTTTAAAATATTGTCTGTCAAATAGTTTACAATTGTTTATCGAAAAAGTTCATTTTTTATTTTGCAGATAAAAAAACTTCCTCTACTTTTGCATCGCAATCGGGACAAACGGTCACGACAAAAAGATAAAACATAGTGTAAGAATTAAGTAATTGAGGGCATCTGGGAAGGTTCCAGAGCGGTCAAATGGGACGGACTGTAAATCCGTTGCTTCGGCTTCGCAGGTTCGAATCCTGCCCCTCCCACTATCAGAATTACTTAATTGGGAAGGTTCCAGAGCGGTCAAATGGGACGGACTGTAAATCCGTTGCTTCGGCTTCGCAGGTTCGAATCCTGCCCCTCCCACACTTTTATTTTATCTTGCGGATGTAGCTCAGTTGGTAGAGCGACAGCCTTCCAAGCTGTAGGTCGCGGGTTCGAGCCTCGTCATCCGCTCAAAGGTCAATCAGAAATGGTTGACCTTTTTGCGTTTTAAAGCCTTTGTATCTTTTTTGGGCTGCCTTATTCCATAGGTGTTGATTTCATTTATACTGAATGTATATTGTTTTTTAATCCTAGAAGTACAGTCAGTTAAAGATTTTACCAAAGGAAATATTGGTTTTTATTGGGAATTTCCAATTTCAGGTGATTATATTTGTGTCACCAAAATAAATAATGCGGATGTAGCTCAGTTGGTAGAGCGACAGCCTTCCAAGCTGTAGGTCGCGGGTTCGAGCCTCGTCATCCGCTCAAAGGTCAATCAGAAATGATTGACCTTTTTGCATTTTATACCTTTTATATCGTAACCAAGTTTTTGAATATTTGGACCTTTAGAAATCAGGGGATTTCTGAAGATATCTAGAAAACTAATTACATGAACGTTTAACATTCGCACCAGTGAACTTTCTACCATTTTAGTTTGGTAGTACTCCCTCGGCCTTGAAGGGAAAAGCGTTAAGAATTTCATGTATTGAGCCGTTAAAAATGATTTTCTTGTTCGAGCTTTAGCGAGTTTAAAATCATTTAGGTGGAAGAAATGGAATTTAGCTTTTGACTTCAAAGCCTTGACTTTTTTGCTTCGTTTTTGTGTTAAGATAAAAATGAAGAAGAAGGAAGCTTGAAAGAAGAGCCTAGAAAACTTGTAGAAGTGTAGATTAAAAGTTGACGATCATTTAGCTTACCCATCACTAATTGCTATTATCTTTTTTCTGTATTGAGCAGGGGTCATGCCAATGACTTGTTTAAACTGACGATGGAAGTACGACATGTTTTCATACCCACAATCCATCGCAATCTGTGTCACAGGTTGAATACTATCTTGCAATTCCTGACATATTATATGTATCCTAAACTCATTTAAGTATTGAGTGAATGTTTTATTGAATCTTTTTTTGAAAAACTTACAAAAGGAGGACTTCGTCATACAGCTCAGTTCAGCAACTTCTATGACTTGTATGGGTGTTTGATAATGGTCTTCTATATGATGGATAATTTTATCTACTCTGCTGTCTATTTTTTGCGAAATGAAGGTTTCAATAGGCTCAGATAAGATTTGATAGTCTTTCAGTTCTGTGAGCTGATGCAGTATTTGTAAAAACAGTATCATTCTAGGCATTTCTGAAGACTTATGTAAAGCCAAAAGCATCTGTCCAATATTTTCCGTCATCATAGACTTTCTAAATACGATACCTGCTCTGGCTTTTTCCAGCATTTTCCCCACTTTCATAAACTCTTTAATGCCTGTGATCTTTGCATTGAATTGCTCTGCTTTCCATTGTACATACACAGAGGAGGCTCCTTGATTATAATTTCCCGCATTTTTCCATGCATGAGGGAGTGAGGAGCCAATTAATACCAAATCACCTGCTTGAAACTGCTGAATGCTGTTGCCTATATATCGTATCCCATTACTTTTTAATACATAAGTCAGTTCAAGCTCTTCATGATAATGCCAAGGCGAATTAAATCGGACATTATCATAGATAAATGTATGGATAGAATGATCAAGTTGCTTAGGAATAACTTCTAGTTTTGCTCTCATTTTACGCTATGTTGTTAGTTGTTCTTCTGTTTTAGTAGTTATTGGACAATATAGTACATAAAACGTAAAATATTGAATTTATTAAACGTAATAATCACACCATACTTTTGTGTTAGTAATCAGTCATAAAGTGAAGCGGTTTTCTCTGGTTACTTTAAACTAAAGCAAGAAAGTATGGAAGTGATATGTAGTGGACTTAATGTAGTCGATTTATTAGTTGCCGTACCAAATGAGGTTCCTTACGGCGAAAAAACAGAGTGTGAGAAGATCATTGTGCAAGGTGGTGCTCCTGCAGGAAATGCGGCAAGCGGTATAGCAGCATTGGGTCATGAGATCGGTTTTTTAGGATATTTTGGTGAGAATACGCTGAGTGATATAGCAAGAGCAGAGCTGAAAAGGCATGGTGTTGTGGACACGCTGTTTGTATCAAAAGAAAATGCAACGCCTGCAATAGCTATTGTTCAGGTGGACGATAAAGGAGAGCGAACAGTCCTTTATTCAATGGACAATTACTCTTCATTCAGTCCGGCAGATTTTAAAGAAGAATGGCTAAGTGATACAAAGCTGATTCTTGTAGATGGATATGATACCGAAATTAATCTTCATCTCTTAAAACTTGCAAAGCAAAAAGGAATTACAACGGTATTGGATATGGAAGCAGGTGAGGAAGCGACAATGAAAGAAATGTTAGTACTGGCAACACATTCGATCTTACCTCTTACATGTGCTCAAAAACTTGCCCAGACAGAGAAAATTGAAGACTGTGTAAAGGCACTTTCCAAATTAACCGAAGGGCAAGTAGTCGTGACGGATGGAGCAAACGGTTCTTACGCTTTAGAAGAGGAAATTATTGTGCATCAACCTGCCTATAAGGTAGAGGTTGTAGATACAACTGGTTGTGGAGATGCCTTTCATGCGGCATATGCTTCTGCAGTGCTGCAAGGAATGCCATTAAGAGAAAGAATGAATTATGGCAGTTTCTTCGCTTCTCAAGTAGCAAAAGTATTTGGAGGGCGAACTTCATTCCCTTCAAGACAAGATATGGAAGAAAACCTTCCTTCAATCGAAACAACAGCATGATGTAGATATATTATCAATTACTCTATAAATAATAACACATTTAATCAAAGAAATCAATGGAAACAGTAGCATCAAACCCAGTAGAACAAGGCGTTGTAAGTCATTTATTTGAAAAACTAATCCAACCCGCAAAACCACAATATGTAGCCAAAGTAGGATTGGTGGGCATCGGGCTAGAAGAACATTTTGACTGGGCTTCTATCAAAAAGAATTATAAAGTAGCACAAACAAACCTTCAAAAAGCTTTACCTGAGGACTTCTTTCAACTTTCAAGCTCAAAAGGACCTTTGCAAACAAAAGAGGAAATGCTGGATTGGTTGCAGTCTGTAGAAAAAGAAGGAATAGATGCATTGGTGATTTATCAAGGTTCTTATATCGCAGGTGACTTGGCAGCTACATTGGCAAGATGGCTGAAACAACATGCTATACCTGTATTAAGCTGGTCGCATGATGAAGCGACAGGTGGTAGATTAGTCAATAATCGTTTGTGTGGTCAGAACTTCCTGTTGAATATTTTAAGCTCAAGCAATGTGAAATATTCTTGGCTTTTTGAACATCCTGAGTCCGATCGTTTGTCAGAAAGAGTAATGCCATTTGCGAAAGCGGCTTATGCTAAAGCATCGATGAATCAAAGAATGATTGGTATGATCGGTGGGTTTAGAGTACCAGGTTTCTATGATTGTGAATTGAATGAAATTGCATTGTTGGAACGCTATGGTTTGATCGTAGACAGAGTAGATTTTGAAACGATTTGGAAGCACGGGCAGAAGTTTAAGGAAGAGGATATCGATGAAATTAGAGAAGCACTTCTTCTCCACCCGCTTTGCAAGTTTAATAATGTGACGCCTGAGCAAATCAATAAATCGATCCGTTTGTCATTAGCAGTGGCAGATTTTAGCCGTCAACAAAATTATATAGGAATAGGTCTGAAAAACTGGCCAGAATTATTTGATCATTATGGAATCGCTGGTGATGGAGCAGGAGCATTGATTCAAGATATCGGGATTCCAGTAGCAGATGAATCAGATATGGGTGCTTTATTGACAATGGTTGTGATGAATCAAGTGACGCTGATGGAAAGCATACCTACATTAGTAGATTTATCATTGATTGATAATGGAAATGACAGAATAGGTTTCTGGCATTGTGGAGGAGCACCTACTAAGTTAATCAACGAGGAAACTGGTTTTGAAGTGAGAAATCACAGCATTCTTGAAAATTATAGCATCGAAAGCAGTATGGGAATGTTACTGGAGTTCTTACAGAAAACAGGTCCAGTAACCATCGCAAAATACCAATATCCTGACGGAGCAAGAGTATTCAACTTCGAAGGGGAAATTCTTTCTTCAGAAATGGCCTTCAGAGGTAGTTATGCAGAAGTGAAGCCTGAAGTTTATGAAGCGAAGGATGTATTGTCAGCTGTATTGAATAATGGTTGTGATCATCACTGGATCATTGGCAGAGGACATTTCCTAAAAGAATTAGAAACATTAGATCACTGGCTTGATGTAAGTCAGATTGATATTCCTAAAAATCTTGACCACTTGTACGGTCATAGTCTGTAGAACACTTCATTTCATCTATCAAATGGTCATGCTTAAATAAAGCATGGCCACTTATCATCTTATAATTATGGAAAAGAAATTTTCAGAACAATTTTCATCATTGCACGAGCTTTTTAAAGCTTATAGAAAATCAGAAAGATGTTTAGCCGCTTTCAATGTCAATGACAATTATGACCTAAAAGCTGTAGTAGAGGCTGCAAATGAAATGAATACGCATGTAATGGTCATGACTTATCCACCTGTAGCGGATTTGATCACTCCTCAGGTTTTTGCCAAAATGGTGGAAGGTATGAGATTGAATGCTCACAATAAAGTATTCCTTCATTTGGATCACAGTACTTCTGTAGATCAATGTAAAGCGGCTATTGATGCAGGTTATGATTCGGTGATGATCGACGGCTCTCAGCAACCTTTGGAAGAAAACATCAAAATGACGAAGGAAGTGGTGGAGTATGCAAAATCAGCCAATGTTGTAGTTGAAGCTGAAATTGGAAAAATTTTAGGAAGGGGAGTAGAAGTAAAATCAGATGATGATTTTTTAGCCTCCGTTGCCGATGTGACACAATTATATAAAGAAGCGAATCCTGATATTGTAGCTGTTGGAATAGGAACAGCACATGGCTTTACACCTCAAGAACCAAAGATTCATTTCGGAAGATTAGGAGAAATAGCAGATGCGATTCCAGCTCCGTTAGTACTGCACGGAGGAACAGGAATTCCAGATAAAGACATTCAGAAATCCATTTCAATGGGTATGAGCAAAATTAATATCGGTACAATCGTCCATACCACTTATATGCAAGAAGCATTAAAACGTATGAATGAAGCGGGTGAAAATGCTTACCCTCCATTTATTATGAATGAAGTAGTGCCATTAATTAAAGATGTGGTAGTAGATCGATTGAAAGCAGTGAATTTTGAGTATGAATTGTCAGTTTGATACAAAAACAAATACTCTTTTATAATTAAAATACAAAGGAAAAGGATACCTAATTAGAGGTGTCCTTTTCCTTTATGTAATGTGAAGTCCTGAAATAACGATACACTAAAACAATCGTTATTATGGAAAATAATAAAAGTCAATACGTTAAAAGAACTCAGAAGGATTATTCAATGTCCTTAAAACTTCAAATTGTTTCAGAAGTTGAAAGTGGTCAATTAAGTTTAAAAGGTGCTACACGTAAATATGGAATACAGGGTAATAGAACTGTAAAGGTTTGGTTACAAAAATATGGTAACTTTGACTGGAACCATAAAGTCAGTGCCATGAAAAAGAAAACACCTGAACAAGAACTGTTGGAACTTAAACTAGAGTTGGAGGTCGCCAAAAAGAAAATCAATAGATTAGAAGCAGAAGCTGAAAGAGCAGATCATAAAGCGATCATTTTTGATATGATGATTGACTTGGCAGAAAAAGAATATAAAATCGACATAAGAAAAAACTCTTCACC
>NZ_JABANE010000080.1 GCF_012844305.1 Flammeovirga aprica JL-4
AATAATTTTACGTAAAACACAGAATACATGAAAGTTATAAATGATTAACATTCATTACGAGGAACTCAGGAAAAAGGCTGTACAGCTTCATGTTTTTGGGTATCAAAAAACAAGCTCAATTAAAGAAATAATCTTTTATATAGAGTAGTTCATGAAAAACAAAAACTTATAGATTTTCTCACTGATAAATTTGATCAATAATTCTAAAATAGCATACGATCTTTTGGTTGTGATTTATGGACTTTTAAATCTATAAGTACAAAAATATTTAATACTAATTCTGTTTATTGTTTTGCGATTACTTCCTTCAAAAAACTTTAAATAGAACCACTATTGATACGTTTTTCAGCATCGTCCTCACAAAAAATAATTCAGAATTAGTTATCATCTATTTTTGGCTTAGTACTTAGGTCAATTAGGTATTATATAAATTTTATAGGCTAGTTGCTTGTTTGTTTTTTACATGAACAATTCTAATAAATTTTGAAATCAATGTATATGAAAAATCTATTATTACTTTTGTTGTTTTTGCCTTTTTCATTAATGGCACAAACCAACTTAAAGCTTCAAAAAGGAGAAAAATATTATCAGAATACCTCCAATACTATTGCGCTTCAACAGACTATAAATGGTCAGGAAATGAACATTAATATAGATAATGAGAGTAAAACATCTTTTCTCTTAGAGGATGTAAAGGGAGACAATTATACTTTTAGAGTAACTTTTGAGAAGCTGATATTGGGACTGGAAATGGGACCGCAGATTCAGACGTTTACCTCAATTGATGGAGTTGATCCTCTCTCTAAATTTTTGAACTTACTGACCCAGCATCACTTTGTGATTGTAATGAGCGACAAAGGCAAACTGTTAGAGGTGAGAGATATGGACAAGCTTTGGGCTGAGATAGAAAAAGAACCTTTAGAGATTCCAGCAATGCAGAAAATGCAGATGATAAATCAATTGAAGCAATCTTATGGACAAGAACAGTTGAAATCGAATTTAGAATTGATGTTTGGAATTTACCCAGCAAAAGAAGTTGAAGGAAAACAAAAATGGGTAATCAACTCTACGCTTAAAGGTGGTATTACAGCAGATTTGTCAAGAACATTTATGATCACAGAAACGAATGATGAGACTGTTGTACTAAAGGAAGAATCAATTCTATCCACTGATCCAGAGAAAAAGGATTTCAACGAAGTGAACGGAGTACCCACTCGTTTTGAGGGAGAAGGAACTATGAATTCTACCTTTACATTAGATAAGACGACAGGATGGGTGAATAATGCCTTGATTAAGTTGAATGTTAAAGGGAAAAGTATTGTTCAGATGCAGGGGCAGGAAATGACTATTCCTATGGTTATGAAATCAATCACAGAGGTAAAAAATAATGAAAAGATCAAATAGGCTGTAACATATTTAAACACCCAAATTCTTTCTATTTCAATAGTAAACTTAATACATTAAAAAGTGGGGGAAGGTGATTCAAAAACAATTAGAACATGATTGGAATATATTTTTTACTAAAAGAGATGTTTCAAACATGTTCTTAAAATAAATGAAAACTAACTAGATTCGAAGTAGATGACTTTTCAAAAATAATATTGATAGTCTTGACGATAGTAACTTTTGTAATCACCCTTTCACCACTTTTTAATGTACATTTCAATCAATACTTAGTGGGTGCGTGTTATATTATTCTTTACTAATAAACAAAAAGACGAACAGGTAAATGTAAATTGTGTTTCAGGCAGTTGTACCGTTGAAATCCAACATCCCTCGGTTTTTAACACTCAACTGTTTTGAACAAAGTAAGATTCTTTACTCCCCGAAAGTCCAAGTAATGCCAGATTCAAAATGGTAGAGCTTGGACTTTTTTTAGAATAGGCTAAAATGTAAGGTGTCACGAAATGTCACTGTAAAAGTTAAACCTTAATTTTTCATTCACGTATATTAACGAAAACCAGAACTACTACTAAATTAAAATAATCAGTCTCCTAACATTCAAAAGAACAATTGCAGTCATTTAATATTTTACATTTATATTTCAACTAACTGTTTGATATATAGAGGTGAAAATTTAATGGGTAGGATTTTTTTTGTTTATTGTTTAGGTAGTCTGTTGAACCTTTGATATGATTAATAATAAATACACTATACTCTTCTTCTTTTTATTAGGCTTGTGCCTAGTCGTAAATGTTGCAAACGCTCAAGTCGATTCATTTACACAAATTGGAAGTTCTCCTACTCAAAGTGTCATTCTCTCATGGGACCTTGAAGTGACATCGCTTTCACCTACTTCTTCTGACTTTACAGTGACAGAAGATGTAGGAGGTACGGTTACTGATGTTACATCAAGTTGTGAAATTACGGTTGTAGAAGTAAATCCAAGTTCGGATTATAGAATTTATGTGAATGTTGGTGATAATTATGCTGATGGTACAATATTCACTTTAGAATACCACCTTATGCCACATGCTGCCACTTCTTCTGATACCTATACTATAGATACAAGTGCAGGATTAGAATCGGATGTAACAACATTTTCTATGAGTTCTGCCTCAGATTTAGGTGAATTGAATAACGATGGAGTGACGAGTTTAAACAATATATTATTTACAATTAACTCTACAGCAACTAACATCATTTATTTAAAATCAGGGCTGACAACAATAGGAACTACAATCGCAACAGGGTCTGCAGATTTATTAGTTACTTCTACATTATCAGATGGAGATCATCAAATTTATGCCTACGGTGTAGATACAAATGGAGATTTAACCTTTACAAGCGAACCGGTGAGTGTGACCATTGATACTTCAACACCTGCTACACCTAACACTTTAGATTTACTAGCAACAAGTGATACAGGTGATGATGATGAAGATGAGATAACTAATGACAATACACCAGAAATCAATGTGGCATCACTTACTGTAGAAGCCGGAAATGAATTGGTTTTTGAAAGTGATATAGATGGTGAAGTAGGCCGTTTTAATTATAGTGCTACCCCTGCCGATTTTACATTAAATGCTTTAACCAATGGTACCCACAGTATCACGTGTATGGTTATTGATTCAGCCGGAAATGAGGGTGCTTCTTCTTCTGCATTATCGATCACAATTGATACAAGTGCACCATCAGATCCTGTATTAACTTTTAAATCAACTTCTGATTCAGGACGTGATGATTCTGATGGGAAAACGACAGATGATACGCCAGTCTTAAATGTAGTGGGTGAAGCAGGGACAACCATTGAACTGTTTGTGGGAATGAGTTCAGAAGGTACTTTTAGTAATGGATCAGGTGATACAGACGTAACAGCGACTACATTAACTTCAAATGCTGTTTATACCTATTCTGCAACTGTCACAGATGTAGCTGGAAATGTTTCTAACCCATCCAATGATGTTGATGTAGATTATAAAGTAGTATCAATTAGTACTCTTACAACTCCTACATTAGATGCCGGATCTGATTCAGGTACTACAGGTGATAATAAAACCAATGATGAAACACCTACCTATTCTTTTACGAGTTTGGATGATTCTGATGATAAAGAACTTATTGTGAGTAGTAGTTTAGATGGAGAAGTGGCAAGGGTTACAGTTAGCGGTACCACAGCAAGTGTGACTTTAAGTACTTTATCAGAAGGAACACATACTTTAACGTACAATGTGGTTGATGTTTATGGAAATGTAGGAGCTACTGCAAATGTGAGTTTAGAAATTGATATTACGCCACCAACTTTAACTAGTGTTACTATCGTTTCTGATAATTCAGATAACACGGCAATGGTGTCTAATGGAGACGAATCTACATTGACTTTTGTGAGTGATGAAGATTTACAGGCTTCCTTTAATGTTACATTAGGGGGTGTGACAGTAACACCATCAAAATCAGGATTGACTTATACGGCATCCAATACATTTTCAACACCAGGAGCCTATACCAATGTCGGTTTTTCAATACCTGTAGTGGATGAAGCGGGGAATGCAGCCTCAGCCGTGACAACAACAACCAACAGTTCAACCAATACGTTTTTCCCTACCTTGACCAATACTATTACTGCTCCAGGTACTGTAAATTACTGTAATTCAGAAAGCTACACATATAACGTTTCGGGTGTTACAGCATCAGGAGGATCAGGGACCTATTCTTATTCATGGCAAAGGAAAAAAGATGCAGGGACTTATTCTGATTTAAATTCTTACGGCGAAAGCTATACAGAAACATCTGGCCTTTCAAGTGGTGTCTATACCTATAGAAGAGTTGTGACGAGTGAAGGGATTCCTTTAAATTCAAATGAAATTTCAGTCAATATTAACCCAGATATTGCCAATAACTCCATAAGTTCAGGAAGTGCTACGGGCTATTGTGCCTCCATTAGTGGAAGTACTTTAGTATTTACAGGCACAACACCAACGGGAGGAAATTCATCTTATAGCTATCAATGGCAGATGAGCTCCAATGGAGGAAGTTCTTGGTCCAACCTTTCCACTGCATCCAACGCCTACACACATACACCAACAATATCTTCAACAGGCACATACCTTTTTAGAAGAAGAGTGACATCAGGAGGATGTACTGATTTTTCGAATGAACTGACTTTTGAGGTAACACCATCAATAACTAGTAATACGGTGACGAACTCCACAGGAACTTTAGTTTGTATCAACGAGCCTCTAATTGTAGCAGGTTCATTGCCTTCAGGAGGGGATGCATCCTATACTTATCAATGGCAACAAAGTTTAAATGGAGGCAGCTACACCAATATATCAGGAGGTACATCACAAAACTACTTCTTGACTAGTGTGACAACCGCGGGTAATTACACCTTTAGGAGAGTAGTAACATCGGGAAATTGTACTTCTACATCTTCTGCAACACCAACAATCACTGTGCCTTCAGTACCTAGTGGTTATACACTTTCGCCAACCACTACTAACTATAGTGATCAGCAATCAACAGGTGTAGCATTGGCGGCTTCAGGTTTAGGAGCAGGAGAAGATTTTTATTGTTCAGGTCCTGGTGTAGTGAGCACAGGAAGCGGAGCAGGCGAAAATACATTCTATCCCAATTTAGCAGGGCAGGGTACGCACGTTGTCAATTATCATATTACAAAAGGCGGTTGTGAAATTGTTGACCCTGTTTCTTTTACAGTATATGATGGTTCAAGTGTAATCAATCTTAACCCATTGTATTGTGAAGATGATCCAGCAGTTGCTCTATCTATCCCTGGTGGAACACCTTTATTTGTGGGTGGACTTCCTCCTTATACATTAATTCGTTTTGAAGGAACAGGTACATCTGGAGGGGGAGTGCCTTCTGGATCTACTTTTACGCCATCAACCGTAGTGACTTCTACCGCAGATGGACAAGATGAAACCGTGACAATTACAGCGGTTTATAGAGATAATACACTTCCAGTACCTTTGGAATTTAGTGTTTCACAAGCAGTAACTGTTACAAAAAATCACGTGGCTGATATCAATATGAGTCAGTTGAATTATTGTATTGATGCGGCTGATTTTAATGTTGATGCCAATGTAGATGGATCATTGACTACCGATGGTACATTCCAGCTTGATTCCAATGTGCCCACTTCTAGTCCTATCACAATATCACCTTCAAGTTTATCTTTAGGAAATCATACATTGACCTATACTTACACAGATGGTAATGGATGTTCCGCTTCTGATATGTTAAGTTTTTCAGTAAATCCATTACCTACAGTGAGTTTTGATTATATAGAACCTACTGATGATGGAGATTTCTGTTTTGATGCCGACACCGTTTTTCTACAAGGAAAATCAGGTGGTTCCAATGTCACATCAGGTGTTTTCTCTTCACCTGACGCGATGGCAGGGGCAATTATCAGTTATGGAAATGGTAAAGGTGCTTTTATTCCCTCAATGGGGAATGGAAATGAATTTGATTTGAATAAAGATTTCACGATTACATTTACCTATACAGATGGCAATTCATGTGTGAATTCTGTAGACTCAACAGTCTCAGTTTATGGATATGATGAAGTGGAATTAGCACGAAGTTCGGCCTCTGATTCTGTATGTTATAGTGATGGAGATGTGAGAATTACACCAATGCAAATGGGAGTACTTTACAGTGGTACAGGCGTATCATGGAGTGTGGATACTGGTGCAAGCAGTTTTGCAGTCCAAGGGGATGGAACCATACTTTTCCGTCCTTCAGTTGCCGCAACAAATGCAGGAGAAACAAGTACAAGTGATTACTCTACACACGTCATTACTTATTCTTATGAAAATACAGAAGGTTGTACAAGAGAGGTGAAAGATACATTATATGTAAAGCCCCTGCCTATAGCTCCAACTTTGATTTCTACAGTGCCGTCTTATTGTTCTCAAGATACAGGACTGAGTGATTTAGAGGTTTCAGGTGTAACAGGAGCACAGTTTGCATGGTCTGCAGATGCCTCTTTTTCTACCATATTGAGTTCTACAAATACACTCACTCCAGCCGATGCACCAACGGTGTCTACGGTGACAACAGTATCTTATTGGGTAAGACAGACCAATGCAGAGTCTTGTACTTCTGCTCCATTAAAAATTGATATTACGATTTATCCAAAAGCACCCGCTCCAAGTTTATCAGCATCTAATCAGACTACTTATTGTTCAGGGACCTCAATATCCGCACTGTCAGTGGCTACTCCAGGCAATAGTATAAAATGGTATTCTGATGCAGGGTTGACCACTCAAGTAGGTTTTGGTGATAGTTTTACCCCTGCCATCAACACAAATGTATCGGCAGATTCAACAGTCACTTTCTACGTTACAGAAACTACAAATGGCTGTGAAGGGTTGCCAACTTCCACTACTTTGACCATTTATAAAACACCAGATCCACCAACATTCAATCCTGTAGCATTATTATGTTCAGGTGATGCTTTATCAAGTTTAAGTATCGCCTCAGGTTCTAATGTAAGATGGTATTCTGATGCTTCAGCCACTACCTTATTAGGTACGGGAAATAACTATTTACCTTCTTTTGCTACTGATGTTGTCAATGATTCTACAGTTACAATTTATGCTACAAGTAGATTGAACGGTTGTGAAAGTGTCACTTCATCTGTTGATATTAATATTAATGCACTCCCTTCTCCACCTACAGTTCCTGCCATTTCACCTTATTGTGAAGGAGATGTGATAACATCCATGACGGCAAGTGGTGAAACAGGAGCAACCTTTGAGTGGTATTCTGATGAAACACTGTCCACTTTGGAAGCTACTACCGCTTCTTATGACCCTATGATGAATGCACCAAGCTTCCCAACTTTAGATACTTTGAATTTCTGGGTGATTCAGATTGCAACAGATGGATGCGAAAGTGAACCTTTAGAAGTGGATATTCCAGTTTATCCAAGGCCAGTGGCACCTACCTTATCCGCAAGTAATCAGTTGGTTTATTGTTCCGGTGAAGTGATTAATCAATTATCGGTTGCTACAGCTGGTAATAGCATAAAATGGTATTCTGATGCAGGATTAACAAATCAAGTAGGTTTTGGAGATAATTTCACACCTGCGGTTAATACAAATGTATCAGCAGATTCAACAGTGACCTATTATGTCACAGAAACCACAAATGGTTGTGAAGGAGCATCAACATCTACCACATTAACGATTTACAAAACACCTGACGCTCCAACATACAATCCAGTAACATTAGTATGTTCAGGCGATGCACTGTCAAGTATTTCTGTGGCTACAGGCTCTAATGTACGATGGTATGCGGATGCTTCAAAAACGACATTATTGGGAACAGGAAACAACTATTTGCCTTCATTTGGTACAACTGTAGTCAATGATTCTACAGTCACTATTTATGCAACTAGTACATTGAATGGCTGTGAAAGTGTGGTTTCATCCGTTGATATCAATATCAATGCATTACCTGCAGAACCAACTGTCCCGGCGGTATCTCCTTATTGTGAAGGTGTGACATTAGCGGCAATTACAGCCTCAGGTGAAACAGATGCCAATTTTGAATGGTATTCTGATGAAAGTTTAACGACAAGAGTAGCCACTACAGCCACTTTCGACCCAATGCAAAATGCACCAAGTTATCCTACTTTAGATACCTTGAATTATTGGGTACTTCAAATTGCAACAGACGGCTGTATCAGCCCAGCCTATAAAGTGGATATTCCAGTTTACCCAAGGCCTTTAGCTCCTTCACTTGATGTCAATAATCAATTAATTTATTGTTCTGGAGATATCATTGCATCATTATCAGTAGGCGCTCCGGGAAATAATATCAAGTGGTATTCAGATGCTGGGCTTACCAATCAGGTGGGTTTTGGTGATAGTTTTACCCCTGCAATAAATACCAATGTAGCGGCGGATTCAACGGTCACTTATTATGTCACAGAAACTACCAACGGCTGTGAAGGAGGAGCAACATCAACCACCTTGACCATTTTCAAAACACCTGATGCTCCAACTTTCAATCCGGTTGCACTTATTTGTAGTGGAGATCCATTGCCAAATTTGAGTATAGCTACTGGTGTAAATATCAGATGGTATTCTGATGCTTCAAAAACAACACAACTTGGATTGGGAAATAATTATCTACCTACATTCTCTTCAGTAGTGTCAGAAGATTCTGTGGCTAGTTTGTATGCAACAAGTACCCTGAATGGTTGTGAAAGTGCAGTAGGTCAGGTAGATATATCCATTAATGCATTGCCGGAAGCTCCAGTAGTCCCAACGATTGCACCTTATTGTGAAGACGATATGATCCAGTCCATTACAGCTTCAGGGGAAAGTAATGCGAACTTTGAGTGGTATACAGATGAAGGTTTGACATTAAGAATTTCTACTGATCAAGTTTTTGACCCAGGCATCAACGCACCTAGCTTCGCAACGCTTGACACCATTAATTACTGGGTGGTTCAAATCACACCTGACGGTTGTAGTAGTTTAGCCACAAAAGTGGATATTCCTGTCTACCCAACTCCATCAAAACCAATCGTTGATAACAGAAGCCCTGTATATTGTTCAGGCGATGAAATTCAGCCGATCACAGTAACATCAGGAAGTAATATAAGATGGTATGATGATGATCAATTGTCAAGTATTGTATCTACCAACACTTCTTTTACACCTCCTGACCCTAACAGTTTACAGGACTATACCAAAACATATTATATTACTCAAACCGTAAATGGCTGTGAGAGTGATACCACAGAAGTGACCATGACCATCAATAGAAGACCTGATATTCCTACAGTGGCAGCAACTCTAAGTTATTGTTCTGGAGATGTGTTGCAGCCCATGATTGTATCAAGTATAGCTGAAGATGTGACTTGGTATTCTGATGCGTCTCTAACGAATGTTGTTGGAAATACCAACTCTTTTACACCGACAGATTCTACAGTGGTCACTGAAACCACAACCTATACCTATTATGTCACAGATGCACATTTAGGTTGTGAAGGACAGCCACTTCAGTTGGATATTGTCATTCATCCTTTGCCAATTTTTGATTTATTCGGTATTGAAGAAGGGCAGGTGTTTTGTCAGAGTGATGATAATCCATTGGTGATTACCACAGTTTCGGGAGGCGTGCTAACCTCTTCAACAGGGGCATTAATACGATCAAATAATGAAGTAGTATTAGAAAATTCACCTTTAGGAAACCACACCGTACGCTATACTTATACCAATGAAAATAGCTGTGTGAATTATGTGGAAAGAAACTTTACCATTGTCGATATCCCAGAAGTAGACTTTGATTATGAAGTGTTCTGTGATACCAAAGTGGTGCAGTTCAGAGATTTGACGACTACCGAAGATTCAACATTTATTACAAGTTGGTTCTTTGATTTTGGTGCAGGTGAAGGCTCTAAATTTATTACAAGTGCTGATTCAGCTGCATCATATGAACATACGTTCACTACTAGTGGCTTTAAAACGGTGACTTTAACAGTAGAAACCAATGCAGGTTGTACAACAATTTCTACTTCTAAAAGTGTGTTTATAGGTACACCTCCTCAAGCTGACTTTGAATGGAAAATATCAGAATTTGGAACTGATATGGAATTTGAAGAAATGTCATCTGCGGTAGATTTTGATACTTTATCATCATGGGAGTGGGATTTTGGAGATGGAACCAATGTAATGATTGATGCGAATTCTAATTCTAACGGAAATATCACACATAGATACAATCAGATAGGTTCTTATAATGTTGATTTGACTGTTACCACAAAAAGAGGTTGTTCTAAAGTAGTTTCCAAATCAGTTTACGTTATTCCAAGAGTTTATCTTACCAATGAAGAAGATCAGTACTTTGAAGACTTCAATGGTACCGATGGAGGCTGGGTGCCAAGAGGTACAGCGTCAAGTTGGGAACACGGCGTAGCACAAGGTGAAAATATTATCACTGATACCAAAGTGTGGGTTACCAATCTTACCACCAACTATAATGTAAGTGAAGATTCTTACCTCAATACCCCTTCTTTTGATATATCAGGTTTAAGTCGCCCTGCCATAATTTTTGATATGCAGTTGGATGCAGAAGCCCATATTGATGGTGTGACCTTACAGTATTCACTTGATTCAGGCCAAACATGGAATGTACTCGGAGATGTAAATGATCCTATTAATTGGTACAACAGTTCAAATATCCTTTCAGACCCTGGTAGTCAGGTAGGCGGAAGTAGTACAGATTCAAAAGGATGGACCGGTAATACTGCAGAATCGGGAGGTATATTTAGAGAAAATAGATCTATCCGTCACAATTTAGATCAGTTTATTGGAGAAGAGCATCTAAGATTGAGATTTGCATTTAAATCAAACTCAGACCTTGAAGATGAAGGGGTATCTATTGATAATGTATTTATAGGAAACCGTCAGAAAGTAGTGGTTGTGGAAACGATGACCAATGCTGGGCAACAAGAAGATAGTAGAGAATTACCAGATTTAGATTCCGTACTGAATACGATTGATTTAGACGTCTTAGCCATTAATTACCATATTAAAGTGGATGGAAGAAGTGATTCTTTAAATATTGATAATCCAGAGCCATCAAGTGGGCGAAGATTTTATTATGGTATCACTGATGCTCCAAGTACTATTATAGACGGTAATGGCTTTAACGGACATACCGAAGACTTTATCAATGACTATCAGAATATTATTGCCAAAAGAGCATTGTTAGACCCTGAATTTGATATCAGTATTAGTTTGCCCAACCCTTCAGAGCCAGATGAAATTCAAGTTACGTTAACCTCAAATGGTAGTTTCTCGGCAGATTCATCAGAAATTGTAGTCCATGTGGTCACTGTTGAAACGGAGATATTTGGGGTAGAAGTAAGTGAGGGTGTATTTACACATCATAGTGTAATGAAGTCGATGAGTCCTGCACCTGGAGCAGAAGGAACCAGTTTCTTTGGTAGAAGTTGGTCGCCGGGAAGTCAGGAGATCTTCACCGTGGCTTGGGACAATCCTCAAGTTTATGACACCGATAAGGCAGAAGTAATCGTCTTTGTACAGGATAATAACACCAAAGAAATTTTCCAAGCCATAAGAAGGGATGTCTCTCATTTAGTATCAACCGACCCTAAAAACGTGACAAGTAATGACCCTTCTACTGATATTGAAATGAAAGTCTACCCGAACCCAACATCCGGTTTAATCACTGTGAGTTGCCCTACAACATTGCTGAATTGCCAATGGGTGCTGACAACACTGGAAGGAAGACAAGTAGGAGAAGGATCATTTACTGGAAATAAGTACACTGTAGATTTGAAACATCTTCCTTCAGGAATTTATTATCTGAACCATTTTGATGAAAAGGGACAGGTTGGTAAAGCACAGAAAATAGTGGTGAATTATTAGTCTATTGACAAAGCATTTAATTGTTCTGGAGAAATAATTTTTAATAGGAGGCACTGTAGATGTTCAATGAGAACCTTCTATAAATGCCTCCTAAAAAACATCTAAAAACCTTATAATGAAAAGTAAGGTTGTTGCATTTAGTGTTACTAACTGTATTATATATCTGATATTGTGTTGGCTATAACATTGAACATCGATGGGTTTTTAAATATTAAAATGTGTTAAAATTAATTTAATGATAACTCCCTAAAATTGAAACATCATTTTATAACAGTTTTAATAAATTATAAGAATGAAAGAGATGATAAGAATATTAAATAACCATTGTTTATTGTGTTAAATTGTACTATTCTTAGATTTATACTTTGTGGTAGCTCTATTTTTTGAATGGAAGTAAAACCCAATGATTTTTTAATTTGAAAATATTATCATAACATTGCTGGCACAACAATCTCATTACTAACTTCCATATTCTAAAACACAATTAAATGATTAATTCAATTATTAAACGCAGTTACATGTTACTCATTGGCATGTATATGATTTCTTGTACAACCAGCGAAGAAATCACTCTAAATGAAACTAACGACCAAGATTTGCTTAGTATTGTCGAAGACAACTATGTCGTTTTTTTAAAGGAAAGTCCAAATTCCAATCTTCGAAAATCCCAATTCACGTATCTTGAAAGACAAGAAATGATGACGGTAGAAGCAAACAGTTTTGCTATGGAATACAAGATTCCAAACCTTGATGTTCATAACATCTATGGTGGCGTTCTTAATGCTTTTTCTATTAAAATCTATAACAAGTCGACATTGGATCAAATTAGTAATGATCCAAGAGTGTTAAGAGTTATAAAAGATGAAATAATCACGCTTGACAAGCCAAGTACAAACCAAGTTACAGTCTCTTCTTCTCAAACTACCCCTTGGGGAATCAACCGTGTAAACGGAGGAGTAAGTTATAATGGTAACAGTGTAGCTTATGTTTTGGATACAGGTATCGACCTTGATCACCCAGACTTAAATGTGAATGCATCTTTAGGGTTTAACGCATTTTGGTATGGAAGAGATGGTCGTTCTTTGGATGATTATAACAGTCACGGTACACACGTTGCCGGAACAATTGGTGCAATCAATAACAGTATCGGTGTAATCGGTGTAGCAGCAGGCGCTACAGTTGTCCCTGTAAAAGTGTTGAATTCTAGAGGAAGCGGTTCTTACTCTGGTATCATTGCAGGTATTGATTTTGTTGGTGCCAACGGTCGACCTGGAGATGTTGCGAACTTAAGCTTAGGCGGAGGCGGTAATACAGACCTCGATCAAACGGTACAAGCAGCAGCTCAATCTTCAGGAGTAAAGTTTATTTTAGCTGCAGGAAACGAATCTCAAAACGCAAATAATGTTTCGCCTGCAAGAGCAAATGGCCCTAATGTCTATACAATTTCAGCTTCAGACGTCAACGATAACTTTGCTTCATTTTCTAACTATGGATCACCAGTTGATTGGTGTGCACCAGGGGTAAATATCTTATCCACAGTTCCTGGCGGACGTTACGCGTCTTATAATGGTACATCAATGGCAGCTCCACATGCTGCAGGCGTCTATCTACTAGGAAGTGCAAAAACTTCTGGCACTGTAAATAACGACCCTGATGGTAATCCAGATCCAATAATCAGTAGATAAGTACTTGAAAAAAAGTTATTCAACTTTTTTAATGAAGAATTAAGAATGTAGAAAAATGGACCGTGTCGTGGTTCTTAAAGTGCTTTTTTTATGATGCTTCAGCGGACGTTGCAATGCAACATCCCTCTAACGGTATCCATCATAAATGATATTCTACAAAAAATTGAAAGTAGAATATAGAAACGTTGTAATACAACGTCCACTAAACTGCAACTAGAACCTTAATTTTCCATTCTTCATTAGAAAGTTCGTTTATTCTTGTATTGGTACTTCAATATTAAATAACCTATTAGTTAGTAATGAGGAGTAAAGGCAGCATTTCGCTGCCTTTATTTTTTGTAAGCAATAGAATAAAAAAATGATTCGTAGACCCATAATTGAAATAATAGGCTTTTGGGAGGATTTTTCCCACTGTTCCAAGTGTTAAGCACTAGTGTCACTCGGAACTAGTCAATTGAATAAGTTTTCAACTTATAACTAGAAACCAAAAGAAGAGTAGGTAAAGGTTCGTTATTCAGAACTTGTCAATTGTTGAAATTACCAACTTAAAACAAACTTTACATTCAATCAAGCAGGTTTATAAGAAAAATCACTTTCCTTTTTTCGAGTAAATATTATTTTCTTGACAAGAAATAGAAGTATTTTTATGCTTAACTTTGCGTTTGGAAATACAATCATTTCCTCAAAAAAGATGAGCTATTATGAAGAATGATTTAATACGTTTTGATTGGGCGATGAAACGCCTTTTAAGAAATAAGGCAGATCATATAGTTTTAGAAGGTTTTCTTTCTGAATTAATGCAGGAAGACATCACTATTGATAGTATTTTGGAGAGTGAAGGAAACCAAGAAACGGCTTCAGATAAATTCAATCGAGTCGATATTTTAGTGAAAAACCAAAAAGGAGAATACGTTATTATTGAGGTTCAAAACCAATTGGAATACAATTATTTCCAACGTATGCTTTATGGTACATCGAAAGTCCTCACCGAATACATATCTGTTGGCGAACCCTATCATCATGTCAAGAAAATTTATTCTGTCAATATTGTATATTTTGATTTAGGGCAAGGTGCTGATTATATCTATCATGGCAAAACCAATTTTAAAGGTATTCATCAGAATGACGGTTTAGAATTATCAGGCAAACAGAAAGTCTTTTTAGGAGAAGATAAGACACCATCAGATTTATTTCCAGAATACTATATTATCAAAGTCAATCAATTTGATGATATAGCCAGAAATACCCTTGATGAGTGGATATACTACTTTAAAAACAACGAAATTAAAGATAATTTTAAAGCGAAGGGACTAGAACAAGCCAAAGAAATTTTGAAAGTAGATAAGATGTCAAAATCTGAGCAAGTGAGTTACAAAAAACACATTGTCAACCTTATGGAAGAAGCAAGCCGAGAGCGAACTTTAGAGATGGAAGCGATTTTGAAAGAAAGAGAAATTGGGGAGAAAAAAGGCAAGGAAATAGGGAAGGAAGAAGGAAAAAAAGAGCAGGCTATTGAAACCGCTAAAAATTTGATCCAGATGGGCTTGTCCTTAGAGCAAGTAGTCAAAGCTACAGGATTATCTATCCTTGAAGTTGAGAAATTGAAATAAAATCAATTTCTTCTCTAAATTAATTCTATTTTCTTATTCCCTCTAAATTCAATAATCCTTAATTCCCTCCAAATAATTTCCCAATTCTTCACCTCATTCCTAACCAAACCATTAACTTTGCCAAAATTTCAAGATTTAAAATGACAGCAGAATTTACTCCTGAGCAAGTGAAACTTCAAAAACGCTTGCATAGAAATGTTTGGAAAGCTATTGATGATTATAAATTGATAGAAGACGGTGATAAAGTGATGGTTTGCTTATCGGGTGGAAAAGATAGTTATACTATGTTGGATATTCTGATGCATATTCAAAGTACAAAAAAGTATGACTTTGAGATTATCGCTGTTAATTTAGATCAGAAGCAACCTGGGTTTCCAGAGCATATTTTACCGGAATACTTAGAGAAGGTAGGGGTTAATTATAAAATTCTGAATAAAGATACTTACTCCATCGTAACTGAGAAGTTGGGTGAAGGGAAGACGATGTGTAGTTTATGTTCACGCCTAAGAAGAGGTACATTATATACAGCTGCGGAAGAATTAGGAGTTACAAAGATTGCATTAGGGCATCACCGAGATGATATTGTAGAAACATTTTTGCTAAATATGTTTTTCAGTGGAAAGCTGGAAGCAATGCCGCCTATTTATAAGACAGATGATCAAAAGCATGTTGTCATCCGTCCATTGGCGTATTGTAAAGAATCTGATATTGAAGTTTTCTCAGAATTAAGAGAATACCCTATTATACCTTGTAACTTATGTGGTTCACAGCCCAAGTTGCAAAGGAAGATGGTCAAAAGTATGCTGAGGGAGTGGGAAGAGAATTACCCAGATAGAACAGAGATTATTTTTAACTCTATTAAAAATGTCTCACCATCCCATCTGATGGATAAAGAACTTTACGATTATGAGCTCTTTAAGATGATAGAGCCACCAATCAAATCATAGATCATAAAAAGGTAGTCAGTTATATTTGAAACGGCTACCTTTTTTTGTACTTTATTATAAAGAGAAAGTAATCACAAGTAATAAGAGTAGTCTTTTATATTGTAAGTTTTTACTTATTATTACGACTAATAAAAACGATTACTTAAGTACTTAGTACATAGAAATAAAAAATGAGCTTCTTTATTAAAGGTAAGAGTGAAGGTGGTATGTGTTGTGGATCAAGAACCATAACAAAAACCATTTTTCTTAAATCTTACTTGAAAAAAGTCTCATTACTTATCTGAATTCAATCAATTAACAATATGCAAGAATTTTGGGAAATGCATAATTTTGATCTCTATTCAATCTTATGCCCAACTAAAATAGACAACTATTTTAAGAAAAACGGTTTACTCTTTAAAAAAGGCGATATTATATATTTTCCAGAGGATGAAGAACAGAAACTATTTCTAGTGAGCAGAGGGAAGGTGAAGCTTTGTAAATACAATGCCGATGGAGAAGAAATGGTGAAGATGATTTTATCTAAGGGGGAAATCTTTGGGGAGAAAGTATTATTAGGACAAGATAAAAGAGAAGAATATGCCATAGCAGAAGGAAATGATACTGCTTTATGTCTGTTGTCAATAGATAAAATGCAAAACCTAATGCGAAAAAATGAACGCTTTGGACTCTATATCTATAAGCTGATTGGCCTTAGAGTAAAGAAGATTGAAAGACGTTTGGAGATTCTTGTTTGCAAAGATGCGGAGTTACGATTATTGGAATTTGTGAAAGATCTTTTTGAAGGTAACTTTAAAGATGAACAAACAGTAAAGCATCATTATTCTCAAAATGATATAGCTAAACTAATAGGCACTTCAAGAGAAACGGTATCAAAATCTATGAGCAAATATAAAAAAATGAATATACTGGATTATACCCGATCTACTATTACGCTTTTAGATAAGGATAATTATGTTGCATTGTTAGAAGAAGAGGGGTAATTAATAAAGTTAATATTTGAAAATATAGCGTAAAAAGTACAATTTTTTATTCATAGCGTTTGCTGTTATATATATAACGCCAATACGTTCTTTTGTGAAAGAATAATCAATTAATGATAAATTTTCATAGAAAAGCCACTTTTTTTGATGAATTAATAAAATATACTCTTATATTTGAAAGTGTTGTGAACGGAAAACTTTGATACGATTGTCGGAATTACTTGAATGTATCAATACTGTTAGTCTTGATATATTGCAATATTTTATTCTACAGCTAACAAACCGACTATCAAAGACCAACAATTATCGAAAATCGGAAGACGCTTTATTATGGAACACAGATTAACCGCCTTTAAGGACAATTGTGGTTTTGGTATGATTGCCAACTACAAAGGGAATCCTTCGAGGCAAATGACTTTAGACGCTATTGAAGCTTTGTCACGTATGATTCACCGTGGTGCGATTGCAGCAGATGGTGTGAGTGGTGACGGTAGTGGATTCTTATTTTCAATGCCTGATCGCTTCATGCGTAAAGAAGCAGAATTAAACGGTATTGATCTACCGCAACGTTATGCAGTGGCAATGATGTTCCTTACGGAACCTGAAAAGCAAAAGGAAGTATTTGCAGAATACTGTGAAAGAAACGATTTAAAAGTACTATTCTTTAGAAAGGTACCTTTAAATACAGAGGTTTTAGGAAAGCAAGCATTTGAACTATTACCGGAGATTGTTCAAGCATTTGTAGTACCAAATGCATTGATGTCTACCAAAAGATTCTCAGCGCTTTTATATCTAACAAGAAAAGAAGTAGAGCACGCTTTAAAATTGGATGAAGGATTCTATATCCCTTCTTTCTCAGAAAAAGTGATCTCTTACAAAGGTTTGGTAATGCCGACGCATATTAAAGAACTTTTCGAAGACTTAGGTCAAGAAGAATTCGAAGTGTCGTTTGCAGTATTCCACCAACGTTTCTCTACAAACACATTACCTCAATGGAGATTGGCACAGCCATTCAGATGCCTTGCGCACAATGGTGAGATTAACTCCATCCAAGCCAACCGCTTCAACTTCTCTATTAAGCAAGAAGTATTGAAGTCTGAGGTATTTACAGAAGAAGAATTAGACAGAATTTTCCCTATCCTAGTACCAGGTGGTTCAGATAGTGCATCTTTAGATAATGCATTTGAATTCCTTGTTACTTCAGGAATGGACTTTTTCCAAGCGGCTCGTTCATTAGTGCCTGCACCTTGGCAAAACGTTCCAAACTTGGATGCTAAATTAAGATCATTCTACGAGTATGCGGCAAGCAACTTCGAAGCATGGGATGGTCCAGCGGCCTTGAACCTTTGTGATGGTCGTCACTTAGCATGTATTTTGGATAGAAATGGTCTTAGACCAGCAAAATATATTGTGACTAATGACGATAGAATTGTTATCAGTTCTGAGTACGGTGTAATCGATTTAGAGGAGCCTAACATTAAAGAACAAGGTAAACTTCAGTCAGGTCAAATGATTGGTATTGACTTACGTTATGGAACTATCTTAAAGCATGACGAAATCAATACTTACTTGAAAGAAGCTCGCCCTTGGGGTAAGTGGATTCACGAAAACAGTGCTTATCTAATGGAGCACGTTGACAAGAACTTCTTGTCAATGGAAGACTACAGATATGATGACATTGTAGACAAGCAAAGATACCACAACTACACAAATGAGGTATTAGAGCAAGTGATTCGTCCAATGATTGAAACTGGTAAAGAAGATACTGGTTCAATGGGTGATGATACGCCACTAGCTTGTTTCAGTAAAGTACAAAGAAACTTCACGGATTACTTCCGTCAAAAATTTGCCCAAGTAACGAACCCACCGATTGACCCACTTCGTGAGAAGATGGTAATGTCAACTTCAGTTACTTTCGGTAGAAATAATAACGTATTGATTGATGGACCGATGAACGCTCATCGTTTGAAGTCAATGTCTCCAATCTTAAGTTACGAACACTTCGACGTATTAAGAAGATTCGGTACTGAAGGAGATTCATTGTATGACTATCAATACAACTCAAAATCATTCAGCACGGCATTCACTTCTGACTTAGAAGCTTCATTACACCGTTTAGGTGAAGAAATTGAAGTAGCAGTTAGAGACGAGGATGTTGCGAATGTAATGTTAGATGATCGTTCTTTATCTAAAGAACAATTCTTAATCCCTATGCCAATGGCAGTAGGTTATGTAAGTAATTACTTAGCGAAAAAAGGATTAAGATCTAAAGTGTCTATCATCGCAATTACAGGTGAAGCACATGATTCACACTCTTGTGCAGTATTACTTGCAATGGGTGCTACAGGTATTTATCCTTACTTATTATTTGGTACTGCTCTTCAAATTGCAGAAAACATTGGTGCTAACTCTTACATGTCACGTAAGAAAGCATTGATCAAAGTGCAAAAAGCCTTAAACGCTGGTTTATTGAAGATCATGTCTAAAATGGGTATTGCAACTATTGAGTCTTACCAAAACTCATCGTTATTCGATTCAATTGGTTTAAGTAACGCAATCGTTGAGCAATGTTTCGTTAGATCTGAAGCGTTGATCCCAGGTTTAGATTTTGCAGATATCGAAGAAAGAATCAAGTCTTACCATAAGGCGGCTTTCAAAACAAGATATATCAAGAAGATGTATCCGTTGGAAGTGGGGTCATTCTACAAGTATGCTGAAAATGGTGAATACCATGACTTTGCTCCAACAGTAGCAAAATCAATCCGTAAGTTTGCTGTAACAGGTAGAGAAGAGGATTACAACGATCTGAAGAATCAAATCAACAATAGAGGTTTACGTATGATTCGTGACTTCTTTGAATTCAAATCAGATCGTCAACCAATAGATATCTCTGAAGTAGAGCCAATCGAGGCAATTACAAAGAGATTTACTTCTGCTGCGATGTCATTAGGTTCAATTTCACCTGAGGCACACGAAGCATTAGCACAAGCAATGAACCAAATCGGTGGTCAATCTAACTCTGGTGAGGGTGGTGAAGATCCAGCTCGTTTTGGTACAATCAAAAACTCTAAGATCAAGCAAGTCGCTTCTGGTCGTTTTGGTGTAACTCCACACTACTTAAGAAATGCTGAAGAAATTCAGATCAAAGTAGCACAAGGAGCGAAGCCAGGTGAGGGTGGACAGTTGCCAGGTTCTAAAGTTACTCCATTGATTGCATCACTAAGATGTACAATTCCAGGTGTGACATTGATCTCGCCTCCTCCACACCACGATATCTACTCAATTGAGGATTTAGCACAGCTAATCTTCGACTTAAAGCAAGTGAACCCTAAAGCACGTATTTGTGTGAAATTGGTATCAACTGCCGGTGTAGGTACGATTGCAGTAGGTGTTGCTAAAGCATATGCAGATAAGATCATTATCTCAGGTGCTGACGGTGGTACTGGTGCAGCGCAATTAGGTTCAATCAAATTCGCAGGTAACCCTTGGGAACTTGGTTTAGCTGAGGCACACAATGCATTGAAAGTAAACGGTCTTCGTGACTTTGTAGAAGTACAAACAGATGGTGGTTTGAAAACAGGTCTTGACCTTGTAAAAGGTGCAATGATCGGTGCAGAAAGCTTTGCATTTGGTACTTCATTATTAACGACGATCGGTTGTAAAATCTTAAGAGTTTGTCACTTGAACAAATGTTCTGTGGGTATCGCAACTCAATCTGAGCAATTGAGAGCTTACTACATGGGTACTGTTAAAGGTGTGGTTTCATACCTACAAGCAATGGCTCAGGAAGTAAGAGAGATCTTAGCAGAATTAGGATATAAATCAATGGATGAAATCATCGGTCAAACTCACTTATTAAAAGTGGTTGAAGATGAGTTCGCTCAGAAGTTCGACTTCAAAGATGTTCTTTACTATGCAGAAGGTAAAAACATCAGAGAAAAAGCTTCTAACGATCCATTTGATCCAAACGAATTCGAGCAAAACATTCTAGAGGAATTAATGCCAGTCATTAAAGGACCTCATTATAGAACTGTCTTGAACAAAGAGATTGTGAACACTAACCGTAGTTTCGGTGCTAGAATTTCTGGTCAGATTGCGGAATTCCACGGTAAGAAAGGTTTACCAAAAGAATTGATCACAATCAACTTAAAAGGTACTGCAGGACAATCATTTGGTTGTTTATTGAGTCATGGTATGTTGCTTTCATTAAGAGGTACAGGTAATGACTATGTAGGTAAAGGTATGAGTGGAGGACAAATCATCATCACACCAAGAGATGGTGAGTCTGAAGGTCGCTCATTAGCAGGTAACACTTGTTTATATGGTGCAACAGGTGGTAAGTTGTTCGTAAGAGGTAAAGTTGGTGAAAGATTCGCCGTAAGAAACTCTGGAGCCCTTGCTGTTGTTGAAGGTACAGGTGATCACCCATGTGAATACATGACAGGTGGTACTGTAGTTATCCTTGGTGAAACAGGTAACAACTTCGGTGCTGGTATGACAGGTGGTGTCGCGTTTGTTTATGACAAGACGAACCGCTTTATCGACAAGATGAACCAAGAGTTGATCAAAGCTACTCGTATCGATACGGATGAGGGAGACGAAGGACGTTTCTACTTACAGCGTATCTTACGTAGCTACTTGTTCCGTACAGGTTCTACGAAAGCAAAACATATCCTAGATCACTTCCGTGAAGAAGTACGTTACTTCTACATGGTGACTTCAAAAGATATGAAATCTCCATTGAACCCAATGGAGGGCAACTAAGAGCAAGGCTGAACGTAGTCGGACGTTTTATGTTTCTATTTTGACCTTTCGATCAATTTCAGATTGAATTAAAATAAAAACAATTACTTAGAATCATCCGTTTACTTTTTGCCTAGTACTTAAATGATTTGGTGGTCTGAAAAGGCCACCACATTCTGATACCTTTTAAAAGAAAACGATATGTACGAATTCACTAAAATAGAAAGAATTACACCTACACTTCGTCCTGCAGATGAAAGAGTAGGGAACTTTAATGAAATCAGTGAGGTGTACTCTACATCTGAAACTGCTTCACAAGCAAGTAGATGTGTGCAATGTGGTAACCCATATTGTTCATCAGTAGGTTGCCCTCTAAGTAACTATATTCCTCAATGGCTTCGTTTTATTGCTGAGAAAGACTTAGAACAAGCTTTCAAAATTTCAAACGAAAGTTCACCGTTCCCAGAGATCTTAGGTCGTATCTGTCCTCAAGACCGTTTGTGTGAAGGTGCTTGTACTTTGAATGACGGTAACGAAGAAGAGACAATTGGAGCAATCACAATTGGTTCTATTGAGGTGGCAATCTCTGAGAAAGGATTCAAAAAAGGATTCAAGCCCGAGTTTGCTGAGAAAATGACAGGTAAGAAAGTAGCTATCGTAGGATCAGGTCCTGCAGGTCTTTCTTGTGCAACATTCTTGTTAAGAGCAGGAGTGAAGCCAGTTGTTTTTGATAAAGCGGATAGAGCAGGTGGTTTATTGACGTATGGTATCCCAGGTTTCAAACTAGAGAAAGCAGCAGTTGAGCGTAGAGTTGAATTGTTACAAGAAGCTGGTATGGAATTGAAATTGGGTGTGGACATCGGAAATGATGTAACATTAGAGCAATTAAACCAAGACTACGATGCGGTATTCTTAGGAATCGGAGCAATGGCAGGTCGTCAATTAGACGATGAGGCTTACAACTCTGACAACATTTATATGGCAGTACCTTTCTTGACTAACATCCAAAAGAAAATCGATGAGCAACAATTCGATAAGAAATACGATGTAACTGGAAAGCGTGTAGTAGTAATCGGTGGTGGTGATACAGCAATGGACTGTGTACGTTCATCAATCCGTGAAAAAGCTGCGAAGGTAACATGTTTCTATCGTCGTGACGAAGAAAACATGCCAGGTAGCCGTAAAGAAGTAAGAGCCGCAAAAGACGAAGGTGTAGAATTCAATTTCTTAAAATCACCTAAGAATTTTGTAGCAGATGATAAAGGAAATGTTTACGGAGCGAAATTCGTAGACATGGAGCTTTCTGAGCCAGATGCATCGGGCCGTCAAGCTGTGACTGAAGTTGCAGGTTCAGAAGCAATTGTTGAAGCTGACGTGTTTATTTTAGCATTAGGTTTCAGCAATGAAAAACTAGGATGGATCACTGACGCAGGTGTGAAGACGAACCAATGGGGTGCGATTGAAACAGATGCGAAAGGCGAAACATCTGTGCCAGGTGTATTTGCAGGTGGAGACTCTGTTCGTGGTGCTGACCTTGTGGTTACTGCAGCATTGGACGGTAGAGAGGCTGCCATGTCAATCTTAGAATCGATTTTCGAGAAAGAGCCGGCTACAGTATAGTTCCTATACAAGTTGGTTCTATATACTCCCACTGAGAAAAGCGTCTCTCAGTGGGTTTTTTTATGCCTAAATGCTGAATAAGTACCAAGACAAAATTATTTAATACTAATTCTTATTATTATTTTGCGATTACTTCTTTCAAAAAACTTTAAATAGAACCATTATTTATACGTTTTTTAGCATCGTACTCACAAAAAATAATTAAGAAATAATTATCAATTATTTTTGGCTTAGTACTTATGAAAAAATAGGTGCTTAATTTTACCTCACGGAAATAAATAAAATAATTCAATGGGAAACAGAAACTTAATTCGATTTGATTGGGCTATGAAACGCCTTTTAAGAAATAAAGCAGATTATTCTGTTTTAGAAGGTTTTTTATCTGAACTCATGAAAGAGGATATTAAGATTGAAAGTATCTTGGAAAGTGAGAGTAATCAGCAAATTGAAATTGATAAATACAATCGAGTTGATATTCTGGTGAAAAATGAGAATGGAGAATTGGTAATTATAGAGGTCCAAAACCAATTAGAACATGATTATTTCCAAAGGATGATCTACGGTACATCAAAGGCCGTAACAGAGTATATAACAGTAGGAGATTCTTACAAACAAGTTAAGAAAGTATATTCTGTAAATATCGTTTATTTTGACTTAGGTCAGGGAGAGGATTATGTATATCACGGTAGGACTCATTTTGAAGGTATTCATCAAAAAGATGTTTTAGAATTATCAGCAAAACAAAAAATGCTATTAGGTGGAAAAACAACTCCTTCAGATTTATTTCCTGAATATTATGTTGTGAAAGTAAATCAATTTGATGACATCGCTAGAGATACATTGGATGAATGGATTTATTATTTTAAGAACAATGAAATTAAAGAGGATTTTAAGGCTAAAGGATTACTACAAGCAAAAGAAATATTGAGAGTAGACAACCTTTCAGCAGATGAACAGGCAAAATATAAAATCCACTTGAAGAATCTTAGAGACGAAGCAAGCCGACTTTTTACATTAAAAGCAGAGGCAGAATTTAAGGTAAGGGAAGATGAAGCAAGAAAAAAAGCATTAGAAATCGCCATAGAATCTAAAAAAGAAGGAATATCTCTAACCACCATTTCTAAGATTACAGGTATTCCTGTAGAGGACTTGGAGAAGTTATAAATTCTTTCTTCCCCTAAGCTAAACGATTAGAAAGTAACCACAATCACTGACTCTGATTTTTCAGAAGCAGATTTATAGAAATTGATCAGCCAATTGAGATTATTTTTTAAACTATTAATAACGCTCTCATTTTCCCAAAGGTCAGTCGGATAGACATTATTGCTTTTTAACTCCTGAAGTGTGACTTGATTTTTTAATTTCTCAATATCAAGTTGTTTCAAATAATTATAAGCTAGCTTTACTTCATTAGAGTGAGAATAACTCATATCTATAAACCCTAAATCAGGATCGATCTTTAAATTATTGTGTCCAAGCAGACCATAAAGTGGGAGAATTTCATCATTAAGACAAGAACGTAGATCTTTTTTAAATACAAAAAATATAACCCCTTGCCATAAGGTGTCCAAAGAAAGATCATTATAGTCGCTCATGTGATCTCTTAAGAGCTGAGGATCTTTGATGATTTGAGATAGTTCTTCTTCTTTAACATTATAAAGAACGGTGTTCATGCTCATAGTTTGCAGTTATTTATGTTTGCTAAAATTGATACTAAGAATGAAAAAAAATGGATCGTATTATGGTCCATAAAGTGGTTTTGAAAAAATGGTCCTTTATAGCATTTTAATTCAACGCCAAGTCAATATACGTTCAAATTTTGGTAGAATATCCTTTATGACGGATGCCATTGTAGGGATGTTGCATTGCAACGTCCACTGCACCACAACAAGAACCATTTTTCTTCACTCTTAATTCTTACCAAAAGAAGAATTCTCTTCTTCCTGCTAGTACTTAAATATAGGGTTAAATATTCACTTTTTCATATATCCTCTTCACCTAAGATTATATAATTGGAACTGGTATTTCGTAGACCCATAATTGAAATTATGGGCTTTTGGGAAGGTAATTCATTTATCAACTTTTGATTAAAATATTTTACTTACCCACATATTAATGGATGACAAACCTGTAAATCTTTGAGACACACTAAGTTTATAATGAAAGTTGAAAAATGTGGAGTGTTTTATTGTCCGTAAAATGGTTTTTATGATGGTTCAGTGAACGTCGCTATGAAACAATCCCTACAGCCTACGTTCAAATTTAGGTAGAATATCCTTTTTGATGGATACTGTGTAGGGATGTTGCATCGCAACGTCCACTGAACCACAACAAGAATCATTTTCTTCCCTCTTAAAGTCGCCTAATTCTTTCCTCCACCAAAATGAATTGCAGTACCTAAACTCAAGGTAGAGATATTATTACTTCCTTGAAGATTTAATGATTCCCATTCCATTCTGATTTCAAAAGTATCACCCAAGAGAACACCAGCGCCAAGGCCCCACATAAATGAAGTATCTTTCTGCATGCTACTTACCTCAGGGTATCTGTTGTCATATTGCCCAAAAAAGGCACCTGCTTTAGCAAAACCGAAAACTGGTCCAATATGAATTGTACCTTTAGCCGCTACATCCCAACCCGTAATCGATGTTTCGTAAGACACATCATTTGCTACTGTCGAAGCCGTACCTACGCTTCTGTAACCACCTTCAACGCCAAGGAACTTATTACCTAAACCACCATAGATTTTCCAGCTTCCAGTATTATCATCCACTTTGAAACTATTGCCATTAATATCGTTTAAGCTTTGGTTGATAAAAGAGTTACCGCCAGATGCACCCACATAAAATTGAGCTTGTGCATTAACAGTGAAAAATAATAATGTACCTAGTAAAAATAATAAATGCTTTTTCATGAACTTATATGATTTAAATTGAAATTATAACCTCTTTAACGGGGGGAGAGAGAGGTGTTTTATATAAATTTCAACTGTAAATCATTAAAATTCGACTATTGTTATTTAAGAGCTTAAGAAGAAATAGTATCAGCCAAACTACCCTGAGCTACCAATTTTATCTCCTCGATTTTACGAAGAAGTAATTGCTGTTTGTCACTAATCACTAAAAAGAGTCCCTGAGCCTTATCCTTCAAATGTAGAAGTAGTTTTTGCTTTTCCTTTAAATCATCAATAACCCGTTGTATCTGCTCAAGAGCATCGTCGTCAATATTAATTTCCCTCACCTGATCCTTAATAAAGTTATTTTTACGAAGAGTAGTATACATACTTTCAATCTCTTTCAAAAGGTCATCATGAGAAGAAGACATTTCCTTATTCAACCTTAATTTTCTCGTAAGTAGCCCATCATTCTCATAAAATGAAGTAAGCGATTCCCGATGTATATTATAATAATTAATGAGCTGACACCTTCTTACTTTCGTTAATTCCTCTAACCTTTTCAGTTCCTCCCGAACAGCACTAAATTGATTATACAGACTTTCTGTTTCAGAAGAAATCAACAACCCCTCTTCAATTTGAGATTTATGATAACCGTTCAACTCCAGCAACTGACGAATTTTTGGTGTATTTAAAGCATTAGAAAAAGTAGTATGAGCACGTTCCAGAATTTCTTTCTCATTTTTTTTAGCAATAGACATGATTTAGTGGTTTTACGTTTTGCTTACGCACTACAATTCATCATTGACATTTAATTCAACTACAATAAATAACTGATTTTTTAATAGGGGATATGAATAATATTTGTTGCATCAAGTATGAATCTAGAGCAGTGAGAATAAGCTTAGTTTTTGAATAAATTAACCACACTGATGATAGTCAGTGTATTGTAAGGTTAGGTGTTTTTTTGGAGAATGTCAAATTAAAAATGGATTTTGTATATTTTAGAAGTGAAATTATTTTGAGTAACTGTAATAAGAGAATGAATTTCAAATAGTATTCTTTCTTGCAAAATGAAATATAAACATGGACACCCTCAACGAATCCCAACGCTCCTACAACATGTCTCAAATTAAATCCAAGGACACCAAACCCGAGATGATTTTGAGAAAGTTTTTACATGCGGAAGGGATTCGTTTTCGGTTACATGGAAAAAGCAAAGGGGAGAAGTTACCGGGAACTCCTGATATTGTACTTCCAAAGTATAAAACCGTGATCAATGTAAATGGATGTTTTTGGCATGGGCACCAAGGTTGCAAGTACTTTCGATTACCCAAAAGTAGGGTAGATTATTGGGAATGGAAGATCAGTAGAAATAGAGCAAACGATATTTTGAATAAGCACAAGCTGACAGAAATGGGGTGGAATGTGATAACGGTTTGGGAATGTGAAATTAAAGAGAAAAGAAGAGAAACTTTTCACAATTTATTATTACTTTTAGCCAATATTAAAACTAAAGCAAAACAAACTTAATTCAAGAAATGAACTACTTAGATCAATTATTCAAAGCAACTGTAAACTCTATTTCATCGACTTCAACTATACCTTTTGTCAATCCAACAGAAATCTACAATGAGGGATGGATGACACGGTTTTTAGTTCATTATTCTCTCCAACAAAAAATAAAAATAGGGAGTTTGATAGATTTTGGTAAAATCAAAAATGCCACCTCAGAAGGATTGATATCTAGTCCTTTTGTAAAGGCAGAAATTAATCGTGAGGGGTATACACATGCTGATATGGCACTTGGTGATTTTAGTGTAAATTATGAAGAAAGAGGAGAAATAACAGTGGAGAAAAATGCTTCAATTTTTGGAATTATAGAAGCCAAAATGAAAAGTAATTTGAGTAAAGGAACAACTCATGCTCCTGATTATAATCAAGCAAGCAGAAATATTGTATGCATTGCTCATAATACACCAAGGGAAGACTGTGATACTTTCTTCATTGTAGTGGCTCCTGAAAAGATGATTAAGCATCATCAGACTAAAGAGCAGCTCAAAGCCTCAGTTGTCAATAGTCAAATAGAAAATAGGTTCGAAATATCAGAGTTAGATGTTGATGAGCAAATTATGCAAAGCGTTTCAAGATGTAAAACTGCAGTTTTATCTTATGAGGAATGGATTGAATACTTCAAGGATAAAGATCTGAAAGATGAGTTAGGAGCTTTTTATAAAGAGTGCTTAAAATGGAATCGTGTGTAGTAATCAACCTACATATACAATGCTTGTAAAAGTTTTTTGCTATTGAAAGCAATTTAAAAACTACCATTCCTCCATTCCCAACTCATCAATCAAATACTCCACTTTTTCAATCAACTTCTCAAAGATTTTCTCATAAGAGAAGTCGTGCTTTGGAATGTTCAAGGTAAGAGCGACTTCTCTTTCAAATTGGTCTTTGTATTCAGAGTGAGTTTGTTGCCAGATATTGATTAGTTCTTTTTTTCGAGAACGGAGTAATTTTACAGAAGGTATTTTAGCTCTTTTGTTATTATTGACATCTTTTTGAGAAGGGATAAGATTCCAGATATCGTTATTTTTCCAAAATGACCAAGGGATGATATGGTCGGTTTCAAAATTTTCTTTTAATGGTTTAAGCGTCCATAAACAGAAAAGCTCTCCTTTACTTTGGACTTTTTCATAATAACTTCTAGGGGGATCAACACTTCTGATATTATTGGAATGATAGAGCAACTCAACAATTTCATTTTTCTCGAAAGGAAGTGATTTATTTTTCTTGAAATTTAGTGTTAAGTCTGCCCAGTTATTGATAATGGAATTTTCTCCAATAAGGAATGAACCGAAAAGTTCTAAGCCATGTCTTACATGTGCCCTAAAAGAGATAAAGCCTAAATGCTCATGAATGTCATTTCTATATATTTTATGACTAACATCTAATTTTTTTAGAGAAGGAAGTTCCTCTCTTTTCTGATAAAATTGATACTCACTTTTGAAATACTGATTCAATGTATATCTCATAGGGTTTTTGTAAATACATTGAGCTATTTCATGTATGCAATTTTGATATTTTTCTCTTCTATTGGGGTTAGGAAAACCTTTTTTTATGTCCCTCAGAATACTTTTTTCTATGTCTAACAATTCCCCTTTATAACATTGTTGTAACTCTTTTAGATGTTGGTAAAAAACGATGGGTCTTCCAGAGTTTTGATGTACTTCATGATAGACAAAAGGTAAATAATAGAATAACCATTTTTCAGCAAGGGGACCTAATGGAATAAAACAGTAATCTTCTTCTTCGTAGACTAATGCTTGATTTTCAGTGAGTATTTCAATTATTCCTCTGAGTAAAGCTAATTTGTAAGACGAAGATTTACTATCTTTCTGAAGAATATGGCTTATCAATTGGAAAGCCTCATTACTATTACTACTCAAACGGTTCATTATGCTAAAAAATACAACAGTTAAACATCACCCCGAACTTACTGCAATTCATCGTAAAAGCATATCATTTCCCTCACGTTTTTTACACGAAAAGAAATTTCTGAAAGGAGAGGTTCTTGATTTTGGCTCCGGACATGGGAAAGATACAGAAGCTTTAGCTTTACTAGGAGTGGAAATAGAGCAGTATGATAAGTTTTATGCTCCCGTTTTTCCTAATAAAAAGTACGATACTATTATTTGTCATTATGTGTTGAATGTCGTGGAAAAAGAAGAGCAGACAAGGGTACTTGCAGAGGTTTCTTATTTATTAAAACCCGGAGGGAAAGCTTATTTTACGGTACGACGAGATTTGAACAAAGAGGGAATTAGGATTCATGCTATACATAAATTGCCTACTTATCAGTGTAATGTAAAACTGCCATTTCGTTCGCTTCTGATCACAAAGCATTGTGAGGTTTATGAGTATCAAAAGCCCATGGAAGAGGATTTATTGATGGAGACCGTCAGTATAAAAGTATATGCTCGTAAATACGGAATAGAATTGATGGAGAAGAAGAAATACAATCATAAGTTTGAACAGGCAAAAATGATTATAAAAGACTTACTGAAGTCAGGAAAATATCAATAAAATAACTCTCTCTTTCTCTCTAAAAATAAAACCCAAAGTTAATATTAAATCTCAAGTGCCAGTCTGCGTCTTTCACACCATAAGCCAGAGCAGTATTAAAGTTGGGATCAAGCCAAGGTTGATTTTTACCAAAGGCGGCATCTACATAAATATACATCAGTCCTGCAGACACTAAACAGCCTGTTACGTTTTGGTAGGAATCATAGAAAGAGGCTTCGACTTTGTCGACCATCCCGAAGTCATTGTAAAACTCCAATGAGGAAATCGGTCCCCATTCTACGGGTTGAGTGAAACTAACGCCTAGTGTATAGGTAGAAGCTTCAGCGGCAACAAGGTAAGGAGCACCGTAAGCGGTTAGTGCTACTACATCTGTTCTTTCTCCATCGGGAGCATTAGGTGATTTTTTGTAGTGGGATGCTTGTGCTTTGAGGTTCCATTTTTTATAGTTGAACTCATAGTGAAGGGCTAGTGCATAATGTGTTCCTGTCTTTTTGGTGTCTAGGTTATAAAGTCCCCCAAACAAACCAGAAAGTCCTAACTCATGCGTAAAATCATCACTGCCTAATTTACGGAGTATTTTTGCGTTCAATTGGTTGACCTCTTTGTTTCTGTATTGTAACTGACCGTCTCCATTTTCATCCATTGATGCCACATCGTAGGCATAACGGCTATTGGAAAGGTCTGAGTTTCCTCCGAAATCAAGTTCTTCTGCATTTTTGAAGAAGGCAAGGTTATAAGTCCACTTATCGTCGTCATGGGTGAATTTCAGCCCCATATCATGATCGTCCTCTAGTCCAACGTAATAATTGATGCTGAAAAACCAGTTGTGAGAGTTATAGGTCGTAATGCCGAAAGGGACTTGAGTGAGGCCAAGTTGAATCTGATTTTTATCAGAGAAGTCATAGTCAAACCAGCCTTGTTTTAAGAAGATACCTCCAAAGGATTGGGAATAGAGGCGTACTTCAGCATTTAGACCAATGCCTTTGAAAGAAGCGGTGGGCTTGATGGCAAACATATCATAACCAAATTCACCTCCTGTGTTTTGATGGGTTTCTTTCCAAGAAGAATTATTATAGTTGAAACGGAGTGCACCTCCCACGTTTATTTCCGGTTTATCTTGTGCATTGATAGAGATAGAAATAGAGAAAAGTAATATAATGAAAGAGTAGAGAGATTTCATCTGAAATGATATTTTGAATGAAGAGTTAAGAATTAAGAATGTAGAATGAAGAAATATGGTACTGATACCTATCAAATTTAGTAGTTCATTGATTTGAAAGTAGAACCCCTGTAGAGACGAAATGCTTTGCGTCTCACGAACCACTACAAGAACCATTTTACGAACTGTTTTTCTTCATTTTACATTCTTAATTCTTCATTCAAAAAAAAGTTGCTTAACTTTTTTTTGTCCTAGTAAATGTTTTGAGAGCGCATTATTTTTTCTTTTGATAATGCTCGTTATAATAATCAGAAAGTGCTTTGTAGAAACTAAAACACATAATGATAATGATGATTGAAAATGGAAGTCCCGTCAAGATGGAGGCTGTTTGCAATGCTGTTAAACCACCGCCCATTAATAAAACGCCTGCAATAAGACCTTCCATGGAAGCCCAGAATATTTTTTGACCTACAGGTGCATCGTGTCTTCCTCCTGAGGTTAATGTATCTACCACAAATGAACCTGAGTCAGATGAAGTCACAAAGAAACTTGTGACTAGAATGACGGTTAGGATGGAAGCAAAAGTGGTAAATGGATATTGTTCCAACAGGAAATAAATTGCTGTAGCAATATTTTTATTTACCGCCTCAGTGATGCTGTGGTTACCGATTAATTCTTGGTATAAGGCACTTCCGCCAAATACACTCAACCAAAGGAATGTGAGTAATGAGGGAACGATCAATACACCCAAAACAAATTCTTTGATGGTTCTGCCTTTTGAAATACGAGCAATGAAAATGCCTACGAATGGGGACCATGAAATCCACCATGCCCAGTAAAATACAGTCCAGGAGTTTTGCCAGTTTTTATCTGTACCGACTCCTTTGTATGAATTGGTCCAGAAACTTAATTCAAAAAACTCATAGACATAGTAGCCAAGGTTTTGAACAAAAGATTTTAATATAAATAGGGTAGGGCCGACTAATAAAACCATAAGCATTAGCCCTAAAGCTAAACGCATATTCCATTCACTTAGCATTCTGATTCCTTTGTCAAGGCCCAATACCAATGATAAAGTGGCAAAGAGCGTGATGATCACAATCAGAATCAATTCTACTGTGTTAGTAGTAGGAATATCGAAAAGGTAATTTAAACCGGCATTGACTTGCTGTACACCAAAGCCTAGTGAAGTAGCGAGTCCAAATAAGGTGGCAATCACAGCAATTATATCAATTACATCTCCAATGGGACCGTATATTTTTTTACCCAATAATGGAAAGAATATAGACCGGACGGTAAGCGGAAGTTTCAGATTAAAAGTAAAAAAGGCCAATGCCAATCCTACTACTGCATACAATGCCCAAGCGTGCACTCCCCAGTGTAAAAAGGTAATACCCATTGCTTTTTCAGCCGCGACAGCCGGTGATCCTCCTTCTTTCAAAAAAGGATTCCCATTAAAGTGAAAAACGGGTTCTGCTACTGACCAAAACAACAGGCCAATTCCCATTCCAGCACTGAAAAGCATAGCAAACCAGGCTGTTTGAGAAAACTCAGGTTCGGCATCTTTTCCTCCAATTTTTACTTTTCCGTATTTACTAAAACCTAAATAGATAGCATAAAATAAAAGACCATTGACCAGTAAAATAAATAGCCACCCGACATTATTGGCTACAGTTGTTTGTGTTTTTTTGAACCATTCTTCCATGGGATCACCAACTATTAAGGTGCTGATAACCAATATGGCGATAATAAGTATGGACGTAATGGAAACGGTGGCATTTGCTTTAATGCCCCAAAAGGTTTTTTGATCACTTCTTAGGTGACTCATAAAGTTTATTTTTTCTGTTCTAAAAGCGAATATGCTTTTATGATACAATGAGACTATTTCATCCTCAGTGAGAGGGAATAGCTACCTGTTCAAAGGTGATAATGTAAGACAACCAAAATCATATATTATTGATTTCAAAAATGAAAAAAATAATACCTCATAATATCCAATCAATTGTTTTAAAAATAGTGATAATCATATCAAAAATAAAGATTGTGGGGTTTTATTAAGAAATAACCTCCATGAGTGTAGTTAATTGTTGAGATAATCACTTTTTGAATGAAGGTGTGCGTGTTGTGGATCTGTGATTTTGTAGGGATGTTGCATTGCAGCGTCCATAGTACCATGATTAAAACCATATTGCTTTGTATTTTAAGGATCATTACACGAACCATCTTTCTTCATTCATCATTCTTAATTCTTCATTATAAACTCTGTTAACTTTTGTCCTAGTACTTAATTTTTTTTCTTAACTTGAAATGAATTTTTTAATGTAAGCTAACTTGGAAAAACATCGTGCCTTATATTGTGCTTTTGACTTGTTCCCCACAAGTAAAGGAGCCGCCACACATATCACTCATTTCGCCAATGCACTATTCGATTTTTTTGGTGGAGGAATGCTGTACACTTTAGGAAATCAAGAATATTTGAGCGAAGAGTGGGAAGGGAATGTGCAACTGAAAAGAATGCAACAGCAAATCCCTAATTTCTGGGAGCGTACTCAATATTATGGGAAGTTACTTTATCAAGAAATACAGTCTATGCCTGAGCTTGAGGTGGTGCATTATAGGGATATTTGGTCTGCACAAGCTGTTTTAAAAGGAGAGAAAAGGTATAAGACCGTTTTTGAGGTGAATAGTTTTCCTTCTATTGAATTGCCCTACCGCTATCCTTTGCTTTCAAAGGCATCAATTGATAAAATTAGAAAAATAGAAAAGTACTGTCTTGAGGAAAGTGATATGATTGTGGTTCCCTCTTTACTGATACAAGAGCGTATACTTCAGAATTATGGCATTGAAAAAGCAAAAATAATTGTAATACCTAATGGTGCCAATGTGAATGAGGCAGACTATCCAAAGATAATTGATGAAGATTATATCATTTATTTTGGAGCCGTTCAAAAATGGCAGGGGGTTGATATTCTGATCAAAAGTATGCCTTACCTCTTAAAAATGAAGCCTGATTTGAAGTTGGTGATTTGCAGTTCTACAAGACCTAAAGAAGCAAAACTATTGCATAAGGTCGTAAGCCGTCTTGGTCTAGAGGAAAATATCCAATGGTTTTATCAACAAAGCAAGGAAGATTTGTCACAGTTATTACAGCATGCTATGATATCCGTGGCTCCATTAAAAGAAGATGCTAGAAATATAGAACAAGGGTGTTCACCACTGAAAATACTGGAATCCATGGCTCATCAAGTACCTGTAATAGCATCTAATTTGCAGGTGACAAGAGAGATCATTCAGCATGATCACGATGGTATTTTATTGCAGTCAGAACGCCCCAATGAATTAGGGAGAAGTATTTATCTGTTACTCTCAGATCCTGCAAAAAGAAAGGAATTGGCTAAAAATGCTTATCAAAAAATTCAGTCTCAGTATTTATGGGAACTACAAATACAAAAACTCCAAAATGTCTATCATGAACTAATTGAAGAAGAAACAATATGCAAACAATAACGAAGTACCCTCTGAGTATATCCTACAGAAGGGCAAAAGAAAAATACGGAAGCCATAGTGTTTTTAAAAGCAAACTTACGAACGCTGATCATGAATTTCTGAACAGCAATAAACTACAAGGCAACTTTACATTAAAGCAGATTTATAATATTCTTTATAAGACATCACTGTATAATTCACTGCGTAAAGGTTTAAGAGAAGAACTCTCGCTGAAGGTAGCAATTACTCTTTTTTCCCTCTTTATGATTGGTATAATTACAATGATGACGAGTTATACCAAATTAGGAATAGGGATTTTTGCTTTACTTTTTGTGAGTGCAATCATCTCTATAGGTATTGTTACGAGTATTACGGAATACTCTAAATTTCAATTAGAAAATGAAATCGCCTTAAAAGGGATTATCTATGCTTTAATGAAAGATTTCGGACCTAAGCAGAAGGTGTATATTAATTTGAACTTTAATGAAATAGAACAAAGCAAAGTGAATTTGCTGAAAAAATACCAAGCTGGAGCTAAAAAAATTAAAGTCTATAATAAACATCTTTTTACGCTGAAGTTAAATGTTGGAGAGCATATGAAACTACAGCTTGAAGATCAGTTTTTCTTAAAAGTCCAAAATTGGAAAACCACTAATAGAAGGGCTGGAAGGGTAAAAACAAAGTATAAGTCTAAGGAAAAAGGTGTTCATAAATTATATTACAAGGTACTTTTAGATAGTCGACACTATACTATTGCTGATAATGAAAATAGACTTCACTTTAATCAAATGTATATCGAAAGACATCAGACTTTTGAAAATAAGGTATTTGAACTAAAAGAAGGAATGTGGGAACATAAAAGCAAATTTAAAATAAGAGAAGTGGAGGAATCCGATATTAATGAATTATTGGATGAAGTATTGGAGCATTTACAACAACCATTTTTACAGATCAAAACGAAAGAATCATGGCAACTTGCGAACAAAAAATAGGAATTTTCACTTTAAAACAATGTAATAAGGAAGGAGAGTATCATTGTGATGAATGTGGTAAATATTTTTGTGATACACATTTTACAAATTTAGGTGTTTGTAGATCTTGTTATTCTCAAAGGCAAAATAGTTCACAGTTGATGGAAAGTGATGGATGGTATTGGGCGACGGCTAGAAGAAGACACAGATATGATGCAGGTGATTTGGAGTTGCTGACTTATTCTGAGCTGATGCTGGATGAGGTAGAAATGATGAGAGATGAATTTGATCAGGATGGAATGGATGCCGATGAGTTTGACGAAGGAGATGTTTCTTATTTTGATAGTTAAGGGGAGAGAGTTAAGAATTAAGAATGAAGAGTTAAGAAAAGTGGATCGTGTTGTGGTCTTTTACGATCTAATTTTCTTAACTCTTATTTCAATTTTAAATGTAAGAATAAATTGAAGCCAATGCAGAAAATGATACAATATCCTTTAAGAATAACGTATGCTGAAGCAAAAGGAGAATATGGTGATCACAATACATTTAAGGGGACTTTGACCTCAAATGAACTCCAATTTATTGAGGATAGAAAAATAGAAGGAAGGTTTTCTTTGGGAGAACTCTATCACCTCATTCATAAGTCATCTTTGTATTATACCCTGATCAAAGGTAAAAGAGATCATATTAATGGATATGGAATATTTGGATCATTGGCTTTAGCTGCTGCAGCATTTTTAGCTTATGTAAAAGAGGTGGATTGGCTGCTTATTGTCTTAATTGTCGCTTTAATAGGAAGCATCATATTAACGATTCAATTAAGGAAAAGAACAAAATATGAACCTTTTGAAATGAATAATGATGAGGTGTTGAAAGGTCTTATTTATGTTTTAATACAAGATTTTGGCCCTAAACTAAAAGTAAATTTAAGTATGGACTGTACACCTCTTGAGGTAAAAGACAAGATAGTTGATAAGTTTAGAAGACGAGGTCGAAATTTTGTGATTTACAAAAAAGAATATTTAAGATTGAAATTCAGTCTTGGTAATAGTGTGAAAGTAATTTTACAGGATGATTACTTTTGCAGAAAACAAAGTTGGACAAAAAGAAGTAGATCTGGAAAAACGAAACATAAATCCAAGGAAAACCAATTCAATAAAGTTGCTTATAATATCCTTTTTGACAGCCAAAAATACGAACCTAAACCTAATGTAGAAGAGAACGGAATGAGCTTAGAAGCTGGAATGTGGGTGTTTAAAGGTAAATTCAAAACAGACAATGGGAGGCATAAGACAAGTCATTTATTAAATGAGCAGTTAAAGCATTTACAGCAACCATTTTTACAAATGAAAAGGAAATAACAATGGGAAATTGTGAACAAAAAATTGGGATTTTCACCCTGAAAAGATGTGAAAATAGGGCAGAACATCAATGCGGGGATTGTAATAAATATTTTTGTGCTACTCATTTTACTGAACATGGATTTTGTAAATCTTGCTACAGTAAGAGACAAGATGATGGAGAACTGTATGACGATGACAGCTGGTATTGGTTTGTGCACAGGAGAAGAGAATATGAGGCAGAAGACCTAGAATTGTTGATGTACTCTGAGATGATGCTCGATGAGATAGATCTTATGAAGGAAGAGTTCGAAGAGCAGGGAATAGATGCATATGAATTTGATGAAGGGGACGTTTCTTATTTTGATAGTTAAGAGGAGAGTTAAGAATGAAGAATGAAGAGTTAAGAAAAGTGGACCGTGTTGTGGTCTGTAAAGTGATTCAATGGATGTATTAATATGAGTCTTGTAGGGATGTTGCATTGCAACGTCCACTGAACCACAAGAAGAACCATTATTCTTAACTCAAAAAGTCAGAAAGTGGGAAAAGTAAAACAAGAATAAGATTAATGAAAAAAATACTTTGGCTTACAGAAAACTATCCACCACAGCAAGGAGGAATGTCTGAGTCATGTGATCGAATTATCGAAGGGTTGAAATCAAAGGGTTTTTACATTCATGTAGTACATTTTTATAGAAAGGGGAAGCCCTTTAAAACGTTGACAAAACAGAATGGGACCTATACTTATATTCCAGTGACCCATTCAAAAGCTCACACGCTTCATCTTACAGCCACTTATTTAGAAAATAATTTTGAGGGTGAGGCTGACCTGATTATGGGGTGGGGCGGTAATATTGTGAAAGAAGGGATTTATGTTATTCATAAATTATTAGGTGTGCCATACTATTTTTGTTTTAGAGGAAATGATTTTGATGTTTCCTTATTCAATGCCAAAGACGTATTTAATTTAGAGCGGTTAATTAACAATGCTTCTGGAATATTTACCAATAGCAATGATAAAATACAGCGCATGCAGAGGGTGTTTGATTACACAAAAGCGTATTTTACACCTAACAGCATTGATCTAAATTTCTGGAGAAAAACACCTCAAGAAGTACAGCAGGCAATGGATTTTAGGAGTATGCATCAAGGTAAAATCATTATTGGCCTTTTTGGTTTTATAAAAGAGAAAAAGGGTTTTACATTTTTTCTGAATGCATTGAGACGTTCACTGGTTGCTGATCGTTTTCTTTTTCTTTTTACAGGAGAAATCACAGCTACAGAACAGACTTTACTTGACGAGGTAGGAGTGAGTTATGAAGCACTGGAAAATGTAAGCCGTTATGAATTAATACCTTATTATTTGTATTGTGATTGGCTCACAATTCCTTCTTTTTATGAGGGCATGCCTAATGTTTTATTAGAGGCAGGAGGACTTGGTATTCCAGTTGTAACGAGTGCAGTAGATGGTATGAAAGATGTGATTACAGATGGTGAAAATGGGTTGCTTTTTGAGAATTTGAATGAAGAAGATTGTGCTTTAAAACTAAAACAAATCGCTAAAATGGATGAAGAAGAAAGGACGTTATTAGGGACAAATCTTTACCAGGATATCAAAGAAAACTATACATTGGAAAATGAATTACAATCATTTGTAGAAATTCTTTAGTTATGAAACTGTTTTATGTATTAGGAGGTGGTTTGGGGCATCTTACCCGTGTGAAAAGACTGATAAGTACGTTAGGAATAGAAAGTGACTTTCTTATTTTTTCAACTGCTTGGGCTACTAAAGTATTTCCTTCCGATCAATGTATTATCATAGATACAGAAGTGGTAAATGATAAGGGAAAATTGTTTGACTACTTATTGCATCAGCTAATAAAACACGCTGTCACTGATCTTTACATTGATACTTTTCCACTTGGTTTATTTAAAGAAATTGATTTCAATCTTATTCCAAAACAGTGCCGAACACATTATATAGCACGCTATCTGAAATGGAACACATACATTCAAAAATCATCATTTCAAAATGTAAAATTTGATACTTCGTACATTATAGATTTTATGAATCAAGAGCAATTCCGTTTTATAAAATCTAATTCTAACACTGTACATCATTATCAGTTAAAACCTTCTAAAGTAAAGGCAGGTCAACAAAATCAAGAACAAAAATATTATCTCATCAATCATTCCGGGTCCCAAGAAGAGGTGCTCCAACTCCTTGAATTATTGAAAAAACACCCTGGTTATAAGCAATCCAATCTTCCTATTTTGATCAATTCCCCAAAGGATTTTTCGGGAGTAATTGCAGATAATGTTGAAATGATCCATCAATACCCTGCTCACTCATTATTTGACCAAGCGAAATTAATAGTGACAGGCTGTGGGTATAATAGTATGATAGAGACACTTCCTTTTTTCGAAAAACATATTTTTACACCCTTTGAACGAAAATTTGATAATCAATTTGAAAGGGCAAAGAGAAGAAATGATTTTGTATTAAGTAATACAAGATAGAGATTGTTAGTAATGTGCTTCGCTGTTTTTATTCTTCTATTTTTCTTTGTTACTTTCGCCTAAGTACTAGGACAAAAGTAAACGAGTGTTTCGTGCACCATAGTTAAAATGGAATAGCTACATTTACCCGGAGAGTAAGTTAAGCCCCTTTAATCAAAAAAAAGTATTTTTGCATTATGGGAAAACGACGTACAAGAAAAAGCTACGACAAAGAATTCAAATTGATGATAGTTAACTTAGTTCAAAGTGGTAGACCAGCAAAGACAGTTGCTGAAGAGAACAACCTAGATGATCATATGATTAGAAGATGGGTACGTGAATATGATAAATATGAGCGTAATTCTTTTCAGGGCAATGGAAATGTTGTACAAACACCAGAAGAAGCTAGAATAGCAGAGTTGGAAAAGGAGCTTCAAAAGGTAAAAACAGAACGTGATATATTAAAAAAGGCCATAGGCATATTCTCCAAGAGCGACAGTTAACCTATAAATTCATTAAAGAACATAGTCATGAGTTTTCTGTTGAGAGTATGTGTGAAGTTCTAGAAATAAGTAGTTCAGCCTATTACAGTTGGCGTCAGGAAAAAGTGTCGAAGCGTAAAATAGCTTTCGAGAGAGATACAAAGCATGTTTTAAAGGAATATCACCTTTCAAAAAAGAGGTATGGAAGCTATAAGATCACTTCCTCATTAAAAGAGAAAGGTATCCAGACCTCTCGTAATCGAGTAGCTAGAATAATGAAAAAAGAAAACATAAAAAGCTGCATTTGTAAAAGTTACAAACCTCAGACGACACAGTCCAACCATGGAAAGAAGGTAGCACCTAATATACTGAACCGTAATTTTAAAACAGATGCACCAGCAAAAGCATGGGTATCAGACCTTACTTATATTCCAACAGACCAAGGTTGGTTATATTTAACAATGATCTTAGACCTATTTGACCATTCTATTGTAGGATGGTCAATGTCTGAAGATATGACAGCAGAAAACACAGTTTTAAAGGCTTGGAAAATGGCTAAAATAAATCGTAAACCTGAAAAGGGTATGATCTTCCATTCTGATCAAGGGGTACAATATATTGCAGAGAATTTTCAAAAAGATTTAAGAAAAAATCATGTTATC
>NZ_JABANE010000081.1:0-31672 GCF_012844305.1 Flammeovirga aprica JL-4
TAGATATGTCAAACAATCTAATCTAGCTTTGTTGATTTTGATCTGTGAATTTATTTTTTCAAACAATTTCGTATATTCGTGTTGACTCTCCATAATTGATAAATTTTGTATGTCGAAATTCAAATTTAATCAATTTCATGGAGAGTCATTTTTTTGTCATATACTTAGAATATTCATAATCCGGATTTCTACCCCATGTAGTTTCCACAACCTGTATATAAGTAGAATTAGTGACCACAGTAGGAGCTCTGAATTTCATAACCGCATAACCGCCGTTTCCACCTAAAGAAGCAAATAGTTTAGGTTTTTGTCTAAGGTCAGCTATATCAGCATTGGCAGAATTTTGTCTTTGATCTCTATTTACATCAGGAGGTGTATCATCTATGTTAACTTCAGATCTGTAATTAGGACGGTAAAGTTTCATTTCTGCTAAATTCCAGTGCTCATGGAACCAAGCGTTATCATTGGCTCCCCCAACGTTTCTGATCACTCTGTCTGTCACCAAACCATCCGTTCCACTCAGTCCTTCAAGGTCGAAAACCTGTGTGCAAGCCATATCACCTGCAGATGTTCTTGTAAAGCTTTTTCCTTTATCAATAGTTTCTTGAGAAAAAGTAATACTTGGAGAAACAATCAATTCCCCATCAAGGGAATAAACTTTAAATGAATTTCTACCCGCCGTGGAAACAATCACGTGATTATCTCCCATTAATGCAGCACCAGTTACTTTTTTATCAATATCGAATAAATATTCTCCTTGTACTTTCGGTTTACCATTAGTACCCATCCCAATTTTTACTTTAATAGCCGCACCTCCATAAGCACGGGTAAAAGTAATCAGATGTTCCTCTTCAAAACCTCCTGTTTCCTGACTGCTTTGTGTGAAAGTAATATCTCCTCCTTTAAATTTCAATTTACTATCAGGTGTAAAAGAAGCTGAGGTTTGATCATTGCTGAAATAATCATTTCTGAGCATATCCAGATCATCCTCCTCTCCTTCAGCAATAACGACATCTGTAGCGGCAACTCTTAAGTAGTTTTTAGTAGTTAGGTATTCCATAGAAGAGGATTGTAATGCAGTAAAATCCCACCATGATCTAGTGTCAGAGGTAAAATTAATTGCCTTATACTTTCCATTCTCCTCAATTGCCGGTACTACCTCAAAGAAGCCACCAGCGATAAAAAGACGTCCTTTTCTGTCAAAATCAACTTGTGTGATTCCCACTTTCTTTCCGGTATTGACAATCCCTTTTCCATTTGCTTTTCGAAGCTTAAAGCTTATTTCATTACCAGTGGAAGGTTGATAAAAGAATACCTTTCCATCATTCATTCCTTTTTTATTACTTCCATTATTGACAATAACCAGTGTCTCTCCATCAGGTGAAACTGTCATGTGAGAATGTCCATGGAATGCTTTCAGATGATTCAGAACTGTAGTAGTTCCCAAGCCTTGAAAATCATATTTTACCTCATAAAGATCAGAAATACCGTTTTTATTGTTCAAAAGATAAACTTTCTGACTGAAAGGCATTCTTATGTTGGATTGTTCTCCATTACTTTGATAAGGAGTGATTTGATGTTCGTTGATTTTGGTTTGACAGGCAAAACCAATCAGCAACAAGGTGAAAATACCCAGCTTAAATAGCTTGTTCATGATGATTTAAATTAAAAGAGAAATTATAGTTTATAAGGTACAGATAGGGTTAGCTCATAATCTTCATTTCGTCGACTTTATAAATCAGATAAATACATGAAGGACATGGTAGGACTTGTGAGGAAGAACCAAGAATTCACATCAAATACTTTTTATTTCAGCATGTTTGAATTTTTCATTTTACGAGTGAAAATTTACCATTTTAGGTTGTGAGAGAATTTATTTCAGCGAAAATAATAGTGACTGAAACCAGTAAACGCACGTTCTAAATGGATATTTTTTACTAAAACAGATATTTCAAACAAGCTCTTAATAAACTAGCCCGGTATAAGTACAGTTACAGAATTTAAAATATAGCGTAATTCAGAATGAGTTTTAAAGTATAGAAATTATAACAATAGAATAGTACTGTATATCAGTAAATTAGTGAATTTTATCCTATTATTTAAATCCTTTTCTATCATCTGAAAGTACACTTTGTTAAGTGCATTGATATACTTTTAGTTAGCTGTAATTCGGTGTTTTTCTATTATGTTAATTCAAGCTTTTTGGTGTAAGAATATTGATTGAAAAAAAGAATTTGTTGAATTATTTAGTTTAAAAAGGAAAAAACTTCTAGTCATTACATGAGATAAAATATTTCTTTCTTTTTTTTGAATGTATTATGCTATTTTAAATGAATAGTTTAAAAACATACCAATACTTTTTATTTCAGAATTACATTATATATTTAGATGGTAACAAGACTATATATCCCTTGGAATAGGTTAGTTAGTGATTTATGGTTTTCGGCCCTGATTATCACCATTTACATGCTATTTCTCTCCATTTTAGATGACGAGCACCTATTAAACAATCTAAGTCTGCCTTTAGGTATAATCACAGTACCGGGTACAGCAATCTCTTTATTATTAGCATTCAGAACCAATTCTTCCTATCAAAGATGGTGGGAGGCAAGGATGGTTTGGGGTGCAATTGTCAATGATAGCAGATCATGGGTGCGGCAACTAATGACCTTTGTGAAAACAGATCCCAAAACTAGAGATATTGTGGTAGAGATGTCCTTCCGGCAGGCCGCTTGGTGCTATACGCTTGCAAGGCATTTGAGAAAACAAGATACTCTAAAAGACATTGGACATCTAGTGACTAAAAACGAGATGCCCAAACTCATGAAAAGCAAAAACGTTCCCAATGCATTACTTTTCACTCAAGGGAAGATGTTGAGAGACCTCTATAAAAATGGTTATCTTGATACGTATCAACTAGTACAGCTTGATGAAACTTTAAGCAAGTTGACGGATTCCATGGGAAAATGCGAGAGAATTAAAAATACAGTCTTCCCTTCAATGTATACATTGTTATTAGAAATACTTATTTACTTATTTATCTTTTCTGTGCCTTATGGTTTAGTGGAGACAAACGGTTTAGTTTTGCTTGTAACAAGTTTGACATTGGCATTAGCATTTTTGGTGATTGAAAGAATCGCTACCTACTTACAAGACCCTTTTGAAGACAAGTCATCTGACACCCCAATGCTCACACTTTCGAGAACGATTGAGATCAATATTAAAGATGAATTAGGAAATGTTCCATTGCCTGAACCAATTAAACCTGCTCGTCCTCATGTTCTGATGTAAAATAATTTGTTTTATCTCCATTGTTAGCCTTATTTTTGATGTCAGAAATAAATAATAAATTAAACAATAACAATTACGATGGATTTAGAGAAATTATCGGAAGAATTGATTCAGATTGCTGTTGATGCAGGTAGAGCAATTTTGGAGATATATAAACAAGAAGATTTAGGGGTAGAAGTAAAGTCAGATAATTCACCTTTAACATTAGCAGATAAAGCTTCACATGAAGTGATCATGAAAGGATTGTCTAAATTTGATTACCCAATTTTATCGGAAGAGGGTAAAGAAATGTCTTATGATGAAAGAAAAGACTGGGAAACGTATTGGTGCGTAGATCCATTAGACGGTACAAAAGAGTTTATCAATAGAAATGGAGAGTTTACTGTAAATATTGCTCTGATCTCTAATAAGAAACCTGTTTTAGGCGTGATCTATGTTCCTGTAAAAGATGTTATTTATATAGGTATTGATGGAGTAGGAGCTAAAAAAGGAGAAAATGGTATCCTTGATCCAATCAACGTAGAATGGAAAGCTTCTGACAGAGTGGCTGTAAGATCTAAGTCACATGCAAATCCGGCAGAAGAAGAAATCTTAGAGAAATATCAAGTAACAGATGCAATGTCTGTGGGTAGTTCTTTAAAATTCTGTATGGTAGCGGAAGGTAAAGCTGATGTTTATTATAGACATGGACCAACAATGGAGTGGGATACTGCGGCAGGACAAGCTGTAGTGGAAGCTGCAGGCGGTACTGTTTATGTAGGCAACACAGAAGATGAAGAATTTAAATACAATAAAGAAAACTTGCTGAATGGCAGTTTCCTAGTATTGGGTAAATAATTTACTTAGTGCCTCATAAAAAAACTCCTTGAATTTCATACTAAGATCAAGGAGTTTTTTTATGTCTCTATGCATAAGTGGTTTCCATAATTACCTCTTCAGGTCTTCTGGTTCTTTTCCATCTTTTATGCGTCCATAACCAATACTGAGGATTCTTGATGATATCCTTTTCTAAAATACGGTTATGTTTGACCGTAATTTCACCATGAGGTTCTAACAGTGGTTTATCCGTCACTAACTCAAAGTTAACTTTATAATATCCTCTTTTCGTTTTAGTAATTCGAGTATAGATTACAACCATATCGTTTTCCTTTGCATATTTTTCAGGACCGAAAAAGCAAGCGGTTTCTTGATTGAGGAAATTCATCCAAATCACATTCTTACTATAGGTAGGTGATTGATCTGCACCGAAAATTAAACCGAAAGGCTTTTCATGTTTTTTACTGAAGAATTCTTTTGCATAATCCTTTTGTATCATTTGTAGGCCAAACTGACTTCTTGATTCTGCAATTCTATTATTAAAGAACTCATTACTGAGTTTAGAAAATAAGCAACTTACCTCTCTGCCGGCCCATCCTGTAGCGGTAGTGGCAGCATATTCATAATTATTATAGTGGCCTCCAACAATACAGATATTGCGGTCTTTGTATTTTTCAATAAGATCTAAGTCTTCATACACACATCTTTCAAAGATTTCTTCTCTTTTGATGTTGAATACTTTGAAGCTTTCGCAAATGATATCACATAAATGCTTGTAAAACTCACTTTCGATGTGTTTTAACTCTGCTTTTGATTTCTCTGGGAAAGAATTTCTTAAGTTTTCACTTACTACAGAAGTACGGTATCTTAGTAATTTATAGAAGATAAAATAAAGTACATCTGAGAAAATATAAAGTAGCCTGAATGGAAGCAACGTTATAGGTAAAATGAAAATATTATAGATTAATTTAGTCAAAACTTAGTAGTTTATAATGTTATATAGTTGTTGTTGCACTAATGCAAGATAACGAAAAAAAGTATCACTCACCTTCAATCCAAGATTTTGCTATTAAATGGTTATTAATATTAGTATTATTTATGATTAAATTCTGTTCCCTAAAGTTATTTTATAATCATAATCACCATAAAAAGCTGAAGTGATGTCTTATCTTTGAAAAAATAATCTACAATATTAATCAAAACACACCGAAATGCCTACTTATCAGGAAGGTATCTTTATAGAAGATGCGAATAATTTTAATGTCTCAGAATACAAATTAGTTGAGAATGACATTGCTAAAATTAAAAAATCAATCAGCTCTATTTTAAATGAAAAGTCTGATAATGTTTATGTTGTAATTTCCTTCGGGAAAGAGTTGTGGTCTATGTTGTCTGATCTTGAATTAGATAATTTTAAAGATTTTGCCACACTGCAAGGGAAAAATGGACATCAGATGCCATCCACTCAAAACGATCTTTATTTTAGAGTATTGGGTAAGGATCAATCCCTTGTTTTGGATCAAACAATTCGTATTGAAGAGGCTTTAAAGGGTACTTTTGAAGTAGTACTTTCAGAAAATGGGTTTGTATACAAAGACTATAGAGATTTGACAGGATTTGTAGATGGATCAGCAAACCCAAAAGAGGAGAAGAAATATCCTGCTGCTTTGATACCTGAGAATGAGAATGGAGGAAATGGAAGCTTTGTATTTCATCAGAAATGGGTGCATGATTTAGAGAAATTTAATCAGTTGCCTGTAAGCGTTCAGGAAAAAATCATTGGTAGAACGAAGCAGGAAAGTATTGAATTGGAAGGAGATGATATGCCGGAGAACTCTCATGTTTCTAGAACGGATGCTAAGCATGATGGTGTTGCTATGAAAATCTGGAGAAGATCATTCCCTTACGGTTCTGCTGTAGAAAGAGGTTTATTCTTTATTGCTTATACTTGTGACCCTTTCCGTGTAGACATTCAATTGGATCGAATGCTAGGAAATACTGAAGACGGTGTTTCAGATAGAATCATGGAATTTTCAACTGCTGTTTCTGGCGGTTACTCTTTTGCTCCTTCAGTTGAGGAATTAAATAAGGCGTTAAAGGTTTAGTTTAAATCGTAATATTCAGTACTTTATGTAATTGAGGGCTATTATTAGTGAACCATTTGTAATGTGATATTTGTTACAGTTGTGTTCTTTATTACTCGTTATTTTTGTGAGTAGTTAAATAAATAAGTTTTCAATTAAATAAAAATACAATGGATATCAATCAATTAATAGCAGATGGAGCAAAGATACTTGATGTTAGATCAGAGGCAGAATTTAACGAAGGACATATAGAGGGTTCTGTAAATATATCAGTCAATGAAATTCAATCAAGAATAGAAGAAGTGAAGCAGTTAGGTTCACCATTGATTGTTTGTTGTCTTTCTGGTGGAAGAGCCGGAGTGGCAAAAGCATTAATTGAAGCGGCAGGAGTCAAGCAGGTATATAATGCCGGTGGCTGGGAAAGTCTTCTGTAGTCTATTGTAAATCTGAATATTATAAAAATAATAGGAGGGATGAATATTAAGCATGTAAAGTTTAATATTTATCCCTCTTTTTTTTGAAAGTAGAAAACTCTTATAGATATTTACTCTGCTCTTTTTTAATTACAAAAGGATGCATTTGGAATGTGTGACTCCAATGCAATACCATGAAATGATATTTTTTACAGACTACTTACTTCATTTATTTATGACTAGCTTTTTATTAAGCATTTTAAAAATCTTGAAAAATAATTTTCGAATATATTTTATCATTTGTCTGAATGGTAAAATAGCGCAATCGATTGTATAAAGCACACTTCCCATACTACTTATTAAGATTACTTATTATTTACTTACTTATTTACATTTCTATGAAACAGATATTAACGACTACTTATTTTCTGCTACTATTTCATATGTCCTTTTCTTTGGCGCAAACTGCCCCTTCGCTAGGTTCGGGTACAACTGCAGATCCCTATCAAATCAGTGACTATGAGCATTTGTTGTTCATAGGCCAAAATGAAAGCTATTGGAAAGATCATTATGTTTTAACGGCCGATATTGATGCATCTCCTTCTGCAACACCCGCAAAAGCGTACACGCCAATAGGAAGAGATGGATCTTCATTTAAAGGAAGTTTAAACGGCAACAATTTTACAATATCCAATTTGACGATCTCACTTCCTACAACAGATTATGTGGGTATGTTCGGGAATATTAATGAGAGCACATCCTTCATCAATAACCTCGTACTGGAAGATTTTGATATTGAAGGCCAATATTTCACAGGTGCCTTGGTAGGGAGAATGGCAGTTTCTGATTATGTAAGCAATATCACATTAAAAAGTTCAGCAACAGGTACGGCGCAGGTAAAAGGCGTTGGTACAGTTGGAGGAATGATAGGTCAGCACAGGCTCGGTAATATTACAAATATTACAGTAGAAGCGATTAAGGTCGAATCTGATGGAGACAACAACGTAGGCGGGCTTGCAGGTGTGACTTGGAATGAAGGAGGGACCCGATCTATCTCAAATATATTCGTTGACAATACAGAAATCACGTCAAATGCGAACCGTGCAGGAGGTGTAATTGGCAGGGCAACGAAAGAAACTATTGTTACGGATGTTGAGGTGAATAATCTTGTCATTAATGCGGTTTCTTATGCTGGAGGAGTAATGGGACAGGCTATTGAAAGTACATCTATTACAACTGCAGTCCTCGAAAATATTAATATCAATGTGACATCACATGCTGGAGGGGTTATAGGACAATGTCAAGCCACCAATACCTCTAACGTTGTAGTGAAAACCCTAGATATTGTGGCAGAAGATCGTTGTGCCGGCGGAATTGTGGGTAAGAATGATGAAGCAAGTACTGTGCAATACGCCATGGCTTCTGGTAAAATAAAAGGAAAAGATAGAGTAGGAGGCATTGTAGGAGATAATAATAATGGCAGTTCTATTGCTAAAACAAATGCTATTATGGAATTGATTTTACAGACAGATGCAGATCGTTTGGGCGGAATTGTCGGAGGAAATTTTTCATTATCAACCGTAACAGCTTCATATGCTGTCTCAACAGTAACCGATGTTGGAAATTTGATTGTTGATGGAAGGCTTGGTGGAGTTGCAGGGTCGGATAATAGAACGGATGGAGGAATTACAGATACTTATTTTGATCAAAGTTCAGGTTATATGAATGAAACTGAACTAGGAATCGATATTTATGATATTACTTTAAAACCACAGGATGGTATCAATCCTATTTCAACATTAGATTTTGAGCTACTGAGTAATTTTAATAATTTCTCAACGGATGATTGGGTTATCGCTACACTAACAGAATATGATCCCTATCCTCGTCCTTATTCTGCAAAAATTGAAAATGTAAGTGCTGACCTTCCTGTAGAGTTGATTGCTTTTTATGGAGAAGTTGAAGGAGATAAGTTAAATATAAAATGGATTACAGCTACTGAATTAAATAATGATTTTTTCCTTTTGGAATACTCTTATGATCAAAAAAAATGGGAGAGAATCACAGAAATAGAAGGCAACGGAAGTACTCAATTACGTTCATATTATGAATACCAAGACAGCAAGTCCAATTATGGATCGGATAAAATATTTTACCGCTTAAAGCAAGTGGATTTTGATGGGAACTACACGTTTTACTATTTGGAATTGAACCTCAATCAATCCAATAATGTCACTAGAATTTATCCGACGATCACAGATGATATTGTTAATATAATTCGAACAGATAATAGTACTGTTTCTGTTTTTAATCAATTAGGGAAAGAATATACAGCTCAAGTGGGCATAGAAGTAGAGCAAAATCTAACACAATTATCACTTTCACAGTTACCAAAAGGGTGGTATTTCATTAAAACATACAATACCGTCAAAAGGGTTTATCGAAAATAAATTTTAAGATTTTTAAAGATGGGGTTGAGTAAATGCTTAACCCTTTCTTTTTGCAAAGTTCTTTCAAACTTTAAATGTTCAATTAATCTATTAATTTTGTCCTAGTACTTATGAAGGCAGTAATTCTGATTTTAAATAGGACGTTTTAATTTTTATATATGAAAGTCTCCAAAAAATTTCTTTTACAACAAGGTCCTATGCTTTATGTAGTGGGCAGAACTTTTTTTCAAACTGTATTACCATTCCTTAAAAAGAACACTGGAGTAAAACCTGGTCTTCAAACTAAAACGGTAGTGCCACCTACTAAAGAATTACAGGAAGCTTATAAAAAATGGGCAGGTGCAGAAGAGGGGAGATATGATGGATTACCTCCTCATATGTTGTGTCAATTTGCACTTTCGTTTGGGTTGAATGTCCTAAACCAGTTGAAATACCCTTTAGCCAAAATCATAAACCAAGGGGTTGAAATCAAGAATTATCAAGCACTTTCAGGAAATCATAAAATAGATTTAAAAACGGAAATCCTCAGTATTGAAGAGGAGAATGGAAGGGCAAAAGTCAGGCAGAAAATGATGATTTTTGAGAAGGAACAATTGTGCATTGAAGTACTGTTATTCGTTTCATTTATTATTGGTAAAAAGGAAAAATCAAACACATCGAGATCTGAAAAAGATACATTGACTTATAAATCAATAGGGGAATGGTCAGTTGATAAAAATGCGGGTTTTGAATTTGGTGTGCTAACAGGAGACCTTAATCCACTGCACTGGGTAGATTTTATTGCGAAAGCAACACCTTTCAAAGGAATTATTTTACATGGTTTCGGAATGTATGCTAAAGTATATGAAATGATTCAAAACAGCTTGAATACCAATCTTAAAATGATGGGAGTGAAATTTATAAAGCCTGTAAAATTGCCTAGCAGAGACTTAGAAGTGAAAGTTTCAAATGAAAAAGATGAGCAAGGAAACTTTGCCTTAGAGTTGTTAGATAAAGATGGAAATAAATTGATGGTAGGTTCTTTTAATTATTAGAAGAACCTACCGTTCATATTCTTAAGAAATTTCTAGACCTGTAATAATAATATCATCAATCTGAGGCTCATCTTCCATCCATTCCGTTAGGAAATCTTCCAATAGACTTTGGTGTTGGAAAAGCGGTTTTGATTGAATGGTATTAAGGAATCGAATTAAGTTTTTAGAACCTAACTTTTTGTTTCTAGGTCCACCAAACTGATCCGTCACACCATCAGAGAAGAAATAATAACGGTCACCAATTTTTCGGTCAAAAACCTTATTGGTGAAAACTTTCTGCTCTACAGAATTATCACCAACAGTATATCGATCTCCTTTTACCACCTCTAGCTCGCCATAATCAGAACTTCTGTAGTAGGTTCTTTTGGCGCTGGAAATTGTAACCGTTTTATTTTGGTAATCTTCAGAAAAGATAACCATATCCACACTGTCTCTGTTGCTATTTTCCCCTTCTTGTTTTAGCAGAGTGATGATAGCTTCATCAATCTTTTCATTGAGCACTTTGGGGTCTACAATTTTTTGCTCTACCACAAAACGATCCAGTAAAGTGATAGTGATAAGTGTCATAAAAGCCCCCGGAACACCATGTCCTGTACAATCCGCAACAACAAAAATATTATGATTACCAATTTTCTTACTCCAGTAAAAGTCCCCACCCACTAGATCCTTAGGTGTGAATATTTTGAAGTATTTAGAGAGGTTATTGCGAAGCGTTTCAGAAGAAGGAAAAATACTTCTCTGAATATTCTGTGCATAATGAATGCTGCTCAAAACCTTCTCATGAGCTCTTCTGATGATATCAGCCTGAAGCTTATGATTCTGTAAATTCTGATTCAAGGTTTGTGCAATATTCAACTGTTCATTGATCATGGACAGTTCTTCTAAATGCTCGCTTAATTCTTCATTTTGTTGCTGGATTTCATTTTTTTGATCAATGATTCGATCTTGAGCATCTTCAAGGTCCATAAAAAGTTCGGCAATACGGACGTTAGCGTCTGCAAGAGAAGTTTCGCTCTCCTTCAGTCGTTTTATTTCCTCGTCTTTAGCGCTGAGTTGCTTTTCAAGTTCCTTGATTTTATTTTGTAGGTCATCAACTTTCATATGAAAGTATTCAAGTTTAAAAAGTAAGTGTGATGTTTGATTCAGAAGCTTCTTCAATGTATAAAGCTACTCCTCCAAAATCAACATCTTTGCGTATTTCGTCAGTGGTGATTCCCATCATGCCCATTGTCATCTGACAGGCAATCAGTTTTGCACCCATATCAACAGAAAGATCAATAAGGTCAGGAAGTGTTTCGATGTTATTTTCTTTCATCATCATTTTCATCATGCTAGTACCAACTCCCATCATATTCAATCTTGAAATTGTGGTAGATTTAGGAGTGCTTGGTAACATCATGGTGATCATTTTTTCTTTGATGTTTTTTCCTTTATAAATCGACTTTTCTTTTAGAGCATTAATACCCCACAAAGTAAAAAATAAAGTGACATCCATTCCAAAACTTGCAGCACCATTTGCAATAATAAATGCAGGTATTACTTTGTCTAATTCAAAGCTTGTCACAAGCATAGTTATCTTTTCATTCTCTTTCACTTGCACAGTGCTGAGCTGATGTTGAATGCTTTCTAACTCTTTTTGAAATGCTAAGGTCTTTTCGTTTACTTTTTCTTCTACAAGAGCATCTATATATTCTTTAAGTTTTTGGTCTTCCATGATCTATAAAAGTTATTTAGTTTTTTCTATAAGAGCAACTCTATTTTTCCCTTCTTCTGTATATGAAATTAAAAGATGTCCTGTTTTTCTAATCCATGCTTCAACATCCGCTTTGAAAGCAGGGTCTGTGGCAGTCACCTTTAACTGCTCATTTATTTCCATGGTTCTTATCGTCTTTGCAATTTTTACAATTGGCATTGGACAGTTCAGGTTTTTGCAGTCCAAGTCATGCTGTTTTACTTCTTCCATAGTTCGAGTGAGTCTAATTTCTTAAACAATTAAAAAGTAGCGTTCATTTTGAAATATAAGAAAAATACAAAAGATAATTCTAAAACAGCTACTCTTTTGTGGAGTAGCTGTTTAATTTATTCAAATTTATAATTTTTCTTGGAATAGATTGAAAATTCTTTTGTATTCATCTATCCAGCTTGTTGTTTCTTTAAATCCGTGAGGTTCAATCGGGTAAATAGCCATATCCCAATTTTCTTTCTTCAACTCTATCAGCCTTTGTGATAATCTTACCACATCCTGAAATTGAACATTATCGTCAACCATTCCATGCAATATCAACAGATTTCCTTTCAATCCTTCAGCAAAGTAAATAGGAGAACTTTTCTTGAATGCCTCAGGGTCCAGTGCAGGAGTATTTAAAATATTGGAAGTGTATGGGTGGTTATAATGTGCCCAGTCTGTTACAGAACGAATGGCAGCGCCTGCTTTAAAGGTCTCACTTTCATTGAACATAGCCATTAAAGTAATGAATCCACCATAAGAACCTCCATAAATACCAATGCGGTCTTTATCAATACCATGTTCCTTGATTAAAAACTGAGCTCCATCTACATGATCCGACAAATCTAATCCACCCATATGACGGTAAATTCCAGTTCTCCAGTCTCTACCATAGCCTGATGAAGCTCTGTAGTCAATATCAAGAACAGTATAACCGTTGTCAACTAGCATATTATGGAACATATATTCTCTGTAATAAACACTCCACCAGTTGTGAACATTTTGAAGATAACCTGCACCATGTACAAATAAAACGGCTTTGTGCTGATCCTTACTAGCTTCTGGCTTATACAATCTTGCGTGAACACTTTGACCGTCTTTTGCTTTGAAAGTAACAACTTCAGGTACTCTCCACTCATACTTGTCAAATGCTTCAGTAGTAGATTTTGTTACTTTCACCCAATCACTTCCAGATTTATTGGCCTGAATGTATAATTCCTCAGGTTTGTTGGAATAAGAGTAGATATCAGCAAAGTACTTTTCATCAGGTGAAAGAGTAGCAGAGTGATGTCCGACTGCTGATGTAAGCTTAGTCATTTCACCACCATCAATACTTACTTTATAAAAATGGACTTCACTGCTGTTTTCTTTATTTGAGGTCAAATAGAAGAACTTTTTATCCTTTGAAACTTCAGTTTTATGAATCTCAAAATCTCCAGCAGTGATAGCTTTTGTTTCTTTTGTCTCTGCATTATATGTATACAAATGAGAGAACCCTGTTTTTTCAGATTGATACCAAAGTGTATTATCATTTAACCATCCGATAGGGCCGACCCAGAAATTCCATCCGCTAATACCTGGTCCACCAACCCACGCATCATCATGCTGTCTGTCAATTTCCGTAAAAGAACCATCTTGAAGGTTAATCTGAATCAACCATCTGTCTTTGTTATCATAGGCTCTTACATCAGCTACTGCATAGTTTTTATTCGGCGAAAATTGAGGAGGATGCATTACCACCTGTCTCATCTGATTCAATAAAGAAGAATCTCTTTCAGGGTAGTTTTCAAAGTACTTCGGTGTATCTTTAATTCCTGATAGTTTACTGAGATCTATGCTATATACAGTATCTTTTTGTATGTCGTAAACAAAACTTTTAAATGTATCTTCAGGACTGCCTACTTTTGGTCTTGCATTTTGCATTTTAACATATCCAGTACCTTCGACCCACACAGGCATTTCAGTGGCATAACTGCCAGCACTTTTACCTAGAGAGTATACAGCGTAATTGGCATCATTACTTACGACTACATTAGAAACATATTGACCGTTCAAGTAAACCTTTTCTTTGCCTTTGTTACTCACAAGTTCTTTATGCTCTTGCTTTGCTTCTTTTCTTTCTTCTCTAAGTCTTACAATTTCAAACAGTTCTTTTTGCTGTTCATTTAAAAACTCCTGTTGAGGACTAGCTTTTACAGAACGAGGAGCACTTCCTCTAACAAAATTTGTAAGTTGATGGGTAACACCTGTTTTTTCATCCCAAATGAAAATGTTATCGCCTTGTTTATAGGCGATTTTGGTGTTGTCATCTAAAAACTTCACACCAGATTTTCGGTCAGTTGTATTAGTAATCTGCTGTTGAAGGCCCTTCTTGAAATTATACACAAAAACGTTATTGTCTTTAATGTAAACTTTTTTAGTCTGATCGTTATTCCAGTTACCCCTTGCAGATGGAAGTTGTTTTTCTTCTTCAGGGCTAACTTTGGAGTATTTTTTAGTTTTTATATCTACCTTATACAAAGACTCAAAAGCATTATTCTCTTTATTCCAATAAAAATAAATGGTCTTGGAATCTTTAGCCCAAAATGGTTTTGAAGGTGATTTTCCAATATAGTCTTCACCGCTCATGATTTCATCAAAGGTCAATACACTTTGATTTTGCTGGGCCAATGCCATTACAGACCCTAAAAGAAAGGGTAACAGAAGATAAAGTTTTTTCATTGAATTTAATTTATTGAATTGGTGATTAAGTACTAGAATAAATGACAGCTTAATTTGAGTTAAGAGTTAAGAGTTAAGAGTTAAGAGTTAAGAGGGGTGTAGAATATTTTGTTGTAGCATTTATAACTAGATCGAATGGTACTGCATTAGTTTCAGTACTTTTCATCTTAACTCTTAAGGTTGTTATTCTCTTTTCTTACTCTTTTATATTTTATTGACCGCCAATGACAAACTCTCCAGCCGTCAGGAAAGTCAATGAGTCACTTCTTACGGTGCTTTTCAAGCTGATTTCTGTGATAAAATAAACTGTGTCGGCCTGCATTATAAGACCAGCACTATCACTATTTACTGTTAAAAAGAGATCAAGAGATTTATCTGAAATATTGGCAGGCAAGTCACTTAAGTAACCTACTCTTGTTTTCTGATCTTTGGTGTTGCTAAGAAATACATCAACTGTTTCAATGATATTTAAAGTTGAATCAGAAGGTATAGAAACACTAAAATTAATTCTATTGAAACTTACTTTTTTTGCTCTAGTATTTTCGATTTGTAATTTTTGAAAAACACTATCCCTTGTATTAGAATACGTGTAAGGTAAACGCTCAATAACTGTGTTAGGAGGTGTCAAATAATAATAAGAGTTATTGGAAGTCAGCTGTAAGTTCTGAATCGTAAAGTGATCCAGTTCTTGATCAAGCCCAAAAAAGTTACAACTCATAAAAGAACACCCTGCGATGAGGTAAATAAAAAAGGTATAGTATTGTCTTAAAAAATGATGCATAATGTTGACTTTGTGAGTCACAAATGTATTAAGTGATTCTAATTTTCCCTAATATAAAAGGTATTGCATTTCTTTAATATAAAAGAAACAGTAAAATTTAAGGGATTAAATGATCAATTCATTAAAAAAATCAAAATAAGATCGTAAATTTAGAGTTGTTTTTAATACAAGTGTATAGAGTTTTTTTTAGTTAAAGTGCTCTTTTCAATATTTCCTTAAATATTTGATAATGAGGTGTATATTACTTTTTGTTACTACTGTTTTACTTACTTTTCAATTATTTGGTCAAGAACAATATCCAAAAAGAGAGTTTAGAGGAGTTTGGGTGGCCACATTAAATGCAATTGATTGGCCTTACGATATTCATGACAATGCATCACAGCAGAAAGAAGAATTTATTCGGTTATTGAATTTTCATAAAACCAGGGGAATCAACACCGTCATTGTTCAAGTAAGAGCAAGTGCTGATGTGATTTACCCAAGTAATTATGAGCCTTGGGCTAAATGTGTATCAGGAAAACAAGGACAGCCTCCTTCTCCCTTTTACGATCCTTTGGAATTTATGATCCATGAAACACACAAAAGAGGGATGGAGTTTCATGCATGGGTCAATCCTTTTAGAGCAATTACTAATACAGATTATGTGAATGTAGCGGAGGATCATATCGCTAAAACACACCCTGAGTGGATATTGAAATATCACAAATTGGCTATTCTTAATCCGGGCATACCCGAAGCACGAAATTATATTGTGAAGGTAATTGAAGAGTTGATTTCCAATTATGATATAGACGCTCTTCATTTTGACGATTATTTTTATCCCTATCCTGATCATGGTGAAATAAAAGGGGATAAATCTACTTACAGGAAATACAAAGTAGCCGGTGAAAATATACGTGATTGGAGGCGAAGTAATATTAATTCATTTATTGAAGAAGTACATGAATTAGTAGTACAGAAAAGACCGGGGTTAAAATTTGGTATAAGTCCATATGGTGTTTGGAGAAATGATAGAATGGACATGGATGGATCACCTACAAAATCAGGGTATACTTCTTATGATCATCTTTATGCAGATGTCAGACTTTGGTTACAGAATGGATGGATAGATTATGTAGCACCTCAAGTTTATCAGAGTTCCAAACATCGTAAAATACCTTTTAAACCTCTTGTGACATGGTGGTCACAAAACACATTTGGCAAGCATTTATACATTGGACATGCCACTTATAGAGTGCAAGTAAGCCTTGAAAGAGGGTGGAGAGATAACAATGAGATGCCAATTCAGATCCAGCATTGCAGGGATTTAGATGCGGTGTTGGGAAGCGTTTATTATAACTCCACTTCTCTGTTAAATAACCAAGGGGGAGTAGCAGATAGTTTAATGCAATTTTACGAGTATCCGGCTTTGCCTCCTCTTATGCCATGGGTGGATGCTACAAAACCTAATGCTCCTGCTTCTCCGAAAATAATGGCCATAGAAAATGGTGTTAAACTCCAATGGGAAACTCCTGAGGAAGCAAAAGATGGTGATTTACCGAAGTATTATGCTGTTTATTCATCGGTCAATGGTAGACTTCCTGATATTGAAGATATTAGAAATATGATTGCTATGATTCCTTCTTCTCAAACATCTTTTGTTGATGAAAGAACTAATTCTTTGGAGGATTATACTTATCTAATCACCGCAATAGATCAGCTGAAGAACGAAAGTTTACCCGTTTTACCCTCTTATCCCAAAGATAATAATGTGATTTTACCTGATCCATATACTGAAGATATGATCGTAGAACTCCAGAATTCAGTCCTAAAAACGATATGGGAAGTAACGAACAGAGTTGTTGATAATCAGCAAGTAACAATGATAAAAGAAGTTGATTAAGTGATGCTCGTCATCAAAAAAGTACATTAAATATATGAAATTGTAAGTGTAGATAATACAAATAACTCAAGCGATTATATTTACCAAACTAGTACTTAAGATGAAAACTTTTAAAAAACTTATTGTTGCAGTCTATAATGACGAGCACAAAGCCAATGAAGAGTTCAAGATCCTCTCAAATAAAGAGAAGAAGGATGAACTAGACTTGAAAGCTTACACAGTTGTCACAAAGAGCAAAGAAGGTAAAACTGTACTTCACGATACGGAAGGTCGTGATGCTTTTTGGGGTGCGGTGATTGGAGGTTTGATTGGAATGTTGGTAGGTCCTGTAGGAGCAATTTACGGAGCGGCTTTATTTGCAGCGGAAGTATTTGCAGGTTCTGTAGCGGCAGGAGTGGGAGTTGGAGCCATAGCAGGTTGGCTGAACAGTGATGCATTGAAAATACCTACCGACTTATTAAAGGATATCAAAGAATCTATTCATCCAGGAACTTCAGCCATTGTAGCTGTGGTAGATGAAGATTGGGTAGATGAAGTAGAGGCCGTTTTAGAAGCTGGCGCTGAAATGCTTCATCACTATCAATTTACTGATACTGTAGTTGAAAAGTTTGAAGAAGACTGGAAAGAATTTGAAAAAATAAATAACCCAACAAATTAATATATGAATTGACAATTACTCTTAGTAAAAACGGGATGCGAGTTGCATTCCGTTTTTTTTATGTGAAGTCTCATCTGAGGAAGCTTATGAAGGTATTTAAGGGTTTTTATTAAGGTTTATGTGAATACTGAAGAATGTAAATGACTGATATTCAGTGTTTAATTATTTCACTTTTGAAGTGAAAAGTATTTTAGTGACTATCATCACCAAAAAATAGTAACATTTATCTAACATTGTTAATGTATTTTTTAAGCAGTTGAACAATTACTACTACCATTTTTAATTGTACAAATGCTAATATCAGAATTAACCAAAATTATTATGAAAACTTCAAAAAAATTAATCGTAGCAATCTATAACGAAGAGCACAAAGCAGACGAAGAATTCAAAATTCTATCTTCAAAAGAAAAGAAAGATGAGCTAGACCTTAAAGCTTACACTGTAATCACCAAAAGTAAAGAAGGAAAAACAGTGCTTCATGACACTGAAGGCCGTGATGCGTTCTGGGGAGCAGTAGTCGGTGGTTTGATCGGTATGCTCGTAGGCCCTGTTGGAGCTATGTACGGCGCGGCAGTATTTGCATCACAAGTTATAGCTGGTTCTCTTGCTGCAGGAGTAGGAGGTGGAGCTATTGCAGGTTGGCTAAATAGTGAAGCACTTAACGTCCCAACAGATCTACTAAAAGATATCAAAGAATCTATTCATCCAGGAACATCAGCAATTGTTGCGGTGGTTGAAGATGAGTGGGTGGAGGAAGTCGAAGCTATTTTGGAATCAGGCTCACAAATGATGCACCATTATCAGTTTTCTGATTCTGTTGTGGAGAAGTTTGAGGAAGACTGGGATAAATTCGAAAATGAACAAAATGTAACGAAATAGGCAGTTGAACAAGAGCTTGATTCTGGTTGTAATCATCAGAATTTGTTTCATAAAAACGGGGTGTTACCGCATTCCGTTTTTTTTAATGATTAATTGTTGTGATTATAACTGAGTGTGATATTATTGTTTAAATTCTATGACATTATTAAAAATCATCTTAGAATTTCGTACTTTTGCGTGGCCTTTCTTAAGGCTGTACGATTTAAATATCTCAAACTAAAGAGGAGAGAAACAAAATGACTAGACAACAATTAATCGAGCAAGCATGGGAAGACCGTGCGTTTATGCAACAACAAGAATATATTGATGCTGTAAAAGCTACAGTTGAGGAATTAGATAAAGGTACTTTAAGATGTGCTGAGCCAGTTGCTGATGGTTGGCAAGTAAACGAGTGGGTAAAGAAAGCTGTGATTATGTTCTTCCCTCTTGCTGAAATGGAAACTATCAAAGTTGGTCCTTTCGAATTCCATGACAAAATTCCTTTAAAGAGTGATTACGCAGAAAAAGGTGTTCGTGTAGTACCTCACGCTATCGCTCGTTACGGTTCATTCGTAAACAAAGGTGTAATCATGATGCCTTCATACGTGAACATTGGTGCTTACGTTGATTCAGGTACAATGGTAGATACTTGGGCAACTGTAGGTAGCTGTGCACAAATCGGTAAAGACGTTCACCTTTCAGGTGGTGTAGGTGTAGGTGGTGTACTTGAGCCAGTTCAAGCTGCTCCAGTGATCATCGAAGATGGTGCTTTCGTAGGTTCTCGTTGTATCTTAGTAGAAGGTGTTCACATTGGTAAAGAAGCAGTATTAGGTGCAAACGTAACGCTTACAGCTTCTTCTAAAATCATCGACGTTACAGGTGATGAGCCAGTAGAATACAAAGGTTATGTTCCTCCAAGATCAGTAGTGATCCCAGGTAGCTACACTAAGAAATTCCCAGCAGGTGAATTCTCAGTAGGTTGTGCGATCATCATCGGTCAAAGAAAAGAAAGTACTGATAGAAAGACTTCATTAAATGATGCTTTGAGAGATAACAACGTTTCTGTATAAGTAACATTAAATCATATTTTAAGAGGGATTGTAGCAATACAATCCCTTTTTTTATGCGATTTTCAAAAGTTAACGACCAATAATGAGCATTTTAATTCAGAATATTCGACTTTTGCATATTGAAATAAACTTGAAACAATTGTTTTAGAATTCAGTTTCAAGTTTTGTGAAAAGAATAATAACCAATCTTTTAAAAAAGTGATTGTAGTTGATAAAGTCGTTTTAAGTGATGATATGATGTCTGAGGAGTTTGTATGTAACTTAGACAAATGTAAAGGAGCCTGCTGTGTAGAAGGTGATCTTGGTGCACCATTGAATGAGGATGAATTGGAGAAAATGGAAGAGGTTTATGAGAAAGTAAAACCTTATATGTCTCCTGAAGGAATTGCAGAAGTAGAACGACAAGGAAAATACATCAAAGATTTTGAAGGTGATTATTCAACTCCAACAATCGGCAACAGAGAGTGTGCTTATGCCATCTATGATGAGAAAAAGTACCTGCACTGTGCTATTGAGAAAGCTTATTTAGATAAAAAGATATCTTATAGGAAACCAATTTCTTGTTACTTATACCCCGCAAGAATCACCAAGTACGATGCTTACGATGCGGTGAATTATGACAGATGGGAAATCTGCTCTGATGCTTGTGTATTAGGTAAGGAATTAAAAGTACCAGTTTACCAATTTTTGAAAGGGCCTTTCATTTCAAAATATGGAAAAGAGTGGTATGAGAAGTTGGAAAAAGAAGTTCAATTGATGAAAGAGAACTTAAGATAATACATAGGGTTCGTTTAGAACTCAATAAGCATGTTTGGAGTAATCAGAAGAGGATTCAAACATGCTTTTCTTTTGGTTAAGTACTAAGTACTAAGACAGAATTAAATAACACTAATTCATATTATTTTTTCCGATTACTGCCTTTCAAAAACTTTAAATAGAACCACTATTTATACGTTTTTGAGCGTTGTACTCACAAAAAATAAATAAGAATTAATTATCATTTATTTTTGGTTTAGTGCTTATTAATTTTTTTCAGAATCAAAATACATTCTACATCTTTGTAGAGTACATTTTTATAAAAAGAAAATTGAAATATGTTATATCCTAAAAATTTAGAAGAAAAACTTGGTTTTGATAAGCTAAGAGAACTTTTAAAGGATAAATGTAATGGTGAAGTAGGGCGTAGTTTTGTAGATAAAATGCGTTTCACTTCAGATGCTAGGTTTGTTAGACAAAGAATCGCTCAGGTCAACGAGTGTGTAAATATATACGAGGCAGGGGAGTCGTTTCCTCATTCAGGTTTTATTGATGTAGGTCTTTTCCTTGATAAAGTGGAGATCGTCAATGCCTTTTTGCTGGAAGAAGAACTTTTTGATTTAAAAACAGCATTAACAACGTTGAAAGAATGTTTGACTTTTTTCAATAGTGTTGACCCTGCATTATATCCTGAATTAGTCAAAATCAGTGAAGGAGTAGAGTTTGATACCATGATCCTTCATGAGATTGATATGATTTTAGATGACAAAGGAAAAGTGAGAGATAACGCTTCTCCTGAGTTGGTGAAAATCAGACAGGCTTTACACCGTGAGTTGTCAAGTCTTCGTTCAAGAACGGCTTCTGTGATTCAACAAATGAAGAAAAAAGGGTATGCCAAAGAAGATGCTATCCCTACGCTTCGTGAAGGTAGAATTGTGGTGCCGGTACCGGCTGAACACAAACGTCATGTAACAGGTTTCGTTCATGATGCTTCCTCTACAGGTCAGACGGTATATATTGAACCTCAAGAATTATTACAGCTGAATAACTCTATCAAAGATTTAGAGTTAAGAGAGCGTCAAGAGGTGATTCGTATTCTGACAGAAATAACTCATAAAATCCGACCTCAAGTTCCAGGGCTTAGAAAAGGGAATAATTATCTAGGTGTGATTGATTTTATTAATGCAAAGGCAAATTTTGCTATGTTGCAAGAATCAATTCAACCCGAAATTGTGGATGAACCTTTAGTAGCTTGGTATCATGTGGCTCACCCTATTTTGCTTTGGTCTTTCACTGAACAAGGTAAAAAAGACAGTGTAGTGAGACAGAAGATCGAATTGGACGAGGAAAGAGGTAGAATATTGCTGATTTCTGGACCAAACGCCGGTGGTAAGTCAATTGCCATGCAGACGGTAGCGTTGGTACAATACATGTTCCAATGCGGTATGTTAGTGCCAATGATGGAAGGTTCAAAGATGGGTATTTTTGATGATATCATGATGGATTACGGTGATGATCAATCATTAGAAAATGACCTTTCTACTTACTCTTCTCACTTGACAAACATGAAAGCCATGTTGAAAAGAGGGAATCCGAAGTCGTTAGTGCTAATTGATGAATTTGGATCGGGTACTGAACCAGAATTAGGTGGTGTAATCGCTGAGTCTATCTTGGAGCAAATGAATCACCAAAAGATGTGGGGTGTAATCACTACTCACTACGCTAACCTTAAGTTTTATGCAGAAAAGCAGAATGGTTTACAGAATGGAGCCATGCGTTACGATGTAGAAAACCTAAGTCCTCTTTATAAACTAGAGCAAGGTCAGCCGGGTAGTTCTTTTGCATTAGAAATTGCACAGAAGATTGGTTTACCGAAGAAGGTGGTCAACATTGCTCGTCATAAAGCGGGTAGAAAGAAGATCAATATGGAAGAATTGCTTCGTAATCTTGAAGAAGAGAAGAAGGAGTTCGCCAAGAAAAATAAAGAAGTCAGTCGCTTAGAACAGAAGTTAAAGTCAGCTACTGAGAAATTTGAGACTAAATCAATCGAGCTTCAGAATAAGAAGCAGAATATTATGGATAAAGCCCGTAAAGATGCCCAAAAGGTATTGGATACGGCCAACCGTAAGATTGAGTTGACGATCAAAGAGATCAGAGAGACCAACGCTGAAAAAGAGAAGACGAAACAGCTTCGTAAGAACATTGAAAACTTCAAAAGTAGTAATCAGCCTTCTAAGAAAATCACCAACAAGAAAGAAGAAGAGCCTAGTTATGAAGTAATCGGTGGTACAATTACAATTGGAGATGCAGTTCGAATAAAAGGGCAGGGTTCAATTGGTGAGGTTGCCGCTTTGACAGCCAAAGAAGCTGAAATTATTATTGGTTCACTTCGTACAAATGTGAAATTAAATCGTTTGGAGAGAATCAGTAAGAAAGAGTTCAGAAAAGAAGTTAGAGATAAAGTGTCTTCACAAAGCGCAGCATCTAATCTTACACAGAGAAGAATTGATTTCAATTCTCAGCTTGACCTCAGAGGAAAAAGAGCAGAAGAGGTGATGTATGAATTAGATGATTTTATGGATACTGCTTTGATGTTAGGTGAAAGTTCTGTCCGTATCTTACATGGAAAAGGGACTGGTGCATTAAGAGAAGTAGTCCGAAATCACCTTAAATCTTTCCGTGGAATTAAGAATGTTTCCGACGATCACCCTGATAGAGGAGGTGCTGGAGTAACAATTGTAACATTTAGATAATTCATCAAACAGAACCATGAATTACGAGTACTTAACATTTGTTATGTGAATACTATTGAAAAATATTTATATATTTGAAGTACCAAAAGTGGAAATAATGTTTCTAACCTTTGGACTTCATAGCTGGTTGAAATCGTGAATAGGTGAAAAATCCTGTTTACGTACTTTATGTTACTCATAAAGTTGAAACGCTCAATATATAAAATATATTGGGCGTTTCTAATTAAAGAGGATTCCTTAAAACTCACTTTTAAGGCGTGTATAAACTAGTGCGGTTTCACTATCATCTATGGTTAATCTCCTTTTTTAAGTTTGTAGAAATTTGTAACGATCTTTTCAAATTCTACTTTATTATGCATCCAAGGCATATGTCCACAATTTTTGATATCATATACTTTTGCGGTGGGGAATCTATCAATAACTTCACCTTTACTTTTACCATAAATATCATCATCTCCGTAGGTTATACAAATGGGATAAGCAGGGTTTTCAATCTTCGTCAAAGGTTTGTAATTAATGATTTCCCTTCTAGTTTTGTTGATCGGTTCTGCATGTATCCCTGCTAATTCTTCGTCACTAATTTCAATTTGTTGAAAATTATGGTGATAGTTTTTCAAAACTTGTTTGAATAGCTTTCTATAGGATTTATTGCTCCCCAAAGCACCAAACATCGAATTGACTCCCATTTTTAACCATTTGCTATTTGAAGTATTCTCTTTATTATAGAGCATTACTTCTTTTTCTGTCTCTTTCCAAGTAGTATTCGTTCCTGAACTTGGACTACATAAGAATAAGCTATTAATTTTTGATAGATTTTTGTCAGCATAAATTTGAGCGTATAAACCTCCCCAAGAATGTCCAAATATGTGGAAAGTATCTAATTCATAATACGCTGCAATAGCATTGATATCCGAAATGTAATCTTCCATTGCATATGAACCATTAGGGCAATTGGAAAGCCCCGTACCTCTTTGATCAAAATAAATGACCTGATACTTTTGTTTCAATAAGTTGGTCACTTCCTTCATTCTATTAGGTACTCCAGGTCCACCATGAAGCAGTAAAATGGTTTCAGCATTTTGCTTAGGATATACTATTGTATATAATAAAGTTTCTTGATTACGTACTTTATGTTCCTCTGATTGTGGTTCTAGCGTTGGTTTTGACAGAGAAAAATCAGATTTATGGTGTCGTTTCTTTTTAAGTTTGATTCGCCCTCCAATATTTAATTGAACAAAAGGAGTGATTTGGTTGGAGGAAAAGTTTGTATGGGAATCATCCGTTCCATTTTTCCAAGCTTGTTCACTACCAAGCGGGATATTGCATCCTATTTTTATGGCTGTACTAAGACCGGAGTGATTGAACCTTGTAAGGGTTAATGATGTGCTGATGCCAAGCTGACCAATGTTGTAAGCTTGTGTATTATTATTTTGGAGTTCATGGGTTATAGACTGTCCAGTTTTCATGAAAAAGCCAATGTTCGGTTCAATTGCAAAATCAGAAGAGGAGAGTAAATCATAACCGACGTACAAAGTGCTTGTAAACTCTTTGTAATCAATTTTGTATTGATTGTTTTTGATGTTTCCGTTTGAGTTGTAAAACTCAGTGCCTACTAAGAATCCTCCAAACTTATAGTTACTTCCAGCACCCAGTTGAAAAGGTAAAAAGTTTGAGTTCAGATTTGTGTTGAAAACATTGTTGCTGTTCATTTGTACGCCCATATTGGCATATAGACGCAAGTAGGTGTTAGTTTGCCCTATTGCATTTGCAGAGAAAAGAGCTAACAAGAGTACTAAATTGATCTTTTTCATCATTTGTTTATTTTAATGTTCTATGCAAATGTCTATGAACTTGCATGTACCTCCATTAACAAATGATAAAAACGTATTACCGTGCTAAATCACCTCTTATTCGGCTTAATGAAATGTTGGTTATTCCAAGGTAAGAAGCTATGTCAGTGTGGGGTATTAAGTTTTCGAGTGATGGAAATTCATCTCTAAATTTAAGAAGTCTTTCTTTGGCAGTTAAAGAAGCTAGGCCAATTTCTTTTTCAACCTTTTGTGATAATTCATTTCTTAGAACAGTATTGCCAAAGTTTCTGATGTCTAAATGATCTATCATCATTCGTTCAAATTCTTTAGCGTCTATTGTAGCAAGTTTTACATCAGTAAGAGCTTGAAAGTTTAGAACAGAAATATCTCCTTTTGTTCTTGTATTTAATGGCGAAATGATGGATTTTTCAGTGAAAAATGAAATCGTTATTTCTTCTCCTTCAGGGTTTATTAAGTAACTCTTACATATACCTTCGAGAAGAAAATATTCCTTATTATTTTTCCTGTCTTTCTGAATGAAAGTTTCATTTTTTTGTATATCAACTAATTCTACAAGAGATTCAATTTCCTTTACCGAATTGGCAGAAATTGGGTGTATTGAATCAATAATTTTCTTGATCATTCTGTGGATTTGTTTGAAAGTTAGATTTGAACTTGAAAGTTAAATGAAATAAATGACATTAAAAGTAGATGATATAGAACTTGCAGAAATAATAATTATTAGTTGATAGTATTTTAGCTAGAATTTTAAGTACTAGGACAAAAGTAAAGGTACATTTTATCTTATCTTTTTTATCCTACTCTTCGGTAGATTTTTATCGCAAAACTAAGGCTATGCTCTGCAAATCTGCCTCGATTAGAATAAAAAATATCAAACTAAAACCTTCCCTTTTCTTCTGTCCTAGTACTTATTTTACCGGAGTAAAGTTTTGAACATAAAAGTAAAGAAAAAGGGCCTTGCTCTATTTCGAACAAAACCCTTTCTATATGATATAATGCTATACTTATTGCTTAATACCGAATTTCTTTTCCATATGTTCCCAATACGTTTCTAAACTATCTTTCATATCTTTTCTCAAGATAAGAATACCAACAAGGTTAGGGATAGTCATCAGTGCAATGGTAATACCTGATAGAGTCCAGATAATTGTAGTGTCAGCGAATGAGCCAACAAAGAAAGAAACGACATAGACTCCTCTATAGTAGATTACCGACTTTGAACCTAAAAGGAAAGTCATAGCTCTATCGCCATAATACGACCAAGAAATTGCAGTCGAGAAGGCGAATAAAAGTAATCCAATAGATACAATATATTTTCCGAAATCACCGAAATAACTTCGTGTGAATGCTAAACTGGTAAGAGGAGCAGAGTGAATTAAAGATTTACCTTTTATGACAAGATTTGATCTCCATTGTACCACACCTTCTTTTACATCAAGTTCACCGCTGTATTTTTCTCCTTCAAGTAATACCACCACATCTTCAGCTACTGAACGAGCGTGGATCAATGTTACTGTGCTCTTGATATTTCCGTCTACAACTGTTAATTCACCAGTATAAGTTGGTAACTTTTCTTCTCCGCTAATATGTAGTGAAAGTTTGTCGCGATCATTATTAGGGTTGGATTTGCGGTCGTCATACCTTGTGCTTAATACCTGAAGGTCTGTTTGCTGAAATGTATTATCTACTTTTTCTCTCCAAACATTAGAAGAAAGTAATGCTAAACCAGTTAGAGAACAAATCACAATTGTATCAATAAAAGGCTCTAAGATCGCTACCATACCTTCAGAAACAGGCTCTTTCGTTTTTGCAGATGCGTGTGCGATTGGCGCAGAACCTTGACCAGCTTCATTGGAGAATAAACCTCTATTTACACCCCTATTGAAAGCGAAAGCAAATGTAGCTCCTAGGAAACCACCTGTAGCAGATGTGCCAGAGAAAATGTCACTAGCAATTTTTCCAATTGAACCAGGAATGTTTTCAAAATTAAATAGAATAACCGCAAGACAGCCGATAAAGTAAATTACAGCCATCATAGGAACGAGTTTCTCTGTTACTTTCGCGATTCTAGAAATACCTCCAAGAATTACAAAAGCTAAAAGTACGGCTAAGATTGCTCCTGTGATGTATTGATCGATACCAAAAGTTGCATAGATAGACGAAGCGATCGAGTTCACTTGAGGTAAGTTACCTGTACCGAAAGAAGATAAAACAGTAGCAATAGCAAAAAGTACTGCCATCCATTTCATATTCAATTTATTTTTCATGAAGTACATCGGTCCGCCGGCCATTGTACCATCAGCTGTTTTCTCTCTGTATTTGTGAGAAAGCGTTACCTCCACAAATTTGGTGGTCATACCAAAGAAGGCTGTAACAATCATCCAGAATAAAGCGGCAGGGCCACCTAAGTGAATCGCTAAAGCTACACCGGCAATATTACCAGTACCCACTGTACCTGATAAAGCTGTGGCTAAAGCTTGAAAGTGTGAAGTGTCACCCTCATCATCTTGTTCGTCAAATTTTCCTTTCACAACATCTATAGCATGAGAAAAAAAGCGAATTTGAGGAAATTTGAGATAGATTGTAAAAAATAGACCTGTTAATAGTAAAAGTGCTACAAACCAAAATGAGCCTCCAATATAACTGTCTATCAGACTAAGAACGTCGTTTAACTGTTGCATTTGTTGTTTGTTATGAAAAAGTTGGAAAGTACTTTAAATAAGTTTAAATATCAAATTGTACGCGAATTTATAAAAAATCAGGACAATAGTATTTATTTTTTGATCCAACTCCTTAGTTTCAATCAAGAATTAGGGTTCGTTTTGGTTTATAGTTTTGAATTATACACTATTAATTAATTAACAAAATAAACAAGGACTTGTGTAATCTAATAACAGGTATTCTTCTCTGTCTTATTCTTTAAAGTAGATGGGTTATGAATATTTAGAGAAATATAATGTCTCTCAAATTTATTTTTAAGGTTAAAAATTGTAGCTTGCAACCTCAAATTCTCACAGCAAAACTTGTGGTCAGTTGTAGGGGCACAAATGGGGGGATTTAAAAATTAAAATTTATATACCACAATGATTAAAATTACATTACCGGATAATTCGGTAAGAGAGTTCGAAAGCGGAGCGTCTTCATTGGATGTAGCGAAAAGCATCAGTGAAGGATTGGCAAGAAACGTACTTGCAGCAGAAGTAAATGGAGAAGTTTGGGATGCTACCAGACCATTGACCGCAGACTCAAATGTAAAATTATTAACGTGGAATGACACGGACGGAAAGTCAACTTTCTGGCACTCTTCAGCTCACTTAATGGCCGAAGCTTTAGAAGCTTTGTACCCTGGTGTAAAACTAGGTATTGGACCTTCTATCGAGAATGGTTTCTACTATGATGTAGATTTCGGTGACCATGAATTCTCATCAGAGGAATTGGTCAATGTAGAGAAGAAGATGAAAGAACTAGCGAAGCAAAAGAATATCTATGCACGTGAGGATATTTCTAAAGCGGATGCTGTTAAATACTTCGAGGAAAAAGAAGATCCTTATAAATTAGACCTTTTAGAAGGTTTAGAGGATGGTCAGATCACTTTCTATAAGCAAGGTGAATTCACAGATTTATGTCGTGGACCACACATTCCTCATACAGGCTTTATTAAAGCAATCAAATTAATGTCTGTAGCAGGTGCTTACTGGAGAGGTGACGAGAAAAATAAAATGTTGACTCGTATCTACGGTATCACTTTCCCTAAAGCAAAGGAATTAACTGAGTACTTAGAGAGATTAGAGGAAGCGAAGAAAAGAGATCATAGAAAAGTAGGTCAAGAATTAGACTTATTTACTTTCTCTCAAAGAGTAGGTCAAGGTTTGCCATTATGGTTGCCAAAAGGTACTACTTTAAGAGAGAGATTAGAGAATTTCTTAAGAAAAGCACAACAGAAAGCAGGTTACCAACAAGTAGTAACACCTCATATTGGTTCTAAAGACCTTTACGTTACTTCTGGTCACTATGCAAAATATGGTGAAGATTCATTCCAGCCAATCCATACTCCACACGAAGGTGAAGAGTATTTATTGAAGCCAATGAACTGCCCTCACCACTGTGAAATTTACCGTTCTCGCCCAAGATCATATAGAGATTTACCAGTTCGTTTAGCCGAATTTGGTACTGTATATAGATATGAGCAGTCAGGTGAATTACATGGTTTGACAAGGGTGCGTGGCTTTACGCAAGATGATGCTCACTTGTTCTGTCGTCCTGATCAAGTAAAAGAAGAGTTCGGTAAAGTGATCGACCTTGTTTTATATGTTTTCAAATCATTAGGTTTTGATGATTATTTAGCACAAATCTCTTTGAGAGATAAAGAAGATAGAGCGAAGTACATCGGTAAAGAATCTGATTGGGATAGAGCGGAGAAGGATATCGAAGAAGTTGCAGCTGAAAAAGGACTGAAGACAGTAGTGGAATACGGTGAAGCTGCATTCTATGGTCCTAAGTTAGACTTTATGGTACGTGATGCTTTAGGTAGATCTTGGCAATTAGGTACTATTCAAGTGGATTACCAATTGCCACAGCGTTTTGAGTTGGAATACAAAGATTCTGATAACTCATTAAAACGTCCGGTAATGATTCACAGAGCGCCATTCGGTTCAATGGAACGTTTCATTGCCATCTTGATTGAGCACACAGGAGGTAATTTCCCATTATGGTTAGCACCAGAGCAATTTACAATCTTACCAGTATCTGACAAATACAACGATTATGCTTACGGCGTAATGAGTGAATTAGAAGAAGCTGGATTTACAGGTACTGTAGATGCAAGAGCTGAGAAAATCGGTAGAAAGATCCGTGATGCAGAAGTTCAGAAAACACCTTATATGTTGATTGTAGGTGAAAAAGAAATGGACGGAAATGCAGTCTCAGTACGTAAGAAAGGAGAGGGTGATGTTGGAACAATGTCAGTGTCTGATTTCTTAGCGTTATTCAAGAAAGAAACAGCGGTTTAGTACTGCGAAAAAATAAATTGACAATGAGTTGTGATTTTTAATTGCAACTCATTGTCTTATAATAACATTTATAATAAATCTAACAATGGTGTATGATGTAATCATTGTTGGTGCCGGTATTGTCGGGATGGCATCAGCTTTGAAAATCAAACAACAGTCTCCAGAGTTAAAGGTTTTAGTATTGGAGAAAGAGGGTGATGTTGCACAGCATCAAACAGGTCATAATAGTGGAGTGATTCACTCAGGACTTTATTATAAACCGGGTAGCCATAAAGCATTAAACTGTATTGATGGTTACAATCAGTTGATTAAGTTTTGTGATGAAGAAGGCGTTAAGTATGATTTGTGTGGTAAAGTTGTTGTAGCGACAGACCAAAAAGAACTAGACAACTTAAATACGTTATACGAAAGAGGTGTAGCAAACGGACTGAAAGACCTAAAACGTTTATCTGCTTCTGAAATTAAAGAATACGAGCCGTACTGTAATGGTATTGCAGGTCTTTACGTTCCTCAAACAGGTATTATTGATTACACTGAAGTGACTCAGAAATACAAAGAAGTGTTTGAGGAGCGATTTGGTGGTGAAGTAAAATTCAGAAACAAGGTAGAAGATATCCGTTTAGGAAGTATCGGCGTTGAGGTGATGACCAATAGAGATGTTTACAGATCACATTTAGTGGTGAACTGTGCAGGTCTTTATAGTGATCGTGTTGCTCAATTAGCCTTAAAACAGCTAGACGTTCGTATTATTCCTTTCAGAGGGGAATATTATGAGATTAAGCCGAATAAGCACTATCTCGTGAAAAACCTAATCTATCCTGTTCCTGATCCTGCATTCCCATTTTTGGGTGTTCACTTCACAAGAATGATTAATGGAGGTGTAGAAGCAGGCCCTAATGCTGTTTTAGCATATAGAAGAGAAGGATATAAAAAGACAGATGTTAATGTAAGTGAACTTTTCGAATCTTTGACATGGAAAGGATTCTTGAAAGTAGCTTCTAAGTACTGGCCAACGGGATTAGGTGAGGTTTATAGATCTTATTCTAAGGGTGCTTTTACGAAGGCATTGCAGCGTTTATTGCCTGATTTGAAAGAGTCAGACTTGAAACCTGGTGGTTCAGGAGTAAGAGCACAAGCATGTGATAAGAACGGTGGATTGATCGATGACTTCTTATTTGTGGAAGAAGATCGTATGATTAACGTATTAAATGCACCTTCACCTGCGGCAACATCATCTTTGGCAATAGGTGATACAATCGCTTCAAAGGTTTTGAAGAAGCTGAATAAATAGAAATTTCAAGCGTATAGAAATATTTTATTAAAAAATATCTATTTCTATACGCTTGAAATTCAACCTTCAAATAATTTGTTGATTTTTTTTTACAATAGATTGTTTGTATATCCAAAAACGAGTCTTACCTTTGCACTCGCAATGACACAAACGGTGTCTGTAATACATAAAATTTCGGGATGTTAGCTCAGTTGGTTTAGAGCACCTGCCTTACAAGCAGGGGGTCATTGGTTCGAATCCAATACGT
>NZ_JABANE010000081.1:31797-40461 GCF_012844305.1 Flammeovirga aprica JL-4
AATGGGATGTTAGCTCAGTTGGTTTAGAGCACCTGCCTTACAAGCAGGGGGTCATTGGTTCGAATCCAATACGTCCCACCAGATTTTACAGATAGTAAAACCTGGGGTGTTAGCTCAGTTGGTTTAGAGCACCTGCCTTACAAGCAGGGGGTCACTGGTTCGAATCCAGTACGCCCCACAATTTGACATGATGTACAAATGGGATGTTAGCTCAGTTGGTTTAGAGCACCTGCCTTACAAGCAGGGGGTCATTGGTTCGAATCCAATACGTCCCACCAGATTTTACAGATAGTAAAACCTGGGGTGTTAGCTCAGTTGGTTTAGAGCACCTGCCTTACAAGCAGGGGGTCACTGGTTCGAATCCAGTACGCCCCACAATTATTGACATGATGTACAATGGGATGTTAGCTCAGTTGGTTTAGAGCACCTGCCTTACAAGCAGGGGGTCATTGGTTCGAATCCAATACGTCCCACCAGATTTTACAGATAGTAAAACCTGGGGTGTTAGCTCAGTTGGTTTAGAGCACCTGCCTTACAAGCAGGGGGTCACTGGTTCGAATCCAGTACGCCCCACAATTATTGACATGATGTACAAATGGGATGTTAGCTCAGTTGGTTTAGAGCACCTGCCTTACAAGCAGGGGGTCATTGGTTCGAATCCAATACGTCCCACCAGATTTTACAGATAGTAAAACCTGGGGTGTTAGCTCAGTTGGTTTAGAGCACCTGCCTTACAAGCAGGGGGTCACTGGTTCGAATCCAGTACGCCCCACAGTCAAAAAAAAGGACATACGTAATACGTGTGTCCTTTTTTTATGCCTAAATATCTGGTTAATAATTTTTTACAAAAAAAATAACACCAATATTGCTGAATAGTCATATATAGTTCTAACTTTGCACCGCAAATAATCACAGTTAAATTATTTGCTTCAAATGGCTATCGATCCAAGTAAAGTTTTGTATGAAGCACTCACATACGATGACGTGCTATTAAGACCTGGTTTCTCTGAAATCCTACCTAGAGAAACAACTACAAAAACAATGTTAACAAAAAACATTGCGTTGAATATTCCTTTAGTATCAGCTGCAATGGATACTGTAACAGAAGCTGAGTTAGCTATCGCAATGGCATTGGAAGGAGGTTTAGGCTTCATCCATAAAAACATGACCATTCAACAACAAGCTTCCCAAGTACGAAAAGTCAAGCGTTCGCAATCAGGAATGATTTTGGACCCAGTTACGTTAACTGCGAACAAAACATTATTTGAAGCAAACGAGTTAATGAGAGAATACAAAATCGGAGGTATTCCAGTAGTTGACGAAGAAGGACTTCTAATCGGTATTTTAACAAACAGAGACCTTCGCTTCCAGAAGGACTTAGGCATCGCTGTTAAGGATGTGATGACAAAGGAAAACCTTATCACAGCAGCAGATGGTATCACATTAGACGAGGCTCAAGAGATTCTTCAAGAGCATAAAATCGAAAAACTTCCAATCGTAAGTAAATCCAACAAGTTAGTTGGTTTGGTTACGTATAGAGATATTCTTAAGAACAAGAACAGACCAAACGCTTGTAAAGATCAGTATGGTCGTTTAAGAGTAGGTGCTGCAATTGGTGTTACTGCAGACCTTATGGAGAGAGTTGCTGAATTAAAAGCAGCAGGTGTTGATGTAGTAGGTTTAGATACTGCACACGGTCACTCAAAAGGTGTAATTGACGCATTAAAGAGAATCAAGAAGGAATTTCCAGATTTAGATGTTATAGTAGGTAACATTGCTACAGCAGAAGCAGCAGAAATGTTGGCAGACGCAGGTGCTGATGGTATCAAAGTAGGTGTTGGACCTGGTTCAATCTGTACTACACGTGTAATTGCAGGTGTTGGTGTACCTCAGTTATCAGCAGTATTCGAAGCGGCTTCAGTATTAAGAGAGAGAGGTGTTCCTTTCATCGCTGATGGTGGTGTTCGTTTCTCAGGTGACTTAGTAAAAGCTATCGCTGGTGGTGCTGATGTAGTAATGATCGGTTCATTATTAGCAGGTACTGACGAGGCTCCTGGTGATATGATTATCTTCGAAGGACGTAAGTTCAAATCATATAGAGGTATGGGTTCTGTAGAAGCAATGAACCAAGGTTCTAAAGACCGTTACTTCCAAGATGCAGAAGATGACATCAAAAAATTAGTACCAGAAGGAATTGCTGGACGTGTACCTTACAAAGGACGTGTTGAGGAAGTTCTTTATCAATTAGTAGGTGGATTAAAAGCAGGTATGGGTTACTGTGGTGCTGGATCTATCGAGCAATTGAAAGATGCTAAATTTGTGAAAATTACAGGTGCAGGTGTGAAAGAATCACATCCACACGATATCACAATTACAAGAGAAGCTCCAAACTACTCTTCTAAAGGGTAAGTTTTAGTTGCATAAAATTAAGAGAGGTCAGGCATTGCTTGACCTCTTTTTTTGTACCTTGAAGTTTTTGAGATGAAATAAGGTTCATTTGAGAAGCATGACAAATGAATGCACATATTTTGTGGACCCATAATTGAAATTATGGTCTTTTGGAAAAACATCTCATTTATCAACTCATGATCATAATATTTGACTTATCCATATATTAATGGATGTAGTACTTGTAGGTCATTGAAACATATCAAGTATAAAAGAGGTATAACTTCCTGCAAAAGATGGAGAAATACTAAATATTTACTTTTTCATTCATCATTCTTAACGCTTCATTCAAAATGTATCTTTTCTTTTGTCCTAGTACTTATGTATATTTGCTATAATATTGAGCAATTTAGTGTTTAAAATAAACGCAATAAGATTATGATGGGAGCCGCACCTTTGTCGGAGAGAATGAGACCAAAATCAGTTTTTGATGTGGTAGGACAGCGTCACCTTTTAGGAGATGACGGTGTTTTTAGAAGAATGGTAGAAAGCAAGACCATTCCCTCAATGATTCTTTGGGGCCCTCCAGGTGTAGGCAAAACAACTTTAGCAAGACTATTAGCTGAAGCAACAGGCAGGCCTTTTAAGACATTGAGTGCAGTAAGTGCAGGAGTTAAGGAAGTAAGAGAAGTCATCAAGGAAGCCACTTATGCCTATGGCACAATTTTGTTTATTGATGAGATTCATCGCTTCAGTAAATCACAACAAGATGCTTTGTTGAATGCTGTGGAGAAAGGTATTATTGTTTTGGTGGGAGCAACTACCGAAAACCCATCTTTTGAAGTGAATTCAGCCTTGATCTCTAGAAGTCAAGTCTATGTATTAGAATCTTTGGATAAGAAGGATTTATTAGAGTTGGTGAATAGAGCTATTAAAGAAGATCCTTATCTTAAAAAGAAAACCATACAATTAAAAGATACTTATAACCTTCTAAGGTATTCGGGTGGAGACGCAAGAAGGCTATTAAACCTCCTTGAACTTTCAGTGGATGCGGCAAAAGAGGAAGAAGGTGAAATTATCATTACAGATGAATTAGTCGCTATGGTTGCACAACAACGAGCGGCACGTTATGATAAAAAAGGAGAATCACATTATGATATCATCTCTGCTTTTATCAAATCTATCAGAGGTTCTGACCCGAATGCAGCAGTATATTGGTTGGCAAGAATGATTGAAGGAGGAGAAGATCCTAAATTTATTGCAAGAAGATTGATTATTTCAGCTTCTGAAGATATCGGCAACGCCAACCCTAACGCTTTGTTGATTGCTAATAACTGCATGCAAGCTATTCAAAATATTGGAATGCCTGAAGGACGAATCGTTTTGTCTCAAGCAACAACTTATTTGGCTTGTTCACCCAAAAGTAATGCAGCTTATACTGCGATTAAGGATGCTCAAAAAGTAGTAAAAATGACAGGAGATTTACCAGTTCCATTACATTTAAGAAATGCATCTACCAAATTAATGAAAGAATTGGGTTACGCAGATGCATACATTTACCCTCATGATGATCCCCAAGGTTTTATTCCTCAAGAGTACATGCCAGAAGGTTTAGAAGGAAAAACGCTTTATAAACCAAAGGTAAATAGTAGGGAAAAGGAAATGATGAATAGGTTGCAGTTGATGTGGCAGAAGAAGTATAAGTACTGATTGATAGATATTGATGTCATTTATAAAATCGATCTAGCGCAAGTGTTCAGTGGAGCGTGACTTGGACCAGTGGTAATCACTAAAATTGGATCTGAAATTAAGAAAAAGGGAGTTAGGTTGTGAATAGACTGTTCAAAAAGGTAGAAACAAAAAAATAGGGTCTCTGACCAAGAGACCCCTCTCACAGATTAACTGTGATAAACCACCCAAATATTTTTATATTATTACGCTGCTTTAATATTATCTCTACCCCAGATAGCGGCTTCTTCTGGAGATTCAAATAATTTTATTTTAAAACTACTTTCATTTTCTAGTAAATGTTCCAAATTAATAATCGAAAAACGTGTAAAAGGATCACAGTCATCTTCAATGATCACACCGAAGTACTGTACCTTCAATAGTAATATCTTTGGTATAAACCAACTGACCAGCCATGGATTAGAAGACATCCAACCACTCTTCACAAATCGAGCATCTAATAATACAACTTGAGGTTTCCCGCTTTGAATATCCTTCAAAGTGCTTTCAAGATTTTCGGTGAAAGCATCTGGTTGAAAAAAGCCCCTCATACGTATGGTGAGCGTATTATTTCTGCTGTTAATATCTGTGGTAAAGTTGGTCATAATAATATTAGGTTTTTGTAAAACAGTTTTTCAGAATGTTTGCTTCTATTACACCAATTTTCTTCTTTTTGTTCAATTATAGAAATATAAAGCATGTAATAGAATTCGGTTTGCAAAGTCATTTTTTGATGAAAACTTTACTTTTTCAATTTTTCTATGATGTGACAATTCTTCAATTATGAGTATTATTCTTGTTTTTCTTTAAAAAAGTGAATCAAGTAGTGAATTGCTTACATATAGTATTTTTAGAAGAAAATGGCAGTATAATAAAGAAGTTTTAACTGTGTTATGGAGGTAATTAGAATAATGCAACATGTATATTTTAGATAGATTTGCCTAAAAAACATTGATTTGATAATTATTATGGAATAATCTCTACAATAAATTTAAGATAGCTTTGAAATATCCTTAAATTTGGACCTTCATAACAGTGAACAAAAATTTATGGCACAAATAGATATTATTGAAAAATATTTCCCTGATTTAACTTCAGTGCAAAAAAATCAATTTGCTCAGTTGAGAGATCTTTACGCAGAGTGGAACGAGAAAGTAAATGTTATTTCTAGAAAGGATATTGATAACTTATACGAACGTCACGTACTGCACTCATTGAGTATTGCAAAGATCATCGAGTTCAAGCCAGGAACTGAGATTTTGGATGTTGGAACTGGAGGAGGTTTCCCAGGGATTCCATTAGCCATATTTTTCCCTAATGTGAAATTTCACCTTGTAGACTCTATTGCTAAGAAAATCAATGTGGTGAACGAGATTGCGAAAACAATCGGATTGACCAACGTGAAAGCTGAGCAAATGAGAGCTGAGAAAGTAGATGGTGAATATGACTTTGTTGTATCAAGAGCCGTAACAAGAATTGATGTTCTATTAAGATGGGTGAGGTCTAAAGTGGCTTTCCAACAAGGGCACGAAATGAGAAACGGTATTATTTGTTTAAAAGGAGGAGATCTGACAGAAGAGTTCTCAAAATTAAACAAAAAGAAATACAAGCTGTTTGATATGAAAGATCTCTATGAAGAAGACTTCTTTGAGACAAAAAAGATAGCTTACGTTCCAGTTACGAAGAATAAATAATATATGCCGAAGGTATTAGGGGATTTTCAACGTCCTGTGAAGGACCAAATGATTGAATTCGAAAAGAAGTTCCGCTATTTTATGAAAAGCGATGTAGCACTGTTAGACAGAATAATGAGCTACATAGTGAAAAGTAAAGGAAAGCAGATGAGACCCATTATGGTGTTTTTGACTGCTGGAGCTACTGGAAAAATTATAGATCAAACCTACAGAGGAGCTGCTTTAATAGAATTACTGCATACAGCCACTTTAGTACATGATGATGTAGTGGATGATGCTGACTATAGAAGAGGCTTCTTCTCTATCAAAGCTTTATGGAAAAATAAAACCGCTGTTCTAGTTGGTGATTACTTGTTGTCCAAGGGATTATTATTATCCGTTGAGAACGAGGATTTCGAATTGCTGAAATATGTGTCAACTGCCGTCAGAGAGATGAGTGAGGGGGAATTGATGCAGATTGAAAAGGCTAGAAGACTAGATATAACAGAGGATGTTTATTTTGAGATCATCCGACAAAAAACAGCTACATTGATTGCCGCTTGTACGGCGGTGGGTGCTTCATCGGCAGGGGCATCACAAGAAGTTGTGGATAGAATGAGGTTGATGGGTGAGAAAATTGGTATTGCATTCCAGATCAAAGATGATTTGTTTGACTATGGTACCGATGAAATTGGAAAACCTCTAGGTATAGACATTAAAGAAAAGAAAATGACCCTTCCTTTAATCTATGCATTGAATAATGCAGGATGGTTGAAAAAGAGGGAGATCATTTTTAAGATAAAAACACAAAATACAAATCAGAAAGTGGTCCGTGAGATCATTGATTTTGTAAGACAATCGGGCGGTTTAGAATATGCAGAAAAAACCATGCATGAATACATCAAAGAAGGTAGAGCTATTCTTGATGAATTGCCTGACTCTGAATACCGTCAAGCTTTGCATGAGCTGATTACTTATGTAGTGGAGAGAAAGAAATAAGAAGTAATGGGGCATAATAAGTCAGAATTATTGCATGAAGTAGGGCAGTTAGTGGCCCAGCTGTCTCTAATGGGAGTGAAGGATGTGGTACTTTCTCCTGGATCAAGAGTGGCACCTTTGGCACTTGCTTTTGCTAGACATCCTGATATCAATACACTATCTGTAAGTGATGAGCGTTCTGCTGCTTTTGTGGCAATGGGAATCGCTCAGCAAACGGAAAGTCCTGTAGTTATAGCATGTACTTCAGGAACTGCCGCACTTAATTACACTCCTGCAATCACTGAAGCTTATTATCAGAGAATTCCTGTTATTGTAATTACTGCTGATCGCCCAACAGAATGGATTGATCAGTGGGACGGACAAACGATTCGTCAGAATAATATCTTTGGAAATCATATCAAGAGAAGTTTCCAGATGCCTGACGATCTTTCACATGCTGACGCAAAATGGTATAAGGAAAGAATTGCTAATGAAGCCTTAAATGAGGCGTTGAGCTATCCACAAGGGCCAGTTCATATTAATTGGCCGTTAAGAGAGCCCTTTTATCCTGATGCAGAGGAACAGTTTGATTTTGATGCCTCTTCCATTAGAATAAGAAAAGAGCTAAGTTCAGAACCTTATTTAGAAGAGGAAGTATGGGAAGAAGAACTTATTCCCTTACTGCAACAGAATAAAAAGATACTTATTGTAGCTGGTCAAAGTCAGTTGGATAAGGAAGTAGAGGAAAGTTTATCCGCTTTGCCTTTTCCAGTCGTTTCTGATGTGATCTCAAACTATGGTCACTTAGAAAATGCTACCGTTCATCAAGACGTATTTCTTACTCCTGAAAAGAATAAGGATCTTCAACCTGATATACTTATTACTTTTGGGAAATCTGTCATCTCAAAGAATTTAAAACTGTTTTTAAGGAACAATAAGCCTTTAGAGCATTGGCATATTCAAGAAGCCGGTGATGTACCAGATCCATTTATGTCTTTGACCAAAGTTATTCGTTCATCGGAAGCATTGTTTTTTGATCAGCTGAATTCCATCAATTTTGAAGAAGAGGAATACATTGAATTTCTGACAAATTGGAAAGAAAATAATGATAGAGTAAAAGCCCAAAAAGCAGATTTCTTTGAGTTATTATCTTTCTCTGAGTTAGAGGTGGTAAACCATCTTATCAATTCTCTTCCAGAAAACTCAACACTTCACCTTGCTAATAGCATGTCAGTGAGGTATGCTAATTTTATTGGTGTAGAAAGAGAGGATGTAAAAGTTTTTGCCAATAGAGGAACAAGTGGTATTGATGGGAGTACAAGTACGGCTATTGGTCATGCGATTGCGAATCCTGATGAGCTACATTTCTTATTGACAGGAGATTTAGCTTTCTTTTATGATAGAAATGCTTTCTGGAATAACTATTTACCTTCCAATTTAAAAGTGGTTTTACTCAATAATCACGGAGGTGTTATTTTCAGAATGATCGACGGTCCTGCAAGACAACCAGAATTAGGGGAGTATTTTGAGACTGAACAAAGAACTTCAGCTAAGTATCTTGCAGAAGAATATAAACTGAAGCATTGGGAAATTAATTCCCGAGAAGAATTTTATTATACTTTTGACGAATTCATACAGCCTAACTCTCAAGCTTGTATTTATGAAGTGAAGAGTAAAAAAGAAATCAGTAAAAATACATTCAAAGCCTTTAAGAGAGAAGGAATGAAATAAACTTCTCCATAAACTATAGATATCATAAGCCACTTCATTATTGAAAATGAGGTGGCTTTTTGTTTGGGGTAACAATGTTAAGAGTGATTTAAAGTGGATCACCTTCAAAAAGTGGGCACAGGTTAACCAAATACCTTTGAAATTCTGAACAGGAAAAACTTTAAAT
>NZ_JABANE010000082.1 GCF_012844305.1 Flammeovirga aprica JL-4
AATAATTTTACGTAAAACACAGAATACATGAAAGTTATAAATGATTAACATTCATTACGAGGAACTCAGGAGAACGCTTTAATAAAGATGGGCAAAGAGGTAGTGCTTGGAGATTTCAGATGTATATCCGCTATGATATTTAAACAACTTTTTTTAGTTGAAATAATTAAGAGTTAAGAAGGAAGATTTAAGGTGGTTTGTGTGGTGGTCTGCGATGATGTTGTAATAAAACTACATCACTTTTACAGACCACAACACGACTCACCTTAATTCTTCAGTCTTAACTCTTTATTTATCTAAATCAAACAGCTTATTGTACAATCAGGCGTTGAATACCAATACCGCTTTCAGTATTGACTTTCAAAATATAAACGCCAGTATTCAAGTTTGAAATATCTATTTTATACTGCTGCAAACCAGTAATATTCTCTACTTTCAAGACCTGTCCAGAAGATGAAACTACAACTAATTCCATTTCTCCTTCAATTGCCGGTACTCGTAAAGTCACATTACCTTTAGCAGGGTTCGGGAACAGTTTCATTTCTTTTGAAAGCTCACTTTCCAGAGAAGTAGTTGGATCTGTTACGTTTCCTTCTTTATCCACTGTGAAAGTAATACTCATTGAGAACGCTTCATACATTGAAGTAGCCTCTGAAGATAATGTTACTTCATAAGTTCCAATCGTATTCAGTTTTAATGAATCACCTTCAATTACACCATCTCCAGAAACCATGCTGACTGTTAGTTCTACATTCTCATCTGTGATGAAATTAGGTAAGAAATAAGCACCTGTCTCAGTGATGTTATCAAAGAAATCTGTCTTATAACCTGCAATCAACATCTTATCAACTTCAATTGTGAATACAGAATCAAATGCTGAATAAGTATTGCTACCTGTATTGTAAGCTCTTATCAGCAATTCTCCAGGAGCATTGATTGTTAACGTTGTATCTGTAGATTGAATACCTTGTGATATTCCTTTGATTTTCATAGGAATACCCTGATCAGTAGTATAGTTTTCAGGAATTTCATAAACTCCTGTTGCTGTAATCATACTGATAAACTCTTCTTTTGCTAGTGATTGAGCAGTTTTATTGATCACCATAAAGCTGATTGTTCCTGAGTATGCCTCATACATAGGTGTTGCTTCTGAAGTAAAGAAAACCTCATAGTAACCTACTTTATGAACAATTAAAGTATTACCATCAATTACTGCATCTGCTGAGTTCATGCTTGGCGTAAGCACTACATTTTCAGCTGTCACAAATTCTGGCAATGTGTAAGTACCTGCTTTTTTCACTGTATTGAAGAAGTCCGTGCTGTAAGTTGCAAGCGGTGATTTTTTGACATCAAGAGTTACTGTTGTATCAAGTGCCGCATAAATACTGTCACCTTCATTATATACTCTCAGTTTTGTTTCTCCAGAAGCATTGATCGTCAGAGTATCATTATGAATTGACGCATTAGCAGATACCGCTTCCACGTTTAATGCTAGCCCTTGATCAGAACTGTAATCTGCTGGAATAATATATTCTCCAGTGGTAGATATTTCACTGATCAATCCATCTTTTAAGATCGTCTGCGTTGCTTTTTCTGCTACAGAGAAAGTAATACTTGTAGAGTAAGCTTTATACTTCGAAGTAATACCAGATGAAAGCAATACTTCAAAATTACCAAGTGAATTAATTGTCAATCTATTGCCTAAAATCTCTCCATCACCTGAAACAAGACTTGCTGTTAATCTTACTCCCTCATTGGTCACAAATTCCGGCATTTGATACGATGCTATTGCTGTAACACTATCAAAGAAAGTAGTTTCATAAGATGCCAGTGTCAACCTTTCTGTATTAAATGTCACTATGGAATCAAATGCGAAGTAGTTATCTGTCGCTTCATTGAAAAGTCTCAATTGCACTTCTCCTGCATTATAAATTGACAGGTTATTTCCTCTCACAATAACATTCCCTCCTACAGCTTGAACAGATAAAGGTAATCCTTGATCTGTGCTATAATTAGCCGGGGTAGTATATTCACCAATTGTTGAGATACCGCTAATAAAGCCTTCTTGGTTAATCGTTTGATACTTTTGCAACACAAATGGAATTCTTGTAGAGAAAGCCTCATTGATCACTGTTGCTTCTGCTGAAAGTTCCACTTCAAAGCTTCCTTCACCATAAAGTCTCAATGTGTCCTCCTCGATTTTTCCATTTCCTGAAATAAATCTTGGTGTTAATACGATTCCTCTTTCCGTAATAAACTCAGGCATTGTATAATTACCTTTATAAACCAGTGAACTGAAGAAGTCTGTTTCATAAGAAGCAATGTCTAGTTTTTCCACCTCAAAAGTGACTGTTGTATCAAAAGCAAAGTAATTATGATCTCCATTGTTATACACTCTTAATGTAACGTCACCTGCCTCAGTAACTTGCAATGTATCATCTGTGATCACTACATTTTGAGTTAAAGCTTCAATAGTGGATAATACATTTTGATCCGTTCCATAATCTTCTGGGATGATATATCTACCTGTAGTAGTAATATCACGGATAAATTCACGTTGATGCACCGACTGATAAGGATGATTGATAGATAGTGTAATCACCGTATCCAAATCATAATAATAATAATTATCTCCAACGTTGGTTAAATGCAAACGAATATCGCCCGTAGAATGAATAATCATTTTATTGTCAGCTGTAAGTTCAGCATTTCCTTCTTCCAATTCTACGTGGAAAGCACGATCTTGATCTGTCCTAAACCTTGTTTTATCATCAAGTTCATATGTACCCGGAACAACAAGGTTTGAAATCAGGTTATTCAATGTCTGATCCTTTACTCTAACAGTATCCAATGACCATAGGAAACCTACTACCTCATTTGAATAGTAAATATCCCAATTGATGAGCACTGAATCTTTAGCATTAAGTCTAAAATCTATATCAGTGTCGAAATAATCATAATACATTCTATTACCGCCACATTGATCATATACTCTTACTCTTGTTTTGCGATTAGAAACATCTTTTGAATTTAACTTTACAATTACATCTTCATCAGTCTTTAGTTTATACCATACATCTTTGTTATCATTGATAAAAATCCCCTCTGATACTTCATAAGCTTCTTCGCATGAATTTGCTTTATAGAAAGTATAACCACTATCAACGCCCTTCCATGAACTGATATCAGCAATTTTTGTGTTGTTTGGTGTATTAACTAAATCTATTGTTCTTACAAATGTTTCTCCCTTAGCATTTACTTCTCGTAAACTATCTGTATAGGCTATTACAAATGAGAAATTAACTGTATCTAGATCTTCATAAAATGTGATCTCATAGTGATCCTCTTCCTCATTATATTCCAATTGGTCATTATAACTTAAAAAATGATCCATATCACCTACTGCATATATCTCTGAAGTCCAAGGGAGAGTTCTAGGTACATTTTCAACTATTAATGTTTTTAATACCCTTGATTTTAATGTCCATTCAAAAGATTTTTCATTTGAATAATAGTTATCAACTTTAAGCAACAATGTCTCACCCTGATCAAGCTGATAAGTTAAACCATTATACCTCGATGCTGAAGCAACTGATTGACCACCACATTCATCATAAATATAAAACCTATGGTATACATATGGTGCACTAAAAATTAGTTCTACATCTTCAACTGCTGTGTAGGTATACCACTGTTCCTTCAGCCCTTTAATATAAGTTCCGTCCTCAGTTATTTCTATTGCAGTCTCACAAGTATTTTCTACAGGTGGAATAGAATCCCAAGCGATAACAGGTGATAATTCAGTATAATCATCATCAGTTGCAGGGTTGATTGTTCTAGTTACAGATTCTCCATCTGCATCAACCTCAAAAAAGAGATTTAGTTCATTAAGCTCAAAGTTAAAATTATACTCATTATAACTTTCTGATAGTACTAATTCGTAAACTCCACTTTCTTCTGTATCGTTTAATGTAAACCTCTGATTATAATAATTATTATTCAATTTTCCATAAGCACTAATTTCTACCCCTTCAGGAGTATTCTCTGGCACTGATCGTAGCACATAAGTTTTAAGATAGTTTGCTTGAAGCTCAAACTTAATTGCCTCGTTTTTATTTGAATAATAATCCTCTAAACTAAAATAGATGACTTGTCCTTTATCTAATTTTAACGTTCTAGTGTGACTCGATGAGGAACTGTAAGAGGTGTATATACCCTCTCCACCACAAGCATCATATACTTTTAAACGTGACCCATTGCTATCGAATACTTTAATTTTCAGGTTCATTCTTCTATCTGCTGTAAAATGATACCACATTGAGGTATTTTCAACATAATGAACTTTTCCTAATTGTGTTTCTTTACTTTCTGCACAAGAATAATTTGGACTAGCGGCTGGACTAGTTTTCCATGCCATTATATCCTCTATTGTATTTCGGCCTGACATTGTAGATAGATCCACACTTCTGACCACATACTCACCACTTGCATTAACTTCCGAAAATTCTCTGTATTTCCTCAAAGTGAAAAAATAATTAAATGATCCCAAAGATTTAGGAAGTCTTAATTCGTATTGCTTTGTAGTTGGGTTTAGCACTAAAGGATAAGAACGACTTGTAGAGTCATTGTTTGTTAATCCACCTACCGTATAGATTTCATTATTTTCAGGAGTATTATCCGGAATATTGTTGACTACTAATGTTACTAACTCTCCTTTTTCCGTTAATTCATTTGAATATAATGTTAGATTAGGCCAATTCGAATTTGTTATTCTACATTTATATCTAGCTCCAATATTATCAGCATATGAATAGGTATATGAAGATGATGTAGCACCACTGATAACAGACCCATTTCTATACCATGTATAGGTATTACCATCAGAAACATCTGTATTACTCAATGTAGTTGTCCCTTCAACAATATTCTGAGACATTAATAAATCATATTCTTCTTGATACCTGTAATCAATAGATGCACTTGAGATTGATCGAAAAGCAATTAAATCATCAAAAGATAAACTATTACTTCTAATGTATAGATAACTTAGATTTGGTATATTATAAACACTCTCGGGAATAGTAGTAAATTTATTATTACCTATATATAATGATCTTAGACTTGAACAATTCGCTAATTCTGATGGTAAGCTATTAATTTCTGTTCGGTCTAAAAATAAATATTCTAGATTGGTAAAATTTCCAATTTCAGATGGTATTGAAACTAAAGGGTTATTATTCAAGTTTAAGTACGTAAGATTTGGTAGACTATAAAGTGCTTGAGGAAATTCTTTGAATTCACAATAATCTAGTCTTACATAGTTGAGTGAAGTGAGTGTACTTATGATATCATATGAAATCAAAGCATTGCTTCGGATAATTAGTCTTTCTAAGTTTAAAAGCTGACTGATTGATGAAGGAAAACCTTCTATGTAAGCATATTGCAAGTCAAGGGTTTTCAGGTCGGTTAAATACTGAATTTCTTCAGCAATAACGCTATTAAATTGATTATAGGAAAAGTCTATCACTGTAACTGTATAGTATGTATACCCTTTTTCATCAATTCTACTTTCTGTAGCTATACCGTACCAATCATTTACAGGAGCATCTGTCAACCAGTTTGATTGATTAGTCCAATTTTCACCATTATTTTTCTTGTAAATCGCTTCTAGTGCTTTATACTGTTGAGCTGGTATTCCATTAAAATAAGGCTTTACGTCTACAATAATTTCAGTTGAAGTAGAAGTATATGAACCTGATTCCAGTACATTGACTTTAAGTTTTATTTCTTCATTTCCATCGATTACTGCATCTCTATTAAAGACCAATACATTACCTACCAACTTTACTTTATCACCTGCATTGACCAAAGAATAAAGGATACTAGCATTGGAGTTTGTTGTTCCTTCTATGGTAATACTATCACCTAACTCACCTGCATAAGACTCAGGAAAGTCATAAAGAAAACTCTTTTTCTTGCCAGAATTATCCAATAATATGGTTACCATAAATGTTTGTTGAGCAATAATTTCGTCATTTTCATCTTGCATTACTGCCAAAACTTCTTGACTACCTGTGGCACCTAAACCTTCAATTGTCTCTCCATCGATGCGAATCACACCATTGTTTTTTCCTGCTATAGAATACTTTACAGGGTAACGAGATATATAATTGTTAGAAGGAACCTTTTTTTCACCATACCAAACAGAAAAATCTTCAATGGAAATATCATTCTTGTATTCTCTATCTTGGTTATCTTTTCCCGTTAAATTCCAATCAAATGCTCCTGACCCACCATAAACGTCCCATTTGAAGTAAAGTGTTTCACCTTGATAATTTTTGACATTTAGAGTTACTTTAGACTGGGTTGTACCATTTGCATTTCTACTGTAAGCAATATACCCTCCCCCACATCTGCTATATACATAAACTCTAGTATCTTTTGTGGTATGTCCTATACTTGAAAGCTCTAGAGTCTCCATGTCATCAGGTACTTGGTAGGAGAACCAATGTGGCTCAGGTATTTTGGTATTTATGCCAATCATAGCTTCTGTGGCATTATCACAGCTATATTGTGCATAAAGATTCAGCACACTAGCTAAGAAAAAGAGAACGCTAAAACCGCTTATTCTCAATAGTTTGTTTCTTTTCATTTTTGAAAAAGAGTTAGAAAAATAATTTTGTTTTTAATTTGTACCAGCTAAAAATATACGGGTAGGAAACAACAGGGTGTTATACACCATAAACTATCTCTTGCTGTGAGATACTGTCTATCGTAAGAATATTTGCTTAGTACTTACTACATTGTAAACTAAATTATCGTCAACTTTCAATCGACATTTCTATGAGCTTTCAATGATCTTCTTTCAAGCTTCCTTCTTCTTCATTTTGTCTTGAAACAAAAACGAAGCAAAAAATTCAAGGCTTAGAAGTCAAAAGCTAAATTCCATTTCTTTCGCCTAAATGATTTTAAACTCGCTTTGCTCAAACAAGAAAATCATTTTTAACGGCTCATTACATGAAATTCTTAACGCTTTTCCCTTCAAGGCCGGGAAAGTGCTACCAATCTACAATGGTAAAAAGTCCATTGGCTCAAATGTAAAGTGATAGTATACTTAGTTTACAAGGTAATTACTGTCCTGTAAGCTCAATTCGTGAAGTTTTTTGCTTTCAGACGACATAACTACCCTGTTCCATGGCCCTGCTTTTCTCTTTTGAGAGTGTATTAACCATAAATAATAGAGAGAGTATTAATGTTATCTGTGTCGGTCATTACGAAATCTCCTTATTTCTTTGAGCAAAAAAGAACATTCATTTTGTTTACAGTACAGACACTTTTGTATGGCAATGATGTAAATTCTAGGACTTTTTGGGTACTGCAGATACTACTCCATAAATGAGATTATGGGTATTGATACGGACATCAACAGTACTGTAAAGCTTGTTTGCATTATAAATCTATACTACCGTTAGTTTGCTTCTGATCCTAGTAGTTTACGTTAAACAAAAAGTGTATTTTTTAAATGATTTGATGCTTCACAATAGAAGCTGATTGGTGTGTTTGTGGCGAAAATTTATTTAGCCACAGCTTCAATGACTGAACCGAAAGTCTGTTTTTTGCATGAAGAATGTTTAGTACACCAACTAATGAATAGAGAGAGCTAAAACAGCTCGTTCTCAATAGTTTGTCTAAATTCATTTTTGAAAAAAGTTAGAATATTTTTTATATAATTTTGGAAATAGTGTTAGAAAAATATTTTATTTAAAGATTTTGCTTAAGCATTACAAATATAAATTAAATCCGAAGATAATTCCTAAAATTCTCTTATGTTATATAATATTAACATAATTATTTTCAACAGATTAGAGGAAGAGAAAAGGCATTGTCTACTCTATTACATGTTATAATAATAAGCTACTGAATTAAATTAAAAATGTATTACTTTTATTTTATCAAAATAGCCCTCTGATTTTTCTGACACTCCAATTCCGCATTATCTCACTTCAAGTTCTCTTTCCAATACTTCAAGTCTACTTCAGTACGTATTTGTAAAATTAATCTTCTTGCTTTGCTCCCTATCTTTCCTACAAAAAACATTATGAATATATTAATTACAGGAAGCAGTAGTGGATTTGGAAAACTAACAACAGAAACATTACTTGTTGAAGGCTACACCGTATTTGCTACTATGATAGGTGTTGCTACTTTTTCTAAAAAAGCAAAGGAAGAATTACAAACTTTTGCACAAAACACCAAAGGACACTTACATATTATGGAGCTAGATGTAACAAATCAAGACTCTATAAATAATGCAATAAATGAAATTTACAACATTGTAGATCAGATAGATGTACTGATCAACAATGCAGGTATTGGTGGAACAGGATGGACCGAAGCTTTTCCAGAATCACAATTCACAAAAATATTTGATGTCAACGTGTTTGGTGTGCAACGTATGATGCGTGCTGTATTGCCACAGATGAGAAAACGAAAAGAAGGACTGATCATAAACCTTTCCAGTATTCAAGGTAGAGTGGTGTTTCCTTATTCTGGTATTTATACCGCCACTAAGTTTGCTGTAGAAGGACTGACGGAAAGTTATCATTATGAGCTTTCACAATTTGGGATTGATGTGGTGATGGTACAGCCCGGCGGTTTTAAAACTAATTTCGAATCTGTTCAGTCTGGGCCACATGATCAGGAACGATTAGAAAGTTATGGAGAACTGATCAATGCACCGGATGAAGTTTGGGGTGCTCCTGACGAGGACAAAGACTTTTTACCTCATCCACAACCTGTGCCGGACGCAATTGTACAATTAATAGAAATGCCGAATGGAAAACGTCCGATCAGAACCACTGTTGATCCTTTGTTAAATTCTTTAGGTACTGCAGCAATAAATGAGACAGCACTAAAAGCACAACAAGACTTAGCTACACATTTAGAGTGGAAAGTAACAGTTTAAAACATCAATTTGTGAATAACTTTATATAAAAATGTTGATAACTCAATATCAAATTAAAGTTATTCACAAATTTAGACTTATTCACAGACTTATTCACAATTAACCACTTGCTTGTGAACATTTTCAAATAACCCTTTTCATTATAGAATTGAAGGCTATTTTTCTTCAGAGTTATCAACATCTTTAAATAAAAAAGGATAAGTTTTCGACTCCCAATTGTTAATTTCTTCCTTTAGAAGTTTCTTAATTTCTATATTATCCTCATATTTCAACAATGCTCTTCTGTACGTTTGCTTTAAATAATCTCTTATCCAAGCCGTTGTCGCTCCTCCATCACTCAGCACTTCCACAGCTGTTTCTTGTGCAAGACTTTTCCCTTTCCATTCTTGATCATAATTCCAAACATCCGACAGCATGACCACATAGCGTATAAACTCAAAAGTGGGCACAGTCTTGAATTCAACAATATGATACCCTTCTTTTGTGTCTTTTCTGACATTCACTCTTGATTTTATATTCTGTAAAAAAGGCAGCTGAAAGGAGGAAACTCTTAATTTGATACTCGGAATATTATCTTTCATAAAGGCTGCATCAGGTGTAGACCTAAATTGAAAATCAGGAACTACAACTCCTACAAAAGATTGAATTGCATACTGAAACTCATCTTTCAATTGCTTTATTTTTCTTTGTTGCTGTTTGTTATCCGCTTTAAGAAACTCCTTTCTCTTGGTTATCGATCTGATTCCCTCCACCTCTATGATGGATATATTTTTATAACCAATACTGTCAGGAAGTTCATTTTTTTAATTGACCTTTATACTCATTAAGTACAATTTCCCGTACAGATTTTCCCTCACTTTTATAGGCAATACCTTCTCCCGCTTTACTTCTTTGAAAAAATGATACTCTACCTCTATAAACTCCAGTCGACCGATACAAATCATCACATCATCAAACCACTCCAGCCAATTATTTTGATTGATTCTCTGATTTCCTTTTTCAAAATCAATATTCTCAAGATACAGTTGCGGGTCTGTCAGCAATCTTGAGTTCTCTTTTGTCTGACTGATCAGTGCTTTCAGGTTGAATAATTCCTGAACAGTAGACAAATAAGCTTGCTCGGTTCTTAATTGATAGCCTATTCTTACTCCTTTTTCCACTCCCCTCACATACTGCTTATTATTTCCTATTTGCTGACGTAAAATATGCTCTTCAAAATCTTCAAAAGACACTATCACTTCCTTCACAACTAATGAATATTCATTGAGTAGCTTCTCATTGTAGCGGATAAATGTTTTATAAAAAGCATCTTTCAGTTTTTTTTCTTCTGCTTTTGAACTACATGTCTGCAATTCATTATTCAAGTTTTGATTTAAAGTATAGAAATAGACGATATCATCTTTATTTTTCAACAATAGGTCTACATATTCAATAAAGGAGAATAAATTCTGATGTGCGTTTTTCATGGTAAAGGGATTGAGATAAGAACAGGCTGTAAAATTTATAATTTACGATTTTTATCATCGCATAAATTTCAATAACAATATTTAACTTTCTTATCTAAATGGGTTTCAAGAACTATTTCTTTTAAAAATACATACTCCTAAATAAATCGCAAAAATTCATAGTAAATTTGTAACATTATCTATAACGTATCATTTATAATTAGACTAATGATGTGTGATGATTTACTTTAAAAAATTATCTATACCCAAACTTCTTTTGCTGTGATTAGCAAATACTCTATTTTGTAGTTTTCACTACAATGGTTAATGTTCGGTAAATCATCTTTACCTGTATCGAACTGAAGGGTTGAGCTCTATCGCTTAACCCTTCTATCAGGTGACAATAATCCACTACTTATTGCACATGCACAAAAGCCGCCCAATAATAAGGGTGTTCGTACTCTTCTTTCAGCTTTTCCTTCGCCTTCACAACCGCTGCATCTATATCAGACAATTCCACATAATATTGATAAAAAAGCGTCATAAACTTTTGCGTGGCAGCATCATCTACTGTCCATAAACTAATGATCTGATGCGCTATTCCTGCTAGTTTGAAAGCTCTTTGGAAACCGTACACCCCTTCTGATCTTGTGCTCTGACCAATACCCGACTGACAAGCTGAAACAATGGCCAAGTGAGTTTTCCTTAAATCGTAATTCGACAGTTCACTTGCCATCAAGATACCGTCATTTTTATTTTCAAAGCTTTTCCCTGTTTCCCAAAAATAATTAGCCCCTGAAAATACAATTCCGGCTCTATTCATAGGATCAGGGTCGGCATAGATTTTTTCAGCTCCTTTATAGAAACCCTCAGCGATGTTCTCCTTTTTAATATAAGGAGAAAAGTAGGCATGAGAAGCAATATGAAGGATATCTGTAGGGGCTTTACAATATTCTATAAACTGATCTTCCGTAGCGGCATTTCCAGTATACAAGTCTACTTCCACCGATGATGAAGCCAATTCTTCTCGAATTAAATCTACTTCTTTCAATGTACCTCTTAAGTAATTGAAAGTACCTCCTACTATTTGCTGTTGTTGTTCCTGCTTATTGTTTCCACTCTTTTTTTCCTTGACTTTCAACCCACGTTCTCCATCATTTTCCTGTGGATTTTGGAAAGCCTGATCATCATAATTCATCCCTCCAAAAATTGTTGCTTTTCGGGGAGATAGTTTTGTTTGACGAGCTAGAAGTGATGTTTTCCCTACTCTTTTCAATCTAAATTCTTTCCCTAGCCTTTTCGCATTTTCTTCTGATGTGAGTTTTAATGCCTCTAAAGAAAGACCGTGTAAAATGCCAGAAGGAGAATAATAAATCGTTTTTACATCTGATAAATAAGGGCGTAAAGGGTCTATGATTAGCTTCACAATTTGTTCTCCATTTTGATTGTAAGTGAAATCAACCCCTTCTATCTCGCTCATAGGTCGCTCCGGTTCCATCCACTGTTTAAGGTCGCTTTCCTGACAAAGTGGAATGATCACAGGAGATTCCATTTCCTTTTTCAACACCAAAGCCGCATAACGGTCAGGGGCATAAAAAACATATTCTACTGCTATCTGATTAGGTTTTAAAGCACTTTGTACTTCTTTCCATTCTACATTATTTTTCTCCATTTCAGAAAGCACTTCCTTCTTGGTTTTCAAGGCCAATTCTTTGTGCAAACCATAACTGATATCTTTCAGACTGTCAATGTCCACTCCTTCTTCATGAAAAAGGATCTGTTTTCTTACTTTCATCCATTCCTCAAAAAGGTTCTTATAATCTTTATTTTTGCTGTCTACAGCATATTTTCTAATGGCAATCACAGAAGACAAATCTATTTCTTTCGATAGAAGTGTATAATTATACGCCAGTTCTTTTGTTGCTTTTAAAGTACTTTTTTCTGCTAACTGATAGATCACATCACCACATTCTTCTGCTATTTTTATCACTTGCTTTCGGTCTGCTTTAGAAGGCGTCAGCATTATATTTCTGATCAAAAATTCAAATTCAGCGTATTCTTTCAGCACTTTTTCAAAGTCAATTTCATCCATTTTCCCTTGTTGCATCAGCACTCCAACGTATTTCATATAATACATTCTGATATACAATAACGCACTATGACTGTTGTCTGTCATTCCTTTCAGATGCTCCATTTCCTTGGTCGATTGATCATAAGCTTTCATAATATACTTTTCAGCATCCGACAAACTGTTCTTGTGCATGCACACTTCATAAAGAATATAATAAGTTCCTGAATGCACTTCTTTACCCTCTTTTTCGCTCATTGCTATCAACTCCAGACAAGCATCATACGCTTTTTCATATTGTTTTAATGCAAAAAGTGATGATACTTTCATGTTGACAACTCCCATATAGAAAGGATTTTTAATATCTGCTGTTGCTAAATATTCCTCTGCTAGTGTCAATGTTTTTTCATACTCCTCTAATTGTAAATAAGAGGAAATCAAAGCAGTTTCATTATTTAAAAGTCCTAATTCTTTTTGCTTCAGCTGCACTTCCAGCATCTTCTCATAGTCACCCTGAAGCATATATAAACTATTCAAATTCAGCAAGAAGATTTGATAATAGTAATTTTTGGTATCATTAGAAGCTTCTAGCTGTGCTATTGATTTATTGACTAAATTGGTGGTTAAATAATACTGATTGGTATTGTACATTTTAGAAACAAGCATCATCACGGTTGCATAATCAAGTGATTCCTTTTCCAGGTACTCTTCTCTTATCCGTTGGAAATTCAACGATTCTCGTTTTGCATTTGTCCAAAAAGCCTGAACATCATTATAAAATTCTTTATATTTTTCTTTCTCTAATGGACTTGCTTCAGTATACAATTTTTCAAGGCATTCTAAGTAAGGAGTGACATAAAAAAACTTATCCGCTATTTTCTGTAGTGGATTGACCATTGCATTCTTTTGAATCTGAATAAAATGATAGGCTTCAATGATCTTATACAGCTCTTTGAGTTCTTCAAAATTTTCCTTTTTATCCATTTTAAAATAAAATAAAAAGTCCTGTACTTCTTCCAGGTAATCTTCTCTTAATTGTGTCACTGCCTTGTTTTCTTCAGGCCCGAAAAAGTTCATCACTTCTTCCGTATCCACACTTCGTAAAAAGAAGTTTTTCCCATTCATTTCTGCAATCACCTGCTCTACCCACTTACTTTTCCAGTCCTCACCTTGTTCTTGCACATAGCTGATTCTTAGTTGCATTACTCTCTCTCTTTCAGCTTGCATTTCTGACAATGATGCTCTTAAGGCTTTAGAGTTATTGATACTCTGAGCACTTGCTTGAAAGTGAAAACACAAAAGAAAGAATAATAGTGACTGCAAAGTTTTTGAAATGTGGCTCATGGATTTTTCTCTGTAATAGTCTGTTTGATTTAAACTGATGGAAGGATCTAATTTCAAGATTCAAGTATTAAAATTAAACAAAACAGCTAAATGAAAAAAGTACAACAAAATTCACGAGAATTATTTAAGTGTGCTGTAAACTAAATTATCATCAACTACCAATCGATATTTTTGCGAGCTTTCTATATTCTACTTCCAATCTTACTTCTTCTTCATTTTTCCATTGATGAAAAACGAAGCAAAAAATCTAGGCTGTGAAGTCAAAAGCTAAATTCCATTCCTCTTGCCTAAATGATTTTAAACTCGCTAAAGCTCAAACAAGAAAATCATTTTAACGGCTCATTACATGAAATTCTTAACGCTTTTCCCTTCAAGGCCGAAGATAGTACTACCAAACTAATTGAGCAGAAATTCCACATATGAATCACAAAAAAAGACAACCGCAATGCAAATGATCACGATTGTCTAACAGGGTGTGTAAATTAATTATTATTATTTCTTGTACAGCTTTTTCACTAAGATCCTGTCATTGGTTTCTAAATAAAGAAAATACAATCCTGATGGTAATTTTTGAAGGTCAATCACCTGCGATTGATCCAGTAATCCACTTTGCAAGTTTTGCATTTTTGAGTTGAAGATTTTATAGTTTGAAATACCCAATTTACTTTGAATATACACCTGATGACTTGCAGGATTTGGATATACTTTCAACTGTAATTCCTGCTGTAAATCTGCTGATAATACTTCATCTGTTCTTTCTGCCACAACATAAAACTCCGCTGCCGCAGTGAAAGGAATTTCTGCATTATTCTGAGCTTCTGTTAAAGCAACTATTCTTAAGAATTGTCCCGTGTGTGGTTTATCAAAAACAATTTTCTGAAGCATTTTATAATTCTCCACCAAAGAACTCCCCCAGTCTAATGTACCTGTTGCTACTGCTTCTCCCCAATCTGAAGAAGAGTTACTCAAGTATATTTCATATTCACCAATGGCCCCATTTGGTCCATACGCATCTTGACGGTTATAATAATGCAATTCTTCTATGACATATTCTGACTTCATATCAATTTGAATTTCATGAGGAATTGCCGCTTTTTGATCTCTCCATTCGGTATGCCAGAAAGTGGTCATATCATCGTCAATCGCATTTTCAGCCACTCCTTTTGTATCTTCACTGTCCACATATATCACTTCCCAATCCGTTTTAAAAGGATAGTTATAGGTCCATTCTTGAAGATAAATTGTACCAAACTTTCGTGTATCTTCTTTTGCTGCATTAATCCCTGTGTTATTGGCCCAGTTTAATTCGTTTTCAACAACAAGATTGATATCTCTATCCAAAACAGACATTTCAAAACCAATTTTTGAAAGTTCTAAGTTTGAGGCATCATCTAAAATCACAGTCCATGGAATTTTCGCTTCTAATAGGTAGCCATCTGCGGTCTTAGAAGTGGCGTATTCAAATCCATCAAAATTGATATCCTTCTTACTCCTATACTGTTTGAAAGCAGGATCTCCATAAAATAAGCGTAACATTACATCTCCTTCATCATACGCTCCGTTTTCAAGATGCTCATTGTCTTGATTAAAATAAAGTTCAATTGCATCTCCATTTTCTTTGGAAGAAGAAGCGTCAACCTCCTGCACATTGTCATCTATCACATTAGCCAGAATGTAAAGATTTTCCATATCATATGCCATTTTGAAAGTATATGACAGATCAGTTGCTGTGACAGCTTGTTCATTCACCTCATAATTCCCTTTTTCAACACTTACATAATCCCAAAGCGTTTCTTCTTCACCATCTATCACAATTTTTTCATCCAATTGCTTGATATCATATTGACGAGCTGAAGCAAATTCTCTAAAAGAGTCATCTTCACATTCCAGTTCCATTGCAGGTGTCGCATTTGCCATAGCCACAGCGCCTTTACCTTCCTGAAAAAGAGCTATTCTGTCAATAGGATGAAACTTTGATCTTCCAGAGACTTTGATTTCATACACTCCAGGAACATCAAAACGGGCGTAAACATTCATTCCATTGACCCCTGCATGTTCACCAAAACAGTTCCAAGACCATTTATTCAAATCTTGAATCCACATCTTCATAAAATGATGATCACTATTGACTTTCTTATTGGTGCTCGCTTTGATACCATAAAATTCAGCCGCTTCAACCATCAGCCAACTGTCGTTTTCTTCATCAAATTTCACCGCATTTTTACCGTTTCTTGATCTCCATTTCACGCGGTAAGTTCCCGGATTCGTAATCTGAATTTTGTAAGTAATAATACTTTCTTCTACCACACTTCCATAACTGTTTTTTCCTTGGTATTCGATATGCCCCTCTCCTAGAGCATCTTCATCAAATGAGTTGGCGACGAGCCAATAGTCATTGAGTGTGGTGTTTTCTGCTTCAAAAACTACGTAGCCATCCTTCTCTACAAATACATTTTTCTCACATTTTTCATGTGCATTGGAAAGGGTAGTAGAAAGAAAAAGTAGAGTGATAATTAAAAAGAGATTAGAATTTTGTAAGTATTTCATCATACGTTTTTTGGTTTTTGCACTGATGTGCAACAAAGCGGCAACAAACCGAACCATTTTTTCAAGTGTTTATACGGCAAGGCAAATCATATTATATGCAATACAATTTTATTGTTAATTTCAATCACGTTCATTTCATTCCTTTCAGATAATTCACTTCAAAATAGTTGGCGTTTTCGCTTTATGAATAATAGTTATATAGAGGTCAAAACTAATATTAATCACCTACTCTGAAGGTCAATAATTTAGCATATAAAAAGGGGGGAATAATTTTATATTTCTCAAATCAGTGATTTCACCAAAATGAATAAAATTACTCCCCCCAAATAAATATGATTTACTTTATTCCACTGAAAGTTGCTTTTCTTTTTTAACGGAGTTTTTATAAACTTGAAGTAATAATAGGGTAACGAGTAAACCTATCGACATCCCTACCCAAGTCATATCAAATCCTACAAAATCAACAGATTGCATTCCTAAATTATGCCCAACCAAATGAGCTATAGAGAAGGATATCGCGTATAAAGCCATGTAATCTCCTTGATTTTTTCCAATAGATCGTTGCATAGCTTCGGTATTGGATAAAGGAAAAAGTAACATTTCTCCAATTGTCAGAATCATCATTCCAATAATCAAAAAGGTTACATTCATGCTAAAAATCAATAGAATATAACTTACAATAACACAAACTACTGCAATCATCATTACGTTCATTTTAGAGACTTTTTTCTGTTTTTCAATCCAGTGCATCAAAGGCATTTCCAAAATGAAAATCACAAAACCATTACTTGAAATTATTAACCCAATAGTGGCTTCACTCAGTTCATGTACTTCTTTATAGAAAAGGGGAACTGTACTGAAATATTGGATAAAAACGAGTCCAAATAACGTCAACGAAAGAACAAATAAAAGATAAGATTTGTCTTTGTAAGGTGATTTCAAAGCAGGTGACTTTTCCTCGGTAGTTTCTTCTTTAGTGACTTTACCCACCGTTTTTTTCAATGTTAAGACAAAGAATAACATCGCTAGAATACAACTTAAACCATCAACCCAAAAAAGGGAAGCATAACCAAATGAGGCAATAAGTATTCCTCCTGTTGCAGGCCCAAATGCAAATCCTAAATTAATGGCCAACCTTACTAAGGTGATGGATTTTGTTCTATTTTCCTCTGTACAGTAATTGTTTACTGCTACAAAAAGAGGCGGTCTTAAAAGATCTGCTAGCAAAATCACGAAGAAAAAGCCTAATGCCATTTGCACAAAAGTATCCAACTCTTTGAGTACAATCAGACCGATGCCAGAAGACAATAAACTAAACACAATCACAGGATAAAACCCAATTCGATCAGTCAGTTTTCCTCCCAACCACGTTCCGACGACAGAACCCACACCGAAAGCGGTCATAATCCATCCGATTTCATTCAGAGAAAACCCTTTGCCATCGGACAAGTAAATAGACAGAAATGGGATCACCATCGCCCCAATTCTATTGATCAGTGATACTATGGATAGTATCCACACCTCTTTTGGTATACCTCTATAGATATCCAAAAAGGAACTTCTAGTTTGAGCTTTCTTTTTTAGCATGTAACAGAATTGATGGAAGTGTTAGTTTTAATTTACAGCAACAAAAGTATTTTATTCGTTAGTATTTCTGAAAGTAAAAGGGAAGTATTTTCCATCAACATTAAACAAAACCAATAAAAGAGGAATAAAATTGATATTCTAAGTACTAAATCAAAAATAAATCATAGTTAATTCTAATTTATTTTTTGTGAGTACAACTCTAAAAAACGTATTAATAGTGGTTCTATTAAAAGTTTTTTGAAGGAAGTAATCGCAAAACAATAAATAGAATTAGTATGAGATAATTTTGAATTTGTACTTAATCCAAAATCGGCACCTCCAAAGTTATATGAGTACCCATTCCTACTCCGCTTTTCAAATCCCATTTCGCACCCAACAATTCTGCTCTTTCTTTCATATTGGCTAGACCATAAGAGTTTGAATTATTATCTGAGGAAAGCATTGATTGGGTAGAGTAATCAAAACCTTCTCCATCATCTGTGATTTCCATAGTGATAAATTCAGCATCCGATTCTAGAAGCACTGTAACGTTTTCGGCATAAGCGTGTTTCATTACATTATTAAGGCTTTCCTGAAGTATACGAAACATACCCATCTCAATATTAATATTTGTTTTTTCCAGTTCGAAATTGTCAATAAACTGTATATTCAAGTTGGTACTCTGCTGAATGGAAAGTACTAAATCTTCAATAGCTGACTTCAATCCGAAATCCTCTAAAACGCTTGGCAACAATTCTCCACATATACGGCGTGACTCTCCAATAATGTTTCTAATCATGCTGTCCACATCGCTGTTTTCTTCAAAGATTTTGGGGTGTTCTTCTTCCAGCATTTCTATTTTCATTCTTAAAGAAGTCAACATCTGCCCAATGCCATCATGGATTTCTACGGCTACTCTTTTCCTTTCTTTTTCCTGACCTGCCACCATAGATTGCAGTTTTACTTTTTTCAACTCCTTCTGGTTTTCCAGTTTTTCTTTCATCAAAAGGTGCAATTCCTGTTCTGTCTTTTTACGTTTTGTAATGTCAATTCCGATTACTAAAAATTGATATAATTGTCCTTTGCTATCGATCATCGGCATCAAAGTCACCTCCAACCAAAAGTCCGTTCCATCAGAAGCTTGATCGAAAATTTCCCCTTGCCACACTTCATTTCTTCTTATGGGATCCTTAATATGATCGTAAATGATATTTTCATTATGGGTTTTCTCATTGAAAAATAATGGTCTTCCCAACAATCCGCTCATTTCATATTTTGTAACATTACAGTACTTATCATTGGCATAAATGATGTTTCCGTCTGTATCAATTTTCACAAAGTAAGTGGCTTTTTCTAAGGTGAAATTAATATCTCGAAGACTCTGATGTGACTTCTCTAGTACATTGTTTGCTACTTTTATTTCTCTTGCCAATGCACGTGCATTTTTCTCAGAATCAGTCAGTTCTTCAAATGACAAACGTATTCTTTTTGCTAAAGGTCTGAAGATAAAATAGGCCTCTAAAAGTAATAATATGATGACTGAAGCGAGTAGGTACAATTCGATTTTTTTGAGGAAAATAACGTTCTTTCGAGAGATTCTATCATAATCAAAAACGATCATTTCCATTCCTAAAAAGTAGGCTTTTTCACTGATTAGAAGCTGATCGATCTGCTCTTCTAATGCTTTTCGATCCAAAGGTTTTCGATTGGCAGGTGCTGTAATATTGACGATTTCCCAAGCTGCATCAATCATTTCTTGATATGGATTTTCTATGATGTTGAAGAGTTCGATCATATCCACATTGTGGTTTTCCGGTATATTTAGAAACTCATTACCGTGCTGTAAACTCTCATGAGTCTTCTGCAATTGCATCAAAATATTCTGAAAATCCTTGCGGTGTGTCTTGTTGCTTCTCTCACTTTCCAATAGCAATGCCAAGCGGGTTAAAGACTGAGAATTGGAGCGTAATCTTGTGGCAAAATTGATCAGGTGTGTGTCATGTAACTGATTACCCAAATAGCTTTGAATCAAGAGTTGACTAACAATAGAAATAATGGCTATAACCGATAATGCAATCGCATACATCAGGTTGTAATAGCGGATAGTTTGCTTGGTTTGAGTATCATTATTTCTATGCATAATTAATCCTTATTTTTTCAAAATTTACAAGTGCTATTTACAAAAAAAATCACTATTTTGTAGTGTAATTCAATAATTAAATTTGAATATAAATCTCAATTCATTTCTAATACTACAAACAATGACAACAAACTTAAAACTAGGCTCTTATATAGAAATAAAAAATATACAAAACACTTCTAAAGTAACGAGCCACTTCAATCAAAATCCTTTAAAAATACTATTACCCAAAACACATAACAAAGCGGTACATCTGGTAACGACCAACTACGGTGGTGGAATGGTGCAAGGAGATAATATTCAATTTACAATCAACGCTAACAAAGACACTAAAGCATTGCTTACTTCTCAGGCCAATGCCAGAGTTTACAAATCAGAAGATGGACGTTTTTGTAAGATGATCCAGAAAACTAATGTGCATGAAAATGCGGAGTTTTATCAACTGAATGATCCGTTGGTATTGCATTCTAATGGAAAATTAAAGCAATTTACTGAATTTGAATTGGGTAAAAATAGTGTTTTGTTCTTTATGGATTGGGTGCAGGCAGGAAGAGTGAGTACGGGTGAGGTTTTCCAATTCCATCATTTTTACTCTGAAATCAATATTAGAAAAGAAGGAAAAAGAGTAGTTGCTGATAAGTTTATGATTTCTCCTGGTACACAAAACTGTACTTCTCCAGCAGTCTTTTTCAAGCATACTAATTTTATTAATATCTTCTTGGTGGGGAATGAGAAAAATGAGAAAGTACAATTGATGGAGGAAAAACTAAGTACAGTCACACATCAAACAGTTCAAGCTAATATCACACAGGAACCAGAAGTGTTGGTTTCTTTTGACCGTATTAATAACGAGGTGGTTTTAGTTCGATTATCAAGTATAAATCATGACAAATTATATGATTTTATACATGAATTCTCCAAAATATTTAAATATAATTCTCTATTGAATTTCAATCCTTATGATAGAAAATTATGATTTAATTTAAGGGTAAAACTAACACTGTTTTTAAGCCATGAGACTTGAAACAGTGTTAGTTTTAATTTTAAAAAAAATATTAGTGTGTATGTGCTTCTTCCAAAGCATGTGCTTTTGCATGGAAAATATGGTCAATCACTTTGTCCACATTATAACCATGGTAGGCTTTTGCAAAAATAAACGGTCCGTTTTGACGCATTTTCGTTGCATCTCTTTCCATTACTTTCAAATCAGCATTTACTAACTCTGCAATATCAATTTTGTTGATGACTAACAAATCCGCTTGCGTGATACCTGGACCACCTTTTCTAGGAATTTTATCACCGCCCGATACATCAATCACATAAATCGAGAAGTCTACTAATTCTTTACTGAAGTGTGCGGCTAAGTTATCTCCTCCACTTTCTACAAAAAGGATTTCTGTATCTGGAAATTTCTCCATCAAATCCTCCAATGCGTTCATATTAATGGATATATCTTCACGAATAGCCGCGTGAGGGCAACCGCCTGTTTCCACACCTACAATTTTATCTGCCGGCAATGCTTCATTTCTTGTCAAAAACTCTGCATCTTCTTTAGTGAAAATATCATTGGTTACTACCGCAATGTTCGTTTTCTCTTTTAATCTACGACACAACTGTAATAAAAGGGCTGTTTTACCCGTACCTACAGGTCCTCCAATACCTACCGTAAATGCTCTTTTTTTATAATCTCGGTCTTCTTTACTTAACTCTCTGTTAGAGAAAAAACCAGGACCGTCGTAATGTTCTTGATGAAATAAGTGAGGTAATGAACAACCAGGAGTGAATGAAATCATAATCTTAATTTTGAAAAAGTTTTGTGTATAAATATTTGTGTGAGAGCTGTGCCATTTCTACAATGTAAGTGCATTTATAGGCTTGCTCTACTGAAGGTATTTGGTCAATAGTAAACGTTTCTTCGAGTTCCTTCAATAGATCGCTCTGCATTTTGTGTCCTTGCGATGGACCGAGTGTCCCTAAACGAATGATGGCACTCAATTGATCTCTGACAATCATAAACAAGTAGAGGATACAGACATTTTCTAATGAGTACCCCAACAGCTTGCAAGTGTAGCCGAAGATGATCAAAAAATCGGGATCGGTGTTTTCCACTGGCCAAAGGGCTACATCTTCACCATGCAGTTGTTTGATGGCTCTTTTCCAGTTTTTACCCAATACAACCCCTGCCTTTTTAATCGCTGGATTCAACAGCATCACATCATAGCTTTCGCATAAATGCGGTAACTCTTCTGCTTCTGCCTCAAATGCTTCCTTTACAAAAGCCATATCAAACTTGATGATTTGATGAAGGTAATCTTTCAGGTATTGGTTCAATCCTTTTACATCTGAAATGATCCCTGACTTTACGGCGTATTCTAATCCATTGGAATAGGCATAACCACCAATTGGGAAAGCGGAATCGGCTATATGTAATATTTGATATAATTCGGTATTCAACATACAACGCTTTCTTAGAATAGGTTGTATAGTTGTGCCAACGGAACTTTTGCGACCGGTTCACATGATAAATGCACACCATCGGCAGTTACTTTATAGCTTTCTGGATCTACGGTGATCTCCGGAAGCGTGCTATTCAGTTTCATGTCCTTTTTACCAATATTTCTGCAGTTTTTAATGCCTACGACCTCTTTTGAAATGCCGTATTCTTTTACATTTTCAATAGAGCTTTGAGACACAAAAACAGCCGAAGTATGTGGAGCCGCTTTTCCTTTAAAACCAAACATCGGTCTTGAATAAGATGGACCTGGAGTTGGGATAGAAGCATTCGGATCGCCCATTTGAGCTTGTGCCACAACACCACCTTTGATGATGATCTCTGGTTTTGCACCAAAGAATTGCGGTTTCCATAATACGATGTCCGCCATTTTCCCTACTTCAATCGAACCTGTCACATGTGAAAAACCGTGAGCGATGGCTGGATTGATGGTATATTTTGCCACATAGCGCTTTACTCTGTGGTTGTCATTTCCTGATTGATCTTCTTCCAAGAAGCCTCTTTGCTCCTTCATCTTTGCTGCCGTTTGCCACGTTCTTGTGATCACTTCTCCCACACGCCCCATAGCTTGAGAATCGGAAGCAATAATGGATAATGCACCCATATCATGTAAAATATCTTCTGCAGCAATAGTTTCCTGACGAATTCTTGATTCTGCGAAAGCAACGTCTTCAGGGATATTTTTATCTAAGTGATGGCACACCATCAACATGTCCAAGTGCTCATCAATCGTATTGACTGTAAATGGTCTTGTTGGATTGGTCGATGATGGAATTACGTTCGGGTCACCACACAACATGATAATATCTGGTGCGTGACCTCCTCCTGCACCTTCGGTGTGATAGGTATGAATAGTTCTATTTTTCAAAGCGGCTTTTGAGGCTTCCACAAAACCACTTTCATTCAGTGTGTCAGTATGAATACAGATTTGAACATCCATTTTATCTGCTACACTCAAACAGTTGTCAATTGCTGCTGGAGTGGATCCCCAATCTTCATGCAATTTCAACCCGCAAGCACCCGCTTCTATTTGCTCTTCTAATGCTTCGGGATGCGATGTATTTCCTTTTCCTAAGAAGCCGAAGTTCATCGGGTAATCATCTGTGGCTTGCAACATCATGCGGATGGCAAATTTCCCTGGAGTACATGTGGTCGCATTAGAGTTGGTCGTTGGACCTGTTCCGCCACCTAAGAAAGTAGTAACACCCGAAGCCAATGCTTCATCGATTTGTTGTGGACAGATATAATGTATGTGCGAGTCAATTCCTCCTGCGGTGATAATTGCCCCTTCTCCTGCTACTACATCGGTACTCGCTCCTACAATCATATCAGGGTGAACACCGGGCATAATATGCGGATTTCCTGCTTTACCAATGGCATGAATTTTACCATCTTTTATACCAATATCTGCCTTGATAATACCTGTGTAATCGACAATCAGTGCATTGGTGATTACCATATCCAATACATCTTCTCGGCGTAAGCCTGAAGCTTGCCCCATGCCGTCTCTTAATACTTTCCCCCCTCCAAACTTGCATTCTTCACCATAAACGGTGTAATCTTTTTCTACTTCAATACAAAGGTTTGTATCGCCTAAATATAATTTATCGCCAGTGGTGATGCCGTACATATCGGCGTAAGCCTGTCTGCTAATTTCTTTTGCCATAATCGTTTTTGTTAATTGATCGAATTGAAAGCTATTGGAAAACCTAAACCGTTTTGGCTAGTCTTTCTTTTATTTCCTCTTCCGTCACCTGATCTACTGGACCGTTTACGATGTTGTTTCCTCCGTAAATGATCTTTTGACCAGCAATCTCTACCAACTCCACTTTTTTATTTTCTCCTGGCTCAAAACGGATTGCGGTTCCTGCAGGAATATTGAATCGATAACCTAGTGAAGCCATTCGATCAAAAGACAATTGAATATTAGCATCAATAAAGTTGTAATGAGAACCTACCTGAACGGGGCGATCACCCATATTAGTTACGTCTAGCGTGATGGTTTTTCTGTTCTCATTGAGAATAATGACTCCTTCTCCTAATTCCTTTTTACCCGGTAAAGGATTGGATACATTATCCATTTCAATTTTTGTTTTCGATTTTGTCAGACCAGAACCGTATAAAGCCCAGTCGTTGTCAAGGTTTTCGTCGCAAATAGGTGAATGTACTGTAACGAGTTTGGTGCCATCCATAAAAGTACCTTCAATTTGTACTTCATGGAGCATTTTTTCCACACCGGGCATTACATCATCAATGCCTAGTATTTTCTTTCCTCTATCCATTAATTCTGCCACGGAAGCACCTTCACGGATAAACTCCAATAGTTGAGTGGAGATGAGAGCGACTGATTCGGGGTAGTTGAGTAATACACCTCTAGCGTAGCGTTTTTGTGCTACTACACCAGCATTGTGCAACATCAATTTGTCTATTTCTTTCGGACTTAGATGCATGTTAGTTGTTTTTAGTACTAAGACAAAATTATTTAATACTAATTCTATTTATTGTTTTGCGATTACTTCCTTCAAAAAACTTTAAATAGAATCACTATTTGTTCGTTTTTTAGCGTTGTACTCACAAAAAATAAATTAGAATTAATTATGATCTATTTTTGGCTTAGTACTTAGCTTAATGAAAATTGTCTAAACTGATAAGTGCTGACGAATTCTATCGGCATCAATAGTACTTGCTTCCATTTGTTCAATGACCTTACCTCTATCCATAATATAGAAGTAATCAGAAATTCGTAATGCGAAATCTAGTTTTTGCTCTACTAAAACTACAGAAATTCCTTTTTCCAATGCAAGTTTTTTCAGAATATCTCCTATATCCTGCGTAATTGAAGGCTGAATTCCTTCTGTGGGTTCATCCAAAAGCAACATACTTGGTCTTCCGCATAATGCCCTCGCTATGGCTAATTGCTGTTGTTGTCCGCCACTTAGGTTTCCTCCCGGTCGGTTTCTAAAATCTTTTAAAATGGGAAATAGCTCGTAGATTTCGTCTTCTGGAATTTTCGCTTTTCTATCTGTACAAGCATCCAAACCAATCAATAGGTTTTCATAAACGGTTAATTTCGGAATGATTTCTCTTCCTTGAGGTACATAGCCAATTCCTGCTTTTGCTCTTTTATGTGAAGGAAGTTTTGAGATGTCTTTCCCTTCAAATTCTATAGCTCCACTTTGAACATTAAGCAGCCCCATAATGGTTTTTAAAGTAGTCGTTTTCCCTACTCCATTTCTCCCCATGATGGTGGTTACTTTTCCTTTTTTAGCTTCTAATTCTGTTCCCCAAAGCACTTGGCTTTCTCCATAAGAGGTTTCAAGGGCACTGACTTTTAAATGTGTTTCGAGTTTATTCCAATAGGAAGTGATTTTATTTTCTGTGGCTACGAGTTCCATTTTATTTCGAGATTAAGTGAGTATTTATTAGAAAGATGGTGGTCAATACTTTCAATTGTGAGGTACCTAAATTTTTGACATTCTACTTCCAAACTTCTTTCTTCTTCATTTTGTCTTGAAACAAAACGAAGCAAAAATTCAAGGCTTTGAAGTCAAAAGCTAAATTCCATTCCTTTCGCCTAAATGATTTTAAACTCGCTGCGCTCAAACAGCAAAATCATTTTTAACGGCTCATTCCATGAAATTCTTAACGCTTTTCCCTTCAAGGCCAATGGAAGTACTACCAAACTAAAAGGGTAGAAAGTTCACTGGCGCGAATGTTAAGCGTTAGCGTCATTCGTGTTCTATTGATCAAAAGAAATCTCCTGATTTCTAGGTACTATTATTAAGTTTAAGCAGAACGTTGGGCCTGCACCGAATCAGGTGCTCCCAAATAGCAATCAATAACCTGTTGATCGTTTTTAACTTCCTGAAAAGTACCTTGTGTCAAGATCGATCCTCGTACCAAAACGCTTACTTGATCAATGGCGATTTGCTCTACAAATTTCATATCATGCTCAATGACAATAACACTATGAGAGTTGCTCAATTCACACAAAAGGTTACCTGTTTTTTCTGCTTCGGAGTCTGACATTCCAGCGGCAGGTTCATCAATCAACATCAATTCTGGGTCTTGCAGTAAGACTATTGCTATTTCCAACCACTGCTTTTTACCATGCGATAAAGAACCGGCTATTTTATTTAAATCACCCTGCAAACCTACCTTTAAAGCGATTTCATGGATTTTATCTAAGTGCTCTTTTTTTGTTTTGTAAAAGAAAGTGGAGATGATATCCTTTTTGACTTTCAACCCTAAAAGCATATTATCAAAAACCGACAAGCCCGTAAAGACTGTTGGTTTCTGAAACTTTCTCCCCACTCCCATTTCAGTAATTTTCACTTCACTCCTACCAATCAATTCCTCTCCTTTGAATAGGATTGACCCTTCATCCGGTTTTGTCTTTCCACAAATTATATCCATAAAAGTAGATTTCCCTGCCCCATTGGGACCTATCACTACTCTCAATTCGTTTTCTTTTAAATCAAAATGATCCAATTTCAAAGCCTGTACTCCTCCAAAAGCCACGCTTAAGTTTTTTACTGATAACATCGTTTTTTATTTAAGTTAAGTTCTTGATAAAAATTCCGTACATGGGGATTGTTGTAAAACCTATTTTTCATTCACCATATCGCAAGTGTTAAGCCGATAGGCGTCACTTGTGATCATACTTTGGCGAAGTCTCCTGACTTCGAAATGAATGAAAATGTGTTTTTTATATTCGAAGTCGGGAGACTTCGCCAATGATCAGTTCCAAGTGACGCTTGCGCTTAACACTTGAAACATGGTAATTTTCTTACCATAACTATAGTTTTCCCACTTGCACTCAACACATTTCCTTCAAGTACTTAGGCTGAAACATTTATTACTTTATTCTCCACTTCTTCTGCTTCTTTATTGTTTTTATTAGAAGCAAAAAATGTCTTTATATAGGCTTGAATTTGTTGGAATAAGCCGATCATTCCTTTATCTAAATACAATACTGTAATCACGAACAAACCTCCTAAAACATATAACCATCCTCCTGGTAAAATAGAGGTGAAAATACTGTAAAGTAAGTTGACTACGATAGCTCCTAACACGGCTCCTTTCAAGTTTCCTCTTCCCCCCAAGGCTACCCAAACGATCATTTCAATGGAAGCCTGCACATCCATTCTTCCCGGAGTGATAATTCCAGTTTGTGGTAAATAAAGCATACCACCAATTGCCGCAATCACTGAACCGATCATAAAAATGGTAATCTTATACGCTGATACGCCATAACCTGTAAAACGCATTCTTGATTCACTGTCTCTGATGGCAACCAAGCCCTTTCCGAATTTAGATTTTGTAAGGAAAGAAGAGTAGATATAAATCAAACATAACACGATAAAACTGAGGAAGTATAAACCTAGTTTTGTGGATGTTTCTCTAAGGTCAAACCCTAATAAATATTTGAAGTCTGTTAAGCCGTTGGTACCCCCGAGCATTGTTTCATTTCTTGAGAATAAAAGGAACATCGCCAAAGCTAATGCTTGTGTAATGATGGCAAAATATACCCCTTGAATACGGCTTCTGAAGACGAAGAATCCGAAGATTAAGGAAAACAATGCCGGCACTAATAATGAAAGTATAAAGGCTAATGGAAAAGATGAGAATGGAGCCCAGAATGCGGGCAATTCAGTGACCTGATTCCATTCCATAAATGCCGGCAATTGATGTCCTTCGGGTAAATTGGAAAGGGTCATATACATACCGATTCCATAGGCACCCAAACAAAAGAAGAAGGCTTGCGTCATACTTAGCACCCCCGTATATCCCCAGATCAAGTCGATTCCAATGGCGGCTATGGCAAAGCAAAAATAGCGACCCCACAAGGTCATGGTATTCGTTTCGACAAATCCTAAGAGATTGCCCAAAGGCATAAGTATTAGAAACAAGCCTATGAAGACTAAATGATATTTTTTCTGAATTAATGTTTTCATGATTTCAATTTCTTTGAACACGTTTTCGGATGAAGAATTGATAATTAAGAATTAAGAGGTGGTTCGTGATATAAAGAGCAGACTTATGAGTTTCTTTCCTCTACCCTCTTAACTCAATCTATTCTTCAGACAATCTTCCTTTATCAGGAAAGAGTCCTTTAGGTTTGAACTGTAAGAAGAAGATGATGATGGCGAGCATTATTACCTTGCCGTACACTGCTTCATAAAAGGATTCAAAGATTTTGGACAATACGCCCACACCCATTGCTGAAGCAATAATTCCTACCAGTTTTCCTACTCCACCTACTACCACAATCAAGAAAGAATCTACGATATAAGTCTTTCCCATATTTGGAACTACATTACCGATCAACGTCATGGCACAACCGGCAATTCCTGCCAATCCTGAACCTAAGAAGAAGGTCATGGCATCAATTCTTTTCGTGGAAATTCCTAGACAAGCACTCATATTTCTGTTTTGAGTTACCGCTCTGATTTTCACTCCTAGTCTTGACTTAAAGAAAACGATGTAGGTCAGTCCCCCCATAAACACCGTCAAACCGATGATAAACAATCTATTGAAAGGTAAAATCAAACCGTCCATTACTTCTATACCTCCTGATAGTAATTCTGGTGATTTTACGGCTGTGATATCACCGAAAATACTTCTACAAATCTGGATCATAATCAAACTCAATCCCCACGTTCCTAAAAGGCTTTCCAACGGTTTGTTATAAAGGTGACGGATGATTAATCTTTCTATTAAAAGACCAATCAAACCTGCCGTGATAAATGATAATGGTAATGAAACCCAGAAATAACCTTCAAACCATGAAGCGGGCAAATAGGAAATAAAGCACTGCTGGATAACGTATGTTGTATATGCACCGATCATTAAGAACTCACCGTGACTCATATTGATCACACCTGCCAATCCATAAATGATTCCTAGTCCTAAGGCGACTAGCAATAAAATACTTCCTAAAGAAATACCGCTGAAAAGGTTTTGAGCTGTATTGATAAATCTTTCGTGGGCTTGAATATCACTGATCAGTTCACTTGCGAGAATGTAAGACTGATCTTGTGGTGCATTTTCTTTTTTCTTTAAATATTGTTCCAAAGGATCTAACATTTGATCCGAGGCTCCTTCACCCAATTGAGCCAAAGCATTCATCTCCAACTGCTCCTCTCCACTTAAAAGCCAAATGGTATAAATGGCTTCATTTCCTGCTACTTTGACTTTTTCATCCCTTTCTGTTTTCAATTGTTCCGTCAGAAAGGCCACATCCTCTAAAGTACCTGACTGCTTAAAGCGTTGGTAAGCATTGAGCTTGCTTTGAGCAACAGGAGTGTACAATTGTGTATATTTTGATAAAGGACGAAACTTTAAAATATATTTTCTTGAGAGTTTTAATGGTGTTATTCCTGCCACATCACCCTCTGCTTCTTTAAATTCAGGATATACTTCATAGTATGATTTAATACCTGGAAACAGGGTGTATGCTTTCGTTCCTTTTACATAAAGTCTTTTTTCTAATACGGCACCAATGAGTGCGTAGGTATGGGGTGTTTTAGTTTCTACTAAGAAGTTAACGGCGCTGTCTAAGCCCGTTTTATTATTGGATAATAACGTCTGTACACTGTTTTCTACCGTTTTCTCAAAAGAATAGGCAGTAAAGGAGAGGGTTCCTAAAATCAACGTTAGGAACAGGAGTTTTGATTTTAACATCAGAAAAAGATTAAGTGATAGAAATGTGAGATGTGAGTGAAGTACTAATTACAATTCTTGATGTGAGAGGAGGTCATAGGCTTTACGATCACCTATGACCTAGAACTATTGACCACAGTTCTACTCACTTAAGTAGGAAACCATAAATAGTTGCTATAAATGCTTCCCTACTTAATTCTTCAATCTAACTACATAGCAAACTTGCTAAATGGTTCTGGCACCACGAGATCGTCTGTTCTTGAAATAATATCAAACTGACCATCTGCACGAATTTCTCCAATAAGTACCGGCTTCGACAAGTGATGATTATCAGGGTGCATTTCTACATATCCGCCTGGTGCTTCAATCGAGAGACCTGATAAAGCTTTGATCACTTGGTTCACATCTGTTGTTCCCGCTTTTTCAACTGCTTTTTTCCATAAGTATATACCTGCATACGACCAGTGAATCGGATCGTCCGTTACACGAGATTCACCGCCATGCAATCCATTTTCTTTACAATATTTTTTGAAGCTTTCCACAAACTTGAAGTTCTCCGGTGTTTTTACCGATTGGTAATAGTTCCATGCCGCCAAGTGACCTACTAAAAACTCTGTATCCATTGCTCTTAATTCATCTTCTGCTACTGACATGGCCATGATCGGGCAAGTAGATGCTGATAAACCTTGGTTGGCGAATTCTTTATAGAAAGGAACATTACTGTCACCGTTGATTGTACTCAATACACATGCATCACCAGAAGAAGCAAAACGCTTGATTTTTGACACAATAGTTTGGTAATCTTGGTGGTGGAATGGTGTGTATTCTTCAATGATATTTTCTTCAGGAACTCCTGAATCCAATAAGAAGTTCTTTAAAATTTTGTTGGCAGTTCTTGGGAATACATAATCCGTACCCAATAAATAGAACTTTTTATAGTTGCCACCCTCTTCACTCATCAAATATTCTGCTGATGGAATCAACTGTTGGTTTGGTGTAGCACCTGTATAAATGATGTTTGGTGATTGCTCTTGCCCTTCGTATTGTACAGGGTAGAAAAGTAGTCCTTTGTATTCTTCGTAGACTGGCAATACTGATTTTCTTGATACTGAAGTCCAACAACCAAAAGTTACATCTACTTTATCTTTCACTAAAAGTTCTTTTGCCTTTTCGGCGAATAGATCCCAATCCGAAGCCGGATCTACGATCACAGGCTCTAATTGTTTTCCTAAAACACCACCTGAAGCATTGATTTCATCAATTGCCATCATTAATACATCTTTTAATGACACTTCAGAAATGGCCATTGTTCCACTCAATGAGTGCAATACGCCTACTTTAATTGTTTCTTGTTTTTCTGCTACAGTTTCTGAATTGGAAGAAGCTTTTTTATTGGCACTACAGCTAAAAAATAGGCCGATTATAAAGATTAGAAGACAGTGTCTGTTGATGATACGTTTCATAGTTAAATTATTGTTTGTTCAAAAGAATTATATGAGATGTTTTTGTTTCCGATTTACGTTTGATTTAGAAGACAAAGATTTGAGCTTGAAGCCATACTTGACCGTAAGTTTTTGATTCGTCTGTTGCGGCTACAGTTTTAGTTGTTGTAGTATACGATAGTCTAAGGTTGGTATTATAGCCATTGAACCAATAGTTTACACCCCCGCCGAAGACAGTAGTTGAATTGTACTTATTGAAGTCAGAAATACTTTCACCGTTACCGATTTGGTTGCTTTCAGCATTCATCCCCTGACGCTCATAACGTAACCAAGGTTGTAATTTAAGATCCTTAAAGTAATATCCCAACTCCATGAACTGTGTATTTTGCGTAGGGATCATTGTTGCAAAAGAATATTCGTTTTCTGGGTTGTTTCCTCCTGAAATATAAGAGTATGCACTATTTAGTGTGATTGATCCTGCATTTCCTAAAGGCATATCCATAAATACATCAATACCTGCCGCTAAATAATCACCTTGGGTATCAACACCACCACCAATAGAAAGTGTTTTCCCTTTTCCTAAGTTAGTGCCTGAGTAGTAGAAGCTTTTATCCTCATCTAATACATTGTATACCAAACGACCTACTGTACGAATTGGTGAGGAAGTTGTTCCTTCAAAATTTGTTCTGCCTGAGAAGAAACCTAAACGGTATTCCAATTTATTATTCGCTAGGAAACCTCTGAAGTTCACACCCAAATCTCTACCGAAATTACCTTGCAATGGACTGTCTGGAAATAAGTTATAAGGGTATTGGTAATACGTAAAATCATTGGCCATTAAACCTGCTGCTCCTTGAAGACCGTTTCTGTTATGCGACACCAATTGCAGACCACCAATCACAGAAAAGTAATCATTGAAAACATGCTCATACTGACAGTCTAAAATAATAGGTGTCACAGCTATTTGCTTTCCACCACTTGCTGTAGATGCTCCGTTGATGGGCATTGGAATCTCCGTTTCCATAAAGAAATTACCCTTTTTGGTCAATTGAGCACCGACCATGATTCTTGCTCTGTACACTGTAAAGTCAGATTTCCATTTATCTGCTTCAGGACCTGCCGGGTCTCCACCAAAGGCATAACCGTTTTGCTGGCTTCCTGCAAACATATGAATGATTGCTCCTACTGAAAAAGAAGGTTTAAATTCTTCTTCCTTTTCCTTTTCTTCATTGTCATCAGTGCTTGTTGCAAAGATGCTTTTTGTTTCATTTTTCTCCGCATTGATTTCTTTCAGCAATGATATGTCATCATTAAAATGTAAGCTTGCCGATTGTTTCGATTGTGCTGCAGCACTAAAGTTCACCAAAAAGAAAGTTAAGAGAGAGACTGTAAAAGTTAAGTAGTTGGTTTGTTTCATAATGTAAATTGTTATTTTAAATTACTTACGTAACAAACGTACGTAACAATACCTATCATTCCAACACTAATACTAAAAATTACGTAATTACAGTTCAAAAACATTTAAAAGCCTGCTATATCGCAGATTTTAATAAAAACAGACATTCATTTCGATATTTATCAAAAAACAGCATATTATTATTACATTATGAAATATAAAAGAAATTACATTACTTAGTATTTTCAAATACACAATTCAACTACAATATAAATTACGTAAGTAATTAAAATTTAAAATTAAGTATGCTGACAGAAAGCTTTCCTCTTTTATTATCCGCTTTAAGTATAGGAGTTATTCACACTATTTCAGGCCCAGATCATTATATGCCTTTTGTGGCATTGGCTAAAACCAAAAACTGGAGCACTGCCAAAACACTCAATGTAGTCGCTATCTGTGGCATTGGTCATGTGATTGGCTCTATCACACTAGGTCTTTTGGGTGTTGCATTAGGATGGAGTGTTTCCAACCTTGAAATTATAGAAGGTCAAAGAGGTTCAATTGCTTCATGGTTTCTATTGATTGCAGGTTTGCTATATGCCGTTTATGGGATTTATACAGCCGTTAAAAACAAAACTCACTCACACGTTGACACCAAAAAGTCACTTTCATTTTGGGTTATCTTTATCATTTTTGCTTTTGGCCCCTGCGAACCGCTCATTCCTTTATTAATGTACCCTGCCGCACAGCTCAACATTTATCTTCTGGGTGCCGTTACATTCGTTTTTGCAACAGCTACCATAGGTACAATGCTCACAAGTGTATATACTTTGACAAAAGGAATTTCATTAGTCCACTGGCACAAATTAGAGCGTTTTAGTCATTTGATTGGAGGGGCTACGATCATGATGTGCGGTGCAGGAATGGTATTTTTAGGATTATAAGGCTTGTTGTTTTTATGCCAAGGCTCATTTTTTTACCTTTGGAAAAATATTTTTTTGTTTACTTTCATACAAAACTAATCGAAACGGCCTCATGTTAAAGCATAGAATTTTATTAGTGGATGACCATGAAATTTTTAGGAATGGTGTAAAACAACTTGTCAATAAAGAAGAAGACCTGGAAGTTGTCGCTGAAGCTAGTAATGGTGAAGAGGCGATTCCGTTGGTGGCAAGCCATCATATTGATGTGGTCATTATGGATATTTCCATGCCTAAAAAGTCGGGATTAGAAGCGGCAGAGCTATTACTTTCAGAATCTAAAGACACACGTATTTTATTCTTGTCTTTATATGATCGAGAAGATTATATCATACAAGCCGTAAAGGTGGGTGCTTGTGGTTATATTCTGAAAGATGAATCGAATAAAACATTTTTAAAAGCCATCAGAAAAGTGGCGGCAGGAAAATTCTACTTCTCCGGCGACACTAGTGATATTATTGTGAAAAGTATCAGAGAAGATAAATTTGGTTCATCGTCTACCGCTAAAACACAAAATACCGTCAGTCTTTCGAAAAGAGAATCACAAATTCTAAATCACTTAATGGAAGGTCTTGACAATAAAGAAATCTCAGAAATGCACTCTGTCAGTATTCGTACAATTGAAACGCACCGCTTGAATATTCTAAGGAAGTTGAGTGTAAAAACGATTGAACAGGCGATAGAAAAAGCAAAGAAGCTGGGGATTGTTTAAGACAATCTTGCAGCTCCTTATACTGCTCAAAATAGATGAAAAGATCAGGGAGTGTCAGATGAACGCTGTCTCGTTTTTCTTCTGAGCTTTTAATTTACTTCTTATTTCTCAATAAAATTTCTTTTTTCGAGAAGATCAACTTTATGATACATTTTAAAGTGATATTTCATTTTTGACAAGGGTGACGACGTAGGAGTCAATTTATTTTCCCTTTTCAAAACATGAAGTATCGCTTTATTTTTGTGTCAAAAAGTAAACCTTCTGATTAAAGATCGATCGGCATTCTGTCTCCGAATTTGATCCTTAATTGCTGTGCCGTCATTGCCCAATTTTTGACAGGCATTGTCCATTTTTTACTGATATTATTCAGTGCTAAATAGATCAATTTAAGTACCGACATATCATTGGGGAATACACTTTTGTTTTTGGTAACCTTGCGAATTTGTCGATGAAAACCTTCTACCGCATTTGTGGTGTATATCATTTTACGGATCATAGGATCATAACTGAAATAGGCACTTAATTCCGACCAGTTGCGTTGCCATGATTCTATGACAATAGGATACTTCTTTCCCCATTTCTCCTCTAAATTGAGCAATTCATCTTCTGCAATTTCCTTATTCATGGCCTGATAGACGAGCTTCAAGTCTCTCATAAATTCTTTCTGGTCCTTAGAGGCTACATATTTGATTGAACCTCGTACCTGATGAATGACACACTTCTGAATCTCCGTGGCCGGAAATACACTGAGAATAGCCTCTGAGAAGCCTTTAAGGTTATCTGTGCAGGCGATTAGAATATCTTCAACACCCCGGCTTTTGAGGTCAGTAAGCACCTGCAACCAAAAATTTGCTCCTTCGCTTTCAGAGATATACATCCCAATCAACTCTTTCTTACCTTCTTTATTGAGTGCCAATATGTTATAAACAGCACGAGATTCTGTACGTCTATCTTCTCCTTTTACCTTAAAATGAATAGCATCCATCCAAACAATAGGGTGGTAAACACTATCAAGGGCTCTATTTTGCCATAGCTTTACCTCAGGGGTGATCCTGTCAATAATTCCAGAAAGTGTCTGATTGCTGATAGATACATCATACAGTTCCTTGATATGCTCTGAAATATCGGCTAAACTCATTCCTTTTGAATAAAGAGAAAGAATTTTTGGTGCCATATTATCTGCAAGGACAGTCTCTCGTTTTGGGATAATACTAGGTTCAAAACTAGAATTACGGTCCTGAGGAGTGGTAACCTCTATTTCGCCTGCAATGGTTTTGACGGTTTTACTCCTTTTACCATTACGTTTGTTCTTAGGTGCTTTTTTATCTCTTGATTCTTCCTCTAAATGAGAAGACATTTCGGCATCAAGTGCACTATCTAAAAATTGCTTTAATAGAGGTGTGAAAACACCGCCTTCACCGGTAAGTGATTGACCGGATAGAAGTTGTTTTAGTGCTAAGTCTCGCATTTGCTGAAACTCAGCACTTTCTTTTGAGGATTGCTTTGCCATAATTTTCAATATATAAAATTTAAAAATTACGGACAGCGTTTATTTTATACTCTCATTTTTTTTTGTAACTACTTTTTGAAAAATTTCTGATACTTTCTTTTTGTTCTTTAGCATATTCTATATATACCTCTTCACTTAATATTTCAAATTCAATATCCCTATTTTTTAAGTGTAACTTAATTTTTTCTTGAGCATATACCTCAAAAAGTACAAAAGTCACCATCCAAATTGACAAAGAGCTTTTTCATTTTATTTTGATTTCAGTTAAAACTATATTGTTGTAAGTATAATCTGCAGGTGCAAAAATTGGGTTGCATATTTGTTTCAAACTCCCTGTAAATAGAACATTTACAGCTCCTTCTACTTGTTGGTCATCTTTACGATACATACCATACACATTACTAAAACTATAGTTATCTATTACAGGTATATTTTTAATTGAACTTACCATATCGTCATTGCAGACTATTAGATGATGAACGCAGTTCCCACAATTTTCTTCAGCTACAATCAACCAATATTTATTATTGTTGAAATTATTACCATTTATATCATTCTTGTAAAATATAACCCCTTCATAACTGATTAACTCATCAGAGGTTGTATTTGATTCACAACCACATGCTGTAATATCTTGATCTTGTTTGCATCCATACAAAAATATCAATAATAGTATACAGAACTTTTTCAATAGAAAATGAGAAGGTAAAAAGTTAATTATGCCGTAAATCATAACTTGCAAAGTTTTTAATAGTTAGAAAACAATTAAATTTGTTTCCTTTACCCATTAGACTTTGGGATAAGATTTATGTAACCATTCTCGTTAGTTAATGTTTGTAAACTACCTGTGTAAGGTGATTTAAAGGTTCTGCGACATATATTGATTTACAATGGTAAAAGAGTTTAAATTAGCTTTATAAATTCATCCTGCACATTGTTTTCAAATAATGTAATAATGCTTTGATTGATTGAAGGGGCTTAACTTAATATCCGAGTAAATGTAACTATTCCAAAGAGTCTAAACCACTTAATTCTCAAATAGCACCTCATAAGTCTATAGATTAAAGCATATAACGCTTATTTGTCCTTGAATTCTTACTTTACAACATTTTACCATATTGAAGTCACATCCAGATATCAATTCAAAAAGGAAATTATCTTTTCCTTAGGTGAGTAATGTGTGTTTCTATCTAAAGAATTATTAAAGTTTCTTCCAATTTTTATTTATATCAAATATCAGAAGACTGATCAACAGCGTGATTATACCATAAGAAAAGAAATATTCAAGATGTTTTCTTCTCTTTTCCTGCTCCCGTTTTTCGGTATAATCCCTTTTCATTACCGATAACAATTTTTCATCACTAGAATTGAAAATAATTTGCTCTTCTTGTTTGTTCTCTTTTTTATTCTCTCTTTCAGTACCCCAAAATTTATTTAAAGCTCTTCTGACACCAAGAGAACCCCTATTTAACCTTGAAGCATCATAACTAATATAAAAACGTTCTTTTGATATACCATCGATTCTTCCTGAGTAGTTTTTAAGATGTGACCGTGCCTTCTCTATATACCCTAAATCTTCTTCAAGGATAGCTATCTTCCTCAAAATAGTGCTTTTAAGAATATCACACCTGACATTGACAATTCTAGCAGTCTTATTGATATATTCCAATGCAGTATTCAAAGCAACTTTTGCTTTATTATCCTGATCCAAATCCTTCAAAATATCAGCTTTCAATAAGTAAGATCTGGAAATATAGAAATTCTCTAATATTTGGTAGTAAAGTGTTAGGTGGTCGATCCCTTTTTGTTCTCTGTAATGGATATAGCTCTTGATAGTCTCTAATGCTTCGTGGTATTTCTTCTGTCGGTATTCTCCTACAGCAAAAGCATATAGATAGCTTGATTCCTTCCTTTGCACCAGTGTATCAAGATGAAGGTTGCCGTTCATTGCGTGGTATAGAATCAAGTTTATTTCCTGCATGTCTGTGTGATTCGGATACGATGTATTAGTTAGCGTATAGATTGCTTTATCAAATCGTTCCTCTAAAAAGAATTTATGAGCTTTTTCTGTTACCATTTTGATAGGTATATCGTTATATTGAAGCTTGTAAATATTTATAGAATCCTTCATTCCCACCTGATTGAAGTGTACTGTCAAATTATACATGGTATTACGCTGTGTATTTTTGTAGTCTGACTTATATCGATAGGCCTTGACATAATGATAATACGCACTATCAGAGTTAAGTAGATACATTGCATAAATGTACCCTATACGATAATGAGCATAGGCCTTATAATCGTAACTGCTGGTAGTACTTAATACTCTATTATATAACTTTACAGCTTCAATAAACTGATATTTTGTGTAATGTTCTTTTGCTTGTTTTAAAAGTTTTGTATCATTACAAAAACAATTTAAATAACATGTTAAAATTAAAAAATGAAGTTTCATAACAAACTATTAGTTTTGGGTGTTTTATTTATTGGTTTATGGAGTTGTAATACTATAAATCAAGAAGTAGCTCCCTATGTAGAAATGAATAACCAAACTATGGATCCGCCTCCAGACCCTGATGATGGGTATCCAGAAACAGAATCAAAAGTAGTTTTAGACTCTGACGAGGACGTTTATTAACGTGAAAAAGGCTATCCAAATTTTCAGACAACCTTTATCTACTTCAATCTACTAAATAAGGTATATAGATACCTCCTAATCATTAGATCTATAAATCTGTGATTTTCCACCACGCAAATATATTTTTATTTGTTAATAAAACATAACTAGCAATTGTGAAAAACTAAACCACTCTGCACTGAAAGTACAGAGGTTTTAATGTAGGACTAAAAGTCTTACGCTCATTCTCTCTTATTCCAACATAAAGTTGGAATTATCGTTCGTATCGCTCCTGTGATGCTCCAAATAGTCGTTGACCATTTGGTCTATTACGTTAACTGTACTCCAAGCTCCATAACCTCCGGCCCAAAAGTGTTTACCCCAATAACGTTTTCGTAAATTCGGAAACTCCTGCTGAAGAAGTCGAGAGGTTCTTCCTTTCATTCGCTTTAGTATTTCACTCAAGCTTTTATTCAGAGGATATTCTATATGAACATGATCCTTACTTAGTACCCCTTTCAAAATTTCAATTCCTTCTGCCTCACATATTTGTATTAGAAGTGATTTACAACAATGTTGAACATTTCCAACCAATAGATGATAACGATATTTGGTCGCAAAGACAATATGAAAGGTCAACCGAGTTACAGTATGATGCCCTTCTCTATATTCTTATGTCATAAGACTCAAAATGTAAGTAGATTTTTTCGAAATACTAAAGTTCTGCACTGAAAGCCCAGGGTTTTAAACCCATTTCTGAGACCAATAAACCTCTGTACCGACTAAAATTTAGTCTTCATATCTCTTTTAGTTGTTGTGTAACATTTTTAGATGGACATCCTTTATTTTTAGGGGCGTCCATTTTTTTAACTACGTATTAAAATTAGTTCTTCAAAGATAAAGTTCAGAAATGAATAATTGTAAGAATGTTCCTCCTTTTTCTAATAACCTATCATTCGTATAAGTACGAAGTACGCATCCATGTATGATATTAGTTTTGTAATGTTTATTTGCTTACTGAGGTATCTCAACGGCATTATATTTTGAGTCTTGAAGACTGCTTTTTAACGTTTCAAGGTTTTTTTGATCGATGAAAAAATCAATTTCATATACGTGGGTATTATTGTGCTCGATTACCTTGAAATCATAATCATTGATCAAATCAAATAAATATTTTTCAGTCCCCCCTTTTCCTTCGATTAATAATGTGTGTACCTCTTTCATAACTTCTTTTTATATACTTCTGACTAGCAAACCGCCCAGTAACTCCTCAGTATAATTCCTTGGATAGGTCTATCACCCTGACCATCTATATTGACGTTCAACTCTTACATAAACTCTATCACTTATAATAATACTTTGACAAGCTCGGATTTTATATTTTTCCTCTTCTGTAAGTTTTTCTCTTTCCGCTCTTTGCTTTTCGTCATAAATAAGAATGATATCTCCACCGAA
>NZ_JABANE010000083.1 GCF_012844305.1 Flammeovirga aprica JL-4
CTATAACTTTTGTTTTACGACCCATAATTAGGGTATAAATATAGCTTATATTTTAATTTGTCTCAGTACTTACAGTGTATTTAAGAAAGGATAATCAATATTTCACCCTATCAATTTTAATATTTGTTCCCCTTTCATTAATTGTATTTGTGACACCTTTGAGTAAACAAAAACAAAGGCGTTATGAAATGGACTTTATCACAATTACTTTTTTGCTTACTATCATTTTTTCAGATTCAATTTTCTTTTGCTCAAACAGAACCTGAGTTAGAAAGTAGTGGTACACGATATGAAATTGACAGTTATGATGATTTATTATTTATCTCGCAGAATGATTCATGGTGGGATAAGAGTTTTATTGTGACCAATGCTATAGATGCTACTCCTTCAAGTTCTGGAGATCCTTTATTAGCGTTTTCTCCTATTGGAAATAGTACTGTTGCTTTTACAGGAAATTTTGATGGAGGTTCTGATGCCGGTCATGTCATTTCGAACTTGTATATCAGTCAGCCTGCCATGGATAATGTGGGCATGTTTGGTTACCTCAATAATAATGGTGCTGTAGTTAAAAAAGTAATCTTAGAAGACTTTTTTATTGAAGGGCAAAATAATGTGGGAGCCATTGCAGGATATATTGAAAAAGGAAATGCTATAAAGAAAATTGAGCTGAGAAAAGGGGCAGGGAATTATAGTGTTAATGTTAGAGGAGGAAATAATACAGGCGGTGTTGTAGGATATAATGAAAAAGGAAACATAGAGGATATCGTAGTTAGTGAGTTGACTATCGAACATACAATAGGTGTCTCAGCTCAGAACCTAGGAGGAATTGTAGGTCTAAATTCTAATAGTGCTACAGGGAAGAAAATCACCCGAATCACAATGAATGATGTTGTAATTACTACTGATAATAATAGAGTTGGAGGTGTGGTAGGTAAAACTACAAATGGGACAGATTTATCGGAAGTCGAGATAAATGGACTTACGATAAATGCGGTATCTCATGCTGGCGGTATTGTTGGGCAAAATAAAGCATCAACGGTGAGTACCATTACACTTGTAGGATTAGATATTATTGTCGATGATCAATATGCTGGCGGAATTGTAGGAAAAAATGATGAAGGAAGCACTATTGAAAAATCGGTGGTATCAGGAAAAATAAAGGGAAAAAGAAGAATAGGGGGAATTACTGGTGACAATAACTCATCAAGCAGTGTGAACATGTCCAATGCTTTTATTGAATTTACATTGCAAACGGATGCGACTCTAATAGGGGGAGTTGTAGGAGGAAATTATACTTCTGCTACAATTACTGAGTCTTATGCAGTGACAAAAGTGACCAACATTGAAAATCTACTATCAGGAGGAATAATTGGCGGAGTAACGGCAAATAATGGAAATCAAAATAACATTTCCGATACCTATTTTGATATCAGTGATGAATATATGGGCAATCTAGGAGAGCCTCTTTATGATGTCATCACCAATAATCAGACGGGTGTGCAAGGTTATGCAACTTCGTTATTTGAAGACATGGATAATTTTAATTTTACAGGGAATTGGGGAATCAGAGGTTCTGAGGCAGACCCTTATCAAAGACCTTACTTATTGGATATGGATGGGTTAGAATTGCCTGTAGAACTGATTGCATTTTTTGTAGAAGTAGAGAATGACGTAATTTCTGTAAATTGGACCACAGCTACTGAAGTTAATAATGATTATTTTGTTTTAGACTATTCTTATGATCGTAAAAAATGGGAGAAAGTAGCTGTAATCAATGGACACGGAAATAAGCAAACTCGAACACATTATAAGTATGAAGAGGCTCTTGATAATTATAGAAACGGAATAGTATTTTACCGATTAAAACAAGTTGATTTTGATGGGAAGTCTACTTACTACTATTTAGAAGTAAACTTAAATCACTCTACTCAAAATATAAAAATCTATCCCACAATTACAGATGATATTGTGACAGTAATCAGAACAGATAACCGTCCAATTCAAATCTTCAATCACGTAGGTAAAGATTATTCAACGCAAGTTGGAATAGATATAGACCAGAAATTAACGCAGTTATCACTCAGTAAACTTCCTGAAGGATGGTACATCATCAAAGTACATAATTCTGTAAAAAGAGTGTATAGGAGATAATTAGAGCTATCTTTTTAAGATATACCACCTCTTCAATTTAAGATATGACCTCTCAAACTGGTCGTGAACTCCCTAAATTTGTTAACGAAATGAAACCAACTTATAAACTCAAATGAAATGAAGAAATTTTTACTTTTTAACCTTATTATCCTTTTCAATACTTTTTTATCATGGTCTCAAATCAAGCCCGATCAAGGAGATGGATCTTTAGAGAGTCCTTTTATCGTATCAACTTTGGAACATTTAAAATGGATTTCTGAAGGAGATGGCGGAGAGGGTGATGGCACACGCTGGAAGTATAATTTTAAGCAGGTCAATGATATTGATGCAAATGCCACTTCAACCTGGAATTCAGGAGAAGGCTTTAGACCTATTGGATGGTTCAAATCAAGTTCTGATAAAAAGACTTTTAAAGGAGTTTACGATGGAAATGGTTTTGCAATTCATCATCTTGTGATCAATCGACCTAATGCAAATTATATTGGATTATTTGGTTATACGGAAAGTGGAACGATTAAGAATTTGACGTTGACAAATGTATCAATTACAGGTTCCCAATATACTGGAGCATTAGGAGGAAAGATTGATCTAGAAGGGATTGTTGAAAATGTAAAGGTGAGTGGTACTGTGACTGCATACAGACATTCAGGAGGAGTCTTCGGTGATATCAATAATAGTTCATCACTGAATTATGTTTTTTCTTCCGTGAATGTGATGAAAGGAGATTATACTGATGATAAAAACTTTGGAGGTATTGCTGGTAGAGTATATAATAAATCTATCATACAAAATACAATAAGCATTGGTAAAGTTGTAGGTATAGAAAATATTGGAGGAGTAATCGGAGTGGGGCATACTGATCCCTCAAGTAATAAAGTGATTACGATTACAAATGTGTATTGGGATAAAGAAACTTCAAATGTGACCACTGATGGGTATAGTGCCGAAACTGTAGGATTGAACACTGCTGATTTTTCAGATAATAATAATTTTACAGGTTTTGATTTTGAAGGAACATGGGGAATTGGAAAACTTACTGTTATTGATAATAACTTAAGACCTTATCTTCAAACTGATATTGCAAGTAACCTTTCTGTTGTAACCAATAGTAGTGATTTTGGAAGTGTTACGACTGAAGGTGACTTGTATATCGGTCAAACCATTACGTTAACTGCTGTTTCGAAAGAGGGGTATGTATTTGATAAATGGCTTGAAGATGATATCGAAAAAGGTACATCAACAACTTTAAGTTTTGAATTAGGTGCATCGCATACGATCGAAGCGATTTTTAAAGCGATTCCAACTTATACCATCACGGTATTGGCAGTTGAAAATGGCGTAATCAATCCCGGTACAGTTACCTTGGAAGAAGGAAGCGATCAAACATTTACGATAGAGGCAAATGCAGGTTATGAAATTTCAGATGTCACAGTAGATGGCGTTTCTCAAGGAGTAATAAAAAGTTATTCATTTGAAAACTTAAGTTCAAATCATACAATTGGAGCTACGTTCAGCTTAATTCCACCTACAACTTATACCATCACAGTATCAGATGTAGAAAATGGGTCCATTAATCCCGGTACAGTTATTTTGGAAGAAGGAAGCGATCAAACGTTTACGATAGAGGCAAATACAGGTTATGAAATCTCAGATGTTACAGTAGATGGCGTTTCTCAAGGCGTCATTGAAAGTTATTCATTTGAAAACTTAAGTTCAGATCACACGATTGGTGCCACTTTCACTTTAATTCCACCTACAACTTATACCATCACTGTGTTAGATGTAGAAAATGGCGTAATCAATCCTGGTACAGTTACCTTGGAAGAAGGCAGTGATCAAACATTTACGATAGAGGCAAATGCAGGTTATGAAATTTCAGATATCACAGTAGATGGTGTTTCTCAAGGCGTTATTGAAAGTTATTCCTTTGAAAACTTAAGTTCAGATCATACGATAGGTGCCACGTTTAGCTTAATTCCACCTACAACCTATACAATCACTGTATTAGAAGTAGAAAATGGGTCAATTACTCCCGGTACAGTTACTTTGGAAGAAGGGAGTGATCAAACGTTTACGATAGAGGCCGAAGCGGGTTATGAAATTTCAGATGTCACAGTAGATGGCGTTTCTCAAGGCGTCATTGAAAGTTATTCATTTGAAAACTTAAGTTCAGATCATACGATTGGAGCTACGTTCAGCTTAATTCCACCTACAACTTATACCATCACAGTATTAGAAGTAGAAAATGGAGCCATTAATCCCGGTACAATTACTTTGGAAGAAGGTAGTGCTCAAACGTTTACGATAGAGGCAAATGCAGGTTATGAAATATCAGATGTCACAGTAGATGGCGTTTCTCAAGACGTCATTGAAAGTTATTCCTTTGAAAACTTAAGTGCAGACCATACAATTGGAGCTACGTTTAGTTTAATTCCAGCTACAACTTATACCATCACTGTGTTAGATGTCGAAAATGGCACGGTCAATCCGGGTACAGTTACTTTGGAAGAAGGTAGTGCTCAAACGTTTACGATAGAGGCAAATGCAGGTTATGAAATCTCAGATGTCACAGTAGATGGCGTTTCTCAGGGCGTTATTGAAAGTTATTCCTTTGAAAACTTAAGTTCAGATCATACGATTGGTGCCACGTTTAGTTTAATTCCACCTACAACTTATACAATCACAGTATCAAATGTCGAAAATGGCACGATCAATCCGGGTACAGTTACTTTGGAAGAAGGCAGTGATCAGACATTTACAATCACGGCGGATGAAAATTATATGCTGTCTGATGTTTTGATAGATGGTGTTTCAGTTGGTCCATTGTCCTCTTATACTTTTACGGACTTGAAAGCCAATCACACTATTGAAGCAGAATTCAATAGAGTATATTGGATTAATGTCACAGAGACAACAGACGGAAGTGTTTCCCCTTCTTCAATGCAGGTGGTAGCAGGACAAAATCAAACATTTATTTTTACTCCTGATGAAGGTTATAGCATCGGTGAAGTGTTGATAAATGGAGAAAGCGTTGGGAGTGTTGAGAGTTATACTTTCAAAGAAGTGGAAGCGGATATGACGTTGGAAGTGTTATTTGAGCTGGATGAATTGCCTACTTCGGTAGGAGGATTAGATCAAGTGAAGATTCAATTAGCACCGAACCCTGTCGAAAATCAGTTACAAGTGAAAGGGATTCCAGCTAATACCGCAATTGCTGTTTATGATGTCATTGGAAACCTTGTTTACAAATCCACAACAACCTCAAAAGTACTTGAAATCAATTTCAGTTTGTTAAAGTCTGGCTTGTATATTCTTCAAGTTGAAAAAATAGGTAACTTTAAAGTTGTTAAACAGTAATTAAACTTCTGAAAGAACCATTTTTTAATATTTATCCTTCCTATTTAGAGATCTTACCCCCTCAGCAAAAATAGGAAGGGTGTACTTTTGAGGATATGATGGGTGAACTGAACATCGTATTGACTTTTTAATAAATGAATGAAATGAAACATATATTTTATCTGATATTCATCTGTTTGAACGTTACTGTTGCTGTAGGTCAAACCAAACCTGATAAAGGAGATGGTTCTGAGTTATATCCTTATTTTATTGAAAATACAGAACATTTAAGATGGATCAGTGAGGGAGATGGAGAAAGCAGTAGTTCGGATAGAATGAAAGCTTCCTATATCATGGTCAATAACATTGATCTATCTGCTTCATCAACTTGGAATGAAGGGTTGGGTTTTACACCAATTGGAGCCACTGAATCAACACCTTTTATCGGCAACTTTGATGGGAATGGAAAGAGAATTTCAAACCTTTTTATCAATAATCCAACTGTCAGGTACCAAGGATTATTTGGTTTTATAGATGATGGAAATGTACATCACTTAGAAGTTGAAAATGCTACAATAACAGGAGATCGTTTTTGTGGTGTGTTATCAGGTAAAATTACAAACAGTTCTACGGTGCATGATATCATCATTTCTGGAACTGTAAATGGCAATAGAGGAGTGGGTGGATTATCAGGTGAAATCAATTTCACTTCAGAGGTGCATCACATCATCTCATTTGCATCTGCAACTGTTCCTAATAATGAAAAAAATGTAGGAGGAATAGCAGGTGTCATCTATAATTCATCTTCTATCTCAGATACCTATGCTACAGGTGAAGTCTCTGGAGATAGCAATAAAGGAGGGATCACTGGTGCTGGTCATTACGCAAGTGGAAATCAATTAGTGAAGCTCAACAAAGTGTATTGGGATACAGAAACAACTACACAAACATCAAATGAATTGGTGGATGATGCATTATTTGGTTTGGAAACAGTTGATTTTGCGTCTAATGAAAAGTTTGATTGGGATTTTGAATCAACTTGGAATATAAAACTTAATGCAACATACGATAACATCAATCAACGACCTTACCTTAATTGGATGGGACTCAAAGTTGTGAAATTGATCAACTATGATACTGCTTTAGGTACAATCACAGGAGATGGGTATTACGCCCAAGGTGAAGAAGTGACTTTAAAAGTAGAGCCTGCAGAAAATGTAGAATTTGTACATTGGTTGATTGGGGATGAAGTCTATTCTACAGCAAAGGAAATCACAGTTACGGTAACGGAAGATCTATATATTCAACCTGTTTTTGAAGATCAGAAATTTAAAATCACAGAAGTATACACTGCTAGAGGAGGCGTTTTTACAACGGAAGGTGAAGCAGTAGCCAATATAATTTACGCTACTCAATTTGATGTAGTTGATTTAGTTGTTAGCCCTAATAAAGGTTATGAGTTGAAAGAGGTGAAAGTAAATGGTATTTCTCTGGGGATGGTAGAGCAATTTACACTATCAGAAATCAACGAGGACAAAGAGATAGAAGTGACTTTTGAACCTTATCAATATGCCATTCCAGAAGGGGAAGGCACAGAAGCCAATCCTTATAAAATTTCAAGTCTTGAAGAATTGCGTTGGTTATCACAAGGTGACACTACAACCACAATTGACGATAAAGCCCGTTTTGCTTCTTATTATCTTTTAGTCAATGACATCGATGCGTCCTCTACTGTAAATTGGAATAATGATAAAGGATTTTTACCAATAGGAACAGAATCAGAACCTTTTACGGGGACATTTTTAGGAAGCTTAAATGAAATCAACGGATTATCGATCCATAGAGAAAAACAAAATTATGTAGCCCTATTTGGTTACCTATCAGGAGCCACAATTACTAATCTTCAATTGAAAAAAGTAGCGATTACAGGAGCTAGATATACAGCCTCTCTTGCCGGAAAAGCGGTGAAATCATCTCAGATCAATACGGTGATCTCCGAAGGTAATGTTTTAGGGGAAAGACATGTAGGAGGTGTTTTTGGAGATCTTAATGATGCTTCCGTAGCAACCTTTATTATTTCAGGAGTCAATACATCAGTCATTGCCACGGAGAAAAATGTGGGAGGTATAACCGGTGTGATGTATAATAATGCTGTCCTTGATTTTTCTTATGCTTATGGATCTGTGAGTGGCGATAGTAATACAGGAGGTCTAGTTGGAGCAGGGCACAATAATCCAGATAATGCTAATGTGGTGACGGTGTCGAATAGTTATTGGGATAAAGAAACAACAACGCAAACAGTTTCTGCAGGATCTACAGAAGATTTTGGTATGCCGACTTCTCTTTTTAGTGAAATCTCAACTTTTCAAAACTGGGATTTTGAAAGCAAATGGAAAATGGCGCAATATGATGATTATGATGTAAATACGAGACCATTTTTCAAGGCGATTGGTTTATTGTCAGTAGCAATCCTCAATACAACTCCAGAGTATGGCAAAGTAGAAGGAGAGGGAGCATATCCTGAAAATTCTGAAGTGAAATTAATCGCTAATCCTGTTGAAGGTGTTGATTTTAAAGGATGGAAAAGTGGAGATGTTATTTTGAGTGAAGCCAAAGAATATACTTTTACATTACAAGAAAACACAATTATAGAGGCTGTTTTTGAGCCCATTTATTATACCGTAAAAGAAGTTCCTTCAGCACGAGGTTCCGTTCTTCAGGAAGAGATCGAAATGACGATTTTTGATATAAAAGAGTTCACCATCCTTCCGAATACAGGGTATGAGGTAATTGATGTAACCTTAAATGGAGAATCTATTGGTAGAGTACCAACAATCAAATTGGAAAAGGTAGCTACTGATACTGAAATTGAGGTAGCTTATGGACCTTATCAATATACAATTCCTGAAGGAGAAGGTTCTGCTGAAAACCCCTATAGAATCAGTACATTGGAGGAACTAAGATGGTTGTCACAAGGAGATACCACAACGGGAATAGGCAATGGCACAAGATGGTCTTATCATTATGAATTAATAGAAAACATTGATGCTTCAGCCACAAAAGTGTGGAATGCTGGACTCGGTTTTTCTCCTATCGGTGACGATGCTAAAAACTTTAAAGGAGTTTTTAATGGCAATAGCAACGTTATTACTGACCTTACAATCAACCGACCTACACAAACTAATATTGGACTTTTTGGGTATTCGTCTGGTGCCCAAATAAGTCAAATAGAAATTAGAAATGTGGCCTTTATAGGTCTAAGAAATGTGGGTGCTGTTATTGGAAAAGCTGATGCATCGACAGAGGTGAACAACATTATCGCTTCGGGAAGTGTTTATGGTGAAAGAGGAATTGGTGGACTATTTGGTGATATCAATAGTGAATCAAATGGTACATATCTAATTTCAGCGGTAGATGTATCAGTGTATGAAGGAGAGAAAAACGCAGGAGGTCTTGCAGGTACCATGTACAATAAAGTAACGATATCAAATGCTTATGCTTTTGGTAAAGTGAATGCATCAAGCAATGTTGGCGGACTGGTAGGAACAGGTCATTTTTCAAATGAAAATAACCTCTCCATCATTACTGATAGTTATTGGGACACAGAAACTACAACTCAAATGACTTCAGCAGGGGTGGAAGACACATTTGGATTACCTTCTGCTTCGTTTAGCGACCTTGAAAACTTAGGAAATTGGGCTGGAGATGATGCATGGGAAATCACTCAAAATGCAGATTATGATGAACTTCCAAGACCATATTTCAAATGGATGGGGCAATACACTGTCAATGTCAATAATGCAACACCTGAATTAGGCACAGTGGAAGGTGCTGGAAGTTATCCAAGAAATTCAGAAGTAACACTCAAAGCCTCACCTGTTGAGGGAGCTAACTTTATCCATTGGAAAAATGGTGATGAAGTGGTAAGTGAAAACAAGGAGTATACATTGACTTTAAATAATAATAAAAGTTTTATCGCAGTCTTTGAACCTATTCTCTACAAAGTAACAGCAATTTACTCCCCTAATGGTTCTGTTTTATCGGATACTGTTTGGATGGATGTGACCATGGACGAAGAATTTGAAATTATGGCCAATAGAGGCTATGAGGTAGATGAGGTGTTATTAAATGGTGTTTCAATTGGGAGAGTGCCAACTGTAAAAATTGAACAACCAACTTCAGATATCGAGATAGAAGTACTTTTCAAAACTTATAATTATACTATTCCTCAAGGAGAAGGAACATCAGGTAATCCTTATAAAATTACATCTTTGGAGGAATTAAGATGGTACTCTCAAGGAGACACCACAACAGGTATTGGCGATGGAACAAGGTGGTCTTCATATGTTTTATTGATGAATGATCTCGATGCCACTGCTACACAAGAGTGGAATGCAGGTCTCGGTTTCTTACCGATTGGTAATTCAGATAAGAATTTCACAGGATCCTTTGAAGGGAATTATAAAACCATTAAGAATCTATATATCAATAGACCAATATTAAGTAATACAGGATTTATTGGTTATGCTAATGGGGCAGAAATTAGACATCTGGAATTAGAAAATATACAAGTTACAGGTTTAAGAAATGTAGGTTCTGTAATAGGAAAAGCTGATAATAGTTCAAAAGTGACACACTTGCTTGTATCAGGTAAAGTGCACGGTGAAAGAGGAGTTGGAGGACTTTTCGGCGACTTCAATAGCAATTCTTATGGAGCAAATTTAATCTCTGGCGTAGACGTATCAGTCTATGAAGGAGAGAAAAATATCGGAGGTTTGTCGGGAACGATGTACAATAAATCATCCATAACTCACGCAATAGCATTTGGTGAAATCAGCGGTAGCAGTAATGTAGGAGGATTGGCAGGAACTGGTCATTTCAGTAATGAGAATAACCTAGTGACCATCACAGATAGCTATTGGGATATTGAAACAACAGGACAGACTACTTCGGCAGGATCAGAAGCCGTTTATGGTTTGCCAACAGTAGCATTTAGTGATGCTCAAAATTTTGAGAACTGGGATTTTGAAACTACCTATGAAATCACACAAGATGATGCTTATGGCACAGCATCAAGACCTTTCTTTAAATGGTTGAATCAGGTGAGTGTGATTGTCTTGAACGAAAATCCAATTTATGGAGAAATTATAGGAGACGGAGCATATTATATTGGTTCGGATGTTACTCTGAAGGCGGTACCTCACACAGGAACAACATTTGGTCATTGGAAAGTGAACGATGAAATAGTGAGCGAAGCCAAAGAATACACTTTTGAAGTAGATGAAGATGTTATTGTAGAGGCTGTATTTATTCCTTCAATTTATCAAGTTGATGTTCTTCCTTCAACGCAAGGAGTGATCACACCAGAATCGGTGAGCATGACTTATTTTGACACACAGGAATTTACAATCACACCAAACATTGGTTATGAAGTTGAAGATATAAAAATCAATGGCCAATCGTTAGGAAGCCTTCCTTCTTTCACTTTAGAAAAAGTAGAGGAGGATAAACAAATTGAAGTCCTTTTTAAAGCTTTCGATTATGAAATACCTCAAGGTGACGGTTCAAAAGAAAACCCTTATTTAATATCGACGCTAAAAGAGTTACGTTGGTTTGCTGAGGGAAGTGCTTCTTCAGAAATTGATGATAAAACAAGATGGAACTCATATGTTGAATTAATCAATAATATTGAGGCTGAAGAAACAAAAGATTGGAATGCAGGATTAGGTTTTAGACCTATTGGCAACTCAACCAACAATTTCAAAGGGCATTTCAATGGTAATGGTTATAAAATCAAAAACCTTACAATTCACCGTCCAAAAGAAAGAAATATTGGTTTGATTGGTTTTGCATCTTCAGGAGCAACAGTTGAAAACGTTCAAATGTTAGAGGTTGATTTTACAGGAGAAAGGTTTATAGGAGCCATAGTAGGCCGTACTGATAGTGTATTGGTTTCCAAGATTTCTGCCACAGGAAAAGTTCACGGAGAGCGTTTTATTGGAGGTCTTTTAGGGGATCTTAGTAAAAAGAGTCAATTGGAAAAATCAATCTCTTTTGTAAATGCTAGTGCAGTAGAAGGAGAAAGAAATGTAGGTGGTCTTGTTGGAGCAATTTATAATGAATCAATCATTGATAGATGTTATGCGGTAGGGGAAGTTACTGGTGCATCTTCAACAGGAGGTCTGATAGGAACAGGACATACGGAAGGAACTGTAGTTTCAAATTCTTATTGGGATTTAGAAACCACGGGTCAAAATAGTTCTCATATTCAAGGAAGCAACGGTGCAATCACTACAGGTCTGTTTTCTAATGCTGATACGTTTGAAGGCTGGGATTTTGAAAATGAATGGACAATTGCTATTGAAAATGATTATGACATGCATCCTCGTCCTTATTTCTCAGGAATAGAAAAACGTTCTGTAACAGCTTCCAATAATAAACCAAAATGGGGTACACAAGAAGGAAGCGGACGTTATGCAATCGGTGAAACCGTAAAACTGTCAGCTTTACCAAATGGAGGTCACTTCTTTATTGAATGGCAATTGAATGGCGTTTATTATAGTGATAGTCAGAATATAAAAGTGGAAGTAGGAGAAAGTGATACAGAATACGTAGCTATTTATGGTGCAGAAGAACATTTTATTTATGTTACCCAAACAGCAAACGGAACGATTTCACCAGAAACCTCAATGGTCTACCATCATGATGACATCACTTTCACTATCATACCTGACGAGGGTTTTGATGTAGATTACTTGATCGTTGATAACGACACCTTGGAAGGGGCAATGACTTATACTTTTGAAGAAGTAAAGCAAAGCTATGATTTCACAGCCGTTTTCAAAGTGTATGAACCTCAAATATTCTTGATCCCAGCTTTGGCAGGGGATAACGGAAGTATCGAACCTCAACTCGCAGAAGTGGAAGAAGGAATGGATTTTACATTCGAAATTATTCCTGATTCAGGTTACGAAGTAGAACAGGTTTTTGTAGATGGAGATTCAGTAGGAGCGATGACCAATTTCACTTTCACAGATGTATGGGAACACAGAACAATATCGGCCATTTTCAAGAAAAGTACAGTGACTGATATTGAAGACAATCAAGCCCATCTGAAAGTATACCCTAATCCTTTTGAGGATCAAATCACTATTGAATTAAGCAAAGCCTCAAACATCAAAGTGGTGGACTTAATGGGGAAAGTCATCTTACAAAAAGAACTAACACAACCGAAAAACAGGATTGCGCTTCACGGCATCCCAAGCGGTATTTATATACTACTTATTGACGATTTAAAGCATATTAAAATTAAGAAAAGATAATGGTTTTAAGATTAAGATTTTTAGCACTACTATTATTCGGTGCATTAAGTGTGACTGCACAGAATAAACCCAATTTTTTAATCATCGTAGCAGATGATTTGGGTTATGGAGATTTAACTTGCTATGGAGCAAAAGACATCCAATCTCCAACCATCGACAAAATAGCAAATGAGGGAGCATTGTTTACCAACTTCCATACTACCTCATCTGTTTGCTCTCCATCAAGAGCTTCAATGTACACTGGTAAATACCCTGATTTAGTAGGTGTACCAGGAGTAGTAAGAGCAAATCCAGCGAACAGTTATGGCTTCTTTGATCCAAAAGCGACAACGATCATGGACGTAATGAAAGCAAACGATTACAGCACAGCGTTAATCGGAAAGTGGCACCTTGGTCATGAAGCTCCCAACTTACCAAACAATAGAGGTTTTGAGTTTTTCCATGGCTGGCTAGTAGGGATGACGGATTACTATGAGCATGTTCGTTATAATGAAAATTGGATGAGAAAAAATGAGGAGAAAATTGAGCCTGAAGGACACTGTACAGACCTTTTCACAGACTGGACTTTAGATTATTTAGACACGAAAAAGAACGACCCTTTCTGCCTTTTCTTAACCTATACAGCACCTCACTCACCGCTTCAACCTCCAGCAGAATACTATGAAAAAGTAAAAGCAAGAGAGAAAGGCATCAGTGATAAAAGAGCAAAATATGTAGCCTTAGTAGAACATATGGATGATCAAATTGCAAGAGTCATCAAAAAACTAGAAGACAACAAACAGCTGGACAACACAGTCATCATGTTTGTATCGGATAATGGAGGAGCAGAAAATCACGGAGCAGATAATGGCGTATTAAGTGGCCAAAAAGGAGACTTATTAGAAGGTGGTTTAAGAGTGCCATTCATTATCCGTTGGGGTGATAAAATCAAAAAAGGTCAAGTAACAGATCACTATATGTCTGTAACTGATTTCTTCCCAACCATGACAAGTATGGCAGGCATCAACTACGAAGGTGATTTATCAGGCATTGATCAAACGAAATTCTTATTAAAAGGAGAAATTGAAAAAGCCGACAGAACAGACATCGGTGTCCGCAGAGGAAACAGAAGCGATTGCGTAGACGGCACAGTATTCTATAGCGTTCAGAAAAACGGATGGAAATACATGCAAAATTCAGCCTGCCAACCTTTTGTATTCTACGATATGAAAAAAGACATGAAGGAGCAAAATCCAATTCCAGCAGATAAGCTTCCTAAGAAAAAGAAAAACTTCGATAAAATATTGAAGAAACATATCATCGAAACTGGTGGTGTATCATGGAAGAATAATTTAATAGAATAAAGTAATATTTATTAGTAAGTAAACATCGGAAAGAACCTTCATAGATATGGGGGTTCTTTTTCTTTGCATATAAATTTCAAAATTTGACTCTATAACAACTAGTAAATACCAATGAAGTAAGCTGGTCATAAATGAGCAGTAGTATTTCATAATAAATTTTATATTTGTATAGCAAACAATATTCAACGAAATCCAAACAATAAGTAAACTATGACTTTTATATTCTTCATTCTAGCCTTAATCATGGCATATACCGTAATCTCCCGTATTAAAGGGAAATCAAATCAAAATGAAAACAGAGGTACTGGGTATTTTAAGAGGAGGTATCGATAAAAACACCACTGGCGCAAGTGTTAAGCCGAAGGCGTCACTTGTGTCTAACATTGAAAGAAGTCTCCCGACTTCCGTTTCTTAGAAATATATTTGATAAGATATTGGAAAGGGTAAATTATAAAATAGAATTAAATTGATTATGTATAAGTTAAAGAAAAAGATTCATCATGATAATTCTGAAGTAAAGGCTTATGGATCTTTATCTGGGAGTTCTGTTATAGGGAAAGAATTATTTTATGGAAGCTGTAAAGAAAGTAAAGGGAATAAGTTTCTATCTGGTAATATTAACTTTAATTATATTACACCCTTTTTAATCTCAGATTTTGATAACAGAGAAATATTATTATCAGATTATACAAAATTGGAGTGGGGACCTGATAAATGTAATATTTTTATTTTTTCAGAAAAATTATATGATATTATTGTAAGGTTTAATTTAATTGAGCACAGAATATTTGATGGTAAAGTTTTACTTGGTGAGGATTTAATTGATGTTAAGTGTTTGCAATTTTTAAGTGGCTCAATTGAGAATTACTTTGATTTTAAATATTCGACATTTAAAGTAACTAACTTAGACAATATTAATAAGTGTAATATTAAAAATTCTCACCAAACTTTAAATGAACTATTATCTGAATATTCAAAAAAGTATGACGATTTTTTTATGTGGGAATTTGATAGGTCAATCATGAAGCCAAGCTTTAGAAAAATAGATATGTTTTACAATGGTGGAAATGAATTTTATATAAGTGAACGTCTTAAGAATGCACTAGAATCTGCAACCTTAGAGAGTTTACAAATAACAGAATGCCCCATCAATTTCGAATATTCAGACGAACAATAGAATGCCGATTACATTAGATATAGTTCCATTAAAACCCTTAGTAGGTTCATTTTGGCGAGATTTTGCAAAATGTTATCAACGTGTTTATAATGATGCTACTTTAATTAAAGAAAGAAGAATAGAATTTATGAAGCAAACTCAAAAGTGGGATGAGGATATCAAAATAGAAAGTAATCAGCACTTGATGGTGAAAAACTATCATATTCCTATCCGAATACAAATAATAAGATATAAGGGAGCACCAGAAATTTCTCATTTATATTGGTTAGATACAACAGATCTAGGACATGCAACATGGGAGGACTTAGAAGTATTTTGTGAAACTTGGAAAACACATGAAACCATCATAAAAATTTCAACAGGAGACATAAATAAATTTGAAGGAAAGAAAGTATTTGTAGCTCTATTAATTACCTTTTTAGAATTATTTGATGGTTATTTAAGAGTGCCAATACTAGATGTTGATCAAAACTTTTGGAAGCATTTTGTACCAAATACCTCAGCAGGCTATTTCAAAAAAGATTATTTGGAAGAGATGTATATGGATTTACTTCAAAGTAATTAAAACTAAAAAATGATTGCTTTTCTATTTCAAATGTTAATTAGTGAATACTTCAGCCCAAAAGTGCAAGTGTTAAGCTTTAGGAATTCGATATTTCCCTCTGAATTTTTCTGTCATAATAGTTAGCTTAAATCGTTTATGAATCTGCAGATTTTTAAATCTATCAAAATATCAATTAAAATGCTACTACCTCCTGTAGAGCCACAATGCCTTGTGGCTCACGGACCACTTCAAAAGCCATATCAAGAACCATTAAATAACCATATCCTAATTTCAATTCCACATCCAGTACCCAAATCTTCAAAACCACAACCCCATTTATAAAAACCACGCACACACTATCAAAAACAACGATTTTGCAAGATATATACCCTTCTGTTTTCAATATATATACCCCTTAAGCAGGAATTATTAAGCGTAAATTTGTAACATGTTCAAAGGCGATATAGACGCCGGCCTAATGAAAGGGGAACATTATTGAAATGAAATTTTTTGAAATAATAATAGAACTGTTTATGTGTAATTCAATCAAAAGACTTTTACTGTTCAGCATCGTGGCATTATGCTATGGGACAGTTTCTTTAGCCCAGGTCGACCAATTTATTATTAATAAAGGTTGGGAGTTTAAACAAGCAGATAAAAACGAATGGTTATCAGCTACCGTTCCAGGATGTGTGCATACGGACTTATTGGATCATAAGAAAATTGAAGATCCTTACTTTGGTACTAACGAAAAGAAAGTACAGTGGGTAGATAAGAAGGATTGGGTTTACAAAACTACTTTTAAGGTAAACGATTTAAACAAGCAAAAACAAGAATTGGTTTTTGAAGGATTGGATACTTACGCTGATGTGTACTTAAACGGAGAGAAAATCTTAACAGCGGATAACATGTTTAGAAGCTGGACTATTGATGTAACTAAGGGATTAAAAAAAGGAGAGAACGAATTGAAAGTTTATTTCCATAGTCCAATCAAAATGGCGACGCCACTTTGGGATGAAGTAGGTTATCCTTTATACGCCATCAATGACGATTCAAAAACTGGTAATACAGGTGATAGAAAATTGTCAGTGATGACTCGTAAAGCGGGGTATCACTACGGATGGGACTGGGGTCCGCGTTTGGTGACTTCAGGTATCTATAGAAATATTTATTTGAAGTCATGGAATAAAGTGACAGTTGATAATATCCGTTATCAACAAAAGAATGTATCAGAAAAAAATGTGGACATCTTGACTACAGTAAATTTAAATGTAGTGGAGAATGCGAATGTGACGATTGATGTGTTGGATGCAAAGTCAGGTAAGAAATATGCATCACAAGAGGTAAAGGTTTCTGCAAATGATAAATTAACCACTTTGAAGTTCAATATTAAGAAGCCAAAATTATGGTGGTCTAATGGTTTAGGTGAGCAAAACCTTTACCCAATCAAATTAGTGGTAAGAGAAGGTGATAAAGTTTTGGATGAAAATACGCAGAATATCGGTATTAGAACGATCAACTTAATCACTGAAAAAGACGATATCGGTGAATCTTTCAAAATCAGATTGAATGGTATTGATGTATTCATGAAAGGAACAAACTACATCCCTGGTGATATGTTCTTGACGGAAGTTTCTGACGAGAAAATGGAAGAAACAATCAAAGCTTGTGCAGATGCAAACATGAACATGATCCGTGTTTGGGGTGGTGGTACTTACGAAAAAGACCTTTTCTATGACCTTTGCGATAAGTACGGTTTGATCGTTTGGCAAGACTTTATGTTTGCTTGTAGCTTGTATCCTGGCGATGAAAACTTTGTAGCCAATGTAAAAGCTGAAGTAAAAGAAAATGTGATCCGTTTGAGAAATCACGCTTCAGTAGGTATGTGGTGCGGTAACAACGAGATTGAGTGGGCATGGTTTGGATGGGGAATCCAAAAGCAGATGAAATGGTCTGAAGCGGATTCTACAAAAATCATCAACGATTACTTCAGATTATTTACTGAGGAAATTCCAAATACTTTACATGAGTACGACGACAAAGATTACTGGGCATCTTCTCCTTACTTCAGAAAATACGGTGATCACTTAGAAACAAAAGGAGACAGACACTTATGGGATGTTTGGAAAGGACCTAAATCATGGGATTACTACAAATCACACGTGCCAAGATTTATGAGTGAGTACGGTTATCAGTCTTACCCTGAGGTAGAAACAATGCAGAAATATGTGACAAAAGAAGATCTTTCACTTTGGTCACCTGGCATGAGAAACCATCAGAAAGCGAAATACGGTAACAAACGTATCATGAAAAATGTGACGAAAGAGTTTGCTGTAGATGGTAATAATTTTGAGAAAGTAGTTTATGCTTCTCAATTGTACCAAGCCTATGACTTACAGTTTGCAATTGAAACGCACCGTAGAAAAATGCCTCACTGTATGGGATCATTATACTGGCAAGTAAATGACTGTTGGCCAGTAGCTTCATGGGCAAGTATTGATTATGAAGGAAAATGGAAAGCATCACATTATGCAGTAAGAGATGCTTACAAGGATGTGATCACTTCAGTATCATTAGACGAAGCACAATTTAATGTTTATATCGTATCAGATTTGTTGAAAGCTGAAAAAGCGAAACTAAAAGTAGATGTGTTGAACTTGAACGGTCAAGTGGTGAAATCAGAAATGATGGATGTGACTATTGATCCAAATACTTCTAAAATGTATTATCAATTCCCATTGACCGAACTAGCAATTGACAAAAAGGAATTAGTAGTGGTGACTACGCTAATTCAAAAAGGTAAAAAAATAGACCAAAACGAATTCTTTGCTGCGAGAAATAAAGATCTAACGCTCTCGACAGACTATCAATTAGAGAAAAAAGTAATTGCCCAAAATGATGGTTCTTACGTCATCGAATTATCTACTGACAAAGTACTTAGAGGGGTGAAGATTACTTCATCTGTTGAGTATGGAACTTGGACGGACAACTACTTTGACCTCGTACCAGGAGAAACTAAAAAAATAGTGTGGCAACCAACAGCTCCAAGTACTGAAAAGGTTGAGTTTAGTGTTCAGACATTAAATAAAATCCTAAAGGATCAACCTGCTGAAGTACTCAGCCAACTTTAATCTTTAACTGCAGGATAGGTAGTGTGTGTGACTACTTTACTACCTATCCTTTTACAAATTCTATCGAAATGAAAGTTCTTAATCTTATATATATCTTTTTACTCTTTGGTTTGACCGCCTTTGGTCAGCAAAAACCAAATGTCGTAATGATCCTTACAGATGATCAGGGTTATGGTGACTTAGGAGTAACAGGAAACCCTCATATTTCTACACCTAACATTGATCAATTTGCAAAGGAAAATGTAACTTTAGATCACTTTTTGGTAAATGCAGTTTGTGCCCCGACAAGAGCAAGTTTATTAACTGGTAGATACAATTTGGCTACTGGTGTAAACTGGGTAACAAGACGTAAGGAAGTAATGAATGCTGATGAAGTGACATTGGCTGAATTATTTAAAAGTAATAACTACCAGACAGGTTTATTTGGAAAGTGGCACAATGGATCTACTTATCCTCATAATCCAGTAGGACAAGGTTTTGATACATTTTTTGGTTTCTGTTCAGGTCACTGGAACAACTATTTTGATACTGAATTAGAAAATGAAAAAGGAGAGTATGAAAAAACAGAAGGCTATATCACAGATGTATTGACAGATAGAGCAATTCAATTTATTGAGAAAAATAAAGACGAAAACTTCTTTTGTTTTATCCCTTACAACGCACCGCACGCTCCATTCCAAGTAGGAGATGAGTATTACAGTAAGTACGAGAAAATGGGGTTGGATGAAAGAACGGCAGCTGTTTACGGTATGTGTGAAAATATTGATGATAACGTGGGTCGTTTGATCGCAAAGCTGAAAGATTTAGGATTATATGAAAATACAATCTTCATTTATACTACTGATAACGGCCCTAATGGAGAGCGTTACAATGCGGAGATGAGAGGTAAAAAAGCCACAGTTCATGAAGGTGGCGTAAGAGTTCCTCTCTTTATCAAAGCACCTGGTATGAAGAAAGAAAAAGTAGAACAATTGACAGCGCATATTGATATTTTCCCTACACTTGCAGAACTTTGTAGCATTTCAGTGCCAGATACTTTAGAAATTCATGGTAAAAGTCTTGTGCCTTTGATGAAAGGAAAAGATAAAAACTGGGAGGATAGAATCATTTATACGCACAATCAGCCTTGGCATTTTGAAGAAGCACCTGCAGGAGCAGTGAGAAATGAGCAATACAGATTGGTGATGAGTAAGGAAAACGATACTACACTCTACAATATGAACATTGATCCTTCTCAACTGAATGACTTAAGTAAATCGAAGCCAGAAGTAGTAAAAGAAATGACTGCTGATTATCATAACTGGTTTATGGATATGACCAATGGAGGAAAAGAACCTTTGGCAGAGAAAATTCAAGTTGGACATAAAGAAGCTCCAAAAACGGTGTTAGCCGCTGTCGACGGAACGACTAGAAATAAAGTAAGATATGAAGGGAAAGGGTGGTCAAATGACTGGGTGAAGAACTTCAAAAATAAGAAAGGTGTCATTCAATGGGATATCAAAGTAGTGGAAGATGGCGACTATAACTTTGATATGTTATATAGCTGTTCTGAAGCGTTTGTTGGGTTTAAATTGATGATTGAAGTAGGAGACAAGATCATTACAAAACAAATTCAACAAGCCTTCAAAACACAGCAGATTGAAAGTCCTGATAGAGAGGAGCGTACTGAGGTACACGAATTTACCTGGGGCGATATGAAAATGGGGAAAATTCACCTTAAAAAAGGAAAATATAAAGTGAAGGTCAGAGTAAGCAATGATATTAATCCAGCAAACGACTTCAGATTGAAAGAAATTGTAATTAACAGCACACAACAATCATAATTGAAATGAAATTAAAGCACTTAATCATATTATCAAGCTTGCTGTTGGGACTCAACCTCTCAATGCAAGCTCAAAATAAACAAAAACCCAATGTCATCATTATCTATATGGATGATATGGGATATGCAGATTTGAGTTGTTACGATGGCTCGCTGAACGAGACGCCGACCATGGATAAAATGGCGGAGCAAGGTACAAAGATGACCAATCTCTATGCAGGATCGAACATCTGTTCACCTTCAAGAGCATCACTATTGACAGGGATGTATCCTCCAAGAGCGGGTGTGCCAAGAGTATATTTGAATACACCTAAAGGCTTGAATTACGAGTTGACAACTTTAGCTGAATTATTGAAAGACAATGGGTATGCAACAGCACTAGTTGGGAAATGGCACTTAGGTTTTCATGATGAATACCTTCCATTAAATCATGGCTTTGATATGTTTTATGGATTACCGCATTCACATGACTTAAAAATCAATGGTGAATTACCTTTCTATGAAAATGAAAAAATCTTAGAAATGAATCCTGATCCTGCTCAATTGACCACTCGTTATACTGAAAAAGCAGTCGAATATATAAAAGCTAAGAAAGATGAACCATTTTTCTTATATTTGGCTCACAACATGCCGCATACGCCATTAGCTGTATCTGACAAACACAAAGGAAAATCTAAGAATGGTTTATACGGTGATGTAATTATGGAAATTGACTGGTCTGTAAGTCAAGTTCTTAAAGCGGTGAAAGAGCAAGGTATAGAAGATAACACGCTGATCATCGTTTCATCTGACAATGGTCCATCTTTGAAGCAAGGGGATCATGCAGGAAATGCAGGTATTTTTAGAGAAGGCAAAGGAACTACTTTTGAAGGTGGTCATAGAGTCCCAGGAATTTTTTACATGCCTGGCACAGTGAAATCACAGCAAATCGATGAAATGGTTTCACAAATTGATATTTACCCTACAATTGCATCGATGATTGGTGCTGATTTACCCGATTATAAAATTGATGGTGTAAATATTTTACAAACATTGAAAGAAGGAGCGAAGTCGCCAAGAAATGAATTTTTCTACTTCCAAGGTAAAAATGTGGAAGCCTACAGAAAAGGTGATTTCAAAGTTCATAAGCCTCATAAATATAGAAGTTCGCATCCAGAGAAAGTAGTAATAAATGCAGAGTCTGGTAAATTAAAAGTATTTTCTAAAGAGTTGGGCGCTTCTGTTTTTGACCTTGCAAACGACCCAAGTGAATCAAAAAACATTAAATCAAGCAAGGAAGAGTTGTACAATAAGTACATCAACAGAATGAAGTCTTTCAATAAAAAATTGAAGGCCAACAAGTTTCAACCTGAAATGAAAGAGACTAAATAACACGACAATGAAGAACTTACACAAAATATTCATCGCTATTACCCTCTTAATTATAGGTTTAAATAGCTATGCTCAAGATAAGAAAAATGTCATCTTGATCCTCATTGATGACATCGGTGCGGAAGCAGTGGGCTGTTACGGTACGGATGATTATAAGACGCCTAACATTGATAAATTGGCAGAAACGGGGATTAAATTTGAGAATGCTCACTCTACGCCAATTTGTACTCCTACGAGAGTAAAAATCATGTCAGGAAAATACAATTCTCATAATTATGAGCAATTCGGTTACCTTCCACAGCATGTAAAAACATTTGCCAACGCCATCAAAGCAGAAGGTTATGCAACAGCGATTGCTGGTAAGTGGCAATTGAGTTATACAAGAGATACAGAAGATGCTTTACAAGATCCATATCACTTTGGTTTTGATGAGTATTGCCTTTGGAACATCAAACAGAAAGGATTGCCAAGATTCAAAAATGCAGTTTTGACAAAAAATGGCAAGTCGATACCGAATGATAATATTTACGGACCAGATGTCATCAATGGTTTTGTGAATGACTTCGTTAAGAAAAATAAGAAAAAGCCCTTCTTCGTGTATTATACAATGATGTTGACACACGATCCTTTCCAGCCCGTACCAGGTATGGCAGAGTACGATACATTGAAAGACTTGTCACTAAACGATCCGAAATACTTCCAAAGCAATGTGGAATATATGGATAAAATGATTGGTCAGATTGTAAAGAACTTAGAGAAAAATAAGCTAAGAGAAAATACAGTGATCATGTTGATCGGCGACAATGGTACTTCATCAAAAGTAGTGACCAACTGGCAGGGACAACAGATCAAAGGGGGAAAAGGAAAGACCATCTACCATGGTACTCATGTTCCTTTCGTAGCCAATTGCCCAGGTTATGTGAAGCCTCATGTGAATGAAAACCTGATTGATCTTACAGATTTCTATCCTACACTTTTAGATTTGACAGGAGCAAAAATGCCGGATACAGAATTACATGGTATCAGTTTTCATGATCAACTGTTAGGGAAAGAACCAAAAGAAGTACGTCAATTTGTTTTCAATAGTTACTTCGGAAAGAAGACCTATCCAGTTAAACAGTATGCATTTAACACAAAATACAAATACTATTCTACAGGTGAATTCTTTAACTATAAGAAAGACCCTAAGGAAAAGAAAAAACTGGACGTGACTGCGTTATCTGAAAAAGAGAAAAAGCAGTACGACTTCTTAAAAGCAACGGTAGACGAACTGAAAAAACCTGGCGACTTTTCAAATATGAAGAAGAAGAAAAAAGGAGGGAAAGGAAAAGGTAAAGGCAAGGGAAAAGGCGGAAAGAAGCACACAAAATAATAAAAGTTGGGTTAGTCAGATGATAAAATCAGGCTAACCCTACAGATCTAACTTTAATGAAATGAAGATTTTTTTATTACTTATCACCTTACTGATTTCTAATTCATTACTGGCACAAGTCTTACCAACTACTGTAGGTCATATTGGTGAGAAACCTGTGGTACTTAGAAATGGTGAGCCTGTTCTCTTTAAAGGGATTCAATATTGGGGCTTGGACCATTGGAATGAAGGACATTGGGAAGAAGATATCAAGAACATTAAGAAACTGGGCTTAAATGGCATTCGCTTGAATATAGCCTGGGATCATATTGAAGCCAAAGAGGGTGTTTTTACCTTCGAAAAATTAGATCAATTACTAGATCTGATTGAAGAAAATGACCTGTCCATTGTACTTCAGCTCAATCAATCGGCACATGCTTGGAAGCCTGTTTGGTTTGAACAAAAATATACTTCCAAAGAACTGTTGGTGAAAGATGTGAACGGTAAAAACCAATACGACCGTTTATCATTTTCGTCAGCGCCTTTTAAAAAGCATTATTACAATTATGTAAGAAATACGGTGGCTCACTTGAAAGACCGTCAATCGATCATTGCCTATTCTGTGTATACAGAGCCACATTTTGCGGATAAAGAGCAATGGCTGGACTACAATAAGCACAGCAGAGAAGGCTTTAAAAATTGGTTGAGAGGAAGATATGAATCTATTGAACAATTGAATACCGCTTGGCATACCAACTTCGGTTCTTTTGGGAAAGTGGAGCCTTACAGAGAGGTGCCGAATTCAGACTGGAATCAAATGCCAGATGAGCATAGAAAACAATTTGGAGATTGGAATTTATGGAACTGTGTCGCTAAGGCAGAGTTTATTGGTGGCTTAATAGCAGAGTGTAAAAAGATAGACAAAGAGCATTTGTACATTCAAAATATGATGTGGAAATGGTCTGGTAAATATGGAGCCAATGTGGCATTGGACCCTGAAATCAATTATGCTTATGCTGACATCATTGGTATCAACGTGTATCCTTATGGAAAAAATGCTTACAAAGTAGGTGCTTCGGTCAATTTTATCCGCTCGATGTTCCGAAACACAAAGCCCGTTTGGTTAGGGGAGTTCAGTACCAAAAGTGGTAATGCTACAGAAGAAGAATTGAGTGCAATGCTAGGTGAGGCTTTTAAATTAGGTTGTACTGGTTTTGTTTACTTTACTTATAATGGGCAAGCTGAAAAAGGTGGTGAAGAATACGGCATTGAGCACTATGGTATTTTGGATAGAAACAGAAAAAAGAAGGATGCATTCTATGAACTTCAAGACTATTTGAAACATGAAGTGACAGGAGAGGAAAAAACAATTTTAGAAACACCGATTCCAGAAGCTAAAGTAAATTTCCTTTGGCCTCAAATGAATAAAATCTATGCGTACTTATCAGAAGAATTCAATTTTGATATGTATGTATCGGCATTCAATTTAACCAATATGGACAGCGATTTACCTGTGAATGTAATTACTGAAAAGCAGTTGATTCATGGTGAATATGATAAATCACTTCCATTATTAGTGCCTTCTATGCCAATGACCAACAAAAAAGTGGCAGGTGCATTGAAAAAACAGATTAAAAATGAAGGGCTGAATGTATTGATTGCTGGAAGATTTGGGAACTATTATTTCAATAATCAAAAAGAAGTAACAAACAAAGGCAATACTCGATTGGACAGTTATTTAGGTTTAGGTTTTAAATACCTGAAAAAAGGAAATAACAAAGCGAGGTTGAAAATGGAACAGGATTATGGTGAGTTAAAAACCAATGATTCAGTGATTCCTAAGTTTGATAAAATTGCAATCACACAGACAGAAGGTTTAACTCCGCTTGCAAAATGGCCTGATGGTACTATTGCTATGGGATTGCAACCGCTAGGAAAAGGAGAAATTCTTTATGTAGGAAGTCACTTTTTCAAATTCACTTCATCCGCCACAGATTCAGCAAGAGTATTCAATAAAAAGGTGCTTCAATCCTTCGTAGAGGAATCCAACAAACGTGATCAAGTTACTTCTTTAAAGCAAGGCAAAAAGAAGAAAAAAAAAAGACTAATAAGACTTGATGATAAAAAATACACTGTTGATCTGATAGGAGAATATACATTTCAAGTTGTCAATTTTGATGGTCGGTTACTAGCGTCGTCATCCGAACCAAGAATGCACAGAGTAATCGACCTCAAAAACTTATCCTCCGGTAAATATCTGATAAAGATTAGAACCCATACTGATCAACAAACCGACATCATTGTTGTCCCTTAATGTCCATATCTGACTTAAGAATTATAAATGAAATGAAAGAATTTTTACTAACAAAAAATACATTTCGTCTGTTCACACTACTAAAATACATTATCGCTTTACTGTTACTCAATGGAATATTTGGTTATAACGCATTAGCACAGGAAGAGGCAATAATTGAAGGTGTTGTGAAAGATGATATCACCGGTGAAACTTTAATCGGTGCCAGCGTCATTGTGGAGGGAACCAATATTGGAACCACCACTGATTTTGATGGCAAATTTAAAATCATGATGCCCATTACTACAAAAGTTTTAGTAGTGAGATATTTGGGCTATCAATCAAAAGAAATAACTATTTCAACCGGATCACAAATCTCTATTTCCCTCAAACCCAATGTAACTCAAATGGACGAGGTGGTTGTGATTGGTTATGATACTCAGAAAAAAGAAAGTGTAGTAGGCGCCATTGTTCAAACGGCAGGTGAAGAGCTTTTAAAAACGAGAGGATCCGTAAGTTTGACCAATTCATTAGTTGGTTTAGTGTCAGGTCTTTCTGCCATTCAGACTACAGGTCAACCCGGTGAAAGTGCTGCCGATATTTTTATCCGTGGTAAAGCGTCATGGGTAGACAACTCTCCCTTATTTTTAGTGGATGGTATTGAAAGGGATTATGAAGATATTGATCCTAATGAAATTGAAAGTATTTCAGTATTAAAAGATGCCTCAGCTACAGCCGTTTTTGGTGCAAAAGGTGCCAATGGCGTAATCTTGATTACCACAAAACAAGGAGAGGAAGGAAAACCAAAATTCTCTTTCTCAACCAATTTCTCATTTAAACAGCCTGTTTCTAATTTTTATATGGCGGACAGAGTTTCTGTAATGGAAATGAAAAATCAAGCCTTGAAAAATGACGGAGTTTTTGATCCAAATGCCTATTACTCAGAGCAAGATATTAATAATTGGAGAAACAACGTAAATCCTGATTTATATCCTGAAGTAGATTGGTACGATGAGTTGGTGAAGGATTACGGTATTACTTCCAATTACAATTTGAATGTAAGTGGTGGTAGCCAAAGAATCAATTACTTCGTGTCGTTAGGTTATGCTAATGATGGTGATATTTTTAAAACGGAACCAAATCCTTATTATGATCCAAGTTTTAATTATGAACGCTACAACTACAGAACGAATTTTAATGTCAAAGTAACCAAAACTACTAAAATCAAAATCGGTTTAGCGGGTAGCTTGTCTTTCAAAAATCAAGCAGGATACGGAAGTAGTAGTGATGATGATTGGGCGAAATCAGATTTCTTTAAACTCATCTATTACAAAGCTCCAACCTATGTTTTCCCTATCCGTTATTCAGATGGCAACATCGGTCATGACGGTGGCGGTTCAAACCCTTACTTATTGTTGAATTACAGTGGAGCACATAGAAATAGAAAAAATGTTCAAGCTTCTGATATACAGTTGAAACAGGAGCTTGATTTTGTAACGAAAGGATTATCATTAACTGGTAAGTTATCATACAATACAGCGTTTGATTATAAGCAAAACATCTCCAACAAGACAGGAAGAAATACAGGATTCAACGTTCCTTCTTACTTATATACACCTACAGATACGCTACGTTTTCCTTCTGATAACTTTGTAGAAGGACCGGTGACTATAGGAAATGAATCGTTAGGAGCTTATAAGAGAAATTTATATTACGAAGCGGCTATTCGTTACAATCGTCAGTTTAACAAACATACGGTTACTGCCATGGGATTATTTATGAGAAGTCAGAATATTTCCAGAGTGAATTGGCCATCTTTTGAGGAAAGCTGGATTGGTAGAGTAACTTATGATTATAACCAACGCTATTTTATAGAAATGAACGGAGCCTACAATGGGTCAGAGAAGTTTGCTCCAGGCTTACGATTTGGTTTCTTCCCTTCATTCGCAGGTGGTTGGATTGTTTCCAATGAAAAATTCTTCAGAGACTCTCGTTTATATGATGTTGTAGATCGCTTTAAAATCAGAGGTTCTTATGGTGAAGTAGGATATGATAAAGGCGTAAACCGCTGGACTTATTTACAAACTTATGAAAGTGGCGGTAATATTTACTTTGGTAATCCACCTTCAAAATACTATACCAACAAAGAAGGAAGAGCTGCAAACCCTAATGCAACTTGGGAAAGAGCCGTAAAAGCCAATATTGGTTTTGAACTAGAGCTCTTATCTCACTTCTCTTTAGTTGTCGATTTGTTCAACGAGCACCGTTCGAGCATCTTGATGGAAAGAAAAACAATTCATCCTTGGTTCGGTTTGGAGAATCCTTATGAAAATATTGGAGAAACAAAATCACAAGGTTTTGAAGCGACTTTAGGATGGAGTAAAAACATCAGTAAAGACTTTAATATTAATGCAAGAGCAATTGCCAGTTATGCAGAAAACAGAGTAGTTTTCAGAGATGATCCAAAGAAAACACCTGATTATTTGAAAGATGCCGGCAAGCCAATTGGTTCTGACTATACCTTAAAAACAGACGGTATTTATCAAGATTGGGATGATGTCTATAATTCTCCGGGTTCAGTATGGGGACAGGAAAGTCGTATTCCAGGCGATTTGAAATATGTGGATTACAATGGTGATGGCGTGATCAATGATTTGGATAAAGTGGTTGCCGCTTATCAAGACTACCCAATGTTTACGTACTCATTCCAATTAGGATTTACATGGAAAGGATTGCAGTTCAGTAGCTTATTTACGGGTGTAAATGGTGTTCAAAAATCAGTGCCAGATGCCTTGCTGTTTGAGTTTACAAGTGCTGATTACGAGCAGGCGAATCCTCATAATGAGCAAGCATGGACTCCTTCTAACAGAAATACTGATGTACCGATTTTAAGATCAAACAATACGACTCGTTTGCACAATCAGCAGTATAGTGATTACCAATTCCAAAATGCGAATTACTTCCGTTTGAAAAGGGTAGAACTAAGCTATATGATCAAGAGTAAAAGCTTGAAAAGAAATACAGGTATTGGAAGCGTGACGATTTATGTGGGAGGAAACAACCTGTTCACTTTCACAGAAATGGACCCGAGGTTTGACCCTGAGGCCGCAACGCTTTCCTCTTATCCGCTGATTAGAAGTTACAATACTGGTTTAACGATAAAATTCTAAAATTATGAAGATAAGACTATATATATTGATTGTACTCTCTTCATTATTTGCCTCATGCGAACAATACCTTGAGGGTGTAGAAGGATCAATAGTGACAGACGAAGAGATCTTCTCTAATTACAATGACTTTAGAGCCTATTTGGATTATGGGTACAAAGGCTTGTTTAACTATCACTTATACAAGCAAAATACAGCAATAAGTACGGTTTCTGACCAATTCCAATGCCCAAGTAATACTGCATGGCAAGACTATGCACAGTATGTCAATACGGGTAACTACGATAACTCCGCTGGAGCGTTTGAAGTAGGTTGGGCTAAAGGAAATGGCTACGGTGAGGCTTCTACTTTCTATAATGCCATGACGGCTTTGAGAGTAGCGAATAAGATCATCCAAGAGACAGAAATTGCATCAACAGTGTTATCTGAAGGACAAAGAAAAGACCTAAGAGGTCAAGCTTTTTTCCTAAGAGCATTCTATCATTTTGAATTAATCAAAAGATACGGTGGTATGCACTATATCGATAGAGTGTATGAAGTAGATGAAGATCTTGATTTTGAGCGTCTTTCTTATGAAGAAACAACGCAGAGAATCATCAAGGACTGTGATGAGGCTGTTGAATTATTGGCTGCAAACCGTTCGGGTATTCACTACGGTAGAGCAACAAGTACAATGGCTCAATTCTTAAAAGGAATGGCGTTGCTTTATGATGCAAGCCCAACGATGAATATTGCCAACGGATACGGGAATCAATATCATGAAGATAAATGTAAAGTAGCGGCAGAGGAAATTGCTAATACTATCAAAATGGCACAAAATGCTGGTTTTGTGTTGGTTGATGGTAAAAGCTTTAAAGACTATGCAGAGATATTTTACAGCAGAGATAACGTAGCCTCTACCGAATGTATTTTCCCTTATATCCAGAGTGGATTTATTGGATATGGAAGTACATTAAAGCAATTGTACATTCCTCGTTCATTTGGTTTGAGTAATAACAGATACACTTTAGCGACGCACAATTTGGTACGTTCATTTGAGACGATCAACGGATTGGACATTAATGACGATCCGGAATATGATCCTCAAAATCCTTATAAAAACAGAGACCCAAGACTAGAATATTCTGTATTACATCACGGTCAGCAACACGGTATTGATGTGAATGGTGCTCCAAGAATTTTGGACTTCTCTTATGATGAAGCAGGAAATCCTAATCAAAATGGTATCGATATCACTGGAGCAGGTTCAGACCTTGTGACAGGTTACTATATGAGAAAATTCTGGCCAGAAACAGCAAACCCTTGGCAACAAGATGGTAGTTACTTTATGAACTGGAATTATATGAGACTGACACAGGCTTACTTGGATTATGCAGAGGCTGTAAATGAAGCTTATGGTCCAACTGGTACTGCTGAAGGAAGTGAACTGACAGCAATTGCGGCGATTAATATGGTAAGAGAAAGAGTAGGAATGCCTCCTGTAAACTCAATGTATACTCAAGATAAAGTTACTTTCAGAAAAAGAATCTGGAACGAAAGAAGTGTAGAACTAAATGGAGAATTTCAAAGGTGGTGGGATATGAGAAGATGGCATATCGCTCATCTTTCAGAAAACAAACAGATTAAAGGAATGAAAGTCACTCGTAACAATGAAACGGGCGATGAGAGATATGAAATCATTGATGTAGTAGGTACAACAAGGGTTTTTGAAGAAAAACACTATTGGTATCCTTGGCCAAGAGATGTGATTTTTATGAGTGATAAATTTAAACAAAACCCTGGTTGGTAAATCTGAAAGAAAATGAAAAATAGAATTCATACATACAGATCTTATATTGAAACAATAGGGGTAATGTTGTTATTACTTATTTCCTCTGTTGGTTTTTCTCAAAACAAAGATTTTGTAGAAGTAAAATGTAGAGTAGTAGATGAAAGACACTTCCCAATCAGAGGTGCTGTATTGACAGTTCCTTTATTGGATGGATCAGAAGATGTTTTTTATACAGATAGTGATGGTCAGGTAGTGATTACTGGTCTAGAAGGAGATGCTGTATTGATTGAGGCAGAAGGAATGAAACCTCAGGATTACAAGCTGAAAACTTCAGAAAAGAAGAAAGCTTTTTTTATGAGACCATTGCAGTTGTATTATGAGAAAATTGCATTGGAAGGCGGTTTTCAGATTCAAAGAAGAGAAGAGTCTACCTCTTTTTCATCAAAGATCGATGATAAATATTTAAGCCACACTTACGGACTGAATGTTGGAACAGCCATCACAGGTACTGATCCAAGTGTGTTGGTAGAACAATTGACAAGCAATCCAGGTTGGGATCTTTCTAATATGACGATTAGAGGATTGAGTACTACAGGTGACAATGCTCCGGTGGTGTTTGTGGATGGTTTTGAGAGAAGTATTTATCAAATCAATATCGAAGAAATTGAGTCGATTGAATACCTTAAAGACATCAGAGCAAAAATACTAGCAGGTCCATCGGCGATTAATGGAGTCATCTGGATTACAACGAAAAAAGGAGAGGCTGTAAAAAGAAAAATTGATGTTGGTTACGAACAAGGTGTTCAAACGCCTACCACTTCTCATCATTATTTAGATAGTTATAATTCGGCATTGCTTTACAATGAAGCGAGAAGAAATGATGGTTTATCACCTTTCTATACTGATGCAGATTTGGAAGGATTCAAATCGGGTAATGACCTAATGAAATACCCTAATAATGATTTTTCTAACCTTCTTCTAAAAGATCAAACCTCTTATCAAAAAGCGTATGTATCTCTTACAGGTGCTACTAGAAATAGTAAGTATGCGGTGAATATGGGGTATCAAAGACAAGAAGGCATGGTAGCGAAAGGTCCTGAGAATGGATTGGACAGATTTAATATCAGAGCCAATCTGAAGGCAAGAATGAATAGTATCATTACGTTGAATGCGAACATTTCTGCAAGAACCGAAATCATCAATAGCAGTACCCTGACAGGTCGTGATTTCTTTGGCTTGCTATCATCACACAGACCTCATGAGTATCCGTTGTTATTCCCAGAAAATACTTTGGGTGATAATGCGGCTGGCTTTGGAGTATCAAGATTGGTCAATAGAAATATTTATGCTGAAGTGACGGAAAGGGGATTTGAGAAGGAGCAAAGAATCATGGGGCAGACCAATATGGGATTGGACTTTAATTTAAAGAGAATTACCGAAGGTTTATCAGCAGATGTCAATGTTGGGATAGATACTTACAATAGCGTTACATACGGTCAGAAAGCCAATTACAATTCCTATTTTCCTATTTACAGAGCAGATACTTTGTCAAGCTGGGTGAGAAAGAGTAGAAAAACAGAATTAGGCTCACAAAGCAAGACTTCTGACGATGTGATGAGAACTTATGCAATGTATGGCAGATTGAAGTATGATAGAACTTTCAATTCGAAACATCATGTTTATTTACAAGGAATGTACAGTTTTTACCGTCAGGAAATCAAATCGTCTATACAAGAACCACAAAATATGACGACTTCCCTTTTAGCTTCTTATACTTTCAATAAGAGGTACATCGTGGAGGGAATCATAAGCAACTATGGTACAAATAGATTAAATAATCAACCTCATCAGTTGAATTATGTTGGTAGTGTAGGTTGGGTGATTTCTGAAGAAGATTTTATGCAACAAGGCATTTTTGATTACTTAAAGTTAAAAGCAAACTATGGCTTAATGTCTACAGACCGTTCTTTCCTTAATCATAGATGGCATGACAATGTTTGGAAACAGTCGGGTAATGTTTACTTAGGTAATAATAATAACACTACCCTTAAAACAACAGATCTACAGCATACAGGCAGTGAACATTTGATCTGGGAAAAACAAGAAGAATTGAATGTAGGTATTGAGGGCAGAATTAGAAATAACTTTAGTTTCTACGCACATTACTTCCATACTTACAGATATGATATTCCTGAACAAGTATCGAATAAAGTAATCAATGGACAGACATTTACGAAGTACGAAAACTACGGACAAGTAAAGAATGAAGGGGTAGAATTATCACTTGATTATAAAAACAAAATCAATCGACTGAGGTATAGAATCGGAGTTGGAGGGATGTATACGCAATCAAAAGTACTAGATGGCAACTTCTTAGATTACAATGAACAGTACCAAAACAGAGTAGGCAAGCCTGTTAATGCGATTTACGGTTATGCTTCGAATGGTTTATTCCAGTCGTATGATGAAATCAATAACCACTCTTCACAAAACTTCGGTACACTTCGTCCAGGAGATATTAAGTTTGTGGACAATAATGGTGACGGTGTAATTACAAAGGCAGATAAGACAATTATTGGAGATACTTTTCCTGATTTTATCGTAAACAGCCATATCAAATTGAATTACAAACATTTTGAATTATTTGCTCAGTTTTCGGGAGTTATCGGAAGAGAAGTGCTGTTGAATAATACTTACTTCTGGAATTACGGAGAAGAGAAATATACTGATTACGCCTTAAACCGTTGGTCGGAGTCCAATCCAAATGGTACTCATCCAAGACTGACGACCAAAGAGGTGGCTAATAACTATCAATCTACAGACTATTGGGTAGAGAGTGGTGATTATATCCGTTTGGATAACCTGCAATTGACGTATCGTGTTCCGGTCAGAAAATGGACTAAAAATGTAGTACATAATTTCAAAATCTACGCTAGAGGTAATAACCTTTTCACATGGTCGAAACTGAAGAATGTTGATCCTTCAAATATCAATTCTGGCTATACCAATTTCCCTCTACTGAAATCGTACGTTATTGGAATCCATTTGACTATCTAAATCGAGAATGAGATGAAGAAAAATATACACTACATACTATTGGGCTTGTTAATCTGTTCTTGCAACCGCTATTTGGAAACCAATTTTGATGGTTCTGTATCAGATGAAAATGTATGGACAAACCCAACTTATGCTGAAGGGGTATTATTAAATGCCTACGAAGCAATGCCTACAAATTTCGGGTGGGAAAATCACAGCTTGATGGACTGTGCTACAGACAACGCCACGACGAATGACTATGGAAGCTTATTGTATCAGAACGGTACAGGAGGTTGGAGAAGTGACAATAATAATCTCGGACATTGGGATAATTGGTACAAGCAGATTGAGTACATCAATATGTGGATCAAGTACGGTCAAGATGCCAAATATTACCTTTCAGATCACCTATTGAACAGTGAAATAAAAACAAGGCTGAATGGTGAAGCTCGTTTTCTGAGAGCGTGGTATTATTGGAGATTATTGCAAGCCTATGCAGGTCCTGTGGGTGGAGAAATGATGGGGGTGCCGATTTATAGATCACCCATCGAAGGGGATATTACGAATGGTAATGCGATCAAAAGAGCTACTTATGAAGAAGTGGTGGATTTTATTCTTGAAGATTGTAATAAAGCAATTGAATTATTGCCGGAAGAATATGATGGTAATGATCACGTAGTTGGGCAAACACACATTGGTAGAGCAACATCTATAGTGGCTATGGCATTAAAAACAAGAGTGTTATTGTATGCTTCAAGCCCTGCTTTTAATGTGAAAGATTGGTCTGATGTGGCAAAAGCATCCTTAGTAATGCTCTCAAAAACACGCACTTCTCTGCCTTGGATTAGTTGGAACAACTTGGATAATTATTACAATGTCCATAACCACAAGGAGATTATTATGAGAAAATTTGACCGTAATAATACCTTTTTCAAACAAAATTTCCCTCCATCCTCACAGGGAGAAGGAAGAACTTCACCATCACAAAATTTGGCAGAAGCGTTCTTCGGGAATGATGGCTATCCGATTGATCATCCTAACAGCAATTATGATCCTCAGCACCCTTATGATAACGTTTCTAGTAGGTTTAAAGGAGCTATTGTTTACAATAACTCAGAGTTTAAAAACAGAACGATCGAAACGTATATTGGAGGTTTCGATACCCAAGAACAACATTTGAATGCTACTAGAACGGGGTATTATTTGAGAAAATGGATTTCTACCAAAGCCTCTGCAGAAGAACTTGATGCAAGTGTAGGTCTGCATTACTACGCAATTTTCAGATACGGGGAAGTTTTCCTAAACCTTGCAGAAAGTATTAATGAGTGGGTAGGTCCTGATGTGCCCGTTTCTTTCGGAGGGGTATCGATGAGTGCAAAAGAGGCAATTATTGAAATCAGACGAAGAGCCAATATTAAAGATACAAGATATGTAGACGAGGTAGCGGCAATGGGAAAGGATGCATTCAGAGCATTAATACATAGAGAAAGAAGAGTAGAACTTTGCTTTGAAGGGCATCGCTTCTGGGATATCAGACGATGGAACGCTCCATTGAGCACAACTATAAAAGGCGTTAGAATTACAAAAAATGAAGAAGGAGAATTCCAATACGATTACCCTAATGTAGAGGAAAGACACTTCAGCGAATATCAACGCTTTGGACCGATTCCATTTAATCAAGTGGTATTAGGTTTAGAACAAAATGATGGTTGGTAAGCACTTAAATAATGATAGAAAAATGAAGAAGATTTTAAATTATATTTTAGCCGTAGTACTTTTTTCAAGCTGTAGCTACGATGATTACTTAAAAGATTTTGATACAACAACAGTATATTTCTCTTTCCAAAATCCTATCCGTACACTGATCGTAGATGAGTACGAGTATATCAAACTGGGGGTAGCTTTAGGAGGAAAAAGGGAAAATAAACAAAACGAGTGGGCAAAGTTTGAGGTAGATTCAGAATTACTTCAAAACACTCCCTTTAAATTGTTGCCAAGTGATGTTTACACTTTAAATAATACAGAAGAAATCGTGATTCCAGAAGGAAAAATGCAAGGTGATGTCACCGTCAATTTTGATATGAACAAATTAACGTCAATGAGTGAGCCTTACACCAATTATGCATTGCCTGTAAGAATCACAAGCACCTCATTAGATCAAGTACACGCTGAAAAAGACTATACGATTATTGCTTTCAAATACATTGCTCACCTCGATGGTACATGGTATCATAAAGGAGCAACAAAAGCAATCAACCTCAATACGGATTCAACTTGGACAAGAATCTATTTTAAACCAACATTGGAGAAAAACCAATCGTGGACACTGAATACAAAGACAAGTCAAATGGTGGAAACCAACGGTATCAGTTATTTAAGTGGCAAAATGGAAATTGACCAACAAGCAGACGAAATTTTCATCACAGCCGAAGACGAAGAGAATTTCCATTCTAAATCAGCAAGCATGTCAGCAGATAAAAAAGAACTCTACTTATCCTACTCATTCCAAAGAGATAGTATTGTTTATGAAGCCACTGATACGCTGATTTTCGCAACAAGAAACATCGTTTTCGAAACGTGGTAATATATATATATTGTGGACTATTTATGGAGCTCTCAACAGTGTTTTTGCTGTTGGGAGCTTTTTTACAGGTTTAAAAAAGGGCTTGTACCAAAGTAAATTCTTTTTTTGTTAACGCCCTGCCTCTAATCTTTTCATTCTTCATGCAACCCTCTCTTTTTATTGGAGTTAAAAAAGATAATTGTTAATTTGGGCGCTGGAAAATCGTAGGATGTCTTTTAAAAGTACAAAATTGGTCATTTTGTTATAGTTGAAAAAGCCGAAGAAAAGATATTCCGTAAAGTAGCAGACATTGATGAACGAGGTTAATGCAAATTCAGTCCAAACTTTAGGCTTTGGTCTACCAATCATTATATGCAGATTAGCTATTACACCGTAAATCACTAAAAACAAAAACATGTTAGATTACATAAAAAACAGCTTAAAAAGAAAGAAAGCTAGAAGAGTTACAGCAAAATATCCATCAACAATTAAGGAGTTTAATTTGTCGAAAGATGGAGTAATTGAATTTGCGGTATGGCAGAATCCATTGTACGCATATACGGATGAAATTACACAAGCAAATATAGATTTCTTCAGACAATTCGTAAAAGAAGGTGATGCTGTGATCGATATTGGAGCAAACGTAGGTGATGTCACTATCCCTTTAGCGATAGCGGCAGGTGCAAAAGGTACTACACTGGCGTTCGATCCTAATCCTTATGTTTATGATATCTTAGAGGTAAACGCTGGTTTGAATAAAGACAAGACGAATATTGTTCCTATTTTAAGAGCAATTTCTGATGTGGATGAAGAGTATTATTTTATTTCTTCAGAGGCCTCTTTTGCAAATGGAGGTTTGTCAAAAACAACGAAGAGTGATCATGGAAAATATATTTACGAAAATAAAGTAAAGGGAGTAAACCTTTCAGGGTATCTTGAGCGCGAGTATCCTCAATTGGATATTTCACTTATTAAAGTAGATACAGAAGGTTTTGACAAGGAAATTATAAAATCTATCTCTGATTTCATTAAAAAACAACGCCCTGTTCTTATTGCAGAAAGTTTTGAAAGAAACTCAGACGCAGACAAAAAAGAACTTTTCCAAGTCATCAGCGATCTTGATTACGATGTATTTTACTTTGAAGATTTCGCTTCTGACGCAAAGGTTGAGCCAATCACTGCTCCTGAAGGAATGCTGAAATGGAAAGGAACGTTTGATATTTACGCAGTTCCTAGATAAATAGTTAAGACTACTGTCCTTGTCAAAATAATGACAAGGACAGTTTTTTTATACTTGAGCCTAACGATTTCTTACACATAATAATGCCACATTACTAATCACTTTTATTGATTTTCTTACTCCCCTTTTTTGTTTGTAATAAGAAGATAGAACTTCATCAATGATGATTTTGTCATTGAGCACCTTATTTTTTGTCCCAACTCCAAAACAGCTGATAATTAATTTTGCATAAATTCTTCTACCAAAATAAGTAATACATTTATTAAATTGTGCTTAAACAAAAATGTTAAAGTAAACCTCTTAAAAATATGCACAGTCAAACCCCCGCTCTTCAGCAATTCTTCTTCGGTTCAGGTCTTTTTTATACCATCTTGATATTAGTCATAGTAGGATTAATAGGAGGAGTGATTAATTACTTCCATGAGTTTCCAAGTCAAGAAGATAAACAGCAGACTTTGTTACAATGCCTATTTCTGGGAGTAGGAGCCTCATTAATGATTCCCTTATTTTTAAAATTTACTTCCTTCAATTTCGTTCCTGAAACTGCCACTACAGAAGAGTTTTTAGAATTGATTGGCTTGTGTCTAATAGCTAGTATTTTCGCTAGAAGATTTATTACTTCTATTGGTGATAAAGTATTGATGGAACAGTTGAAAAATAAGATCAATAGTATTGAAGAAGGAGTGGAGGAAATTGTAACAGAAGGGTATGAAGAAAAGTCAAATGAGTTTAAAAAAGAGGATTTAATAGAGATCACTGGGAATGAATTGATGATACTTGAAGCCATGAAAAACAAGTTGCCTCAAAAAAGAAGAAAAGTGGAAGGTATTATACAAGATACTGATCTATGTGAGGAGGATGTGAAAAATAGCCTGAATACATTAAAAGAAAATGCTTATGTGGATCACCTTATTGTCAATAGTATGGAACGTTGGGAGATTACGAAAAAGGGAAGAAGTTATTTTCACTTTTACTAATCAAAATAAATAGAGCTATCAATGATTGGTATAAAGACCATTGATAGCTCTATTATGAAAGCGATTTTACTTACTGAATAATCAACTTTTTCATTACAGGCTGACCATTATTTTTATACAGTACAACCATGTAATAACCACTTTTGATAGTATCAATATTTAAAGAGAAATTCCCTTCTAAACCTTGTAAATATTGTTTTACAATTCTGCCTTGAAGATCAATTAGTTCAACTTTTGAAAACTTATTATCAAGGTCTGTTTGATTCACATTTACTATTTTATTTGCCGGGTTAGGATACAGTGTAATAGTATTAGAAGTTGATAGCTCATTTTCTAATGGACCGTAATCAGGAACATTGTAGTCCAAATCATGAGTGACAGTAAAGGTTTTACTGGTTGTTTTTTCACCATTTAAGGTGAAATGTGCACTAAACTGTCCATAAGGTAAATCAGCAAGGGAGACTTCTGCAGTATTAAAAGTTTGCTCATAATTTTCACCTCTGATAACCCATTGTTTTGACATGCCATCAACGTTTTTATTCATCATTTTCAAAGATGCAGACTGCCCTTGTGTAACCACATGTATGTAAGGAGAAGGTGTATGAGTGAATTTAGTACCCGCTTTTCTTGATGCGTTTCCAGTCCCCAAAGCTTCAGCAACCATTCTAGCGCCCGCTTCCAGCTTAAAACCTCTAGATAGCGTACTAACTTAGCATTGTCAAAAGGAAATAAAACTCCTCAGAATAATATTTTGGATTTTCGAGGAGTT
>NZ_JABANE010000084.1 GCF_012844305.1 Flammeovirga aprica JL-4
AGGCTAATAATATGCCTTATCATGAGGATGGTGATTATTATTTATGTCCCAATGATCAAAAATTAGAATGGAATCGGCAGTTTACTAAGACTCATAAGGGCGGTCACGAAAGTATTATTCACGAATATAGATGTAAAAAGTGTGATACATGTCCAATAAAAAGTAAATGTACGACAGCTCAGTACAGAAAGGTAACGATATCCGAAAATGCCAATAGACTACGTGCTAAAGCTACTTATTACCTGAAAACCAAAGAAGGGAAAAAGAGAAGTAAAATGAGAGGACATGATATTGAAACTGTTTTTGGACATTTAAAAAAGAACCTCAAATTTGACTCATTTAGTCTTAGAGGAAAGAAAAATGCAAATACAGAAATGCTGTTATTCGCTATATCTTATAATCTGATGAAGTTACTGAAATCAGGGTTTTTATTACGAGGAGAGCAACTAATAGATCTTCTCTATGCTTTTTTATCTCTTGTTGAAAAATGGGTTGAAAAAATATACTCTCCATTTTTAAACTGTTTATATTCATACGTTTTAAAAATGAAGAGTAATTAAGAGTTTTGAAGGTTTTGCGAAATCCCCGCTAGTGATATTGACTCCAACAACACTAAAGTGTTGTCTTCGTTGCCAACCTTCAAGACTTTAGTCTTGATTAGTTTGCCATATCACCTGCCCATAGTTTTAACTATGGTGCAAGAAACACTCGTTTACTTTTGTCCTAGAACTTATTAAAGTTGGTTCTTTAAATTGAGAAAATAAAATTGTAATATCAAAAGAACATCATCCTATTTAGGTTCCGCGATCTCTTCTAAAATCTCCTTCAAAGGCTTCACTACGACCTTTCCTTTCGTTGGAATCATACCCTGCCAGACCCAATTGTAATGATCAATCACTTGTCTTGCTTTCAAATTTGGTCTTTCTCCGGTAGTGTGACCGTCTTTGACCACATTTACAATGTACTCTTTCGTTAAAGCAGATTGTATTGTTGATTCTACACAGAAATCTGTAGCACAACCTGTTACAAACAATTCACCTACATTATTCTGAATAAGTTTTTCTTGAAGTTCCGATTGATAGAATACATCATTGGCATATTTGTCAATTAGAATATCTTCCGGTTTTACTTGAAGTTCGTCTAAATTTTCCCAGGCCTCAGTATGTTTTTCAAATTCACCAGAGCCCGTTCCATCATGTTGAGCGACAAAAACAGGATATTTTAATGCCCGAAACTGTGCTGATAATGAATTGATTCTTTTTACCACTCCTTCATGGTCATATCTTGGAGTTTGTGGAGTAAAAGAACCTTTTTGCATATCGATGATGAGTAATGCTTTGTTTGTTGTCATTTAGATTAAGAGTTTTTCGGTTTTTAAACTATAAAGATAAGCTTTTATAATTCCAGTGCCCCTTTATCTTTATGCTTGAACTCAATTCTTCTTTTCATATCATGTAAAGTGTGATGTTCCACCTCTTCATAACCTGACATGCTTGAATCGTATTTTTTCTTGTTTCTACTTTCAAAAGTCATACTATCACCTTCATGATATTCATTCCCTTCTCCTTTGTTCCACTTTGTGATAATAGAATAATCACAATGAAACTCATATACTTTGAGCAATGAATTGTAAGTGTAGGCTCCTTTTTCAGTGATGATATAAAAGTCTTCACAACCTTCAAAATAACCACCATGTTCTTTTCGCTCATATTTTTGGTCTTCTTCATACAAAAAGATATGATCAAGATAGAGCTTATCACCTCGGACGGTTTTTGATTCAAAAATTTTCAGTGGGTCTTGAGCATATGTGGCAAATGATGTAAAGAGGACTAATGCTAATAATACGGTTTTCATAATAATTTACTTTGACAATCGCTTATGTCTATTTTTATTTAATGTAAAAGACAAAATTAATGACCTAATTATTAATGTATTACATTGACTTTCATAACAATCCATAATACGATAAAAAAATACCCCATCAATTTTAAAATCGATGGGGTTATAGCTCTATGAAAAGGAAAATTAGAACCTCTCTTTATGTTGTTTCACGGTTTTCACCATTTTAGCAAGAGACTTTCCTTTCTTTCTTTTGTCCGCTTCAGAACTTGCATAATGTTCCTGTTCCCGGTTCAACTTCAAGAAGTTTTCATAGGCTTCTTCTGAAATTTCACCCTCATGGACTGCCTCAATAACCGCACAACCTTTTTCATGTTGATGTGTGCAATCTGAAAACTTACATTGTTCTGAAAGTTCCATAATCAAAGGAAACGCATCTTCCATGGCATCAGAAGAAGAGGTCATTCCTACTTCACGCATACCAGGGTTATCAATCAACACACCTCCATCTTTCATAACTGAAAGTTCACGGTGAGTAGTCGTGTGTTTTCCTCTGTTTGTTCCTGTACCGATCTCAAGCGTAAGCATTTTATCCTCTCCCAATAAAAGGTTAACTAAGGTAGATTTACCAACACCTGATGAACCTAAAAAACAATAGGTCTTATCCTGCTCTATTTTCAATTTAAGTTCTTGAATACAAGCCTCATCATCGATTTTTGTAGTCAATACTTCTAGCTCAGGAAATCGTTCTAGAATTTGAAGTTGCATCTCATGAAGGTCCTCCTGACTTACCAAATCGGCCTTACTTAAAATCAGTAAAGGCGTAATATTGGCATCATAGCAGAGCACTACAAAACGTTCAACTCTGTTCAGATTGAAATCTCTATTTGCTGAAAAAACAATAAAGGCTTTGTCGATATTAGAAGCTATATATTGAGCTTCACCATCCTTACCTATGGCTTGTCTTTTCAGTATATTCTGTCTGTATAAAACCTGTTGAATTAATGCTTTTCCTTCATCAAAGGGCATGATCTGTACCCAATCTCCTACCATGGGAAAATCAGTTCTATCTTCTGCCGTAAAACGAAGATGCCCCATGATTTCAGCCTCAAATGTACCTTCTTCATTTTGCACAAGGTAACGTTCTTTATGTTCGGCAATTACGCGAGCCCACTCTTCTCTATTTAATTGTGAATGAGTAGAATATATGTTTGAATTAAACCCTAATTGTTCAAGTGAATTTGTTTTCAATGTCTTGGAATTTATATGACTTTTTTGATTTAACTATCTGAATTTCAGATACGGTAAACCGACAGGTACTTGGAGTACCTTATATACATTATGGTAAGAAGAAGCACCTGCCGGACTATGCGGAGATCAAGTGCACCATAGGTGAGCTATATGTAAATTTTGTTGTCATACTTCGCAAAGGTTATTCTTTGTTATCAACTTTCCAAAAAATGATGGGTTTGAGAAAAGGTTATTAAGAAAAAAGAGGCTTTTACTTTTAGAGCATGCTTGGAATATATATTTTAGAAGTGAAATTTTCCATTTAGGTGTGATGTAATTAATAAACTCACGTTCTGCAAGGGATTTTTTCAAACAAACTCTCTTTAATTATATCTTCTAAAACTAAACTAAACAAAAATGAATGTACTCATCATCTATGCTCATCCAAGTCAAAAATCGTTTACTTATCAAATCTTTAATCGCCTATTAGAAGGGCTGAAAAAGGCCAAGCATACCATAGAAATTTCAGATTTATATCAGATGAATTTTCAGTCGAACATGTCTGAAGAAGAGTATGAAAGAGAAGGTCTTGCCAATACTGATTTACCTATTCCTGATGATGTTTTAAAAGAACATGCTAAAATTGAAAAGGCAGACTGTATTATTTTCCTTTATCCACTATGGTGGAGTGATGTTCCTGCTATTTTAAAAGGATGGTTTGATAGGGTTTATTCTGTGGGGTATGCTTATGGATATGATAAGGATGGAAATAAAATTCAAGCCATGAAGCAAATTCCATTAGGCTTGTCTGTTTGTACAGCCGGACATTCTAATGCTTATCTTCATGAAATTGGTATTGCTCAGAGTATGGAAAAAATAATGCTAGATGACCGTATGGGGAAAAAATTTACACATAAGGAATTTATCATTTTGGGTGGTACAACTGAAATTGAGAAGGTAAAAGAACAACATTTAAATAGGAGCTATGAGATGGGGTTAGGTTTAGAAGAAATGCTTCATCAAAATGGGATTAAGAGTAAAGAATAAAAAAAGAAGCCGTTACTAAATCAGTAACGGCTCTTCAATCTAACTTATATATCGCAAATATTTCGAAATGTCCTCGTTAAGCGGTTTGCTATTGATTATAAGATTACGTATTCAGTCCAAAAATTTTAAATGTCTTTTTTCTTTTCTCCAGCACTTGCTTTATCAATAAATTGCTGACGGTTTTTCTCTTCTTTCAATACGTTTGCAGCATGTGGATCTTGCCACTTCGCCTTTACAGTTCCTTTTGTCCAGTTGTTGTATAAACCTTTCAGTTGCTTTACAATTTCTGGTTTTTCAGCTGCAAGGTCATGGCGTTCCAATGGGTCTTTTTCCATATCGAAAAGGAAGGTTTCAAGCTTATAGCCTGAGTAAACCAATTTGTAATTTCCATGTCTGACAGCATAACCTGCACCGTCAGAGTATCTCCAGTAGATTGTTTCGTGTGGCTGTCCTTTTTTCTTTCCTTTTAAATAAGGTAAAAGGTTCACGCCGTCTAATTCTTTATCAGGCATAGCTATATTTGTGGCTGCCATTGCCGTTGGGAAAATGTCTAAAGCAGTGATGCATTCTTCGTATCGTTTTCCTCCTTTCAAGCCTTGAGGCCATGAAATTACAAACGGTACCCTGATGCCACCTTCGAATAACATTCCTTTATGTCCGCGGTAAGGGTAACTGCTAGCTCCATGAGTATGTCCACCGTTATCACTATAAAACACTATCATTGTATTTTCATAGATTCCTTCTTCTTTCAACTTTTCAATGACTTGCCCTATTCCATGGTCCATCCCTACGACTAAACCTGCATAAGCGGCTCTTTTTCCGTCTTCAATATGAGCTACATCTTTATAATATTTCTTTGGTGCTTGAATAGGAGCATGAGGTGCATTGTAAGCCAAATACATAAAGAAAGGCTTATCCTCTTTTGCATATTCTCCAATATATTCTGTCGCCGCTTTGGTAAAATCATCAGTTAAGTAAGTCAATTCCTCTTGTGGTACAACCTCTCCATCTCTCAATACACCACGTTTTGGATCTCCTTTTTTGGGTTTACCCCAATAATCAGAACCTCCACCATAGAAACCGAACCAATCTTCAAAACCTCTTTTGTTAGGCCAGAATTTTTCATGGTCTCCTAAGTGCCATTTTCCTATGGCACAAGTCGCATATCCTTGAGATTTGAAGTGCTCTGACATCATGATTTCATCCAACGGCAAACCATCATCGTCAGTAGGATTATTGTAAGGCATATTATTTTCATGCCCAAAACGTTGTTGATATCTTCCACTTAGTAAGCCTGCTCTACTAGGGCTACAATAGGGATGACTTGCATATCCTTGTGAAAAGGAAACACCTTCTTTGGCTAAAGCATCAAGATTGGGTGTTGGAATATCTGATCCGTTAAAACCTACATCACCCCATCCTTGGTCATCTGAGATAATGATGATAACGTTTGTTTTTTCTTTTTTGTCTTTAGGTGGTTCGTTGGCCCATAGTTGAAGGGACAATAAACCAAAGCAAAGTAATAGTATAGAAGATCGGTGCATAAGTAATATTCAAGTTTAGTGTTATTTTCATCATTAGCCCACGACTTAAGTCGTGGGCTAATGATGATGAGTAGTAGTCTATTTAGATTTTCTTGGAGATAGGGTTATCTATCTACTTTAGAGAAGTCTGATGACGAAATCATCTGCATCACTTCTTCTTTTCTTACCGCATTAAAATCACCATCAATACCGTGTTTGAATGCAGATGCGGCTGTTGCGAAATCAATACATTGCTGTAAGTCTCCTTCAAAAGCGTGCAAGCCATAAATTACACCTGCCATAAAAGCATCCCCTCCACCTACTCTATCAACAATATGACTTAATTCATACTTCTTGGTTCTGTATACTTTTTTACCATCAAATAAAGCTCCTGCCCATGTATGATGATTCGCAGATTTCACTCCTCTTGATGAAAAAACAACTACTTCACAGTTTGGATATTTTGCCATCATTTCTTTTCCAGAAAGAGCAAAATCCAAGTCCGTAACTTCTTCATTCAAAACATCAACATCAGGGTGTATTCCTGACATTACATGACATTTTTCCATCAATGCAGGCATCACCTCTTCGTGGCTTTTGCCCCACTGCCATAGCTTTGCTCTGTAGTTATAATCCATCGATACTTTCAGCCCTTTCGCTTCTGCGACTTCTAAAGCTTTAGCAGTAATTAATGCCGCACTTTCAGAAACTGCTGGTGTAATTCCACTCCAATGAAACCAAGTGGCTCCTTCAAAAATGGCGTCCCAATCAAATGCATCAACTTCTGTTTGTGTGAAAGCACTGTCAGCTCTATCATAAATCACTTTTCCTCCTCTCTGCATCGAAGGTGCCTCCACGAAGTAAAGTCCCAAACGCCCTTCTTTACGAAGTACATTAGAAGTATCAATCCCGAACTTTCTCATGTGCATCAAAGCATCCTCAGCAATATCATGCTCAGGTAATACAGATACCATGCTGACATTCATTCCATAATTACCTAAGGAAGATGCCACATTTAATTCAGCTCCACCATAGTATGTTTCATACTCTGTAGTCTGACCAAATCTTTTATGTCGGATAGGCGAAAGTCGCATTAAGATTTCACCTAAAGTAATGATTTTATGTTTTTTCATTATGTTATGTACGTTTCAGCCTTTCTTCTCAAGACTTATGGTTTGTATAGTAATGCATCAATTTTCAAAGTTCTCCCCCCTCTTAACTCTTAACTCTTAACTCTTAACTCTTAACTCTTAACTCTTAACTCAAATTACTTACAGGGGTGCCCAATACGATACCCCCTAAGTAATGCACACTACTATTCACTTATACATATAGTTCGCTTTCCAATAAAGCAGTCACACCCTCGTTCAATATTGCTTGAAGATAATGTGCCACTCCTTCATGTAACTGAGGAATATCGTTTAGATCCTGATCCCAAAGTGTTTTGTAAGCCAATACTTCTTGTACTAACTCTTCCAATGAGATCTCTCCTTTATTTTGTTTTGCCCAAACAGTACTCAATAATTCTAAAATATCGGCATTGTCTTGTGCTTGGAAGTCATCGCTTGGAGCATAAAGCTTAATCAATGCAGCAAAAGACATCAATAAATGCTTTGGTACTCTTCCTTTTTCATTATTGAAACTAAGGATAGAAGGTAAAACTCTTGTCTTGAATTTAGGGAAAGAGTTTAATGAAATGCTCTTTAAATAATGCTTGATAAATGGATTTCTAAAACGATCCAATACATCATCTTTAAAGTCTACCAATCCATCTGCTGGAGGTAGAGAAGGAATAATTTCTTCTGTCAGGCAAGTATTAATAAATCTTGAGACTGTTTCGTTCTCCAAGTTTTCTCTTACCGTTTCTATACCTGCTAATAATCCTACTGGCACCATCAAAGTATGAGCACCATTCAAGATTCTAACTTTACGCTCTCTGTAAGGGGCTTGATTGTCTGTTACAACAATGTTCAAACCTGCTTTTTCGAAAGGTAAAACTTCTTTGATTTTTTGATCGCCTTCCAATACAAATAAATGGAACTGCTCTCCTTCTACTACTAATTGATCTTCGTAACCAAGGTCTTTTTGAATTTCAGCAATTCTATCTTTTGGATAACCTGGTACAATTCTATCCACCAAAGTATTATAGAAAGTACAAGCTTCTTTTACCCAAGCTACAAAGTCATCACCCAAGTTCCAGTCGCTAACGTACTGAAGAATAATTTCTTGTAGTTTAACGCCATTTTTATCAATCAATTCACAAGGTAAAATGATTAATCCCTTGTCTGAAGCACCGTTGAAATGTGTAAACCTGCGGTGTAAAAATGCTGTCAATTTACCAGGGAAACTTTCTTGAAGAGTGTCTAACTGATCACCTTCTTTGTATACAATACCCGCTTCTGTAGTATTAGAAAATACAAATTGTAATGTGTCAACTTCAGCTAATTTTAAGTAAGCATTAAAGTCTTCGTAAGGATTGATCACTTCTTGAATACAATCCACCAACATTTGCTTGTTGATCAACTCTCCCTTCTCAATACCATTTAACAATAAATGATACAAACCGTCTTGTGCATCTAAAAGCTCACCTAATCCTTGAGGAATCGGTTGTACTACCGCTACACCTGCATTGAAGTCAGATTGTACGTTCATTTCATGAATCATCCAATCAATAAATGCTCTTAAAAAGTTACCTTCACCGAATTGCACTACTTTAATTGGGCGAGGATTTACTATTGCTGTTGTTCTATTCAGTTTCATGGTTATTTGCTCTTTATTTTCACACAAATTTCAACCTGTCACAAGTCTTTTTCACCTGCAACTTGATCTTTAAAGCCTTTCGCTTTTACTGATCAGTATTTTATATTTTACAAATGATCATACCACCCAAGTACCAGAGAAGTACCCCAGCATTCAAAAATCTGGTGCAATGATAAATTCCTTGTTTCGAATTTGGTTCGACTTCGAAGTGGGGAAACTTCTCCAATACCCAACCACAAAGCAGTCTGATGACTTTTCACCTGTGATCTACGGGGTATCACAATTATTTTTTGTAAAGAGTTAAGAATTAAGATATCCATTATTGAATACAACTCTTCATTCCTTACGCTTTATTCAATTTCTTATAAAGAAATACCTCTCTTCCATGGAATGAAATCGTCATGACGCATTCTCATCGAATTTGTTTCTGCATTACCACTCGCTATTTCTAATAAGTAGTCTAGCATTTTTGCTGCTTTTGTAGCGATTGTATCTTCTCCTGTGATCACTGATCCGGTATCGAAATCAATGATATCTTTCATTCGCTCTGCTAAAATAGAGTTAGAAGACACTTTAATTACTGGTGTAATGGGGTTGCCTGTTGGAGTGCCCAATCCTGTACTGAATGTAATTAATGTTGCTCCTGAACCCGCTAATGCTGTTGTTGATTCTACATCATTACCAGGTGTACAAAGTAGGTTCAGTCCTTTCTTTGTCACTTGTTCTGTGTAATCCAATACTTCAACGATTGGAGAAGAACCACCTTTTTTAGCTGCTCCTGCCGATTTCATGGCATCAGTAATCAAACCGTCCTTGATGTTTCCTGGTGAAGGGTTGGCATCAAAACCAGATCCTACTGCTTCTGCTCTGTGCTTGTAAATCGCCATCAAGTCTACAAAACGTTGTGCATCTTTTTCTTCTACACAACGGTCTGTTAAGCTCTGCTCCACACCATTTAACTCAGGGAATTCGGCTAAAATTGGAATGGCACCTAAAGCCACTAACATATCTGAAACATACCCAATCACAGGATTGGCGGAAATGCCTGAGAAACCATCTGACCCACCGCATTCAAGTCCTAAGCGTAATGCTGAAATTGGTGCTTCCTGACGTTCTACTTTGTTGGCCTCCACCAACCCTGCCATCGTGTACTTGACAATATTTGAAATGAAATCTGTTTCTGAAGAACTCTTCTGCTGCTCTACATAATACACTGGCTTGTCGAACTTTGGATTGACCTTTTTAATGGCGTCCTGTAAAATTTCAACCTGCGCATTCTGACAACCTAAACTCAAGAATGTAGCACCTGCAACGTTAGGGTTGTTCAAGTAACCCGCCAACAGTTGACAAAGTGTATCTGAGTCTTGACGAATACCGCCACAGCCTCCATCATGTAAAAGGAACTTAATGCCGTCTACATTTTTGAAAGCACGGTTCTTCTTTTGCTCAGCCAATGGAATCACGATGTCCTCATCAATCAATCCACTGCTGTCTGCTCCATTCTCAATTTTCTGTAATAAACCATCGATATCCAAATCGTAATCTCTACCTTTTGAATATCCAAGTTTTTCTTCTAAAATCTCTTTTGCTGCTAAGACGTTTCTGTTTTCACAGAATACCAATGGCACCACCAACCACATGTTTTGTGTACCAATTTGTCCGTCTGTTCTGTGATATCCTTTAAAAGTTCTGTTTTCAAAAGCAGAAACGTCAGGTTTGATCCAGTCCGTTTTACGCTCTCTTACTACCACATCACTTGCTGCATGTTTTACGTTTTCAGTAGTCATCGCCTCGCCTTTTTTGATAGGCTGTGTTGCTTTTCCTACTAAAACGCCATACATATATACTTCATCACCTTTATCGAAATCCTTCAAAGCAAATTTGTGCTTGCTTTTCACTGGACCTACTGTTGTAAGGTGCTGTCCTTCAAAATTTATTTCTTCAGATGCTTCTAAATCTTTCAATGCCACCATTACGTTGTCCGTAGGGTGAACCATTAATACTTTATTCATCGTCTTATTACTTAATAATATTCTAACGCAAAGCGTAAATAGTTATTTAAACAGCTACAGTACCTTCTTTATAATCTGCCACAAATTCCATGAGTGTTTGCAAGCGATCAAATGTAGCATCATAGTCATAACCTGCACCGGCTTTCACTAATAGTTTATCACCGATTCCTACACAGCTTACACCTACGTCCAGCCAGCTTTTAATGTCTTCGATAGTAGGAGAAACTCCTCCTGTAGGCATTACATCTGTCCAAGGCATTGGGGCTTTCACTCCTTTGATAAATCCTTTGGCGTCGAATGAATTAGCTGGGAAGATTTTTACTACTTCCGCACCGCATTCGTGTGCATTAGATACTTCTGAAACTGTAGTACAACCTGGGAACCAAGCAATTTTTCTGCGGTTACAGATTTTTCCAATTTCAGGATTGAATAAAGGCGAAACAATAAAATCTGCTCCATTTTGGATGAAGATCGCTGCTGTAAATTCATCTACAATAGAACCAATACCCACTGCCATATCAGGGAACTCTGCTCTTACTACTTTGATCAATTCAATAAAGATCTGATCTGCCTGCTCCCCTCTATTAGTAAATTCAAAAACTCTGATACCTGCTTTATAAGCAGTGCTGATCACCTCTAATGTTGTATTAAGATCACTGTTGTAAAATACTGGAACAATGACTGTAGATTTCATCTTAGAAACCACCTCAATTCTTGAGAACTTTGCCATGATTATGCCTCTTGTGTTTGTTGAAGTTTAGAAATTTCTTTCACTTGCCCTGACAGTGCATCGTAGTCCTCTTCTTGTTCGATCTCGTAGATACGTTCCATTAATTCCCACTTGCTGTCTGCATCTGCATCGGCGTCTGCCACTTGAAAACGAGATACGAACGTTTCCCATTCCGATTGTCTCGGTTTTGTAGCCAATTCCTTCATTCTTGCTTCATGGTCAAAATCTGCCACTGTATCCATGATCATGAATAACTGATTTCTGTGGAGATAGATTTCCATGTCAAGAATTCCAACTTCTTTCATACCTTCAGTGATTTCTTTCCACGCTTGTCCTTTGGCGTGTACTTTTTTATAATCTTTAATCAATGAAGGGTCGTTTGCTAATGAAAGCGTTTTACAATATCTTTTGAACTGCATATTGAATGCTTATTTTGTCGTTTTAAATCTTCTGTAGCCAAACACTGCAATGACACAGAAACAAATTAATGGTAAGCCGAATGATACATTTACTGCTGGCATTCCCATGATCTCACCGCTGTCGATAATCGCTCCCTGAAGTGGCGGCATCAAAGCTCCACCTACAATAGCCATTACTAAACCTGCGGCTCCAAACTCTGCATCATTATCCAAACCTTCTAAAGCTATACCATAGATAGTAGGGAACATTAATGACATAAAGAGAGATGTACCAATCAAGGCGTATAAACCAATTTCTCCACCTACAAAAATTACTACCGTCATCATTCCAATTCCGCCTAATGCGAATATTGCTAAGAGCATTGATGCTTTTACAAAACGCATTAAGAAAGTGGCTGTAAAACGTCCAGTAAGGAAAAGGACCATGGCGATGATATTGAAAGACTGCGCTTCAGCTTTCGTATACCCAATATTTTCAGCATACTGCATCACGAATGTCCAGCACATGATCTGAGCACCTATATAGAAAATTTGCGTTATCACACCTTCTCTATACGTCACGTTTTGAAGTAAACGTTGTAATGTTTCTCCTAAGTTGAAATTATCGTCTTTCTTGTTTGTTGATGGAATTTTTGTTGCCGCAATCACCACTGCAATAGCAATTACTACTAACCCTAATACCACATAAGGATCACGGATCACCATTAAATCATTGGCTCTGATAATCGCTTTTTCTGCTTCTGGTAAAGTAGTGTAAATCAAGCTACCATCTGCCGCTTGTTCTGCTGAGTTTAGTTTTGACAAGATCAACTGCTGTGCTACAAACATCCCTGTCAATGAACCGATAGGGTTGAAAGATTGTGCAAGATTCAGTCTTCTTGTTGAAGTTTCTTTTGAACCTAATGAAAGGATCAATGGGTTGGATGTCGTTTCTAAAAATGCCAATCCAAAAGTAAGGATATAGTAAGAGGCTAAGAAGAAACCAAACATCTGGAATTGTGCTGCCGGATAGAACAATAATGTACCCGTTGCATACAATGCCATTCCAAATAAAATTACTTTTTTATAAGAATACTTTTTGATAAGAATCGCCGCAGGCAATGCCATCGTAAAGTAACCGCCATAAAAGGCAAACTGTACAAATGATGCTTTGAAGTTCGAAATCTCCATTACCGTTTTAAAGGCCGAAACCATAGGGTTGGTGATATCATTTGCAAATCCCCATAATGCAAATATACTTGTGATCAGTACAAAAGGGATTAAATATTTCTTCTCTACAACTTTCTGATTATCAGAAGATGGAGCTTCATTCTGGTTCTGTTCCGCCTTCTTCTGAAGATCTATATTATCAACTGTAATATTGCTCATTGCTGGTAAATTATGTGTGTGTGCACGTATTTTAGTTAGGGAAATGTTGTGGTGTTTTGTAAGAGGGTAGACACACAGGTCTACCCCACGTTACACCTATGAAAGAGTTAACATTGCTTTTATCACTCCTGTCTCAGGTTTTAGCCAGCTATCAAAGTGACCCGCTATATCTGTAAATAATACCTTGTGAGTAATCCAAGGATTAGTATCAATCTGATTGTTTTCGATCATCTCAATGATTTGATCAAAATCCGATGGCAGTGAGTTTCTACTTGCCATGATCGTCAATTCCTTTTTGTGGAAGTACGGATCGTGGAAAGAAAAATCGCCAGGGAATAAACCTACAAATACAATACGACCTGCCGCCGCTGTAAATTGTAATGTATTGGCCATTGAGTGTTTGTTACCTGTCGCATCAATAACAACAGTTGGTAAGTTGCCATCAAACTGAGCACGAATTCTCTTCTCCGTTTCAGCAATTTCTTGATGTACTTCTACAGTACCATCTACTTTGATATGCTTGTCACAGAAATCCAAACGGCTTTGGTTAATGTCCATCATCACCGTTTTTGCACCTGCTGCCATTGCAAACTGACAAGCTCCCATTCCGATAGGTCCTGCACCGATTACCACTACTGTATCATCAGCACCAACTCTTGCTCTGTTTACGGCATGACAACCAATACTTAAAGTTTCCACTAAAGCCAATTGATCATAGCTTAATTTTTTAGAAACGTGTAGGTATTGAGCTGGAATTTTGAAATACTCTCTCATTCCACCGTCTTCGTGCACACCAAATACAGAGATATTTTCACCGCAGTTTGTAAAACCTCTTTCTACAGCATGATCTTCTGTTTTGTTGAAATAAGGTTCCACAGAACACTTGTCACCTACTTCAACATTCTTTACATCATCGGCAATTTTAATTACTTCCACTCCCAACTCATGACCTAAAATTCTAGGGTAAGTGAAGAAAGGTTGTTTGCCAGTGTAGGCGTGTAAGTCAGTACCACAAATACCAACTCTATGTACTTTTACTAATGCTTCTCCTGTGTTTAAAGTTTCTTGTGGACGTTCCATCTCACTTACTTCAAATTCCCCAGGTTTATTTAAGATAATCGTTTTCATATTTTTTACTTATAGATGCAGTTTGTGATTTGATTAAATAGATCTTCTGATAGAGAACCTTTGTTCCAGCAGTCTACTGTAGATTCGATCTGAGCAATTTTTCTTGATCCGATCACTACTCTCGTTGCTTCTTTTACAGACATCAGATAACGTAATGATAACTCCGCTATATCCATATTATTTGCATCGGCAATCTTTTTCACCTCAATCGCAATGTCAACATCCTTATTAGAGATCCACTCATTGTTTGGACGCTCTTCGCAAAGTTTATCAAAACGTGCTCCTAACAATCCCATATGCAAAGCTGAAGCGGCATAGTAAGCGATGTTGTTTTCTTGGAAGTAAGGAATGTCTTTTTCGAACGCAGACATATTACAAGCATCCATTTTCATAAAGCCTGATACTACTTCAAAAATTCCTGATTCAAAGAATGGGTAAAAATCATCTACCGGATTTCCACCAACACCAATTTTCTTGGCCATTCCTTGGTCCTTGATATAAGATAATGTCTCTACAATATCATCTTGCTTGTCATAAGGCAACATATGTGGCTCATGCAAGAACAATACGTCTACATAATCTACATTCAGTTTGTTTAAACTGTTTTCCATACTTTTCAGCATGGTATCTCTTGTATAGTCTAGTTTAAATTCATCGGCTTTCTCTGCGAAAAGACGGCCGATTTTAGTAGAGATAAATGGACGTTCACCGGTCCACTGCTTTAGTGCTTTGCCTACAAACTCTTCCGATCTGTTGTAAGAAGGAGCTGTATCTAAAGTACTAATGCCATTTTCTAAGGCACTTAATATCACTTTTACTGATTCTTCTTCTTCCACTGCTCCCCAAACTCCTCCAAGTCCTGAGCAACCTAAAACTAATCGTGATCCGTGTGAAAATCCATAATTATCCTTATTAGCGTCTGCTTGATAATTTGGTTTAGTTAATGTATTTATCATTTCAAAAAACTCTTATTATTAAAAACTAGATTCTTGATATTTCTTTTGGTCTGGAAATCTGTACTACACAGCTTCCTCTTTTTTGACTAAACTGTAAAACTCCTCTGCATTTTTCCCCAGCACTTTCGCTTTGTCTTCTTCTTTGGTAAAGAAGTTTTCAACTACCTGCATCACAGTACTGTACTCCCCTGCCAACTTACAAACTGGCCAATCTGACCCAATCATCACTCTATCCACTCCAAAAGCATCTACCACTACTTTGATGTATTGGTGAATTTCTTCTTCTGTCCAGTTTTTCCAGTCGGCTTCCGTTACCATGCCCGATAGTTTGCAGTATACATTGTCATGTTTCGCAACGGCTTCTATATCCTCTTTCCAAGGTGAAAAGTTTCCATCCTTGATTTCTGGCTTCGCAATGTGATCAATTACGAAAGGCTGTTCAGGGAATTTCTCCACTAATTGTAAAGCGAAAGGCAGATGCTTTGGAAAGATTAGAATATCGTATGTCAAATTAAACTCTGATAGCGACTCAATTCCTTTTAAGAAATCGGGTTGCAACATAAATTGATCATCTTCTTCATCTTGCAACACATGACGAACTCCCTTGAAATCAGAGAATTGCGAAAAGTAATTCAATCTTTCTCTGATGTTGCTATGACGTAAGTTCACCCATCCTACTACACCTAATATGAAAGGATTAACGCTAGCTTCTGACAATAAAAATTGCGTTTCTTTTTCCGTTTGACTTGCCTGAACAGCAACACATCCGCTATAGCCCGCTTTTTCCATTTCCTTCCATAAATCTTTAGGAAGAAAGTCTTGCTTTAAGACCGACATCGAGTCATCAATCCATGCGTGTTCTACCGGAGAATACTTCCATAGATGATGGTGTGCATCAATTTTTCTCATACGTTTACCAGAGTAATATCTATAATCTGTTTCAAGCTGTAATGATGGACATCTTCAAAATTTGAACACTAAGGTTCCTACTCAATTTCCCTTGAAAATGAAAAGATTACGTTTTCGTTCTTCAAAGTATTGATTCAAATTTTAAAATATAATGCCTCTTTCAAAGGACTTGATTCAGTATTTCTTTTTAATCTATCATTTCATAGAAAGCAATCGTATTACCTTCTCTCATTGCTTTTTGTTTTACCAACAATACAAATGTATAATCAACACTAACACGAAAAAAGTTTAACGTTTGCGCAAGGGTTTAAAGGGAATTTTCAGACCTTTGTTTTATAAAAGCAAAAGTATGAAAACAAAAGGAAGTGTAACGATAAAAGACTTAGCCAAAGAATTAGGCGTTTCTCCCACCACTATTTCTAGGGCATTGAATGGTGGTGAACGAATTTCTGAGAAGACGAGAAAGAAAGTGCAAGCACTCGCAAAGCAATACAATTACCGTCCTAACATGGTAGCTCGAAACTTACAAAAGCAATCCACTAAAACGGTAGGTGTAATTATTCCAGAGTTCAATCACAACTTCTTCTCCATGATGTTGCATGGTGTGGAGGAAGTGGCGCGAAAGCTAGGCTATCAAATGATGATCACTACTTCAGGAAGAGATTATGAACAGGAAAAGAAAGCTTGCTTCTCTATGGCAGATGCCAAAGTAGACGGAATACTGATTGCCCTTTCTCAAGATATGGAGGACTATTCTTACCTCAATGACATCAGAGATGAAGGCATTCCCATCGTATTGCTCGATCGTATCTGTGAAGACATCGATACTTCAGTGGTCATCACCGATGATTTTTCTGGTGCATTTAAAGCTGTAGACTATTTACTAAAAAAAGGACATCAGAAAATTCTTCATATGAAAGGTGATGAAGGTATCTCAACCACCTTTAATAGATATATGGGTTTTGTGGAAGCTTTTAAAAGAAGAAATCTCAACTTCGATCAAGATCTCGTCATCAGTGGCAATCTCAAGCACAACCCCAAAGAGGCGTTAAAAGAAAAACTCCTTTCTGATAATTCACCTACCGCCATTTTTGCTTCAAGTGATTACCTCGCTTTTATGGCCTTAGAAACCATCACTTCATTAGGATTAAAAGTGCCTGAAGATGTCTCTATCATCGGCTATGCAGACGAACCGATTTCGCGTTACTCTACTCCAAAACTCTCCACCATCAAACAACCTTCTTTTGAGATGGGGAAAAAAGCATTGGAAATTCTTTTTGATTATGAAAAACAAGATGAACATAGGCATGTGGTGATTGATACGGAATTGGTGGTGAGGGAGAGTTGCTGAGGAACTATTAAACACATTGTAAACTAAATTATCGTCAACTTTCTATCAACATTTCTGCAAGCTTTTTATAATCTACTTCCAAGCTTCTTTCTTCTTCATTTTTCCATTGATGAAAAACGAAGCAAAAAATCTAGGCCTTGAAGTCAAAAGCTAAATTCCATTCCTCTCGCCTAAATGATTTTAAACTCGCTTTGCTCAAACAAGAAAATCATTTTTAACGGCTCAATACTTGAAATTCTTAACGCTTTTCCCTTCAAGGCCGGGGAAGTACTACCAAACGAATGAGGTAGAAAGCCCACTAGTGAGAATGTTTAGTTTTAGCCTCATTCATATACTTCAAATTTTCAGAAATCTCCTGATTTCTAAATGCGATAATTTAGTTTACAATGTATTTATATTATGATAAATCTATTTTCAACTACTTGAAAGAATTTGACAAGACGAACAATATTTTGTTGTTTACGAATCAAACTCAAGACATATTGACGTGCAATTATATATCGAAGTACATTTTATATGTCAAAAAGTCATTAAATGTAAATTGGATATTGATTTGATAAACAAGTAGCCATGAAAGCATTTATGATAATCCTAGCCTCTCTCTTTTTACTCTTATTCTTAGTGGTAAGAGCTATTAAAGCAAAAAGAAAACCTGAATCTAAACTGTCAATTTATGAGCATCCAAGCTTTTTCGTAAAGCCATCTATAGAGATGACAGTGAAGTCTGTTCCTAAAGACGAAAATGATAAGGAGAATATTGATTTTGATTCAATGTTTGATGATAATGACAAAAAGTAAACAATCGAAAAATGATTAAATCAACAACTATTACTTTGTCTAATGATACATTAGGCACTATCTCAAAAGAAGATATAATATATGCAGAAGTATCAGAGCCTGGTGCTATGGGAAATGATGGAGGTATTATTATTTACCTTATCGAAAATAATCAGTTGATTCGTTACGTGACAAGTTTTTTTAGCAACGAAGAATTATATATAAGTGCTCGAAAATTATTTGATAAATCAACAGATAAAATAAACTTTCCTGAAGTTGACGTAAACCAAAATTATTTCAATTATTATTACGGAGGTGTTGGAAACCACGCTTTCGTAAATAATAATTCTTCACTTCAAATCGGTGAAGAGTTTTTTGTCTATATCAAAGAACATAAAGAATATCAAATAAACTGTTCCGTTAGAGGTGTTTTTAATTGTGTATCAAATGCAATGAAAAACCCTAAAAATAAAGCAGATTAAATATCTCTAAAAAGGCTGTAACTTTTGTAGTTCAGCCGAAACTTAAGCAAACTATTATAATGAAATCACTTACTACTTTATTATTATTGGTTTTACTGTCGTTGAATTGTAACGCCCAATGGGAGAAAGGATGGCACTTGAATTGGGATGTCAATGAAGTAGACATCTATAGATCCATTGATGATGCAATGAAAACCCCCGATAATGTTGAGATTTTAGACCTATCAGGAATGAAATTATCACACATTCCAAAGGAAGTTTATACTCTGAAAAACCTCAAAGAACTTTACCTTGGAGAAAAAGAACATACAGAAGGTCTTAACCTTTTGGCTATCAGTACTAATGAAATTACTGAATTACCAGATGAGTTATTTCAACTGGAGAAACTGGAAATATTAGATTTAGGGTATAATAAAATAAAAACTATATCCCCGAAGATTAAAGAGTTAAAAAATTTAAAGGTTCTTAATTTGAGAAAAAACCCAATAAGTGAACTACCTGATGAAATTGGTCTTCTTGAAAAATTAAAAACCCTTGACTTAGGTTTTACTAATATCAAAGAGTTGCCGTCTGAGTTTAATAAGCTACATTCACTTAAAAAATTGCACATTGATAATACATCTATAAAACAAACTCCATAATCTAAAATTGAAATGATTTAGAATTCCTCTCTAAAAGAAATATAAATATCACTAGATAATCTTTTCATCTATACATCAACTTCGCCCTCTTCAAATAACGAACTAATTCCTTCTAGGATAATTGAACTATATTTATCTTATTGTAATTCAACCCTAAAGGGGTCGGTTATTAGAGCATGTATCACTTAGTTAGAAAAAGCTAAAACATGACAAAAATGAGTATAGATTTTAAACCTAATCACTCTGCTAAAGTTGAAATAGTATGGCCAAAAACCATAACCTAAAAAATATAAATATTACCACGCAAATTCTTATTGGTTTTGCAATTGTTACTGCTTCTGTTATTCTATCAATATATATCTCGCACAATAATTCAAATAAAATAATAAAGAGTGCTGATTGGGTTATTCAAACCCAAAAAGTACTTACGCAACTTGGAAATATTGAGGCTTTGTTAGTTGATCTAGAAACTGGGCAAAGAGGTTATTTAATCACAGGAAAAATAGAATATTTAGATCCTTTTATTAGAAGTAAAAAAATTATATATCAGGAACTAAACTCTATTAGGGAACTAACTTCAGATAATTCTAATCAAACGATAAGGATTGATTCTCTTAAGTCAATTGTCGATAAGAAAATTGAAGAATTAGATCTTACGATATACTTAAGGAAAAATTCTGGTTTTGAAGCGGCAAAAGAAATCGTTGATAATGATTCTGGAAAAATGTTTATGGATCAAATTCGCACACAAATTAAAGCGATTGAAAGGGAAGAATTATTGTTATTAGCTGTTAGAAGTACTAAACCTGAAAAAATTAAGAAAACAACCTTTTCTCTTTTGGTCAGTTTATTCGCTTTCACCACATTCATTATTATCATCGTTTTTTCATTTATCTACCGTTCCATCAATAAGCCTATCAAAAGTATGACTGAAGGTTTAGAACAAGTAGCTAAAGGTGACCTGGATTATAAATTCAATATAAAATCAGGAAATGAATTTGGTATGTTAGCCCTTTTTATTGAATCGGTTTTACTTGAATTGAAAGAGACGATTGTGTCAAAAAATGAACTGGAAAGTGAAATTATTCTCCGTAAACAAGTTGAAAAAGACCTCAATATAATTAAAATAAACCTTGAAAACAGAAACAAAGAACTTGAGCAGTTTACTTATATCACTTCTCATGATTTGCAGGAACCCATCAACTCACTGATATCTTTTTCTGACTTATTGAAGGATGAAAAATGTAAGATGAGTGAGATCGGCCAAAAAAGTATTGATGTAATTTCTGAATCCTCCTATAGAATGAGAGATTTAATCAAAGAACTTTTAGAGTATTCAAGAATTGGTAATAAACCAAATGAAACAGAGATTGATATTGAAACATTGATATCAGATTTGAAAATAGATTTACAGAGTTTAGTCGATAAAAAACAAGCAAGCATCACTTACATAGGAAAGCCTCTTAAAATAAAAGGCCATAAGTTTGATTTGATAAAACTCTTCCAAAACTTAATTGTAAATGCTCTAAAATATAACAAGGAAAATACACCACCTATTGTTACTATAAATTCTGAAGAACAGCTGGATAATTATCAATTTTCTGTCACTGATAATGGTATTGGAATTGAAGAGAATCACTTTGATAAAATCTTTAAAATATTTCAGAGGTTACACACTCGAAACATGTACTCCGGAACTGGGATTGGGCTCGCTCATTGCCAAAAAGTAGTGGAACTTCATAATGGAAAAATATGGTTAACTTCAGAGGTTGGAGAAGGTTCTACATTTTATTTTACCATCGCAAAATAAGCACTGAATTTTGTTTTACCCATCCATTAAAGTATGCAAACTATAAGTAGAGGGTAAGACTCAAATCAGGCCATTTTTTCTTAAAAGCATCTGTTTTTTTATAACTAATAACTGCATTAAATAACAATCCTAACAGCAAAACACCAACCGAAAATATATAGATGAAACACTGAAAGTTTCGCCTTAAATCATTATGTTAATGAGCTAAAAATAAGTACTATAACATAATGAAAACCATCAATAGACTTCTATATTTGCGCTGAAAACTATTACTCATTAAATAACTTTCTAGAAAATGAAAACTAAAATTTTTCTCATTGGTGTATTGCTTTACATCACACAAACTTCTTTTGGTCAACGTGACCTAAGATTTGACTGGGCCATCAACAGTATGCAACCTAGTACCTCTTCTCCAGTATCGATTGAATCTGATACAGCAGGAAATGTTGTCAGTGTTGGACGGTTCTTTGGAAACAAAGATTTCGATCCTAGTCCTACAGCAACATACACACTCAGCACTAATTATACTGCTACCTACATCCAAAAGGTGGATATCAATGGAAGCTTTCTTTGGGCAAAGGCACTCTCTGGTACAGGGCAGTCTAAACCTCGACAAGTGGGAACAGATGAGGAAGGTAATATCTACATTGTTGGGCGTTACAGTGGTACAGTAGATTTTAATCCACACCCGAGTCAAACTGAAAATAGAACCGCTTTGATAATGAATAGTATTTACTATGAAAATCCGTTTGTTTTAAAGCTAGATCCCAACGGTAATTTTTTATGGGTATACACAGCGGAGGGCAATGGCATTGATGAAGCCATAGATGTGGACGTAGACAGCTATGGTAATGTTTACGCGACAGGATTTTTTCATAATGTGATCAACTTCACCCCCACTCCTGGCAATGGTAATATTCATTCATCTGCTGCAAATTCTGTCGATATTTTTGTGGTAAAAATCAATAAACTAGGGCAATTGCAATGGGTAAATACCACTGGTCTATTCTACAGAGATGAACCCAACAGTATCACTGTAGGTTCTGATAACTATGTGTATTGTTCGGGTACTTTTGATGATAGTGCCGGAAATAAATCAGCCTATATTCAAAAGATTTCTCCTAACAATAGTGTTGATTATGTGAAGACCTTCAATTTAAATGGCAATGTAAATAAGTTGACTGATTTGGAGTTGGACTCTGAAGATAATATTTATATGTATGGTGCTTTTGCGGGCACAACAGATTTTGACCCCAACTCAGGGACTGCCTATGTTTCGGCAAGTGGTACAAATGATGATTATCTATTAAGCTTAAATTCAGCAGGTCAGTTTAGATGGGTGAAAACATTTAATGGAGGGATGTCTTCTCTAAATGTTGGTAATTTATCTATTGACCTTCAAGATAATATATTTTGTGCAACACAGAATTCAAACGTACAATTTCAGATCCGTCAATATGAAAAAACACAAGGGATCTTTATCAAAGAATATCAATTCAACTCCACTTCGAGTACAGGGCTGTTAGATATTTCAAAAGTCAATAAATGTGGTGTTTATCTGTCTGGACTGTATGCTTCAGGTATTACCATTGACGCTGACCCGAGCACAGGTGTTTCTAACCTTTCTAACACCTCAAATACTCACCAATCATTTATGATCCGTTTGAATTTAGAAATAAGCAACCTAAACCCTGCATTCAGTTATAGAGTTTGCAGTAATAGAGTTCATGTTAGAGGTGTAGCACAACCACTCACAACTAACCCTTATTCTGATTGGCATCTAATTGAATACTTCCCAGGTACACAAACTGAAATTCTAAGAGAAAGTCTATACTGGTGGCAACTTCCTTCACCTTACCAATATTCTACTCTAGAACGCACTTTCAGTTATATTCTTCAACCCGGAAGTTACTATTATGTAAAACATGGATTACACGGAGAGTGCACTGGGTGGAAAGAAAGCAGACAATATGGTATCATAAGAAACAATGTAGCCTGCGAAGCTGATCCTGATAAAGGCTTTTCGGTTGCAAGAACTGCCGGGGGAAATGAATTTAGCACTTCTGAAAATATTGAAATTTACCCCAACCCAACATCAGGGCTAGCGAATATTAATAGTATTTATACCATCACTTCTTGCCGTGTTCTAAGTCTTTCTGGTAAAGAATTAATTAAAATAGAAAATACTGTACAAAGTATCGATATTTCTTCATTACAAGCAGGAACTTACATATTAGAAATTCAAACAACCGAAGGTGTATTTTCTAAAAAATTGATCAAACAATAAAAAGAAAAAAAGTGATTTGAGGAAGGGTTAAGTGTAAAGCTTGACCCTTCTTTTTTTATCAAATAAATAGACATCTTCAAATCCTATTTTTAAATCTTCAATATAATTTTTTCCTTTACGGCTGAAACTTGTAAAATACGAAAATGAAAAACTTAGAAGGTAAAACCGCCATCATTACGGGTGGCGGTACAGGAGTAGGAAAAGCTATTGCTCACAAATTGATTAACGAAGGGGTAAATGTAGTGCTTGCTTCTAGAAGTACACAACATCTTACACCTACAGCAGAAGCTCTTAATGCTTTAGGAAAAGGTAAAGCTATCGCAATAGCATTAGATGTTAGGAAGAAAGCCAACTGTTTAGAAGTCGCTCAACAAACTGTTGACGAATTTGGCTCTATCGACTTCTTGGTCAACAATGCAGGTCTTGGTGTGGGGAGTTTAATTCAAGATACTACAGAAGAAGATTGGGATATGGTCATCGACACCAATCTAAAAGGAACATTCTTTATGATGCAAGCTGTCCTTCCAACCATGATCAAACAAAAATCGGGGTGCATTTTGAATATCGCATCTCAAGCGGCAAAGAGAGGCTACGCTCAGGCAGGTCCTTATTGTGCTTCTAAATTTGGGGTTGTTGGTTTAGCAGATGCACTTCAAGAAGAAGTTTATGAACATGGTATCTTGGTCCATAGCCTTAACCCTGCCCTTATTCAGACACCGACCCCAGAAAAAGAGGAAGACAGAAATTATGATATTCTTCAAGTAGAAGACCTTGCTGAAACTGTTGCATTTGTGTTCAAAATGCCAGATCGAGTGAAAATTGATGATATTGGTTTATACGCTCGTCCTTCTGACAGAACTCGAACTTAAGTACTAGGACAAATGAAAACGAGTGTTTCGTAGACCCATAATTGAAATTATAGGCTTTTGGGAAGATCAATCATTTACCAACTTGTGATTATAATATTTGGCTTATTCGCATTTAAATGGCTATAAAGACTGTAAATCTTTGAGGTATATCAAGATTATAATGAAAGTTGGAAAATGTGATAGCTACCCATAAGCCCATGACTTCAGTCATGGTGCACGTAATTATTGTTCAATTTCTTTTCTCCTAGTACTTAATACATTAGTAAACAATGCATCAATAAAAACATGCATTGTTTATTTTTTTAAAGCCTTTTTGAACTAATGACAAGGGTATTTTTTTTAATAATGAAATTGAAATATATCAAAACAGTGAATTGTGTTCATCTTTCTGTAAATTGTGTTAAATGAAAATCCTCTCTTTGATTAATTTTGAACATCTTATTTTAATATTCAATTAAGAGCATAGAAATCAACCGTCACATTTAACCATAAGAATATGAACATATTAGAATCTTTAGAAGCCTATACTTCAGCTCAAAAATGGGTAGGAATTAATTTTATTATTTTAGGTATTCTTTTGCTTGTTACAGCCGGAATTATCACTTTCTTTGTTACAAAAACACCTTTAGCAACGGGGATGAAATGGGGTGCACTCGTAGCTGGCATTTTAATTATTATCGGAGGGTATGGCTATGGAAATTTCAACAATAAAATCCTCTCCGAAGGAAAGATTTCTTATGAGAAAAATAGTTCTGAATTTGTACGTGCTGAACATGAGAGAATGGAAAAAGTGAACAATGGATTTTTGGGTTATCAATTAGTTTTTGCTGCTTTTTTACTGGCATCATTAGCTGTCATTTTGTTTGTAAATCTCCCCTATCTAAAAGGAATTGCATTTGCGGTTACCATTCTCTTTGCAGGACTTATCATTATTGAGGGTTTCTCACATCCTTCAATAGAAACTTATACTAAAGAATTAAGGGAAATACAACCGTAAAGATATTGATCAGTGCTAGGTTTGAACTGAAGTAAGATGATAATTATTGTTTTATATTTGGCAGGAAGGTCAATGTAAAACCTTCGTCATAAATACTGAAAACATTTTCAACAAGAGACGAAATTAAATGCAACAACTCAAACAAGCCATCTCCAATACTTTTACCATAAAAGAAGACATCCTAGATGAATTTTCTTCTTACTGGGAAATCGTTTCTTTTCCAAAAGGCAGTATACTCTCTGATCCCAACAAAACAGATAAATACCTTTATTTTACAATTTCAGGTATTCAAAAAGCCTATTATCTAAACCACGGGAAAGAGACAATTATTTCCTTCACACAACCTAATCATTTTACATGTGCACCCGAATCTTTTTTGACTCAGGTGCCTTCTCAATATTATTTTGAATGCATAACAGGGAGTCAATTCTATAGGTTATCGATAAAAGATTTTAATACCCTTAAAAATAAACACCATGAGATATTAGAGTTTTTATTGGTGGCTTTAATGGGATTGGTCAATAATATTAATGCCCGTTTTATTAAACAAGCTACACTAAGAATTGAGGAAAAGTTTGAAGAATTTATGGAATGTGAAGCTCATCTTATCAATCAAATACCACATAAAGACATCGCCAACTATTTACGTATGAACCCTACCAACTTTTCAAAGCTATTGAATTCCGTAAAAGTTTAATCTTGGTATAAACAAAGATTTTGAATTACACCCTACCGTACTTTTGCACAAACAAATTTAATTAGCATGAAACAAGTCATCTATACTTCATACGGCAACAGTGAAGTTTTGGAAATACAAAACAATCCAAAACCATCGATCAAAAGAAAAAAATCTCTCCTCATCAAAGTGCATTATTCCTCTTTAAATGCAGTGGACTGGAAAAACAGAAAGGGAAACTTGAGAATATTTTCGGGGTTATTGAAACCTCGTACTAAACAAGGTTTCGATGTGGTGGGTACAATTGAACAAAAAACCGACGATATCAATGATTTTGAAATTGGTGACAAAGTAGTCGTTTTATTAGGCAATTTTGAAGGAGGAGCACTCAGTGAATTTATCAGAGTTCATCCCAAAAATGTTGTAAAAGTCCCTGATCGTCTTCCACTAAAAACAATTGGCGGGTTGCCCATGGCAGGAACTACTGCTTGGCTTGCATTACTTAAAAACGGTCAATTGAAAAAAGGAGATAAAGTACTCATTAATGGTGGCAGTAGTGGGGTTGGTCATTTGGCAATACAAATAAGCAAAGCTTATGGAGCAGAAGTAACAAGTATATCAAGTACAAAAAACTTAGCGTTCTGTAAAGCATTGGGGGCAAATCATGTCATCAGTTATCAAAAAGAAAACTTTTTAAAGTCTAGTCAAAAGTATGATATCATTTTTGATGTGGTATTCAACCAATCACTCAAAAAAACGAAACACCTGCTGACCAAAAACGGAACCTACATAGGTACCACTCCTTCCCCCACAATGATCAAGGAATTATTATGGAGTAAACAAGCTAAATTTGTTGCTGTTGAACCTCATAAGCAAGCTTTGACAGATTTAATAAAACTAATGGAAGAACAAAAACTTGAAGTCAAAATAGATCAAGAATTTGAGTTGGAAAATATTGTGGAAGCCCATCGATATATGGAACAGTCAAGGACTGTCGGGAAAGTGATTATAAAAATTTAAATCACGACTAATATGGTAGTTTAGGACATTGGTACACGATGTCCTAAACTACCATAAAAATTGCTTTAAAACTCAGTTAAAGCCTCAACCTTATTGGTGTTACAACCAAAGTAATCAGCGTTTTCAGTAAAAGAAACATTAAAGCTAAAACCACCGCATAACCAGAATACCAGATAAAAACTGAACTTGAATTTTTTAATACATGATCTAGCACAAACAGTCCTAATACCCCAAGAATTACAATCGATAAAATACTAATGATCTGATCTGTATTACTTTCAACAAATGTATAAGTATAATCCTGATTGAGCATTATTCCTTCTCTGCCATCAGCAGTAATGATCTTAAATACATTATCATATTGAGTATTTTCAGTGATATACATTTTGGTATGAGAAGCCACCTTACCAAGCTCAATTTTAGAAACATTATTACGTAAAACGACTTGTTTCATAATTGACTTTTCTATTCCGTTGGTTATCAATTGATCAATTATTCTAATGTTTATATTTGAGGATTCTTTATCGATTAAACTTTCCAATTCTCCTTGATATTCTTCTTTTACCTCTTTACTATCATCAACAATAAGTACGTTATTATCAAAATCATCATGTGATATCAAAATGATATCTATTTCTTGTTCTTTTGTTAAAATCTGTCTGCAGATAGTAAAAGTTTTGTCCTTAGGATCGAAATACGTTGTACTATCCCCCTCCTTTTTCATCAATAAATAACGGTTATCTCTTATCATCTCCCGGGTAAAAGAAACTAGCTGTCCTTTGGGTAGATGGCTTTTGGCTAGCGTTGAAAAAGTAGTATTATAAACGGGTGTTTCACTTTTTGTATAGAAACGATGATCAATCTGATTAGGCGTCTTACCATCGGTATTCTCAATAGTCACATACCTCTTTAAAAACTGCTTCTGTATTTCTTTCGTTACAGTTTCATGCTCCACTTTAATTTGTTCTTCTGCGGTATGTTCTTCTTGGGATTTAAAACTCGTGCAATCCCTTCTTCTATCTTCTGCAATTCCTTTCTGACATTGCATGGAATTATAATCAACATAATCTGCATAAATGCAATGAGCACATAATTTTGTAGACATGGTTTGTTTGCTGTATTGATTAAAAAATTAAAAGTACATTTCTAAGATATAGACATATTATCAAAATAAAAAATTTGATAAATATATCCTTTGGACACCCCGGTTATTGCTTCATTAAATTTGTTTCCACTGCATTACCATACTCCAATCTAATGAGAAGTAGTATTATTAACTACTTTCATTAGCCTCCTCTAACAACCTGAAATAAATATCACAAATGTTGTTTTTAATAGCATAAATGCTGTTTTCTAATGGAAACGTATCTAAAGAAATATTATTCATATTTAGAGCAACATACATTTCTCGGCTTACTCCTAATTTTGATACTGTCAATAAATTCAATCAGTGACGCTTATTAATAATAAACTCAACGGTATGAAAAGGAATAATAAATTCATTGGATTATTAATGGTCTTTCTCTTTACTATAGGATCATTTACAACGTATGCTAATTCAACTACGGAAGCCACTCAAACTGTAATTGAAAATACTAAAATAAAAGTAACAGTAGATAAGAAAACAGGTTCATTTACTGTGCTGGAAAAAGCTTCAAATCATCTTTGGAAAGAAGATCCATGGGTGCAAGCCGCCGGTTTGTTAACTGTTAAAAATCAAGGAAAAATAGAGAACATCAATATTTCAACGAGTAAAAAAATTAAAGTTGAAAAAGAGGGCGAAGCTAAACTAAAACTAACATTTACCAACCCTGCTTTTGCTGATGGAACCGTCGCAAAAGATGTGGAAATTAGTACTGAATTGCGTTTGAAGAACGGTAATTTAGAAGTGGAAGTAATGTATGTGAAGAAAGGAGATTATAACTTGATTGAGCTTAGATACCCTACTCGCGCTTTTAGTTTGGAAACAGATGTGGATAAAGGTGCTGCTGTGATTCCTCAGAAACAAGGTGTGATCTGTCCTTCGTATATTTCACCTATGAACGGTGGTTCTTTTTGTATGTGGGATGATGCCACTTATTATAAAAAGACAAGCGGAAAACTTCCTTTATTCAATAACGGTATTGGTTTGACAATGCCTTGGTGGGGAACACACACCGAAAAAACAGCAGTAGTGGGTATTGTAGATGTGTCGGCTAGACCTGATATGTTTTATAATATCAACAATAATGGTCAGTATTTATTTAATAGCAAAGGTGTGATGTCTCCTTACAAGAGAATTGCATTTCTAGATCCAGTTTGGAAATTAAACAGAGAAAATGAACGTAAACTGATCACTTTTGAATTTATCCCAAAGGGAACACATGTTGAAATGGCTAAGGCTTACAGAAAACAAGCGATAAAAGATGGTTATTTTGTTTCCTTAAAAGATAAAGCGAAAAGAGACCCTAATGTCAACAAACTTCAGGGAGCAATTTATATGGGTGTTTATGGGGGCTACCCACATTATGTAGAAATGCCTGGAATGGCTTTCACTTTTAAAGAATTGCAAGACATTATTAAGACTACTCACGATGAACTTGGAGTAGACAATGCCTTTTTCCATGCATGGGGAGTATTCTCTAACTTTGTTCCAAATTGCTGGCCAATCAATGAAAATTTAGGAGGTGTAAAGGGATTGAAAAAAGCGGTAGATCTGACAAAAAAATACGGCTATTTGTATTCTTCTTACCATGCTTACTCGGCTACATTAGAAAATGACCCTGAATTCAACACTGATTTATTTGCGAGAGATAAAGAAGGAAAACTTAAAAACACAGGAAGCAGATGGGCAAATATTGATCAGAACAAGCAATTAGGCCTAGCTCAAAAAAGCTTGCATAAAGAAATTGACGCATTAGAATTGGAAGCAGATATCACAGATATTTCTTTCGCTACATTCCCTGATGAAGACAATACAGGTTTATTCAATCTAGCGAAATATATTGATTCCCTTAACTTAGTAAATGGTACAGAACATGGTCAGCAACAATTCATTCCTTACTTTGATATGTTTGAAGGCTTGACTTACTTACCTAACCCTAATTTAGTACAATTCTCACACCGTGCTCCATTATTTAACTTGGTCTATCATGATGCGATTGCCATTTTTGGTAAAATTCAAGATCCTGACAACCAAATCTCAATCAATGGTGATTTCAGAGTAAAATCATTAAGAAATATCCTTTTTGGAATGGGAACAACGATCTTCTTCTCTCCTTATGAATTCGAGGGTATGAAAGAGATGATTAAGATTGCAAACCAAGTGGTAAGCCCTGTAAACCGTGAAACTTTCTTTGCGGAACTTACCAACCACGAATACATCAGTGATGATTTTAAGGTACAACGCTCCAACTTCTCTTCGGGTACTGAAGTTACGGTAAATCTTGGTCCTGTAGATCAAAAAACGAAAGATGGTGAGGTAATTCCTGGATATGGTTATAAAGTGATTTACAGTGATGGTAAAATTGCGGAAGGTAGTTTTAAACTGTCATACAGTGCTTCTCCTGCAAAGAAGATGTAAATACTTCTTATTATAGATGAATTGATAGGGTTTGTAAAACGACTTATGTTTGTCTCACAAACCCTATTTCTTTAAGAATAAGCCCTCACTTCAAACAGCTTAGCACTTGAAGCACCATAGGTTTCTTTTAAATGTATACGAATCGCCGTTATTTCTATTTTATCAAAATCAAACTTTACTAATCTTGTTTTATTTTTCTCAATGGAAGCTACTTTCACCCATTTTCCTTTTACCCTAACTTCCGCTTCCAGAGACTTTAGCAACTCTTTAGGAATCTCAGTACTATATGTTTTATTATTCAGGCTATCTCTTCGAAGCATGATATTCTTTTTGACATTGGTATCACATTTCACCTCTATTTTTGAGATCGATTGCTTTTGATCCCACTCAATTTGTACGGTTGCTGGAAGCTCCTCAGATTCCCAGTGATGCTCCTTATCTTGAAAGTCTCTAGACACCCCATCTCTTAGTAATTTCACATTACCAGATTTTGTACTTGAGGCAAACATAACATTTGATTTTTGTACAAGATCAAGCTTATCATTTGAAGGCCTATTTGGTATAAAAGCATCATCACGAAGCAATTGTTCTTGAAGCTCATTTATATATTTCTCACCCAGTTTACGCGGTTTCACTCCTTTTTGAATACATAATGCTGCGGCCGTTCCTACTGCCTGTCCTTCTAAGGCACAAGTTGCCATAATTCTTGACGAAGATAATGCAATATGCGTCTGACTGATATTTCTTCCCGCAAATAACAAATTAGGAACATTAATAGAATACAAGCTTCTAAATGGTATTTGATAAACTTCATCAAATTTCTCATGAAAATAACTTGGAGGCTCTTCTAAATTCAACATACCACCCGGGTTGTGCTCATCCAATGACCAACCACCATACGCTACTGCATCATCAAAATTTACATTATTCAACAGATCAGGCTCGCTTAGTATATAATCACCGATAAATCTTCTTGATTCTCTTTTCCCGGGTAAAGAAGATACCCAATCTAAGGCATAGTTTTCAGTTTCAGGGTATTTCCCAGAGTTTTTCAAGTAATCCCAAACACCATAAGCGTAACCCATCAATGCGTGTTTGTTGTCTTCAAATTCACCAATTATATCATCATCACTGCCTAACTCTACCCACCAAAAACCCAATTCAAAAGGCATTAATTTACGTCCTTTATGCGATTTATCCGCCTCATATTTTTTAGTAAAATGAGGTGCTTCAAAAGGCATTGGCTTTCCCATATTTTTTGAACCTAGTAGAATAGTTGACCCCATCTGCCATCCATCCGCTTCCTTGGGTGCATACTTTTCATTAAATTCAGAAGAAGCTTCTCTTCCTGTACGATAAAATGCACCTGCTGTTGCCCCTAGAAGTCCATCTCCAGAACAATCAATAAATTGCTTTCCTTTAAAAGTATATTCCGTTTCAGTAGTCAATTGCCAGCAATAAACAGATTCAATTAAGTCACCTTTCATTTCTGCCCTTAAAGCAGAGGTATTCAAGTATAAATCAAGGTTCTTCTCTTTCGTCACAAAATCATATAACACATGATCCCAAACAGGGTAAGAGTCCTGGGGATTATGAAAACGATTATGCAATAGTATTTCTTCAATAATACCTGTTTCTCTTTCTGGCTTCCCATCTTTTAAATGATTCACACCATTCAGATGCACTCTTATTTCACTGGAAGAATTACCACCCAAAACGGGACGGTCTTGAATTAATGCTACTTTTGCTCCATTTCTAGAAGCACTGACTGCTGCACACATTCCTGCAGCTCCTCCTCCAACAATTACAACATCATATTCTAGTGTTTTTCTTCTGTCTGGTCTAGCTTTTTTACCTGTTCCCATTTGATGCCATTGCTCTTTGGGATTAAACTTATTATTGGATGTGACACTATTTTTAGGAGAGGATTTTGAAGAGTCAACACTATCTGAATTTCCCATTAAAGGAAAAATAGTGGCACCTAATGCTCCTTTGAAAGTACTCTTGAAAAACTTTCTTCTTTTCATAAATAAGTAATCATTGTTAGTTTTAAATATCTCATTTCTGACATTAATTAATTACTTATGTAGCGGATTCTTAAGGGGTAAAAGGAATAAGTAGCGTTACCTCCCCTTTAATTCTTGTGTTTTTTTCTGGAAAATGGGATTTTGAAAAATTTAGGAAATAAAAAATGAGTAAGACTTAAAATGCCTTACTCACTTGGATTGCTTTAATATCAATACGTATTTAAGTAATACGAAATATTATTATCAATTAAAAGAATCGAATAGTTTGAATTGTTGCTCCTGCTTTGAATTTAGATTCCAGCAAAGGAGTATAATCACTATCAAAATTCACTTCTTCAACATAATCTTCTCCATTCAACATAAACTGAGTAGATTTTATCGTCTTTGTATCAATAACATAAATATCACTGATATAAGTGTACCATAATTTGTAATCAGCATACTGCTCAATGAAATTTTCAATGCTTGAACCTACACCAATTCCTTTCACAGTTTTGTATTTCGGAGACAGTACAGTGATTTCTTTGATCACATCAGTGTATGCATTGACACTATGATCTAATTCAAGATTGATTTTCACGAGGTTCTCCCCTTCAGAACTAAACAAAACGTAAGGCACTTCAATGTCACCATCAGGCGTACTGATTACATCAAACTTTTCTTCCATTTTGTAAAATAAACCTCTGGCATCAACAAGTGGAATATCCTCACCTACCTTAAAAATACCAGCTTGATTTTCTTGAATTAAAAATTCTTGGTCTTGACTGTAAGCGAAGTGACTTACAATCATCATAGAGAGCGCTACAATAAGTTGTTTCATTTGTATTTAGAGTAATTTATATTTAATGCAACTTTAAATGTAACTGTTCTTTACGAATTACTCAAAAAAAATTAACATGTTCTTAGTTGATCAGTTTTCCAATTTTTGATGGTTTGTATTCTCGATTCTTTCTCTTTGTTTTTTAGAAAGACCATACTTAAAATACAGGTCATTAGGCATTAATATATTTGATCTTTTCATGCTTGGATCATTGACACTTTGGCTTAAATCACAATCAAAACGGCCCAATTTTGTATACATCTTTTTCCAATTTTTACCCGCATTGATAAAATGAGAAAGTCCCCAAGTTATTCCATCTGCATTTTTACTGTCTGTAAAAGCATCGGGTGCATACAAACCGCCAGCTGTTGGTAATAATTGAGCAACAGAAGCTATTTCAAAGTTAACCCAATCCTCAGCATACTGAATTGTATTATGCTCAATACCATCTGTTCCTACAATAGCGGCAACCCCTTCTCGAAAAGGGAATAACATCGTTTCGTGTCCAGAATTCATCACAGGACTCAAGGGATGTTTCACAAAAGGACCTTCAGGGTGATCTGCAATAGCCAAGCCCCAGCAATCCCAATGCTTACGGTTCGCATCCCTTTGATCCATCCCTGATTTATAATACAAATAGATCTTTCCATCATGTACCAAAGGCATAGGATCATGAATCACTCGCCAATCCCATTCATCACTTTTTCCAAAAGGAATAACCACTTTATTTACTGGTTTCCATGGTCCATCTGGTGAATCCGCCACAGATAAAGCCACAGGGCAAATATCATAAGCATCTTTATCCTCATCATAAGTACCGCTTGGAGCATTAAACGCTTGATAATAGAGATAATATTTCTCATCAAATTTTAGAATATCAGCAGTCGCCACTGATCGCCACCCAGGTTGTGGTTTTGGTGGTCGAGGTACTGCCACCCCTTGTTCTTCCCATGTAAAACCATCTTTACTGGTCGCGTACCATATCTCTGCCAAGTCCCAATCTGTAGAAGGCACTGTATCATTAGCATTTCCTTTTCCTTGAGGAGGCAAAGGTGTTTCTCTATGGGTATACCAAACATAATATTGGTTATTTTCAAAAATAATTTTGGAAGGATCTCTACGGCTAATTGTACCATCTCCTCCATTATAATCAAAACCTTTCAGCTCTGTATATCTGAAATTGGTATACAGTTCATTGTCCAATAATCGGGGTGCTTCATAATGTTTGAAAGCACGTTTCATAGCCGAACTCATCGGACGGTCAGGTGCTATATCAGCTACTTTTAATGGAAAAGCTTTATCAGGTATCTGCTGTTTTGAAGCACAGCTAAACAAGCTTAGTAAGATAAAGCTTAAGTAGAATAATCTTTTCATTTTATTAGAATTTATATCGAACGCGAATTGATAAATAATCGGATATTTGAATTAAACCCATTATGTCTCTAAACAGGGGTATTCTTTCAATTTGATCATCATTATGTGCTATGCTTTATTTCATATTTCCTTTCTGATCTACAAGGAACCATTCCGCTTTATGAGAGTAAATTTCCTTTCCATTGTTCCCTAGTACTTCTATACTATTTTTCCCTTTTTTCAAAGTGATATTTTCAAACAGGACAGTGTGCATATCGTTTGTCAATTTCTTCTTCTGGATAGTTTTTCCATTCACTTTTAAAGTAACTTTGTCCAAATTTGTAAATACTTTTACTGAGGTATTGGCTTCAGTCCTTTGATCATTTCTTGCTTCGGCAATATGCAAAACAGGGGAATCGCTCCAATTCGCTTTATAAAAGTAGAAGGCATCTTTTTTCACTTTTCTATCAAAAGTAACTAGTCCTTTATGATTCAGATTTTTAATACCTCCTCTATTCCATCCTGCAACAGAAAAGTCAAACATATTCCAGACAAAAGAACTCCATACAAAAGGTCTATCTTTAATAATCTTCCAAGTTGTTTCATGGTATTGCGTCTGTATTTGTTCCGGAAAATAATTACCAATTGGTTTTTCAAGTCTACTGATATCCTGCTGATAAATATTCCCTCCTACACCATACTCACTAATACCTAATGCGATGGAAGGATATTCTTTACGGGCATCATCCAACCACTTTGCCATATCTGCATATTCACCATAATACCAGCCATAATATTTATTCCATGCTTGAAGATCTGAAATATTACCCATATTTGATTCCATTCCTCTATCACTCGCAGAAACCGTCAGGCGTGTTTTATCAATCTGATGTGTAATCTGATTTAGTTCTTCCGTCAGAATCACACAAGGTTCATCTTTACTCTTCCATGCCCTTACCTCATTCCAAAGCCCCCAAGCATAAATACTCGGATGATTATAATTTTGATAAATAAGCTCTTTTAATTGTTGAATAGCATTTTGTCTTTCTCGACCACTATAATTGTGTACAAAAGGAATTTCTGCCCATACCATCAACCCCATTTCGTCAGCTAATTGATAGGTAATATCAGAGTGTTGATAATGTGAAAGACGCAAACCAGTCGCTCCTATTTCATTGACCATTTCCATATCTTTTTTATGGTTTTCGGGTAAAAGAGCCGGTCCTCTATCTTTCCATTCCTGATGCATCGCCACACCATAAATGCGATATGGTTTTTCATTTAAAATTGCCCCTTTCTCAGCATCTACTTTAAAACTTTTAATACCAAATGTTTGTGCTACTTTATCCGTTTTCTGACCACTATTTAGACTAACTTCAACTGTATATAAATAAGGATTCTTCCTCCCATCCCATCGAATTGGATAGGGTATTTCAGTATTAGAAATCACAATAGAATCTCCTGACAGCAGATTGATAGTTCTATTTTTTTCCGTTATAACTTTCTTCTCTTTATCTAGAACCTTAAGGTCTAAAATTGAATGATCAGCATTCGTTTTTGATGAAAGGTGTGTACGAATTTCCAAACTAGCCACATCCTTTTTCAAATCTTTTACTTCCACAAAAACACCAGAAGAAGCAAAAAATGTAGGCTTAATATTTTGAGGGGGAGTTGAAAAAATATGTACCGGTCTATAGATTCCCCCATAATGATTGAATAAAGCATCATCAACTGGAATACGTTGAAAATTAGGAGCATTAGAAGCTTTCACCACTATACTATTTTCTTTACCCACTTCAACAACATCCGTAATTTCATAGCAAAAAGCCGAGTAACCACCTATATGTTGCCCCACTTTTTTCCCATTGACATGAACTACGGCCTCCTGACCAACACCTTCAAAACGAATAAAAATTCGTTCCTCTTTCATTGAGTACGGAAGTCTTATTTTATGACGATACCATGCCACCCCTCTATAATACCCTACATCATTGATCGCATCCATTGAGAAAGTATGTGGCACTTTCACCTTCTCCCAAGAAGCATCATTAAAACCAACGGTCTGTGCATTGTAAATCACTCCTTTGGAAAATTTCCAATCAGTTAGTGCAATAGGTTTTCGTTCTTTAATAAATGGTACTTGTGCATTTACCAACGTTAAGTGCAAAAGAGCTGTGAGTAATAATATATATTTCATTTCTGTTCATACTTTATTTCAACGATCACTCAAATCAAGGAATTTAGGTGATACCTTCTTTTGAGTTTAACCGTATTTATATAAATATGTTCAGATGATTACAATAAGAAGATTACTAAGTTTGCAGTAATACAATTTGTGCATGGGAATTCATTAAAAACACCCCCCTAGTAACAAGTTACTACTGTAATACTATTTAAAAATAATAGAGGAATATTTGAACATTACTTCTCTTATAGTATTTTTAAGCTTTGGTCAAAATGTCAAACTATTGGATATATATCATAAAGGATAATGGAAGAAAAGTATACTTTTAACAAAAAGAAGTTAAGGTTAGAACCTATTCATAACAGTAAATGTGAATTTTGTAGCAAAGGGTTTTCCGATAATATGGAGAGAAATTTATTTGCTGATATTTATAAGGTTCATGATAAAACAAACTTAATTGTTTACAAGTCAATAAAATTTGATAAGATAAAAGTAGGTATACCAAGATGTTCCTCTTGCTTTGTCAATCATTATGAGAATGAGGTAAAAAGTTGGGTAATACTTATTATCATAGCCGTTCTAATCTCAATTCTTAGCTTCTTTTTCTCCACTTTATTAGGGGTTTTTCTTATCATACCATTAGCTTTTAGCACCTATATTTTACAAACTCGACTACGTGATTATTTAATATCAAAAGCTTTTATTTTTAGTCCTTCTGATGGAACAAAAAAGGACCCTAATTTAAAGTCTTTACTAACCAATGGCTGGACTACAACTCCTCCTTCTTTTTAGACAAAAAAAACACCTTACAAGGTGATCAATTATAATTATTACAACTTTCCATTAAAACAAAATAAACATTGACAACAAGAAATAGAGGTAAACAATCAAATGATGACAAACTGTTTTCATCGAAATACTGTGCTGTAATAAAGGAAGCGGCTGATGATTTAAGTTTTTTATTGACAAGGGGTTACGGACCAAGTATATCATTAGAAATCGTCGGGAACAAATACAGATTAAATAAAAGACAACAATTAGCACTTTCAAAAATAAGTCATAGTCAAGAAGCCATTGAACTAAGAAATAGTAAAGAGTTATCAAAAGAAAATTTAAGTGATAAATGTATAGAAATTGATGGCTTCAATATATTAATCATAATGGAAAGCTATCTATCTGGAGCATTTATTTTTAAAGGAAGAGACGGTCTCTACAGAGATATATCAAGCGTTCATGGCACCTATAAAAGGGTCAGCAAAACAGAAGAAGCATTACTCAGAATTGGAAATACTTTGAAAGAAATGAAAGTGAGGTCTGTGAAATGGTATTTAGATCAACCTATTTCTAATAGTGGCAGTTTGAAAACGAAACTATTAGAATTAAGTGAGTTTCATGGCTTTAATTGGGAAGTCGAATTAGTTTTTAACCCTGATAAAACTTTAGCAAAGAGTAATGAAGTCGTGATTTCATCTGATAGCTGGATTCTGAATAGTGCTAAGCAATGGTTTAATTTAGGTGGATATTTGATTGATGATAATAATGAAAATTTCAATGTACTCTCCATTTAATATTCTTTAGATTAGAAGATAAATTATACCCTCTACTATAAGATGAAACGGTTTAAGACATTATTTAAAACTGGGCTAGTATTCCAAATATTTTCCTTGATTGCAATTTTTGGTGCAGACAAATTAGTTAAACATACTACCTTAAAAAAAACTTACAATTCAGCAGAAAAAATCCCTTACAATAAAGTGGGATTGTTTTTAGGTACTGGCAAAATCCTTTCTAATGGCAGAGTTAACTTGTACTATAAATATCGGATTGAAGCCACCGTCAAACTTTATAAAGCTAAAAAAGTGGATTTCATTTTAGTGAGTGGAGATAACTCATCAGAAGATTACGATGAACCTTCAACAATAAAAGAAGATCTGATAAAGAAGGGAATTCCATCTAATAGAATTTATCTTGACTATGCTGGTTTTAGGACTTTAGATTCAATCGTTCGTTGCAAAGAGATCTTTGGGCAAGAAAATATCACCATAATTTCTCAACAATTCCATAATGAAAGAGCTATTTATATAGCTGATTCTAAAAACATTGAGGCTATTGGTTTTAATGCCAAAGATGTCAATATTCATTATGGTCTTAAAACTAAATTGAGGGAAAAATTAGCTAGAGTAAAAATGGTATTGGACTTAATATTCGGGAAACAACCAAAATTTCTTGGAGACAAGATAGAGATCGGCTGATATAGATTAAATCTATTTCAGCTTGATGTCAGAAAAATAGTTTTAAAGTTTATTTACAAAAATATATAGACAAAAAAAAAGGTTAGTCAACATCTTGTGTTAACTAACCTTCTATATTTAATGAATGTGGCGCCGACTTACTCTCCCGGGGGTTAACCCAGTACCATCAGCACGGTAGGGCTTAA
>NZ_JABANE010000085.1 GCF_012844305.1 Flammeovirga aprica JL-4
GGCACAATGGCGTGTGAATTTTTGGCACAATATGAGTGAAATGGGTGGCACAACGGCGAACGGTGTATCCACATATTACATAGCTCAGTTGTGACGCGGTCTGTATGCTACATCACGACTGAGTCATTCGTAAACATTAAAGCAAACAAATACATATAAAAAAATGAAGAAACCTACTTTAATTTTGGATCTAGATGGAGTTTTAATTACAACTCCGATGTGGAAAGCAGACGAAATTGATGGTGACGGATATTCAAAATTCAACGAAAGTTGTGTAATAAATTTGAATAAACTTCTATCTGTTTTTGAATGCGATATTATATTAAGTTCGACACGTAGAACCGTGAAAAAACTGGATGAATTCAACGAAATTTTCAAGTATAGAAAGATAAATTGTCCAATAAAATCATTTCTTCCTATATATGAGCACTGCAAGGACCGAAAGGAAGAGATTGAACAATTTATTAACGAATCAGGTATTGTCGATTTTTTAATTATTGACGATGATAAATCCTTAAATAGCTTGAATCCCTCTATTCAAAATAAATTAGTTAGAACAGAACTCATAAAAGGGTTCAATGAAGAGAAATTAAATGAGGCAATTAGGATTATAAAAAGATCATAATAATTAGGTCTTTGTTTAGTCTTCAAACCCAAAAATTAAGCACTAGTTGAACAAAGGCTGTGTAGTTCTCTTGCACTCTTGTTTTGTAATACAGTAATATATATCTTGTGGTAATCTTTCTACAATCTTATAGCAAACTATTTTTTTAATGGGAGTTAGGAGGATTTTTTACTGATGGATAAGCGCCATTGTGTTTATCCAATGTTGTTGTGTACAATTAAATAATTAAGTTCATGAAATATCTAATCCTACTACTGATTCCCTTTTTCAGTTGCTCAAATAGTGAATCCTTAAAGGATACAAAAACAATTGATAATAAAGTTGAGTCAAGAGAAACAGTCAACAATCCTGACCTAATAAAGCTCGCATCAGAATATCAAGGTAACTGGATATCTGAATCTTATATTAATAAGATGATTAAAAGTAAATCACCTTATGAAGCACAAAAAGAATCGTTTCAAAACATTTATATTGACTCTAGCTTAATTGATAAAGAATATTTTGGAATTTCCATCTATACATATGGAGACACAGAAAGATCTCCAATCTACTATTATAAGAAAATAAAGGAAAATGAATTTCTATTTTCACATAAAAAAATTGGAGATGAGTTTCTTGGAGACCCTTGTACAAGTGGTTGTGATAAACTTATTTTTGTAAACACGAATAGACAGAAAACTATAAGGTTACAAACGAAAAAAGGTATATCCGATTTTATTCAATTAGAAAAGAATTGCGAAGATTCTTATTTGTGCGAATTAGATGCATTTGCAAACAAGATTTTCCTTGAGGGGTCTTATGTTCTTTTGGATGGAGAAAGGAATGTTTTATCTGCTAAATTTAATATTGGTAAAGAAGGAATTGCAAAAGGCTATAAGGAAATAGAAAGGTTGCAGATATGGACTTCTTTCCGTGAAATAAATGGTGTTTTTGAAAGTGATATAGTACAAATAGGAGAAAGAACATCTAAACAATTGGAGTACTATCAAGATAATCCAGAGAATGTATTTTATTTTGAGGTAAAAAACGAAGAAATAAACCTCTTTAGTTTAGATATGGAAGACTATACTGTTGTAAAGAAAGAATTAAAATATATACTGAAGAAAAAATAAAAGCACACTTTCGAGTAAGTTAGGGGAATCTCACCCCTAACTTCTCACAGAAACGTACGTGAACCTCTCAATTCATACGGCTCTTGTAATACAAAGTGCTACAAGAATCTGTAACCTAGAGACCAACGACAAAATAAGTTGGGGAATTCCCAAGCTATTTCCCTCAAAAAGGGATAGGCTATTAAGCGACTATTTCTAAACCTTATCTACTAATTTTTTGATGGAAGTTGGGAGTGTTTATTACTAATCTTCAATCACTTGCAAGAGTACAGTAAAGGATATTTCTTAGAAATAGGCGAAAAAATGTTTATTTTTTTGTATTACATTAATATCTAATTTTAGGAATCTTTCAGCAATCTAGCAACGATCGAAAATTCGATACACTCATCACAAACATTATGAAAAAAATAGCAACAATAATCATAACTCTTTTACTGTCAAGTATAGGGTTTTGTCAAGAATCAACAATATCAAGCAAACAATTAAGTGAAAAGAGATTATAAATAAACGCTAATATTTAAAGCAAAAAATCATGAACTCACAAACGCTATCAAAAAAAGTAATATACTTTTGGGCATTATTACTAATTGCGGGTTGCTCAGCAACAACTCAAAAAAATTCACAATCGAATGAAATAGATCAACAACAAGTTGCTAACGTAATAGATCAACAGCCTGTTGAGAAATTTCGAGTAGATAAGGAATACTATTATTACATGGTTCAAGACTTTGACAGTGCAGATTTTAGGATTAAACGCAATGAGATATATGCTCAATATGGATATAAATTCAAGTCTCAAGAACTTACCGAATATTTTAGTCAATTTAGTTGGTATAACCCTACAGAAGACAATGTAGATTCATTACTCACTGAGTTAGATTTGGAAAACATCAAGTTTCTTCAAAAATATGAAGCTATTTTTAAAATTGAACGCCAAGTAGAATCTTTAACTATAGAAAATAATACTGCAGGCTATCCATTGTCTGAATTTGACTCCATATATAGGCTTGGGAATAGTATAACGAAGATTGATCATGACAATATCCGAAGAGTAATGGATTTGTTTTTAGGTAAGCTTCTTCTGTATCCTAATATCGACGAAATTCGAGAAAAAGAGGCTGCTCAAGACTCTGATGAAAGATTTCCTTTAGAAGTATATATGACTCGGCCAATTCAGATCACTGATGATATTTATTTATGCTCAGCAGCATCATTGTATCAAGGGATTGGTTGGAGAGATTATGCCGTTTATTATGCTATGGATCGTAGTTCCAACATCATTGATACGATCAGATTTGATGGGTTTAAATGTGCTCGCAAAGATGTTTATATAAAAAAGATTGAAGAAGAAACAAACCTTCATTTTTATGCTGGTGATGAAATTTTTGATTTTTACCTTGATGCCTATGGAATGTTTCATAGATCAAATAATATGTAATACATTATTTACGCATCACAGTAATTAAATAATGTAAGAATAGAGTGAACTGTGTTTAATTAAAAATTTAAAAATAAATTATGAAGAAACTAACATTCATCTTTTTGGCTTTGATAACGCTAAGAGTCTTTGCAAATGATTCTGCATATTACGCTTCTGGTAATCAATTGATACCGATTACCGAAACTGATATTTGCGTAACTAAAGAAGTATTAACCATAGAGAAAAAGACAGTTTATGAACAAAATGATGCCGGTGAGACAGTTGGTAAACAATACTTTGCTTATGTGACGGTTGACTATACCTTTTTTAATCCTGGACCAGAAAAAACCATCTTGGTTGGGTTCGAAGCTCCTTCACCAAATGGTGATGTTGATGGAACTCCCAAAAATGGAGCCCACCCTTATATTTCTGATTTTGATGTAAATGTGAACAGTGAATTATTAGAGTTTAAAACTTCTATTGTAAATACTGAAAATTATTATGTCAACAACAAGATAAATGCGAAGACTGAGGAAGAGATCATTAATAATGGTTTTGATCAAAACTCACCTGATTTTTATTATGTTTATCATTTCAATGCAAATTTTAAATCTGGCTTAAATAAAATCACTCATACGTATAGATTTAATATGTCGGGATCTGTAATGGGTGGATATAATTTTGATTATATTTTGACCGCTGCAAATAGATGGGGTAATAATCAAATAGATGATTTTACGCTAATCATTGACATGGGAATAAGTGAAATTTTTAGTATGAGAAACACTTTTTTTGATGATAAAAGTGAATGGAAAATTCCCTATGGTAAATGCTATGATTCAGGGGATGAGAAGACTAAATTTATAACAGGTACTGGCAGAGTAATTTTCCATAAGAAAAATTTTAAACCTAAAGGAGAACTTTATTTAGGTTCATCAAGAGATGAAAGGGAATATGGTTACCCTGCTTTTGACTATAGTATATACGGTTTACCAGAATATATAAATAGTGATATATCAAGTACCCGGTCAGTTGATGAAAATTCATTTAAAATTTTAAGAAACCTACCTTTTGCTCTTAGAGGTTATGTATTTAAAACGGAGGTGATTCAAGAGTACTATTCATCACAATGGTGGTATAGTCCAAAACCTGAATACAAGGCTACTTTGGATGAATTATCGAGTGAGGAAATAAATTGGTTGGAAAAGGTAAAATCAAATAAGTGGGATAGTGAGTATAAAGAAGATAATAAGACATATTATCGATATGCACCCTACTAGGATGTAAAAGTGACATATAATAAAAATTGGCAACAAGCATGAGAAAGATACTTCACATAATGACACTTTTGATTTTGTGGATTAATTTATCCTTTGGTCAATCATTGGATAAAAAGTACATTGATAGTTGGGTCTTAAATACTGTTCCAAACTCAATGACTGGAAAAAATGTGCTTTACATAATTGAGGGTATACCATTGAACAATGATTCTTTAAATTATGAGCTTTCCAAGTTCAAACGATCTGACATTATAAGCATTCATTACATAGGTAAAGCCTATGCCAATAGCTTGACTTTTTGTAGACCTTTGGAGGGAATAATAATTATAATACCCAAAGGCGGTCAATCAAAACGTTCAATTAGAGAAACCTTTTCTCAAGCAAAGGCAATGTATCCAAAACCTGATCTAAAAACAACCGCCGACATAGATCCAGAAAAAGGAGAACCAGTATTAATTATTGACGGTGTACAGATTGACCACAGAAAATATTTTGACAGATTTAATGAAATAAAACTTAAAAAAATTATTGGAATTCAATACATAGACAACCCTGTAAACCCAGAGATTTTTGGTGCAAATTCAGTTAATGGATTAGTAAAAATTACCACAAAATGACTAGGTAGAAGTAGCGATAGGTATTGTCCATTTTTTAATTATTGACGATGATAAATCCTTAAATAGCTTGAATCCATCTATTCAAAATAAATTAGTCCGAACTGAACTTATAAAAGGGTTCAATGAAGAGAAATTAAATGAGGCGATTAGGATAATAAAAAGATCATAATATTCTACATGATGTTATTGGTAGTAATTTGTAAACGAAGTGTTATATTGAAACACCTAAACAAATGAATACTACAACTAAACTTGTTGCAAAAGAAAATGCTTCAATTTGAATATATCTTACTCTTTATAACCTACACTGCATTGACCATTTCTTTGTTTCTGCAAATACTGTGTTACAATAAGAAAATGGAGAATCGGGAGACGATTGGGTTTACAATTTCACTTCTATTATTATTAATCTCCATTAGTGTATCGCCATTATTTCAAGAGGAAGAGACGACAACCCTTTCTACCTTGCTTTGTATGATTTTGATCGCTTGTACTACCTTTTTGGATACGCTGAGTCAACAGAAACATTCCATCCCCGTTAAGTTCCAAAAAATACACATTGGGGTTTCAATAGTAATGGCGGTAATGGTGATCGGTGCAAAGCTATTGGATGAAATGATGTTGGCACAATGGGCTGTGATTGTATTTCTAATTATTTCCATCGTCACATCAATGCTAATTACAAGAAGTACAAAGGCCATCCAGCAATTCCAGCATTTGGAGAAATCTAATAGGATTTTTGCACTCACTTTTCTAGTGCTGACACCTATTTATCTAATTTTTCATTATGCTTTTGAACAAGAGTACCAACATTTTCAAATTGGTTTTCTATTGTACATTGCCTTTACAGCATTGGCTATCAGAAAAATCTACGATGACATGCAGAGGTTGTCTCTCATCCAAAAAGGTAGCACACCAAACGAACAACAATTCAAGAACTATTCACTTACAAAACGGGAGCAGGAAATAGCATCTTTGCTTCACAAGGGTGTGACTTATCAGAATATCGCTGATCAGCTTTTTATTTCTCTGCCAACAGTAAAAACTCATGCAAGTAATATCTATAAAAAATGCGGTGTGAAAACCCGAAATGAACTTTCAAACTTGCTTAGGTAATAGAATTACCATAGTTGTCAGTCATCATTAGCCCACGACTTAAGTGGTGGGCTAATGATGACTGACAAATACTACAATTAACTGAATATCAAGACTCATACTTTTGTATGATATCCCTTTATCAGGCCTAAATCATACTTTTACCCGATTGTGAACCTCTCACATCACTTATAGTTTTGCTTCAAAATTTAAGATTATGAAGCACAAATTATTACTCATCACATTTATTATTTTTTATTCTATTGGGAGCAATGCACAAGATTTAGCATTGCATCACAAAGTGTCTGAAAAACGACGGAATGCTACTGACTATTCTTCTGAGATGAATAGCTCGTATAAGGATTCTATTCAAAGTAAAACTACTAATTTCTTTATTGCCTATGACCTTGGAGAAGCTGTTTTTAACCAATTCAAATCTCTGGGTGGAGAAGCAGGTATAAGGTTTAAAAATGACCACTTACTAAGGCTTGCTTTCACCTATCTTTATTTATCTGAAAAACATCTCTCTTCTGATTTTGCAAAAGCGGTAGACGGTAAAAATGTAAAAGGAAAGCAAGTTGGTTTTGAATTCTTTTATGACTTTCCTGTTTTTACCAAGGGTCTTTATATCGCACCTTCTTTTGGGTATTATGATCATGAATACACGCATACCGTCTCTAATGAGAAACTTCAAAAATCCTCTTTTACTGTTGGAAGTGCCATCAGTTTTGTGGAAACAGATGTATTAAAAATAAAAGGTCTTTACTATAGAGTTTCTCTTCCATTACGGTTCACCCTTGATCCAATTCAAGATACACAACTCGGTGACACCACCGTCAAGAATAATCGATTTGATAATAGTATTTGGTTTTTCGTTGGTTTTCAATTTTAATAAAATGAATAAGATAATAATCACAATCATCATGAGTTGCTTGTTCGTTTTCAACCTACAAGCTCAAGACAAAACATCCCAAAAACAGAGATTGGATTTTGCACGAATGTATTTAGAAGCAGGAGGCAACTTTTTCCCTTCTTTTACAGGGAAACAAATGATCAACGGAGAGGTAATGCCCATTGATTACTCCGCTACTTTAAATCCATACATCACTTGGGGAGGATTTCACTTTTGGGGTCATACCGAATTCTATGTAACATTCCCTCTAAGTCAAATCAACTTGGATGGAAATGATGCCCAGCACAAAATGCTACATTCTGTAGCAACTGGAGCACGGATCTACCCTTGGGCCATGAAAAAAGGGAAATTACGTCCTTATATTGGCTTTAACTGGGGTGCATTGACATTTGAACAAATCCCGCAGACAGGAGAGAAACATACCACGATTGCTAAAGATTTTATGCTGAATTTTGATGTGGGGTTAATGTACAGTTATAAAAAAATCGCATTCAGAATGGCCGTCAATTATTTTCCAAATACTAAATGGCAATATCCTCTTAGTAAGACTGAAATGACAGAAGTTAAAACGCCTTCGTATTCCATTCAATTTGGCTTACTTTATTCTTTTGACGCTACCAAAGACAATACTCAAAAGAACCTTGATCAATGGAACAGTTACCCAAGTGTTTCAAAGCTTTCTTATGATGCCAAATCATTCGGAGACTTCTTTATTGGTGTTGGACCTTCCATTTCGTTTTCACTTTCAAATTCAGCATACAACGCTCAGGAATTTCCTTATTTACAACAACGATTAGCTTCTTCCAGCTATCTTGATTTTGCATTGGGTTATCACTTTAACAAAGCCAACTTTTTCACAGCTTTATCTTTCAGAAACCCAACCTTTAAAACCGAAGGATTTGGTACCAAACAAACCATCCAAAAATACTCATGGGCTCTAGAAGCAAATAAATTTCTGATTGACTTCTCTGGCTTTGCACCCTACATAGGTCTCAATCTCGCCTATGATACCATTGAATACACTGAGGAAGTAGATGGATCGAAACGTAGTTTTAATTATTCATCCTTTGAACCCGGACTTACTTTTGGGTGGGACATTGTACCCGGAAAAACCAATGAAGCTATTATTCTCAGAACCAATCTAAGGTGGTATCCTTACTCTAGTTTTAAGGTTGATGGTAAAGCATTTGATTTTAGTCAGCTTGAATATAATTTGATTCAGGTGGTGTTTTATCCGCAAAGGCTTTCTTTAAGAAAGTAAAATTATATTTGGAATCTGTTTGAGTTAAAAAATTACGTTCAGTATGGTGAAAGGCTTGCTTATTGTTTATAGAAAATAATTACATTTACTGCTATTTAATTGAGTCAAATACTATGCTCTAATTTACATTAGTATTAAAACAATAATAAAAAGCAACTATGAACATCTGTAATGAAATTAAAAAGTCCATTAAAATTAATAGGCAAGAAATCGAGTTTATTTAAAGTAAAAAATTAAACAGTATTCAAACAAACACCAAGACTGTATTTTGGACGGATTGACCTTCGTTACAGTTTTGAAAATTTAAGATCATAAACTAATAAAAGAATGAAAAAATCATTACTCTTACTTCTTTTTACACTATTCAGTTTTTATGGATATGCACAATCAATTGAACCTGCACCAACGGATAAAGCAGTCGTTTACTTTGTAAGATCATCATCGTTGGGGTTTGCTATAAATTTCACCTACTTTGACAGTACTAAAGTTATTGGGCGATTTAATGGACCCAAGTTTTTGAGATATGAGTGTGATCCAGGTGAACATTTATTCTGGGCTAGAGCAGAAAATAAAGATTATGTTAAAGCGGACCTAGAAGCAGGAAAAATTTATGTTATCGATGTTATTCCACAAATGGGAGCTATAAAAGCAGGTCTTCTACTTCAGCCTATTAACTCTCCTGATTACAAAATGAAAAAAACACAAAAACTGCTTACTAAAGGCACATCTGAATCTTTTACAGAACCCGAATTAGCAGTGTTGCAAGAACAAATGGAAGAGGTTGTGATAAAAGGGTTGGAAAAGTATTATAAAAAGGGGACAGAGAAGCTACTAGGTGACTTTACATTTGAGCCCGAGGAGCTCTTATATGTCAAAAAGAAAGGAAAAGATAAAAATACAATTTAGAGATACTTTATATACCTGACACTGAAAACACAAAAGGAATATTGAAAGGTAAAAATAAGTAACAATACCAGTTTAGCTCAAATCACGATTTAAAGCTTCAACATGTGTCCTTAATTAAGATAAAACAGTCCGTGTTGTGGTCTGTAAAATGGCCTTTATGATGGTTCGATGGACGTTGCAATGCAACGTCCCTACAACAACCATTTTTTTCTTCATTCATCACCACGGATAATTTACTTTTGTCTTAGTACTTAGTTTAAAGCAAAACGAGAAAATGAATCTAACATTAGCTGAAAAAAAGATTAATAATTGACCTGTATACTAAAGAAGCAGATTGAATAGAAACTCCTTAATAGATGACACTGCCTCAATCTTACCTAATTCAGACTTGGCAGTTTTAATAAAACATCAATGAAAATAGAAAACAAAAAAGTGCTTAGGTTTAGCATTCCGATTAGAACAATATATAATTTTCAAGGTGAAGGAATGTACGAAGAAACCTTGGAAGATCACTTTAGATTAATAATCTGTGAGGAACTGATAAGAAAAAGTATAAAGCATAATTTTGACTATCACGCATTTGAGGTAAAAGATGGATTTGGAACTGAACTTCATTATTTTGGCATAGACATTAATTTGAACGTTGTAATACAAAATCTGATCAAAAATAAATTCAGGTTAGGTTTAAATGTACAAAAGTTTGAAAACGGCTATTGGGTAGAGAAATACAATGACGCTAAAAGAATGAAATATAAGGAGTTTGATATATTAGATTAATGTAGCGTGCTTAACAGACTTCTAACATCATGCTCTCTACATCCTCAACTTGCACCCTCAAGAACATTGAACTATATTTAGAGAAAACTAACTGACATTTAAATACATAGTTATTCTACACTTCAATTTATAAATAAAACTTTATGAGCTCTAAAAAGATAATTTTCGTACTACTAAATTTATACTTCTCATTTTCATTAGCACATGCACAATACGAAATTAAACCGGAAAAAGGGTATTCTCCTCAAATTGGTATCATGGTCAATATGCTTGAAGACTTAAAAAGCAGAATTACCGAAATGACTTCTGATTTAAATCAGGAAGAAACGGATTATTTATTTGATGACAAGGCGAACAGTATTGGTGCCCTGATTATGCATTTGATCGCTACAGAGTCTTATTATCAAGTGGAAACTTTAGAGGGACGTACTTGGACTGAAAAAGAAGAAGAATTTTGGGCCGTAGCTAGTAGTTTGGGAGATAAAAGCAGGGAAGAGTTAAAGGGAAAACCGATAAAGTATTACCTCTATTTATGGGATCAAGTAAGGAAAAAAACTTTAGAAGGACTTAAGAAAAAAGATGACGCATGGTTTGCAGAAAATGTAGATGAAGGCGTCAATAATCATTGGGTATGGTTTCATGTGATGGAACACTCCGCTAATCATATGGGGCAAATCGCATTGGTGAAAAATCGACTTCCTAAGTAATCGCACTCAGTATTAGTACATGGATTGTATTGCCCTCAAACCACAACTCAAATGAGATAAATAGCATTATAGTATTCTTGTATTGTAATACATTAATTTTTAAATTGTATACATCTTTTCAACGATTAAACAAGCAAACTAAACTTTTTAATATAAATATGGGATTTAATATTGCAGGAATAGTAATCAACAAAAATTACAATGGCAAACTCGACGAGCTTAAAGAAGATTTAGGCTATGATTTTTCAAACGCACAAGAAATAACTTTTGAAGCGGCAAGCAGTAATTGGAAAGAGGAAGGTATCTGTGATGCATATCTTGGTGAACATGGAACTATTTTATTTCTAAATCACGAATCGTGTATTGATGCACATTCTGTTGAGGGAGCAAATGTCCTCACTTTTGCATTAAGTGAGGTGTCTATGGCATTTATATTTTTCTATTATGAAGGAGATCAATTGGTTCGATCTTTTAGTGCATTTAATGGGGAAAAAGAAGCAGAAGAAGGTGCTCCTTTGCCTAGTGAAAAGGGAGCTGATGAACTAGATTCTACTTTTAATCAAATAAAGGAAGTGATCGGGGAATCTTTTTGGGATATAGATATGAGCGCTAAGTCACTCAGAATCGAATTTTAAGATAACACCATAACATTAACTGAAACTCAGCATGAAAACTCTTAGAGATATTGCTTATCTCATACATATTGTCGCTGGAATCCTAGCCGTTATTTCAATATTTTTTTCAATAGAGGGTGGATATGATGTAGCCGGAGCGACATTTTTTGGAAGTGCTTTACTGATATTCCCTCTTTTCTACAAATACCTTACAAGGTGGACAAAATTATATTTCGGAACTATTACATTCATAATCGTTGGGAATATTTTTGTTTGGCTTTTTCTTTCAATGTTCATCATGCATTAATTTACATTTTCCTTCATTATAAATATTTCAAAAGAAAAGGATTAATCTCTACAAACTATAAAAATTAAGAAATGAAACTATTTAAAAATCTATTCAATGCCGATAATTCTAAAGGGCAAAACAGTGGAGAAGGATTTAATACAATGACAAAAACTGATTTTGAAAGCTTTCAAGACTTAGTAGAACTTCACGCAGGACTGTCATTTGAAAAACAGCTTATTTTTGGTGACGTTATCGGTTCCTACAGTTGGAATCTTGATATGCAAAAAGGAAAAATTTTCTTCGGTCCCCTCGAGTTCCCTATCCAAATTATTGGGTCCCTTGCTTTTGGCAGTCAATCTTGGATGTGGGGTTGGGCAAACACACAAAGTGGTATGCCTGAAAATCTACTTTTGCAGTCACATCAGTTAAAAAATATCGGCCAACAAAAGAACATCAAGGAATTTACCGAAGGTCACTTCAATGTTGAAGAGGGTTTTGAGCATAAAATGGGTATGATGGCATGTGGTTTATTTCAGGCCAAAAGTTACTATTGTGCAAATTATGGTCAAGGTACATTAGTGGTCACTATTGATGATCCCGAAATTCCTATGGTAGACTTAGAGAAAAGCGAGAAGGTATTTACTTCATTCCCACAGTTAATTGGTGCAGTGGACTTAAACCACAAAAAAACATTTCTCAATTACCTGATTGATAGAGATTTTAAATTAAAAGTTTCCGAAAATAAAATTGAGGCCATTAGAAATAATATAATGGTAATGGCAGAGTTTGATGAATTAGATAGATTGACTGCATTAAATGGGAATACGTAAATCCGTATAGTCATCAGGTAATGTAAAAAGGTTTAAGCAAACTAAGAGCATTTTTGAAACATACTCTCAATGAAAAGCAATTTAATAGGAATCATATCACTTCTAATCTTGACTTCTTGCAATAATACAGCCTTCATGAAGTTTGGGCCAGATGATAAAGACAAGTTGGTCCAAATCAATATAGATTCTACAGTGAGTTTCCTTTCACTCTATAAAAGTATTGATGAGGTATTATGTAATGACCATGACTGTCAAGTACAATTAGTGATTGATACCGACAGTATTAATTATCGTCTCAACTTAATTAATATGTGTGGGTCAACTATCGCTTGCACTCGGTCAAGAAATATAATTTTTATCCTTGATGATTCCATAAAAAAATATGATGTTGGTACATTCAATTATGATAGTCTTAGTAATCTAATACAAAGGGATTTTTCAAATAATGGTATAGATCGTAGTTTGAGTGAAAATCCATCGAAAGTGTTTCTTCACTTTATGCAACCCCAATCACTTGAAAGAGTGAACGTAAAAAGGAGATTGGTGAGAACGATAAAGGAGTTCCGTAAAACGGGATTTGAAAATGAAAAATTGAAGCTTTGGGTACAATTGCACCCTAAAGAAATTCCATTTACAGGTGAAATTCCTGATGAAGATGAATTAGACGAAGAAATAGAAAAACTATTCAAGAGCATTTAAAATTTGAAACAACTCACTTCCTATATTGCATCCCTATTTATATTGATTTCATGTCACACGAATGATGATACTATTATCAAAACTCATTTTTCAGAGATTGATTTCAGTTTTTTAAGTGATACTTCAAAAAAGCTATCTTCTTCTAAGAATATCAAAGAGCCCTCTATTGCAAAAAATACGAATCTCGGTATTTTGTCTATTACAGAAAATGGAAATTACACCACTACAGAACCTACTTTTTTTAATAAAACCTATCCACTAGAACTGAATCTAAAATTATCTCTTCATAATGTCAATCACTTACCCTACGAAGTGACATCTTACCATCAGAAAAATGTTTCTGATACCTCCTATCAAGTAGTAAAAGAAAGTACGTTCTATCCTTCACACCTACTTTGCATCCAAAATTTATCTCAAGAAGATATTGGTATAAAACAACAAGACAATCAGGTATTCCTTATTCAAGAGGCAAAAAATGAAGATGGCGAATGGAAAAATATTGAATACTTTGACTATAGCAAATGTGGTAATAGTTATTGGATAACGGCTTTGCGTGCTCATCAAATGATGCTGGTTCAAATACCCAAATACAAAGGCAATTTTGATACATTTCTTAGAGTAAAACTGAAGGTCAACAATCAATTATTTTATTCTGATTCTATACAATGTACGATACAGAAAAGTCAATTTGATTTATCACCTCAATCCAGTGATTACAGAAGATTAAGGAGAAAGTTCACAGCTCCTAAAGTGGATAGCTTAATCTATTTTCTATGATAAACCAACTTGCCGAGTAATTACAGGGCCCATAAAGTAAAGAACTACAGATCTCTCACTTCAAGTAAACCTATATAAGATTTAAAGCACTCTAAAGAAGTAAACTATTGAAGTAGAGTGAGCTTCAATCAGTATTTCTAAACATCAAAAACTACATAATTAACCCCCTATCCATTTTTCGTCCATGATAAAGTGACAACGTATTTTCTCCCATTTTGAAAAACCTCAAATACTCTTCTTGATTTACAGAAAAGTAAAATACTTGGGTTGCAGCGACTCCTTTTGGGGTGATAGTACTCGTCAGTGTACCTTGGTTTAAATACGTCTTATTGTAGGCTTCTCCATTATAATATAACTTGTTGGGATAGTCCATAAAAGAGGAAGTGGAGAAAGAAGACAAATTAAAAATTTCAAAAGCATTTAACTTTGTTTCGATAGAATAAATATCTTTTTGGACGGTTCTAGAATAATGAAACAACAATTCTGTTGTAGCATTCGTGAGGTGTATAATTATGGTTTGACTTTGATTATTCCATTGACATTTGAAATGTTGATACACTTCATAGTCTTGATGACTAATCGTTAAGATATCTTTAGGGTGTAGGCTTGCAATTTTATTGATGGATGTATTCCATATATTATTGGCTACCACATTTTCGTTTTTCTTTTCCTGCTTTTCTAATAATTCATCTTCACTTGCCTTATAATCTTGTAATCCAATATATCTCTCTAATAATCTTTCAAGGTTTAGCACCTCTTCATCACTTTCTGCGGAGAGAAAATACTTTTCCTCTCCATCGTAGATCATACAAAGACGTTTTGACTTCGTGACAAAAAACTGTTCAATTTTTTTCACCTCATAAGTCTTTTGACCTATTCGAAAAAAAGCGAAATAACTTTCTTTAGTGATTGATTCATTTTCTACTTCTATTCTATCACTTGGTAGGTATACAATGAATTGCCACAAAACAACACAGATACATAGCCCTATCAAAGCATAGCTGAAGATACCATTTCCTCCTGTATCGTAACATAATCGATAGTAGCCTATCGAAGAAAAAATTAATAGAACGTAAAAGGCATCTATGGAATATGAATCTCTAACTTTTATTTCTAGTGAGCGGTCTGTTTTATTATACTTTAGCATTGCTCTTGAGTTGATGGTAAAACACTACTGATCTGATTGATATATTTTCTTTCTCCTACGTAAAGAATAGATTCATTATCAGTAGAAAAATAACGTAAGGTTTTGGAATAATCTGAGGTGGTAAAAAAGCGTTGTTTCACAGACATAAACTTCTGTCGTGAATTATGAAACTTCCCATTCAATTCCTCAAATAAGAAATACTTATCCCCTTCAAAATCTATCACACCTTCATTCTGAAATTGTATGGAAGCTTCCATATTTTGTGCTTCAAGACAGATGATAAGAAAACCTAATGAAGGGTAAATCAGTAATTTTTGATTATTGCCTATATCATATGAAAAATGTGTAGTTGTATTATCAAAATCGAATTGAGTTACCTCTTCTATGTGGTAATCATTAGTGGCTAAAGTCACTACACTTCCTTTTTTGAGATCCTCTATATTGATATCAAGCTGATCCTTAAGCTTGGGAAAACTCCTTAAACTAGATTGACTTTCGACCTCATTATGTTCTTCTTTTTTACTTTTATCAAACTGATAAACATCTAATAATTTTTGGTACACCTCTTTTATTTTATACATTGATTTCGCATCGGGAATTTCAAGTTTATGAAAAATTCCTGTTGATTTTTGTACAATGTATAATTGTTCAAAAGTGTCATCTATAGGTTTCAAAACAACATCTTCAATATCACTGTGTGTTAATTCAAAAAGTCGCTTATCACTTTTCAGATTCCTGGTATAGCTTACTTTCATTTTTTCTTCATCAATATCTATGATCAATTTCGTGTTAGATCGCTCAAGCCAATAATAACAATACTTGAGTAAGATGAGTAGTGTAGAAATTTCACCAAAAATTAAGAGGGGTTGATTTATTATTTCAAAAAAATAAAATATAAATAAAATAACACCTATGAATAAGTAGACATAAATTAATGGTTTGTCTCTATCTTGGAAATTTATAAATTCAATCCTTTGCTTTATCATAATAGTAATTCTACAGTTATCGTACCTCCAATTTTTCTGTCTTTAAAAAAGTAGGCTTTTGCTTTAATTCTTCTAAATAGGTTATTTCAATATAATCCGTTGCATCATATTTTTTAATTTGAATTGAAGCACTTTCATTTTTATTAAAATATTGTACTTCAAATAAAAATTTCGGTTCATTTGAATTGGTGAGTTCCATTTGTTTTTTAATTACTAAATTTTGTTTATAAAACTCCTCATTATTATGGATTAATGTTGTTGGAAAAGATTCAATTGACAGATCTGATAAACCATTTTCATCTATGAATTGAAATGAGTTTAGTGTTGTAATAGAATGCGTTTTTCCATTATGATCAATAGCAAAAAGCTGAGTTGAATTCTCATTTTGGCATCTCAAAACAAAAGATATTTGCCTTGAGATACTCAAGTGACAGTATACAATTTCCACTATGAAGCTCTCTTGATCAACACATGAAAATAAGTCTCCTACCGAACAGTGATAGGTGTTCCATGAAACTTCATTATTGATATAATTTGATGGATTAAATGCCAAGATCATTTGTAAATCTGCCAAAGAACCTGCATCCAAATTAAGCGCCTTTAGCGTATAAGAGTTGTATTCTTCTGTAATAAATGTAGGTAATTCTTCTAGTCTGATCTTACGCTTTTTTATATTAAATTCTTCTGATAATGGTGCAGTAAACTTGTATTCAATCATCACATCATTGAATATCAAATACTCATAATCTTCTATTGATTTTATTTTATTTTCTTCTGAATCAAAACCAACAAAATGTAAGCGATGCTTTGACTTTTTTAAATTCAATACTCTTTCAACCAAATTTGTTTTGCTATCACTGATACATGAATCCATCTGATAAGCCTTTAGTGCTGACATCTCTCCCTTATAGCCTCTATATTCCATCTCAGATGGAAGGTATTCAATACTATGGTTATTATGATCAAAAAAGTCTTCTATTTTTAACTGTTTTATTTCATACCAAGAAACCTTTTCATCACTCTCTTCAAGTTGAAATATTTTCTTTTCCTCCGTTCCTTTAGTAATAAACCGGATACTTGTTTTTTCTTTGCCGAGTTGATGTTGAATATCGATAATTTCAAAAATATTTGACAGTTTAAATTCAGTGGGTAAGAGTTTATCCTTTTTTATAGAAAAAGTGGCAAGTTGATATAGATTAATCTTTTCATAAGTTGCAAACAACTGATTTATGTTTTGAATAAAGTAAGTATTGGCATCAAAAATATATTTATTATTACTATCATCATCAATAATAGTTGTTTTGATATCTAAAGCTTCTCGAAGCTCTGTTGCAAGTTGAACGATCTTCTTATAAGGTATCAAGGGATAAGAAGAAAACAAATTGGTCGTTTTATTATTGACCTCTAATATCTGAATATTATTATCGTAAAGACTTTGTTCTTCTTTTTCATCATTCATATCCTCAACCATATAGATATGAGAAATAGCATCTTTCTTAAAATGAGTAGGTTCTTCTTTATTCTTTTGTATACTCAATATATCTTCATTTACCTCAATAACCCATTTTGTTTTCTTAAGACTACTAATCATACTTACGATCAAGATGATAATGAATGGACTGCCTACTAACAGAGTAAAAACTATTACAGAAACATAGCTCGTAAATACGATAATCCAAAAGAGTATATATGAAAGTATTGCCAAAAAAAATAAAAAAACAAAAAAAAGAATGATCGAATTTGGCTCTTTAAACTCCTGCCTATAGGCTGTAGTTAGTTTATCCATTAATTTAGTTTTTATAGCAAAGAGCCTATTTACACGTTTCACATTTTAACCTTAGATTTACTTTTACGGCTTGTTACCGACTTATGCTACACCTTACAATAGTTCTTTTACTGATTTCAATTTCTAAGAGTAATACATCAAAAATAAGTATTTTTTTTGAAAATGACTCTTGAATTGAAAATCAAATGATAGATAAGTTGGAGTAGAGAGCTTAAATTGTCACACAAAAAACGTTGAGATCAAATTAAATTATTTTTGGTTAGAGCAAGATGGATGGAGTTCTTTCAATATTGATACAATAAATGGTCAAGTAGTTTTCACCGGCATCACTCCTAAATTTTGTGGAGCTCATGTTGAAAACACAGAAGAAAAGATTAAAATAATTGATTGTTCAGAATCTAATTTGATATTAGAAGTTTTTGATCAAAAGGAAATCCTTGAAAAAGTTCAATTTGCTAATTAAATCGCTACGAACAAGCTGGGACTGTCGCAACACCTCTTCCCATTATTGTGATAAAAAACCACTATGTTTCAAGTGTTAAACGTGAGCGTCATTTTCAGTATATAGGTGTACTTAATCACCTCATCTATAATAGTTAAGTTTATTTTGACAGAAATGACAAATATTATATATTACGAAATATTATAATTTACAACTACAACTAAAAAACAATGAAAAAGTCACTATTATCTTGCCTCGTTCTACTTTCCTTTCTACTTTTCAACTCTTGCTCTAGTGAAGATGAATCAACTCCATGTAACTCTATCATTGTGCTTACTCAATTTACAGTAATGCAAGCAGCACATCAGATATTGCCCTCTGGTTGTGAAAGAGGAAAAAATGCGAAGGAGCTAAATGACTACATCTTAGAAAATGAAGCATGCATCAGAAAAGGGTTAATTGAAAGTGCATCAGATGCAACTGAAGAAGCACAACTAATCGAGCAATTTGAACAAAGCAAAGAAGCCTATCTAGAAGAAGCGGATAAGCTAACGTGTTAATCACTCTCTAGTAAAAGCTAGAAGAAAAAATCCCCAACATCTATTCTATGCTGGGGATTTTACTAAACTGTTACATCTTAAAATGTGAGGCTTCAAATTATACTAATTGGTATATAAACTTGAGGCTAATCATAATCAACATACCTAGGGTATCTATACTCCATATTCCCTTCTAACGTTTCCACATTTCTAACAAGAGGAGCAATCCATTCAGGTCTTTTAGGAACATTTTTCTCACCCACCTTTTTTCTCCAATCCTCATCATTAAGCACACCATCACTTTGGAACTCATAGAAAGAGAACGTTGATCCCCTTGCAATGTGATATTCTCCCTTGAAAGGTACAATCACATAAATATCATCAGCATGGCCTACTGCCACGTTTAAAATTCCCGATTTATTGGCATAAACGTCCGCAATCAATGCCATTGAAGATTCTCTAGTAGGAAGATGATCCGTCTCTAAAAGTCCCAGAAGAATGTACTCTATTTCTGCACCGATAAAATGAAGTTTTTGATATTCTTCTTTTGAAACGTTTTCTCCATTGAGTTGCTTATTTGCTACCTTTCTCAATAAATTCCCAACTTCTTTAATCTTTTGGAGCTCGCTCTCAAAAGTGGTTTCCTTATTTTCAGAAAGTATTTCCAGCCAAGACACAAGTTCCTTTGCAGTGTTCCAGAATACAATATTTGGTTCCACATAGCTGTAATGCGATGGAGGTTCAGGTCCCCCACCTTCTCCTGCTTCGGCGGCGTAAGGTCTTTCCTGATACAATACTAAATCGTGTTTTATGTGTGTCCAAGATGATAATGCCGTAGACAATTCTTTCCTATTGTAAGCATCCGTTTTCATAAAGTTGGGGTAGTTTTCTTGTTCTGCAAAAGAGGCTAGTGCGGATTCTACGCCCTTAAATCCATAGTTGTGATCCCAATCTGAAAAACTTTCAAATTGGTTTTGAAGCTGTTGGAGATTCGATGTATAAGCAGGCCATTTTTCGTTTTCTTTGTATTCTTCCAATAAGATTTTCTCTGCCGTTTTATTACCAAATACCGCCGCAACATCTAATGCCTTAGGAGCATCTCTCTTTACATTTATGAGTTTGCTGAAAATTTCTCCGCTGATAGAATAAGTGCTTGAAAAGAAAAAGAGTCGTTTCTTGTCCTCTTCTGCTGATGGAGTAAAATAAGCCACCTTTATTCTTTCTTTGGAGGATGCCATTAACTGTTCTTGAATCTGAGCAACTTTGCTTTCTTCCAAGGCTTCATCTAATGAATTTACATCAATCAATGCTATTAAATCACGGATGGAAATATTGTCTTCTTTTCCAGCTAGTTTTTCAATATCAGCACTGTATTTCTGATATTTTTTATATAAGTTCGGATCGTTTTTAATGGTAAAGGCCAATGTAATCAGACCTTTTAATTCTTCGTTATTACTGATGTCAATACCATTAAGGCTGATCCATTTGAAAGACTTGAAATAACTTCTCAAAGGTTCTGATTTCGTATAATGCGACCTTGGTTTCAAATCTCCAAAATTCACAGTTTCATTTTGGATAAAAGATGGTTTCCCACCAGCATTCTCAATTTTCTGAACTTCTTCCTGATAGATTTCAGTATAACTTTCTGGAAGCTTTACAGCTTGGTCACCAAAAGAATGTAAAGCCAAAGCACAATAAGTCTGAGCCCATTCCACTTCATTTTTATGCGTACTCAAAGTCGCTAGTTTTTCAAATGTCTTTTTAAGTATTCCTTTTAGTTCTTTTGATAAATAATTCTCCTCAAATTTCTCTATAAAACGAGAAAAATACCTGTGCAAAATAAACAAGTACAAGTCAGTGGTCACGTAATTTGGAATGTGCTGATATGCATTATTGTCATAGGCATAAAAAGGCATAGAACGGTTGGCATTTACAATACTGAAATTCTGTTTTCCAAAGTCCTCAAGTACCTCTGTGGGTACGGCTTTAAACTGTTTTGTATTGACAATCAGATCTGCATTATAAAGTGACAGACTTTCCCTTTCCACTGTCTTATTTGCTTTACGTTTTGCTTCCTCTTTTTTAACTTCACTAATAAAATCTTGTTCTTCTTTATCCAAAGACACCTTGAATTCGGGTACATCAAAAATAGGTTTGTACCATTTGAATTGATTAAAATAACCTCTTAAAAAAGCATCATTAAATAAATAGCCATTTCGGGCAAAAATTTCATTTCTTAAGAGCCTTAATTCTTCATAAGACAAAGAAGTCAGATCCTTTTTATAATCAAAAGGAGGAGCATCTACACCCGTCATTTCATTCCAATCATAATAACTTTTGATATGATCAAGCTGATAATACTTTTGAAGATATTCCTTCTTTGGAGTTTGCGTTTTATCAATTCGTTCTTCTTTTGAAGATTTGACATTCGCCTGTTTTGTTTCATCATTAGTGACACTTTCTTCCGTACAATTTGTAAAAAGAAGTGGTGTCAGCATGAGAAACAATAGATTGAGTTTAAGTTTCATATTATCCATTTAATTTAATTCAGTTAATGCAAACCCGAAATCATCCCACTCATAGATCCTTTCTACCTTCTCGTTTTCATTCAGTGTTTCTACAGTGGTGAGATAGTTTTTCTCATTTTTTTTCAATACCCCAAAGGATTCAACATCATTGACCAATTTTGTTCCAAGCCATAAAGGTTTCAAAGCTTTATCCTTATAAGTATAAATATTTACTCTTTTCTTAAGGGTTGAATCAAATTTCACTTTTTTTGTAATACCAATTAATACATCAAGATGATCATCGTTGTTGATGTCCGCAATATGGTATTCAGAAAGTGATCCATGAAGCTGTAACACATTGGTCATCACCTCCCCCTTTTGTAATTTGAGCAAGTATGATTTTTCAGAGAATTTCTTTAGCATAGAAATTGTATTTTTCTCTGAAATCATCCATATATCTGTAGGTTCTGAAAAGTTGATATTCTTTGTTTGCATTAGTTTCCAATATTGATCATCATGATACAAGCTCACATTAGAAAAACGTAAATGCCTTTTTAAAGCGGTCATTTGATCATTCAATGCCATCGTTTTCGGGAAGCAATTCTTTATAGCAACGGGCGTAAGCTTTACCGCTTCTATTTCTTGATCAATTTCCAATTCCACCACATAAGATGACCTTGCATCCGTCATATAAGGGTCTGCCACAAAGTTTCCAAGGCTATAAATAACGGGCTTGTCTTTGATATATTCAATTGTCTGTGTAACATGAGGATGATGACCAACGATTGCGTCAACTCCCAAATCAATCAATTGCATCGCCAATTCCCTTTGCCATTGTAGAGGAACAGCCTGCATTTCATACCCCCAATGTAAATACACTATTAGCGGTATATTTTCGTGTTGAGCTACAAATTTTTGGACACTCTGCTTTAATTCCTCCACAGATGAAATGGCTAAAAATTCATTATGTTCCAATAAAGAAGCGGACAATATTGCACAGCGTTTCCCTCCTTTTTCAAGGATTGAAGGCTTGTTTTCATGCCCTACCACTTGGAACTGATGCTTTTTTATAGCGTTTATTGTATTATCATACCCTTCTTTACCGAAGTCATAAATATGATTATTGGCAATAGAAACATGCGTTACCCCTGCCTCTTTCAAAAGGCCTGCACATTTTTCATCTGATTTAAAATTATAGCGATCATTCTGTTTCGGTCCTGTGGCTGTAATGGTCCCTTCCAGGTTAATCACCGTAAAATCCTGCCCTTTAAAAGGCTTAAAGGCATTGACCAACAAACTGTCACCATGTATTCTCATTCTATAGGCTACTCCCCTATCCAGAAGTACATCTCCGGTAAGTACAATTTTCAGTTTATCGTCTTTCTTTTGACAAGAAAACAAACAGCTTATCAATAATAAAAAGGTGAGTTTGTTTAGCATTTCTTTAAAGTACAATAGTTTCTTTTAGTTGCCCTTCGTTTTTTACGATTGCTAAGGTAAAGATTTAGGTTTATTATTAAAAACTGAAAATAACTGTATTTTGTGTTACGACATAAAAAGAAAAATGAGATTGTACTTTACTAATAAAAACTAGAAGAATACATATCTCACAAAAATTAAATGATGCTATAGTTTGATATAAATAATCCATGCTCTAATATTGAAATGAAAATTGTATAACTAATAACTTATTGTACTAAGAATAAATACCAATTTACTATCATTAAAAAGCAAACTTGATAGTGGTTAATGATAAATTTCAAGAACATTTTTTCTTTTCACTTTAGAAAACGTTCTACTACTCATTTTAAATTATTCCTATATTCTGCTGTTTTTTTGAGTAGGGCAGTGCTTATGAATATATACATTACTTGGGCTTCATCGGCCTCATTAAACTAATTATGATGAAAGCAATCAAACTTATTTCAACTTCAATTTTTGTAGCAATTCTAGCTTTTGCATTGCATGCCTATGCTGCAGTTACTGTAAGATACCAAAACAATGACTCTAATGATTATACTTTTGACGCAGAGATTGCTGGAAGTACAAAGAAAGTCACTTTCTATGGTAGCCGTACAGGATCTGTTACTATTCAAGGTGGTGCTAGCAGTGCAGTTATCTATACAAAATGTGGTAAGGTGACTGTAAGTCAAGGCGATAAGATCTATATCAAAAATGGTTGTATTTCTTTCTAATTTCTATTAGAACGACATCAATCTATTTTCAATTTTTCAAAAAAAAGGCTGTTTGTAGAGAATGGTAAACTTACACTCTACAAACAGCCTTTTTTAATCCAACAGATTCATTTTTGATTACAAACAGAAAAAACGGTCTTCTTCATTTTGACATTATAGTTCCTCTTCCAATGTAATATCTATAAATCTAAAAAGTCCGCATGGAACATTTACTTCCAAGGTTTTTCCATTTGATTTTAATGTCTGATTAGTGACAATATCCTTTATTTCTTTCACCTCTTTCTGTAAAATTACTTTCGCAATTCTATCATCTGGATTGATGTATCCATTATCAATTAAAGTAAGACGAATATGTGAGGCTGAAGTTTGAACCGCCACCCATGCCACTTCACCACTCTCTATTCTTACAGGCAGAGACTTTACACCTTCTTTGATCGCATTTTCGATTTGTTTGTAATATTCACTATCTGCTGAGTAGGTCTTTTTACCATCTGATGATAAGTAACTCTTTCCATCCGTAATAAATTCTTGAAGCTGTCCTTTGTACATGGGGTGCAAATGCTCTTCTAATTTTCCTCTCGGTGCATTCTTATCGGCAAATTTTCCTTCCTGCACTGGAGTGATCAACACTACTCCATTGTGATATTTGGGCATAAAATCTATTCTTCTTTCTTTATTCCCAGATGCGTAAGTAGAGAAGTCATAGGATTTAACAGGTGCAGCAGGCCAAGTGCCATTCATTCTTGAAAATACCTTTGGGTTTGCTTTTTCATATTCCTCATCATAAAAAGTTGTCCATTTAAGATTATTCCCTTCATCCAAATAGTCTTTGTCTGGCTCTTTCATGCTGAGGTGTACTGGGTTGATACTTACCAATTGTGATTTTTTGGGAACATACAAAACACCTTTTTCGATCATTTCATACAGTAAACTGATATACTCCTGGTCTACTGCGTAATTGTTGACATATTGCGCCCCACTAGCTATTGCATAGACCAAATTTCTTAAAAAGTGATTAGGAAGCATCTGATGGGAATGTTGTCTAAGTCTGAAGTAACTTGCATTGTCCCTCGCTCCTCTGATACCCCAGCTGTTAGTGGCTCCGCTTGTCCAAATTCCCAGTTTTCCAGCCACACTCAAATCCATCATTTTGTCTGTTGTCTCTTCCATGGATGGTACAAAAACGTCTGCATATTCACCAGACAGCAACTTATCCCACATCTTCAAATAAATAATTCCCTGCCAGAAAGTATGTTTTGTTCTTACATAAATGTTGGCGTTTCTCCCTTGTGAATACTCCGCAAGTGGATACAAAAAATGATTCAGTGTATATTCAAAATCAGGAGTATAGTGTTCCAATTCTGGAAAAATCATAACCGTTTTCTTTTCCTTTCCACCAGCATCAATGATCTTTTTCTCTGTATCCAAACTGATCATCATAGGGTCATTACCATGTCCTCCCCAATACGCAATTCCTTTTGCATCATTGTAAAGTGGCAGGATTTGATCGAGCATCTGTTGCTGCGTTTTTGTATATTTTTTTCTTTGATCTCTACGTTTTTCATAAAAATCATTTCCGAAATCTGAACGGTCCCAATTTTCTACATGAGGAAGATGCTTTGAATTAAAGAAGTATGGAGATGCATCCGTTTGTTTTATTTTTCTAATCACCTGCGCATTCCCTTCATTTACTTTTTCCGTCAGAAAATAAACATCCTCTCCTTTTCCATCCCATTTTGAAGGTTCAAAAGATTGTATTGCTTTTCTGAACTCTGCCGTGTTGTCCAATATCTTTTGGATTTTGCCTTCAGGAACTAGATTCGCAAAATCTTTTTTCCATGATTGATCATTTAGCTGTAGGATATGAATACAGCTTCCTCCACTTTGGGCACTTGCTAAAAGTAATGAATGCTCTTCTTTCCAAAAATCATTAAACGAATAATGGCCTACGATCACCTCTACCTCTTCTCCAGTTAAACTCGTGTCATAAAGAAGAACTCTTTCACCAAAGAGCGTCAATAGCTTTTTCTCCTTTCCTTCTCCAATACTCACAGTCTGAGGCACCCTATATCCATTGCCTGACTTGCGTGTTTTTTTATTGTCTTTGAAGTGAAAAATGGTTTTTGAAAAATCTTTTAAATCAACCTTTTGCACAAATGAATTCTTAATCATACCTGAAGAACCCATATAAATTTCATCATACCCATCTCCATCAATGTCTTCTACTTTTAAGTCTCCAATTGGGCTTTTTGATTTTAGAATAAGTGATTTAAATGGCTTTGTTTCATTCGCTCTGAAAAAATAAAGTGCTCCAGATGTTGAATTCTGATTGATTGCTCCCGCATGAATCAATATTTCTTCATTACCGTATTGTGCTTTTCTTAAAAAGTTGGTGGTATGTACATGCTCTTTAGGGTATCTTTTCCCATTCTTGCCCCAACCTTTCTGAACTGAATAATCGTAAGCTGAGATAGTCTCTAATTTTTCTCCTTCAATACTGAGATAATACACGTTTTTATCCATTCCGCCAGTGGCGATAAACTTACCTTTTTTCCCATTGAGAACAGTAACGCTGATCAAAGGAGTTTCTCCTGATCTAAATTTCCATTTCAATTTCCCTTTTCGATCTAAACAATAAAGATAACCATCAGCATTTGCAGTGAGTATTTCATCATTGCCGTCATTATTCAAGTCTCCACACCATACATCATGATTGGTAAATCCAGATAGTTTATTTTCCCACTTCTTCTTACCATCATAGGCATACAATAAAATTGTCCCTTCATATGAATTTGCTACAATGTGTTTTTGCCCACTAATCACAGAAGCTCTGACCAATGTAATTGTATAACCTGTTTCAATGCTTTTGATGCTCTTTGCATTTGTTTCTATCACCACACCCATAAAGATGAAGGAGAAGAATAGCAATTTGTATAAGTAATTCATTGTTCTTTCATTTCGTTTAGTACTGTCGCTAAATTCTTCATTATTATCTCCTAATGTGTGCATGTCAATTTTTTAAATGTAATTCCAGATACAATTAAATCACTTGATAAAATTTAGTTTTTCCCGGAAATTACCCTCTTTTTCTTTCATTTTGAAGTCTAAAGCTCGTTTTTCAGAATGTATTGTTAGGGGTATACGCCATATATACGAACAGGCACAGCTTATCTGCATCTTCAACATAAATTGATATGAAATTTCTAATGAAAGAGTACTTATATGAAACTACTTATTAACACACTCCTACTTTTAGGGTTGCTTATATGCATAAAACCCTTTGCTACAGCACAAAGCAAAAAAGGGAAACAAAAGCCCAATCTCATTCTGATTATCACGGATGAACATAACTTCAGAACTATTGGTGCTTATAAGGAACAATTGAAGAAAAAAGGGTTGAAAGAAATGGCCGATCCTTGGGGTGAAATACCTGGGTATTCTACTCCTCATATTAATAGAATCGGTAATGAAGGTGCTATTTTAAACAGTATGTATTGTGCCACTCCGTCTTGTGCTCCTTCTAGAGCTTCTATGTTTACAGGAAATTTCCCTCAAACAACAGGTGTTACTAAAAATGGGAAAGGCCTTAAAAAAAATGCTAACACTATTGCTAAAGTGCTCAATAATGAAGGCTATATCACAGGGTATATTGGCAAGTGGCATTTAGCAAAAGATGATGCAAAACCGGGGTGGCAACCTGATCCTGCTTATCATGGATTTGCGGAACACAAGTTTATGTTTAACAGAGGGCACTGGAAAAAAATTGTTTTTGATGATGACACACCTTTTATACCCAAAGAGGGTTCGGCTAAAGTGGTAAAAACGGCCGATGAAAAAACATATACTACGGATTGGCTTACTGATAGAACATTAGAATTTATTGAGAATCATCAAAATGATCCGTTTATGTGTGTTCTGAGTTTACCTGATCCTCATACACCAAATATTGTAAGAGCACCTTATAATAAAATGTATGCTACAAAGGATATTAAATTACCAGATACTTATTCTACTTCTGCACTTAGAAATGGGTCTTTTCCTGGTTGGGTTACAAAGAAACAACGTTTTAAAGTCGGTTATGATTCTACAAAACTGATCAAACATATCTCACAATATCACGGCATGGTCAAGTGTATTGACGATAACATCGGTAAAATATTTAAGAAGCTGGAAGAATCAGATATCCTTGACAACACCATTATTGTATTTACCTCTGATCATGGTGATATGCTGGGAGAATTAGGGCACGAAAATAAAGGTACTCCTTATGAAAGCTCTGCCAAAATTCCATTTCTAATCCGTTACCCTAAGAAAATCAAAGGCAATACTGTGGTCAATAATGCTGTAAATACTGTCGATTGGATGGACACTTTTCTATCATTAATGAACGTAAGCACTAAGAATTTCAACCCTTCAAGTACTGAAGGCAGAGATTTCAGTGAATTATTAAAAAATGGAGATGAATCAAAGTTTGAAAACATCACTTTTGTCAGAATTGATGGATGGGTAGCTGCGGTCACAGATCGTTATAAACTGATATTCGACGAACAACAGAAAAAACCTTGGTTCTTTGATTTGGAAAGAGACCCTGCCGAAACCATCAATCTTTACGATGAAAAGCAGTATAAAAACATAATTTCTGAGTTATCTTCTCAATTACTGGATTATGGGCTTCGTACCAAAGATGGTATTGTAAACGCTGAGAAAGTAAATCAACAGATACGTAGTAATGTGCTTTAGGTCAATGAGAAGTTGAATTTATTTGATAGGCCCATAATTTCAATTATGGGTCTACGTTTTATTTGTCCTAGTACTCAAACATTCCTAAGAAAAAAACACAAGTGAAAAATAATCTCACTTGTGTTTCAATAGGTGTATTTCCTGTCTATAACTTCAATAACAACGAGCAATAGATCAGTTGAATCTAACAATTATATCTAAGCGAAGTAGTCACATCATCATGATATAATTATTAGTTTGAAATGCTTTGATTTTCTACCGGAATGATTGGCTCGAAAGTAATAGAAGCCAAATTGATCCAACCTGAAGCGTCATCAGTATTCAATGTCACTGAGATCGTTTGCTTTCCTGTTTTGTCAAAATTCACGACCCCAAGTTTTCTATCTTTGAATACTCTGATGGTTCTAGTCTCGAATTTATTTTCAATCTTCATTTTGTCACCGCTAAATGTCGGTACGAAGAAGTACTCTTTCTCATTGATATTCAAAATACCTTCCTGCATATCAGCATCTTCATTAGAAGTGTACTTGATTTTTACGATGTACATTCCTTCTTTCGGTACATTCACTTCCCAAGTCGCTTTACTTCCTTTACCTTCCCATTTCTCAATAATCGGAACTGCATGCCAATCACCGAAAATTTCCATCCAGTTAATTTTCCTCTTAGAACAGCCTGTCAGCTCCGCTTCATGAGGCAATAATTTTGTTGTCAAACCTGTATTGAATACTTTATCAGAATTGATATTTGGCTTCCCATCAAACTCAACCACAACCACAGAAGCTACAGGGTCAGGCATTCTTAATGGCAAATTCATCATTGTAGCACCTTCCAAGTTGGTCACTGATACCTTAGACTTATCATCCATAAAGTAAGCGTTCACTACTTTTGAGTTGAACTTAGGAACATAGATTTTGTTATCCTTCGGCCAATCCTTGATGAATAAATACATTTTATTCCCTTTCTGCGTAGCCGCAAACTGAGTCTGACCTCCCAAATACATTGATTCTGTACCGTAAATAGCCTCTTTGTATTTTGAAATCCATGTACCTGTTTCTCTTAAAATCATTGCAGAAACTTCAGGAACTGAACCGTCACCTTTAGGACCGATATTGAATAAGTAGTTACCACCTTTAGAAATTACATCGATTAAACGGTGCGCCACTTCTTTAGGTGTTTTCCAGTTGAAATCTAATTTACTATAGGCCCAAGTGTTGTTGTGCGTATCACACGATTCCCAAAGACCATCAACAGGCTCTTCAGGTATTTCATTATCACCTAACGTTTTGAAATCACCTAAACCTTGACCAATTCTACTATTGATTAAACAGTTGGGTTGATATTTCTCTACCAATGCTTTTAACTCTAATACCTGCTCATGCTTGATAGGACCTGGTGTATCAAAGAAAATACATCCAATGTCACCATAGTTTGTCACCAACTCTTTCACTTGAGGAAGTGCTTTTTCGTTCATGTATTTCTGAACATCCGCCTCGTCAGGGTTAAACTCCCAATCATTACCAAAACCGTTTTTTTCGCTCCAGTCCAACATTTGAGAATAATAGAAGCCAAAACGGAGACCTTTCTTCTTACACGCTTTTGCCAACTGCTTGATAAGGTCTTTTTTATAAGGAGTATTTGAGATATTAAAATCACTCGCTTTTGAATCAAACAATGCAAAACCTTCATGATGCTTTGCCGTAATTACAACGTATTTCATACCTGCGTCTACAGCCAATTGAGCAATTGCATCTGCATCAAAATTAACAGGGTTAAAAGTGTCTGCTAATTTTGCGTAATCCTTAGATTCGATTTTTGCTCTTCTCATGATCCACTCATTGATCCCCCAATAGTGTTGCCCTTGGTACTCACCTGCTAGCTGAGCGTATAAACCCCAGTGGATAAACATCGCAAATTTTGCCTCTTTATACCATTGGTGTTCTTTATGTGTAATTTCTTCTGTTTTCTCTTTTTCTTCTCCCCACAGCTCATTCATTTTCTTTTGCTTCTTCTGCCCTAGAACGGTAAGAGAAGTAAAGAGTAATAAGGCTAATATTGCATTCTTTTTCATACTCAAGTTATCTTAGTTTCTATTTAATAAAATAATCACACTGCAATTTTAGAGGTTTAAGATTTAAATTTTTCTCCCAAATCTTACATTCATTTATAGTTTTATATAAATACTGATCTACAATAGAATAGAGTATGTTTTGATATATAAAAGAGCAAAATACCCCCTATAAATCAACAATTATAAACTTGAATTACTCTAAATGATCAATTGGTTTATTGTTGTATTTTTGAGATTCTAAACCTTTTATCTAATGGTATTTTTGGTTGATGATAAAATGTATTGATGTGGGTGAAGATATTGATTTTTTATAATCAAGTTCCTAAGTTTAGTCAAGTGAAGCTTAAAATTAGATACCATCTGTAACTTCAATATAGTATTTGATTATCTCGGATGAGCCTGAATGAAATAAAAGTGAATCTCCGTGAGATTTGAAATACTTAAATATAAGAGTTTCATTCCCCTTTCCTATTGCTTTAAAATTCCATAACTCTACACCACAACAACACTCTTTTCGTAAAAATCCACCATCAATACTTTTTCTAATAAGAGCTACTTTTTTCAATGCATTTTCATTCATCAATTTGATTTCGTACCCTTCTACTGCATAAGAACAAAGTCCAACATTAAACTTTTCTCCAGTTTTTACTGTCTTATTTTTTTCATCAATTGAACAAGAAAAACACAACAAGGTAAGTGCTATTATAATACTTATTTTCTTTTTCATTTTTGAAGGTAGTTTGCCAATGATACATCAGACCAAAAACAGGTCATCCTAACTGATTCACCATTTTCGTCCCCGTAATTATTTGAACGGGATGTTGCAAAACCTCCTTCATGATTGATTAATCTATATACTTTTCCAGTTGTAAATACTGTTTCGATGAACTTTTTATGTCTGCTGTTTATCGTTTGTGAATCTTTGAACATGACTTTTTTGAAAGTGATTACATTAACTATTATAGAAATACTAGAAGAGTTGAAACTTTTATCTTATATAAAATTTTACTCTATCCATAGGGTTTTCTTTAAAAACGAAATTTTCATTGTGGTATTCATTTACATCATTAAAAGTTTGAACCATTCTATCTCTTTCAGCACCTGTTGGCTCAATAAACAATGTAGAAGCCTTCTGTATCCATTTATTTATACACAACTTTGCATGATTTCTTACAACCTCTTTTTCATCAATGGTACCAATCATTAAATCGGGTAAAGAAGTATACCCACCTATTAAACTAAACATTCCCAAAATTGATAATTTATTTTCTTCATTTAAATCTTGATAGGCATTCCTGACAAAAGCTATCAATTCTTTATCTCGACTATTAGCAATGAAATTAATAATTAGTTTTTTCACCCCTGTTTGTGTGGTGAATATGTTTGCTTTAACAAAAGCAAGTACTTCATTGGGGTTCAAAATCGATAATACATAAAAGCAGGGCTTTACTAACCTAATTTTATCACTTGACAAGTACTGTGTAAGATACTCAACACAATCTTTTGCTTCTATTTCTAATAACCCCAACATTGATCCAACTTCTTGATGATGATTGATCAAATTTTGAATATAAAACTCTCTAAAATCAATAGCTGTATCTTTCAAATAAAACCTTGATAGGTACCTTATATTCCCTGACCGATCAGCTAAATAGTTTTTCAAAATGCTTTCAAAATTATTGGAATTTTTGAAGTGATATAAAGTATTATGTCTTACCAAAGAAGATCTATCTTCCAATAATGTTTGTTTTTGATTTTCAGTAAGAATTTCAAAATGGTTTAAAGTCAATAATCTGATTAAGAAGTGCTTGTCAGATAGTAATAACTTAATTTCTTCTTCAGAAGTAATTACTTTTGATAGTTCAGTTGCAATAATTCGCCTTTCTTTATCCTTGATAGTAGAAAAAACTTCCAAGGTTTTTTCTCGGCAATCAACAACCAAAAACTTAATCACAAAATCATACACCTCTGAAAGATCAACTCTCCCTACAATCTGCAACCATTTGATAAGTAATATATTGTTAATCAGTTCTTGGTGAAATTCAGAGGCAACCAAACCTTTTAATGCCTCGTTTGCTACTACTCTAATATTTGGTACCCAATCTGCTAATCTAAATAAGATAAATGGTAATATATTTTGTTCCCGTAACTTGCCCAAGTCTCGAAGTGCTTGTTCTCTAATGTATCCATTGCTATTCTGTGACGCGATTTTCATCAGAACTATGAAATGATCTCGATCAAACTCATTCTTATAGAATGCTATATCTTTTTCTGTAATTGGGCAATACCTCAGTGTATTATAATAGTTTTTTTTCCCTGAAATCTTTTCAAAAAGTTGTTTTATTGTTTGAACAGTTACTATTCTGATTTCTCTTGAATCCTCTCTTAAGTAAGAAATTAAATGAATTATTAAAGATGGATGTCCTATCACTGATAACCTAGAAAGAGCTTTTATCTTATTGATAGGCTTCTTTTTTGGTAAAAAAGACCAATTTCTCTCCTTTTCCTCCAGTATTTTTAATAATCTCCAGATTTCCTGCATTTTTTATTAAGCTTTATCCTATTCTTTAAAGAACCCAATAGGTATGGTGTTATAGATTGCTTTACTATGTTCGCTTTGTTATATATTTCCTGTTAGTTAGAAATATCTTAAACCTTAACATAAAGGTAAAAAATATTACAATTAATAATGTGTAAAGAGGTTTTAGTAGGACTTATTATTTCACCTTATAATATTGAACTTTGAAAGAATGTAATCACTCCACACTTAGAAGGTTTCTATAAAAACTTTAGGTACGGGTAACATAACATCCACACCAGTGATTTTGACCAGTTATGTACCGTATGAACGGTCAAAACTTATTGCAACCCCATTGCCTACACGCAATGCTATAATTATCCGCTTTTGAATATTCTCACATTTTAATTTATTTTGTGAAATACAAACATTCTCCATAAAGACACTTTTAATGCCTTTTAATTCAATTGAGTTTGCTATTTTTTTACCAATAATTTTTGTGCTTTATTGGTTTGTGGCCCAACAAAAGTTGTGGCTACAAAACAGCCTTCTCTTGATTGCTAGTTATTTTTTCTATGGTTGGTGGGATTATCGGTTTCTAGGACTCCTCTTTCTCAGTTCAAGTGTGGATTTTAGCGTTGGTCTTTTACTTGGTAAAACGAAAGAGCAAACACAACGAAGGGTATTACTTCTTGTAAGTATTTTTGTGAACTTAGGTTTACTAGCTGTCTTCAAATATTATAATTTCTTTGCTGAAAGTTTTGTCACTGCTTTTACTCTATTAGGTAGGGATTTTAAGATTGAACATTTAGATATCGTTCTACCTGTAGGGATTAGTTTCTACACCTTTCAAACGCTAAGTTATACCATTGACGTTTACAAAAGGAAAATTACTCCTACTCATGACCCTATCTCCTTCTTTGCATTTGTGAGTTTCTTTCCTCAGCTTGTTGCTGGCCCTATCGAAAGAGCTTCTCATTTATTACCTCAGTTTTCTAAGAAAAGAATCTTTGAATATCACAAAGGGGTCGATGGTCTCCGTCAGATTTTATGGGGGCTATTTAAAAAAGTGGTTATCGCTGATAATTGTGCTTTGCTCGCAGATCAGGTTTTCGATAATTACACTGAAATGAGTGGAAGTTTACTGGTACTTGGAGCTGTCTTTTTTGCCTTTCAAATCTATGGTGATTTCTCGGGTTATTCTGATATCGCTATAGGAACAGCCCGTTTATTTGGGTTTGATTTGATGCAAAATTTTAATTCACCCTATTTTTCCAGAGACGTAGCTGAGTTTTGGAGAAGGTGGCATATTTCGCTTACCTCGTGGTTTAAAGATTATGTTTATCTTCCTTTGGGTGGAAATAGGGTAGTCAAAGTCCAACAAATTTTTAATGTCTTTATTGTATTTCTTATTAGCGGTTTATGGCATGGAAGTAATTGGAATTTTATTTTCTGGGGATTTATTAATGCCTTGTTTTTCATTCCCTTATTACTTCTACAGAAAAATAGAAATCACCTAAATAAAATAGCTGAAAATCGGTTTCTTCCCTCCTTTAAAGAAGCTCTTCAAATTAGTTGCACATTTGGTCTTATTGTATTGGGATGGATCTTTTTTAGGTCGCCGTCTGTCAATGTTGCATTAGGTTATATACAAGGTATTCTTTCTCCTACATTATGGGATTTCCCTTATTTATTATTCAATATCTTAGGTAAAGTAAAACCACTTCTGCTCTTAATTTTCTGGGTTGTTGAATGGATAGGAAGAGATCAAAATTTTGCACTCCAGCAAATAGATAGGGTAAAAAGCAGAAAACTCAGATGGGGAATCTACCTCCTACTCATTGGCACAATTTCCCTTTACAAAGGAGAGCCACAAGATTTTATTTACTTTCAATTTTAATGGATTTCACCTGTTACCATGAATACTTTTATAAAAAATAGTTTCAAGTTTTTATTGCTATTAACGGCAGTCATTGTGATCGGTATCTTTCTTCCTCCTACCCCAAAAGCCTCTAAATCTTTGTTGTTCTCCAAAGTTGCCAAAGATCAATTATTAATTAATACCCCTTCTCCTAGAATCATTTTTGTGGGCGGTTCCAACCTCAGTTTTAGTTTGAATAGTCAGATGATTCAAAATACTCTTCAGCTACCCGTCCTCAATTTGGGAATCAAAGAAAGTATAGGCCTTCGCTATGATTTGGCAAGTATCAAAAGGTATATCAGAAAGAACGATATTATCATTATAATACCAGAATACACTCAGTTTTATATCAAAAGTAGTGATTGCTCAAAAGAGCTTTCATCAACAATTTTAGATCTTAATAAAGCTGACATTACATTATTGGATAGAGAGCAAATTCCAAATTTTATCAAAGCAATCCCTTCCTATGCTTTCTCCAAATTCAATATTTTTGACTATTTATTTTACACTGAAAGTGAAATATATAGTGTGCATTCCTTCAATCAATTTGGAGATGCTAATGCACATTGGGGTTTAGAACAACGCCCTTTTCCTCCCATTGAAATAAAAGATGCCTCTGAATACAATCATGATATTCTACAAGCTATCCTTAATTTTGAAAAAGACATCACCGAAAAAGGTGCTCAACTTTTCCTCTCCTACCCTGCAATTCAAGCACTTTCTTTCAACAACAGTTCAGAAAGAATTCAGAAAGTAAAAGAAGAATTTCAAAAGGCGAATTTTAAAATTATTGGTTCTCCTGACAGATATGTTTTTGGTAATGAACTGATGTTTAATAGTCCTTATCATTTAACGAAAATGGGAGTTGACTTAAGGACAAGTCTATTGATTACAGATATCAAAAATAGCGTTTCTTTATCGGGAGATTCAACTTTTAAATAGATCTGCTCGAAACATTTAAAGTCATACTTCATTTTAAACCCCATTCTTTATTAGGAAGTATAACTTCATCTATTTGCTGAAGTGCTTAATATAAAAATGTAGAGGGTAGACTAATTAATCATTAATTAATTCTTGATGAGGTATTATTTAAGGGGGGAGCTTTGTATTTTTTAATGAAGAATGAAGAAAAAACGGGTCACCTTTCCTTCATTCCTCATCCAAACATGATCTTATAAAAATGGGTTTTTAATCCTGTGAATTTCTGCATTATTCATGAGTACTATAAACTCTGACTGATCTTTAAGAACGTACATTTTCTGTACACCATAATATCTGTCTTCATGTTGTTCTAACTGAAGAGTATTTAAATTAAAACGATTAATGCTTCGGCGTTCTATTAAATACAAATAGTTTTCATCGTCTGAGAATGCCCCGGGAAATTTTGAATAAATTGATTCCATTTCCCCAAAAGATTGTATTTCTTCAAGCCCTAAATTGTTCTTTGAAAGTAGTGATGTAGAATAAATGTACTGATAAGAAGGACTAAAACAGACTGAAGATATCGAAACTCTTTCACCATATTGAGTATACGTTTTGTCCTCCTCATTATACACTACAGTATAATATTTTCCATCAATCCAAGCTGAAAAGTATATTCTATCAGTATTATCTGAAATAATTTCAGTGGATGTCCTTGGGTTATACAGCTCTGAAACTTCTTTAGTATTGAGATCCAATTTGAATAATTTGGATCTTTCTCCACACACCAAATAAGCCATATTATGCTTCGGCAAAACCTCAATATCCATAATTTCATAATCACCTACATCTTCATAAACATCTATTTTATCAATAGCATAAGTTTCTAAATCAATAATTGCAATTGCTCCTCCTGTTTTTAAAGCAACATACAACTTGTTCTCTGTAAGCATTAGCCTATTTGGAGCTCCTCCCACATAGAGATATTTTATTTCATCTCCATCCAAATCAGTAATTATTACTTCATGTGTATTTCCATTACAGGCATAAATCAGGTTTCTAGTGTCATCATAGATCATATCTGTAATTCGGTATCCTAGATATATATAATTACCGTATCTGATTTCCTCTGTCAGTTCACCTTCTAACCTCCCTTCTTCTCCACCACCTAACACTAAATCCAATCGGTAAGCATATTTGACTCCATTGTTGAGATTTTCATCAATAAACTCCGTTGTACTTTCACCTTCAAACCTCAACGTATCATAAGTGTAATCAATATCATTCCTTCTGAGAATCTCAAAATTCACTCCTTCGGGAATGTTTTCCCATTCTAATTTCATTTCCCCCTTTTCAAGAGAAACACTAGTCAACGATATGGGATGAATACTATTTATTTCAAAATCAGTAGAATTACCATCAATGGTAGAAGCCCTGATTATACTTCGTTCCACTCCTGTAAAGTATTGAAAAGCGTCTGTATAGCCGTCTCTATTGGTAAAAGTTGTAATTGTTTTCTGGCCTCGCAACATCGCATCTCCCTCTATTACCTCGTACTTGACTTCTATATTAGCCGAAGGATTTTTGTATTTGTCACCCACAAAAACAGACAATACATCATTCGTTTGATTATACTGCTCTTTTGCATAAGTGCTGGCATTGTATCTTGGTAAGATAATCGATTTTGAAGAAGATAGCACCTCAATAGTCTTTGATAATACAGCATTGTTCAGTGGTGTACTCACACTCAATGTCAATGAAGATGTGGTATCTAATACCGTAAATTCTGCTACTGCTAAGCCATTATTATCAGATGAAATAACTGGGTTATTAAACATAATTATAGACGGATCTCCACCAAAAGTGATCGTTGCATTTTTTATAGGTGTGATATTATCCTCAGCGAGAATTTGTACTATAAAAGTATTATTGGACTGATCTCTATCCAAATAATAAATCGCATTGGGTTCATCAATCCATTTAAAACCGGTCTTGCTTCCATCAATTAGTGATGCTTCTTTACACGAAAAAAATAGACCAAAAAGAAATGTATATATTAAAAAAAATCTCATGTTAAAGGCTAATTATTTGAGTTACTGTACCAGTACAAATTATAATTTTACTTTCATCCTCATTGATAAAAATGTCTGTTTGCTTACCATCATGATAATCCGTTTCTATCGGAATCGTTCGCAATAATTGGTAGTTATTCGAATCATGAATACTAATGTCTCCACTTAGAATTACTAACTTTTCTTGATCGGACGTTAATGTGGCTACACTAGCTGATCCTATATACGCTTTAGCTGCTAACGTTTCTATATCATGCACTACACCATGTTCAGTTAAAATTATATTTTTCTTAGAAACAAAAACTGGTATTCTGCCTCCATAATTCAAAATTCTTTCATGCTTTGCAGTAATCTCTAAATCTTCCTTTCTTATTTTTACTGTTCCTATAGATCCAAAGTTTCCCACATAAATATTCTCGGTATCTTCCCCTAAAAAGGCTTCAACAGGAATCCCTACTCCTCCTTCTATTACAGTATAGCTTTCATCAACAGGGTTATAATAGGCAACATATCTTTGATAAGGAATCTCTCCTTTATTTAAATAAGTAGCATAAATAACTCCATTTTCTAACCCAAAAACATAAATATCATCTACATTACGATTTGCTGTAAAGTGTCTTAAAGGCAACTCTTGAATCACCTTATTTTGGCTTCCATCAAAAACACGAATGGAATTTTCAGACAGCAACAAATAATGTTCGAGCTTATTGTATTTATAGACTCCTGTTATTTTAGCTTCAAAAGTATGCTGATATAAAATGCTTAGATCGTTTATGTCTCTTTTGATTATCGTATTCTTTTCCCACTGATAAAGGTATTTATAACTATTTTGATGTAACCAATTACTCACTTCAAATAAGTTTCCTAGATGTGTTTCTTCAGTTTGTGGTCCTTTAATGGTTGTATCAGAGCCCCTCACTTTTATTTCTGTATAATAATAATAGTCCTTACCAATAATGTAAGGTACATTATCAATACAAGTTTGGGTATTTGGATCATCTGTTTCAAAAATGAGTTCTCTATAAATTCCTGATCTCCCATACCCTCTGTAAATCATATAAGAAAGAAAATCCTCCCCTTCATATTTATCCCATGTCAATTTAGTCTTCTCACCTAATCTTTCTATTGATGTAGAAGGAAAGCCCTTATAATGGTAGGCTGTAAAAGTAATTGTATCTGATTCTTCAGAAAAAACTTCAATATGTTCAATTGAATTATCGCCTCTATTATAATACTTAATTCTTGCTAAGTACTGAGACAAATTAAAATATAAGCTATATTTATACCCTAATTATGGGTCGTAAAACAAAAGTTATAG
>NZ_JABANE010000086.1 GCF_012844305.1 Flammeovirga aprica JL-4
TACAAAAAACAAAACCAAAATAAAATTTGGTTGAATTATGAAATAAATTTGCTTTTAAACACAGTTCGTCACTTGTGCTTACAATTGCTATAAGTCTGAAGACTTATAGCAAAGTCAAAACAGTCCTAAAAGTCTACAGACTTTTTTCAGATATAGGTCCAAGTCACGCTTTCAGCTTAAGACTTGAACCAGTTTCAGTTTTTATAAAAGACCCAGTATACACAAAAAACTTCCGCTCAAAAAACGAAAGTTTTTACTCTCACTAAATAAATGATCTGTACTCTTTTAACTGCTATTGCTTTCCCCTTTAACTAATTACAAACTGTTTCTTTTTCCTGAAACTCGAAGGTGATGCTCCATGATGCTGATGAAATACTTTCGAAAAATATCCCACATCATTAAAACCACAATCGTAGCAAATTTCAGTGATTCTGTGATCGGTATGGATTAACAAATCGGTTGCTTTCTCTATTCTTTTTTGATTTATATAATGTTTGGGAGTGGTATCGAATGACTGTTTGAATTTCCTTTTGAAAGTCGATAAACTTAACCCCGTCAGTACTGCAATATCTTCTATGGATAAATCTTCATACAAGTGACTGTGAATGACCTTTTTGAATTCAGTTTCTTCTGGCTGAAATAATGAACTTAATAAAGCCTTCACATTATTGCCTTCTTTAGCATTAGCGAGCAGTAAAATCAATTCTTTTACCTTCAGTTTTATCAACTCTTCATTGACCATTGCTGGATTATTAAAATAAAACAGAAGACTATCGATATAAGTTGTGATCATTTCATCCAATGGAATCTTCTCCACATTATGATTTACCTTTCTTGGATATTTCAACACTTCCGGCAATCCTTCATCATACACATATTTCAATGTATCAGGATAAAAGTGAATCAAAATCGCTTCATAAGGCTGTTCTTCCTGTGTTTCCACCCAATGATTGATATAGTTGCCACATTTCATCAAAAAACTATCTGAAGATGTGAAAGAATACTGTTCATTTGTGGCATAAAGCATTGCTTTTCCATGAAGAACATGTATAAAACAAGCCTCATTGTTCATGGTAGCATCCTTTTTCAATGGAGGGTTAAAACTCGCCTTTTCAAAAACCGGTTTCCCATTTAATTTGAAATGATCATAACTTAATAAACTCATAAAGGCTTCTTATTTGGTTTCGTACTGCTCTTTGATCGCCTCAAAATTTTCAGCATTAATCTCCTCGCCAGTAGTTACATAATGCTCTACTGCCAGCATATAATTGCTCAACTGTTTTTTGAACTTTCCTTTTACCAAACCACCCATAAATGCAGGTTTTGTTCTGTAATTGAATTCAAAAAGTAACTTACTTGTATTTTCATCGATCGGCACTACTTTATAAGTGGCATAAGAATATTCTGGTACTAAAGGAATGCCTTGTGTTGTAGTGATTTGGACTTTGAATGAATAATTTTCAGGATCATAATCTACCTGAGTTTCCTTCACATATTTAGAACCATCGGTATTCAAATTACAAACTCTTTCCGCTCCTTCACAACCTTGATGTTGATCATTAGTATAACTAGAACTAACGACAAGAGGGTGTGATTTATGAATATCTCCGAACTCTTCACCAACTACTTTCCAAACTGCTGAAGCTGGTGCTTCCATAGTTCTTTCTACCGTAATAAATTGAGTTTTCTTTTGAGCAAAAAGACTTGCTGAAAGCAGTAAAAAAGTGAATATAAAATAGACTGTAGTTTTCATAGTGTAATGTGTTTAAAAGTAATTTTTTTTGAGTACTAGGACAGAAGAAAAGAGATAATTTTAGGTTAAGATTTTTTATTCTAATCAAGGCAGATTTGCAGAGCATAGCCTTAGTTACGCGATAAAAATCTAACGAAGAGTAGGATAAAAAAGATAAGATAAAAAGTACCTTTACTTTTGTCCTAGTACTAACATTACAAATATGGCGGATCTACAATCGGATCATTTTGACAAAAAGTTCAATGATTTGGAAAATTAGACCAATGTCTTTTTATAGTCTGATGGGGATACTTGATAGGTAGATTTAAAAAGTTTTGAGAAATAGCCTATATCATTAAAACCACAATCATAGGCAATTTCAGAAATACGTTGGTCTGTAGTTTGTAATAAACTGATGGCTTTTTCCAATCGCTTTGATTTGATGTATTGGGTGGGGCTAGTATCAAAAACGGCTTTAAATTTTCTTTTGAAAGTCGATAAACTTAAGCCTGTGAAGAATGCTAGATCTTGCAAACTCAAATCCTCATAAAGGTGGGCGTGAATTACTTCTTTGAAATCGTAAGCATTGGCTTTAAAAAGAGCACTGAACATCGTTTTGATGGCTCCTGACTGATCTGAGTTCAACATCACTTGTATCAACTCTCTTACTTTCAACTTCACCATTTCATCATTCATCAAAGAGGGGTTTTGAAAGTAAAACTCCAAACTGCTGATATAATTCATCAACATTTCATTCGTCTCTATTTTAGTCACAGGCCCATGTGGTTTTCCATCAGAAGACTTGAATACATCAGGAATATTATCATCATAAATATGTTTCAATACATCTGGATAAAAGTGCATGACCATCACTTCACTTTTTTCATCTCCTTCATTTTTCTCCCATACGTTGACAAAATTATCACACTTCATCAGAAAACAATCTGAAGTGGCTAAAGAGAGGGTATCATTAGGTACATATAAATTGGATTTCCCTTTTATGATAAATACAAAACGAGCTTCATCTACAAAAGAAGAATTAGCTTTGAAAGGCGTTTCGAAAACTGCTTTTCCAAAAATAGGTTTTTCCAAAAGAGTGAAATGTGTGAGATCAAAAGAAGCCATGTATAAATAAAAGATTTACCCGATTATGTATTATTCAAAAAGTTGCTGAAAGTTCATCAAAAAGATGAAGTATTTATATTTTAAGAGCATGTTTGAAACATCTATTTTAGTAAAAATCCACCCTTTCAGAACGTGAGTTTATTAATTTCATCAACTATAGAACCACTATTTTCTCTGAAATTAATTTCCTCACAACCTAAAATGGAAAATTTTCACTTCTTAAAATATATATTCCAAACATGCTCTAAGTAATTAATTTTTATGAAAATGAACAAATAAACTGAAATTGCTCTTTAGTTCACGCTAAAAAAATATGTAATGACAAGAAGATCTTTATCTTTGTAGGGTTGAAATCAAATGTAAGATTTCCCATTTTTTTAGAAATAAGACTAATCACATGAGACGCTTAGGCGAATATATTCTCTTTTTGAAAAAGATGTTCTCGAATAGAGAGCCGGTTACCACTTACGTTCGTTTATTTTTTCAAGAGTGTATCAATATAGGTATCAATTCCCTTTTTTTAGTGGGTTTCGTATCGCTTTTTGTGGGTGCTGTAATTGCCCTTCAAATGGCTTATAATATTGTTAGTCCATTACTACCAAAATACATTATCGGATTGGCAACAAGAGAAATGATGATTTTGGAAATGGCTCCTACATTATCAGCTATTGTTTTTGCAGGTAAAGTAGGTTCTCAGATTGCGGGTGGTATTGGTACCATGCGTATTACTGAACAAATTGACGCATTGGAAGTGATGGGTATTAATTCCGCTTCCTACCTTGTGTTACCTAAAATCCTTGCAGGAATGACAATGTTGCCATTGTTGGCTATTCTATCAGGTGCACTAGGTATTTGGGGTGGTTACCTTGCTACTATTTTCGGTAATCTGTCTCCAACTGAAGATTATATCTATGGTATTCAAAATACATTCGTTCCTTTTGAAGTACCATTCGCTATTATCAAAGCTTTTGTTTTCGGTTTTATTGTAACTTCAATTGCCGCTTTCAAAGGGTACAATGTAAAAGGAGGAGCTTTAGAAGTTGGTAAAGCAAGTACAGATGCCGTTACCGCTTCATGTATTGCCATTCTTGCCGCAGACTTTATTCTAGCAGACACTTTACTTTCGTAGACAATGATTGAGATTAAAAATGTAGGAAAATCTTTCCAAGGGAAGGAAGTACTGATGGATATTAGTACCACTTTTGAGAAAGGGAAAACAAATATGATCATCGGTGCCTCAGGTACTGGTAAAAGTGTTTTACTGAAAACTATTGTTGGTCTTTTCTCTCCTGATAAAGGAGCAGTGTTATATGACGGTAGAGATTTCCATAAGTCAACAGTAAAAGAACAGAAAATTATTCGTGGTGAGATCGGTATGCTTTTCCAAGGTAGTGCACTTTTTGACTCTCTTACGGTAGCTGAAAATGTTCGCTTCCCTTTGAATATCCACTCTGATTTGTCAGAAAGTGAGAAAGATGATAAAGTGAATTTCTACTTAAAAAGAGTAGGTTTGGAAAATGCTGCTCATAAAATGCCTTCTGAAATTAGTGGTGGTATGCAAAAAAGGGTGGGTATTGCTAGAGCAATTGTAATGAACTCTCAATACTTATTCTGTGATGAACCCAACTCTGGTCTTGATCCTCAAACAGCATGGATGATTGACCAATTGATCCACGAAATCACTCAGGAATATAACCTTACTACTGTGGTTGTATCGCATGATATGAACTCTGTAATGGAAATTGGTGAGTACATTATGTTTATGTATCAAGGATTGAAAATATGGGAAGGTACTAAAGATGAAATTCTAGATGCTGAACCAAAAGAGCTTCAGGATTTCTTATTCTCAAACAAATTAGTGAGAACCTTTAAAGGAATTTAATTGAGGGAAGAATTAAGAATGAAGAGTTTAAGTTAGAACGACTCAGAGCTTTTCATTTAAACATTAATCTTTTCCTTATAAAATATAAAACGAGCATCAAGATTGATTTTTCTTGATGCTCGTTTTTTTACCTCCATCGTTTTTTCGTAGTAGGCTACGCTTTTATGGGGAATTACATCTTCACGGATTTCTTACTTTCTGCTTCAACACCAAAGGATTCTAACAACAGGTCATTCATTGCATCACTGTTCATTACTTTATTGATTTTACCTTCTACATCTCTTGGTTCCAAATCATCACCATACCATTTCACCGCAATTTTTGCTCGCTTGCCTTCTAAATATTTTTTACCTTCCACCATGTCTCTTCTTTTAATGGGCTTCAATAATTGATACGGAAAACCATAGGTATATTCTTCATAAACATAGGTCTGCTTTTCTGAAATCGAAGCTTCTGTGGCAGGCTTAAAACGTCCTGGAGTGGCTGAATCTCTTGTATTTCTTGACATTCTAACGGCTATATGAACACTGTCTACTCCTCTGATGGGTACATTATGAATAGTAATTCGCTCATATTTTTCTACCCTTTTATTTGTAGTATAGGAAGACATAAACAATGAAATACTAAATAGCAGTGTCAATATTTTGGCTCCAATAATTAAGGCTTTACTGTGTTTTTCATGATTCTGTAATACTACCTGCTCCACTTGAAAACCATCCATATTAATTTTCTGAACGGCCAATTTTTTATCGGGTATCGAGTAAGGTAATAGAAAAGAAAGCACTACCATGAATAGTAATGTGAAATAGAATGGCTCTTTAAATCCTATTGTTTGATTGAAGGTCACTTCCAAAGTACCATTTAAAAGTAACGCAAAGCCCACAATCAGGAGGGTATACACCGCTGATAAGATAAATGGGCGATACTTGAAAGGTATATTAGAAACTGTCTTATGGACTAAATTGGCTTTTCCATTTTCAGTATTTTCATATTTAGTGTTAGTCGTGACTTTAAACATAATTCAAACTTTCTTTCGGGTTTATTTGATTTAATATCAAACAAATATACGAAAACACGTCCCAAAAGATTATGAATTATCGTTAATTGTCTTTAATGACCTTTCTCAAGTAATCAATTCAAAATCACCACTTTCACCTTTTGATGCTCTTCTCACCGCCTGATCTGCTCTGCGTACTGGTTCGAAGATTCTGTACTCTCCATGGTACTTTTTGATAATATGAATGGTGTTTTCAATACTAATAAGATGGCCAGGACTAATAAAAATTGGTTTCACTCCTGTATTACTTCTTAAAGCAACTCCAACCACTTCATCTTCTAAAAGCATAGGTGATATACTTCCTTTTTGTGTACCGAGTTCCCTTTCATATTTAATCAAAGGTTTTTTAGCACAGCCAATAGTCGGTATGTTCAACTTCAAACCAAGCCAACTTGCTATTCCAAATCTTCTTGGGTGAGCAATACCGTGTCCATCAACAATAACTAATGCAGGTTTCAGTTTTAATTCTAAGGCTAGTTGCTCCAAGCACTCTACCAATAATGGTCCTTCATAATACGCGAAATAACCAGAAGTATAAGGCGTAGTAGGTAATGGGTGAATGGTAACGAAAGTGTTGACCCACTCCCCTGTTTTACCTCTCATGATATCACAAGACACAAAGGCACAATCATCTGTATAAGCAACATCCATTGTACATACTGCATCTTCCAGTCCTAATTCTAATCGAGGAGTATCATCAGAAGGAATAATGATTTTTTTAGCTAACTCCTCCTGTTCTTTGTCTTTTATTGTATCCATAGAATAAAAAAGACGTTGCAATACCATTACAACGTCTCATTCATTATTTATAAACTCTTTTTTTGTTTAAAGCATTTTGATAGATTCTTGCATATCTATTGTGCTCTGTCAATGTCTTTGAGAAGTGGTGGTATCCTGAAAAATCAGCATCTGCCACCATATACATGTATTTGTGCTTCTCTGCATTCAATACAGCATTAATTGCCATTGTAGAAGGGATTCTGATTGGTCCCGGAGGCAAACCAGCATACTTGTAAGTATTATAAGGAGAATCTACTTCAAGGTGCTTGTTCAACACTCTTTTCACATCCGTAAATTCTTTTACCATTCCCACTTCTACTGCCGCATATACTACAGTAGGATCTGATTGTAATGCCCAGTTTCTGTTTAAACGGTTTACATACAAACCAGCTACTTTTGGCATTTCATCTGCCTTTATAGTCTCAGATTCCACAATTGAAGCTAATGTTGACACTTGATAAGGTGTTAATCCAATCGCTTCTGCTTTTGATGTACGGTCTGCATTCCAAAAACGGTCGTACTCTTTCTTCAGTCTTCTCATTAATTGTTTTGGAGAAACTGTCCAGTATACTTCATAAGTATTCGGTAAGAAAAGTGCTTTGACGGTCATTGAATCCAATCCTAACTCTTTCAATAATTCAGCATCTGTTGCCGCATCATAGAACTGCTCCGGCGTCATTTCCAAACGAGGAGTGATTCGCTCTGCCACATCTTGAATTGTTCTGGCATTATTGAAAGTGATTTTGATAGGCGTCTGTGCACCCGATCTCAAGAATCGTACGGCCTCCAAGTTGGTCATATCAGGTTGTAATACATACAAACCGGGCTTTACGTTCTCATTATATTTTAAGGCTTTACTTACAAAACGGAAAGGTACTAGTTCTGAAAGGATATCGTACTTCATTAAAGTATCCGATACATTTTCGATCGTTGCACCATGTGGAATTCTGATTACTGCAGGTTCCTTGTCTACTTGTATGTTAGCCGTATAAAAAACTTGATAGATATATACTAATATCGAAATTGTAAAGACTGAAAAGCCTACAAATAAAAAAATACGTAAATTACTTTTTACCATTATCTTCTAATTTTTGCCTTCCTCTACTCCTTATTTTAAAGGGGCTTAGGCTTGGCTTTTTAATTTAGGATGGTAAATTAAAGTACTCATCCTTTCTTCTGCAAACATTTCATTGGCAACTTCAAGTAAATCTTCAGCACTGATTGCCTTGATTTGCTGGAAGACTTCCTCAATCGTTTCAAACTTCTCCTTGTCTAACAGTGCCTTACCCATCCCTAACATAATGGACAAGTTACTTTCGCCCGACATGGCAATTTGACCCATGATTTGTTGTTTCACACTTCTGAGTTGCTGCACTCCTAATTTTTTTTCTCTGAGTTTCGATAATTCACCATGCACCAACTTCAAGCATTTATTCAAACTCTTGTCTTCTGTGGCGAAATAAATGCTGAACTGACCAGAATCTAAATAGGAAGTAGACCCTGCCGAAATATCATATACATAACCATACTTTTCTCTGATACCCAAATTCAATCTTGAGTTCATTGCCGGGCCACCCAAAAGATTGGTCAGCAAGAAAAAAGTTAATCGTTTAGGGTGATGCATTTCAAACGCATCTGAACCAATCATTACATGTGCTGAATTGATCGGTTTGTATTTTTCTATAAACTGAGGTTTGTATCCAGTGAAAATTTCTCTTTTGCGATCTTTCTTCGCTTCCTTCACACCTCCGAAATACTTCTCTACTAATTTCACCACTTTTTCAAAAGGTAAATTAGAAATAGAAGAAATCACGACTTGATGTGTATCAACATTCTGTTCTAAGAAATCAAAGAAGTCTTTCTGCTGAAAGCTATTCACGCTGTCCACCGTACCTAAGATGTTTCTTCCAAGTGGGTGGTTCGGGAAAATGATTTCATCAAATTCATCACCAATCGCATCCGTTGGATCATCTTTGTACATCGACATTTCTTCCAAAATAACCGAGCGTTCCTTCTCTATTTCCTTTTCAGGGAAATTAGAATTGAACGTCAAATCTGAAAGAATATCTACTGACTTTTCAAAATGCTCAACTAATGTGGAGGTATAAAAAGTAATCTTTTCCTTAGAAGTATAGGCATTCAGTTCCCCTCCTACAGAATCAATGCTATTAAGGATATGATACGTTTTTCTCTTGTTCGTACCCTTAAATGCCATATGTTCCCAGAAGTGAGCAATGCCTTGCTGTTCTAGCGTTTCGTCCCTGCTACCTACATTCAAAACAACACCGCAGTGTGCTAGTTTAGTTGTTTTTACTTGTCTGTGTATTAGTCGCATTCCGTTCGCTAAACGGTGAATCTGATAATTTTTATCCATTGACTATTTGTTTCCCACAAAATTGATCCTCATTTCCTCACAAAAATGAGCCTGCAAATTTACTGATTATCATCCACTCTTTTAGCTAATGTCCCTAAAAAATGAAGCTGTCAAATGGATTTATTAATAAAAAGCGATAAAATGACGCGTTTCATATTAGGAAACACCATTAGAGTATATAAAAACTATACTATTCAATACTCACCCTCAAGTGCATAAACACCTACAAACCAATAGAGTATAAACGAAATATACCGAAAAACCACAAAATTAAAAATTGCGGTTATCCGGTATATTTAAACCATAAATAACTGATAACAAGATACTTAATAAACATCAAGCATACACTTGTTTATTTTTATCTCTTAATTCTGAAGGTGCATGACCATAATGTTTCTTGAATACCTTACTCATATGAGCGATATGACTGAAGTTTAAATCAAATGCGATCTCTGTCAGACTTTTATCGCTGTAGGTAATTTGTCTATATGCTTCTTCTACTTTTTGTTGATTATAATTTACAAAGAAAGACCATCAATCCTTAATACTATGGTAGATATTGTAAGTGATTTACTCCCCTTATGATTCAAGGGTGGCCGTCAATAAAATATCAGGAAACATTTTGAAGGCCAATGTGACTTATCGTACAAAGGATAAACATTGGTTTTTGCAGGCGGGTAGAAACTTTATGAAAGTGGGAACAGTGGAGCAAAGTTATAACCCCAATGATGTCTATACTTAATCTATTATTGGCAATAAGCTAGACATTTTTAAAACGGGTGTTACCGCACAATACAATACCACAAGCGGACAGCAATTCGGCTTACAAGTTGTGAATGCGACAGAAGATTCTTTAGGAAATCAACTCAACTTGCAATACAACGTTTATTGGTATGGCTTTATCAAAAAAGATCAAATCAAAACCTATGTCAGTTATACTTTTATCAACGATAGATCTGCTTTATCTTCTAATACCCCTTATGCCATTAATATGGGTATTCAATGGAAATATGGACAATGGGTGATTGATACTGACTTTGCCTACACGAGAAATATGCCCAATTTCCAAGACAATGCCATCTATAAATCAGTACCTGTAAAAGTGATGTATAACGGCCAGAAATTTAAACCTTATATCAAATACATTTATGATCAAATTGATAGAATAGGTGATATAAATGATGAAGGATTAATGGAAAATACCAATACTCACACTGTGCAATTGGCCTTACAATATTATCCAATTCCCAATAAAAATCTGAGGTTTCATATCGTAGGAAGTTACTCTTCTGATGGAAATTTCATCAACCTCAACCCTTCGCATGGAGATGAAAATTATTATAATAAAATGATGTTGATGGCCGGTGTGAGAGTAGGATTTGATATTTTAAAAGGGTGGTAACGGGGACATTTTTTCCTTTTCATGCTTTAAAAAAAAGACCTCTTTCTGCAATCACAAAAAGAGGTCAATGTATATTACTAATAGTTCTTATTCTTCTTTCGAAAGGTCTTTTATCACGTAGACATCTTCACCTTTTTTATGGAAAAGATATTTCTCCCTGGAGAACTTTTCCAACTCTTGATTGTTGGTATGCAACTCCCTCATTTTTTCTTGAAGGTCAACAATCTCCTTTGCATAAAATGCTTCCTGACTTTTTAATTCAAATTCCTTCTCCTTCTGGTTTCTTCTTCTGATGAAGTTGTCGCTGTCAAAGAACAACATCCATACTAAGAACAATGTGCCAACTAGGACATAAAAATTTTTAAAATAATTAAGCCAATGCGGATATTTTGTTGAATTAAGTTGCTTATTCTCTCTCATCACCTAAAAAATTCTATAGACCTGCTCCTTTTTCTACAAGGTAAGATACTTCAAGAATATTATTGCTTCTATCAATATCTGCTACTTTGCCTGAAGGGTCGATTTCAACTTTTTTCAATTTAGCATCTTTTGTTGGAATAGCAATAGTGTAAGTCGGATGCGTCCATGGCCAATCTGACAATTGCACCCATTTTCCTTCAATCTCCGACTTTTTAGCACCACGCATCAAACGTAGAGGCATATAGTAAGTGGTTTCATCACCATTGGCCAACGTCACTTTCACTTCTGTAGGCATTGGCATTTTACCAATTCTCTCAATCGTCACATACGTTGTATCTCCTTCTGTGAAAGTGTTTTTCACACCGTAATCAATGGTTTTGATGGAGTTGACAAAATACTGTTTGTACCATTGCAACTGAAGTCCCGACTCTTTTTCCATGATGCGCATGAAGTCGTTTACATTAGGATGCTTGAATTTCCACTCTTCATAATAGCGTTTGAATGCTCTGTCAAATGTTTCCTGCCCCATAATGTAACTTAGCTGATGCAAGAAAACGGCACCTTTTGAATAAGATGCGATAGAGTAAGCTGCATTCTTCTCAAAGTGATCAGCATGAGTACTTAAAGGTTCTTCAATTCCTCTTTTGATCACATAAAAATAAGAATTATATGAACCGCCGTGAGCGTCTTGCTTACCGTTTACATGTGCTTCAATTTCGTTCCCGATATAAGAGTTAAACCCTTCATCCATCCAAGCGTAAAGGCTTTCATTCGTTGCCAATACAAATTGGAACCAGCTATGCAACATTTCGTGAACTGTTACACCCACCAAACTATTTAAGCTTCTTTTACCTGTAATCAACGTCAACATGCCGTATTCCATACCGCCGTCGCCACCTTGAACTACACTGTATACTTTGTAAGGATATTTCCCTACTCTGTTGTTTGTATATAAAATAGCCTGTTCTAAATAAGCCGGTAGTTTGTTCCAAACATCATCAATGCCCTGGTCTTTCTTCCAGAAGAAATGAAGTTCAGGACCATCTTGCATAGGTACAATTTTGTGCTGGAAATCAGGATCTGCCGCAAATGTAAAATCATGTACATTTGGAGCTACGAAATGCCAAGTCAGTTTACCGTTTTTAGGCTGTCCTTTCTTGATTCCTTCATAACCATGACCTACTTCTTTAGCATTTTGAAGATAACCTGTTGCCGCTACTACATACTTTTCATCCAAAGTAAGTTTCACATCAAAATCACCCCAAATACCGTAGAATTCTCTACCCACATAAGGGTCTGGATGCCAGCCTTCGTAATCATACTCCGCCAACTTAGGGAACCATTGTGCCATAGAGTAAGCTACACCTTCTTTGTTGTCTCTACCTGTTCTTCTGATTTGAATAGGCACTTGAGCATCAAACTCCATAGCAAATACTGTTTTGGATTGAGGAAGAATAGGTTTATTCAACTCCACTTCCAAAATAGTTCCCACTGTTTGATACTTCAGTGGTTTGCCATTTTGTTTTAAGGATGTTACTTTTTGATATCCGATCTCATTCGGCTGCAATTTTGAAATTCTATCTTTTACTCTACCGTCAGGATCTTCAATTGTTCTCGAACGTACGTCCATCATACTTCCAGGTTGGAAAGCATTAAGGTATAAATGATAGTATACTTTATGGAGAGTATCGGGAGAGTTATTGTAATACTCCAATCGCTGTGTCCCGCCGAACTTGTGTGTTTTCACGTCAAGTTCAATATCCATTTCGTAATCTGCTTTTTGTTGCCACCTATCAGATTGTGCAAATGTACCCAAAGCAAAAAGGCACATTGACAACATTAGAAAATACGTTTTCATTAAAAAGATCCTCACTGTTTGTTCTATACTGTGTCTACTATGATCTCGCAAATTACAAAAGAATTATTTTGAAAGTAGACTTTCGTCATAAAAATAAGAACCGTATATCTGAAGAAAAGTTAATTTAATTGTTGTACATCTTTCCGAACTTCCTCAGAGGCAGGAATTAAAGGGTAACTGCTCCAAAATGGATCATCAAAAGCATCACTCAACTCTACTAATGAGTCCTCTTTTTTCAAACGGTCGTCTTCCGCTATTTCCTGTATTTCTTGTGTTGTTACATCCGTAATAAAGAAATCCGCCTGTATACCAATGTCTGCTACTATATTAATTTTCTCTTTGGGGTATTTCACTTTTAAGAAAAACGAGAAATCACCGTGTTTAAATTTAGGATACCATTTATTGTCTACAAACTGATAAGATTCACTTCCTTTGATATGATTGATATGAAAATTAAAAGATAAGCCTCCAAAAAACTTCAATGCACCAATCATCAGCCCTTTTCCAATACCTCTGATAGGAATAATGTATTTTAAGTAAGATTTTGGCACATTATAATCCACATGACAGAACGCCTTGGTCTCTTCATCCAAAATGATAGTTCCCTCAAACATTCCTAAGTCCATTTTCCATCGTGGTTCATAATCAATCACCATAGCAGAACGCCCTTGGTAAGTGGTCATTCTCACAAACTCAAAAGAATAATAATCCATCGTTTTGTCATTCAAAAACATCACAAACCTTGATGTCATTTCCTCATCACCGCCAAAAAGGTCACCATTGTCTTTCACCAAATCCGATTCCAGCATTTCATGCGCCATACCTGTCATATCCATGTCCATATCCATAGAATCGTCATCAAAAGAGAAGCTTTCCCATGCAGTAGAATCGGTCACACTTCTCGCTTTCACTAATTCCAGCTGATTTTTCTTTTTCTCTTCCTGAATTCCCTGAAGGTAAATATCCATCGCCGCTTCAACATAGCTCGCCGTACTCTCATTCAGTAAAGTTCTGTTTCTATAAAAACCATGAACTTTTGCCGGTTCTAATGCGTAGTTTTCTGGTATTTTACGAAGTGCTTCCCTTAGAATTTCTCTCATATCTTTAGGAGTAATCACCACTTCATCCAGTTCGGTCACAAAAGATTTAAGTGTGATTTTATTTTTCTTCTTAGTGGAAAGATTTGAAATATTGACCCTCACCATTTCAAAACCCGTAGCTGAAATTTGTAATTGCTGTTCTGCATACCTTTCGGAAATACTGATAGAAAAAGCCCCTTCCAGATTGGAGAAAGTTCCTTTGGAAGAATTAGAAATCAGAATGTGAGCATAAGGAATAGAATTTCCATCATTATCCACTACAATTCCTTTGATTTCTTTGGATGATTGAGCATATACCGACCCTGTTATACTTAACAATAGAAGTATAGAGAGGAGTAATTTTGAATTCATAGTTTTTGTAAGTTTTCTTGAATTAATATTTGACACTATAGTAAAGTAAACAAATAAGGGAGGCATTAGCAATACCTCCCTTCAATTTAATAAATCACACAAACACTATGTTATTCAATCTAACATGTCAAGTTTTTATATTTTTACCACTCTTACCATCGATACTACTATTTTCCCGTCATTATTTCCTGCTTCAATAGTAAAATCAAATTCATGATCCATGCTGTTCTTTTTGAGCTCTGAAACCATAAATGTGGCTGTCTTTAATTTTCCGTCACCTGTTAACTGCTGTTTCTTTTGCTGATTTCCTTCATTGTATTTTAAAAGCATTTCACCTTTTTCCTTATCAAAATAAGTTACTTTTATAGCTAATTTGTCTTTATTCCAACGATCATCAATATCAAACCCTATTTTTTGACCTTCCCTAGCAATGTAATCATAGTACTTGTCTTTCTGCATCATCCACATTTTAATAGAATGATCTATTTTCAATGTTGGCGTCGTTTCATAACCTTCTGCATCTCTTTGATAAAGCCATCTTTCCATATTCTTCAACTCAATTCCCTCTTTTTGCTCTTTCTCTGAAATACTTCGGCCTTTATAATCATGAGATTGATAATACTTACTATCGATATAAGTTGTATTTAAGAAAGTCCAAACATCAGGAGTATCATCGACCGTTCTTGCTAGTTCCAAAGACAAGAATGGAAGCATTTCGGGAATCAAATGACCTGTGGTATGAATATAGGTGCATCGCATTTGTAATGCTCTCAGTGTACTTATAAAGTATCTGTAAGGGTATGGGTTTGTTGTTTTTCCAAATCTATAATTACGCTTTGGTGTTGCCCAGTCTGCTTCATACTCCTCATTTACTTCACCATTGAAAGTTTTATTGATCAGAATAGGTGATGATTCATCTACACTTAAGTAACCATTTCCATCTAAATATTGTCCTAAATCATAGTTAGGAATATTGTAATAGTACATTTCAACGAAACCCCTCCTTACACCAAAACCTTTTTTAAATCCATACTCACATGGCCCTCCCATGAAAACTTTGTGTTCCTGACCTACAAAAGCAGCGTGCCAAGCATCCAACCTTTCTCTTACATGAGGAACAGTATCATTGGCTGCACTATTTTTTTCACCATAAGGCCCTATTCCTTCATCTCCAAAAGCTGGGGATGCATAACCCACATAAGCTGCTTTTACTAAATCTGGAATTTCAGTTCTTCTAAGTTCATTTATAAGTTTTAAATAATGACTATGAAAAACGGGGTTTGAAGGATCATAATTAAGGTTATGTTTAGGGGTTTTAGGAGGAAGAAGGTTCACTCCTTTTGCTTCTAACCATAAGGGAGCATCACCTCTTTTAAGTGCTTTATCATCATTGCCTCTTGATTTTGAATGGCATAAAATCCTGAGCAGAACGTCCGTTTTAGCTTTGTTGGCTTGTTTAATTCGATCTATGATTGGCTCAAAGTTATACTCTCCTTCTACTTTTTCAATATCTCTCCATTTTACCCAAAGTATTCCTACTGAATTACTTTCAAACTTGAGCTTTAACTTTTTGAAATCTTTATATAAACCTATATTTCTCTGCAAACCAACTAATGAATTGGGAGCAGGTTTTATATCTTCTGGCAATGACCAATCCCAGCCTTCAATTACGCCATCTTCAGCCACCCAAGGCTGAGCAGTGACCTTTGATAAATCTTCTATTTCAAGATAATTATAAGACGGCCAATAAGGGTAAGTTCCTTCAGGCAACAACTTGGGGTTTCCTGCACTCATCAGACCAATGATAAGTACGAAACTAAATATATATTTTTTGTAATTCATTTTCCTAACCTTTTATCTTTTCTTAAAATAAGGCAATACATGAAGTGGGGCATCAACAACTATTGTTTTCCCCCCTTTATAAACTTTACCATCTACATCTTCCCATTTTCCTTTTGGTAAAACTACTTCTCTTTCACGAGCCCCTTTCTCCAATACCGGTGCCACAATAATATTATTTCCTAAGACAAATTGATCTTTTATTGTTTCATAATTTCCGGTTGGAAATGCTAAAGCCATTGGTTTTACAATAGGTTCTCCCGTTTGAGAAGCTTCTTTGGCCAGATTTACAAAATGAGCTCCCATACTTTCATGCAATAAAGCAGCTTGCTTACATAATGCTGCATTTTCTGCAGACAACACTCTCCAAGGTGAAACTGAAAACTGCATCATAGGCATTAAAGCATGTACTTGAGCAGAACGAACTACCAATTCCTGATCTATTTCATCTAACTTTAAAAATGATGTATACTGTCCACCTCCAATCATATCAGGACAAGTATAAGCGTACCCCATTACACTTTGAGCCATCTGATCTCCCAATAATTTTTTAAGGTCTTCCCAATGGTGATTTTTATCTCTAAGGCGTTGTGCCAATGGCAAGCCAGCCATTTTCCAAGAGGCTCTATATTCATTTAAAGGATATTCCAATCCAATTTTTGCGAAATATGTCGTATGATCATTGGGTGTACTTTCTATTTTAGATATCACTCCATCTTTATAAAAGCGGGCGTCTCCAGCATCAAATTTAAAACCATCAACTCCATAATCTTTCACCAAAAGATCTAGTTGATCTTGAAACCACTTTTGAGTATCCGGATTACTCAGGTCTAAACAGGCACTGAAACCATTCCACCACCTTACAGCGACAACTTTATTCGTAGTATTGGCCCACAATATGTTTTGTTGCTTTTCAGGATCTAATAACAATTTTCCTTCTTCTGCTAATTTCCTAAACATCTGTGAATCTGGACTTACAAAAGGGCACACCCAAAGCATCACTTGAAAACCCATAGCATGAAGTTTTTGGACCATCCCTTTTGGGTCCTTGAATCGTTTGGATGAAAATTGCCACACACCATAATCTTCCTGCCAATTATCGTCTATCATCAGTACTCCCGGAGGGTAACCATTATCAATAATTGATTGGGCATACTTTAATATATCTTCTTCTGTTTGTTCATACATCAACTCTATCCAAGTATTATACTGCGGATGAGTAAACATGATTTCTGCAGGAATTTCTCCATTAGATGGAAAGTATTTTTTTGAAACAAATTCATAAACAGATTTTAATGTTTCTCCAGACTTTCCTGTTTCAATTTCCCCTTCTCTAACCGTTACTGTGAGTAAACCTTTATTGAATACATATTTAATAGGTGATTCACTCCACACATAACGTCCTTTACTAGACAATAGAAGAGGCTGTGCTTGATTACCTTTATTATCTCCCCACAAATCCCATTCAAATACTGTTGTTTGGTCATACGGCATAGTATGCCCTAGCGAACTCAATCCTCCCCACCAATATTCTCCTTCATCGATGTTAAGTTTTACTTCTTTTTTGCTTTGTGCTTTCACCAAAGAAAAACCAAAACATAAAATCAGCAATACAATTTTTTTTTGTATCAGTCTCATAACATAAGTAATATTTTCAATTCTAATAATTAGAGGAAGTGATAGGATTAAAAGGCTACATCCATAAGAAGTAGCCTTTTATTTTCTAAACGCAGTGTACTTTGCTATATAACTTCTTTCGCAGAATGTTTTAAATTCTTGATAAGACCAAAAATGTCTTCTTTTTTATCCAAAGCTATAATCAGGCAATCTTTGCCTTTAATAGGCACATCTAACTTACCATTTTCGATAGAAACATCATTATCTCCATAGTAGGCTTGTCCGTTTTTAGAAGTAAAACCGTCTATAGTATATTTTTGTGCTTTTTTACCCCAATTGAAAATAGAAACATAAGTCTTCTTATTGTCTTCAGATAACACAATGTGAGGTGAATCTTGATTAGAAGTATAGTGTTCCCAAGAGTCCAATGCTATAATTTTATCCATTCTAGGGAAATCAAACATCTGAGGGAGTAGTGCTTTCTTATCTTTTCCAAGGATACCGACTTTATCACTATCCAACCTTGTATTACCAAATAATGCAGAGAACTTAGACCAAATAATAGTTTCAGCTTTAGATAATGAGGAGTGTTTATGAGGGTCTACTGTTATTGTTTCATCTTCTTCAGAACTCTCTCTTAAAATGATATAATCTGCATCAGTATTCATTACATTACCATGTAAATATGAATTACCTAAGTTGGCTGCTGCTCTTCTTGGAACTGCTGAGTATCTTGGAAAAATATCTCCTCCTGTTCTCAAGCCATCAATATGACCGAAAGTCGGGCCAAATACTGCTGAACATCCGAGGAAATAATTTTCTTCACCAATGGCTTCACGAATGGCTGAAACACCTAATTGGAAACGTTCTGCCGGTGTTGTACCTTTTACAAAAGGAATACCTGGCTCCAAACCGAAACGCATAAAGTCTACTTTGAAATATTTCACTTTCCACTCCTCACGCATGTTTTTCACCATTTTCTGGATATAAAGACGTGCTTCAGGATTAGAATAATCAAAGAAAGTACAGCTTAGAGTATCGCCATTACCTCTGATAGAGGTATGTACTTTATATTCTCCATCAAAATCTTTTAGGAAATACTCAGGATGCTCTTTGAATACTTGTGCTCTTGTATCACCTCTGAACCCATCAAAATGAAGACCTACACTGTATCCATTATCCGTAATATTATCCACTACTTCTTTCATATCATAACCTGCTTTTGTTTGGTCATAATCACCTCTTTGAGGCCACCATCCACCATCAAGTTGAATAAGATTGGAAGAAGTATTCAAAGCATTTAATGCTTGTATATTATCATCAACATCTTTTGCAGTAAAATCTCTTACATAGTAATCCCAAGTAGCCCATCCTTTGAAGATAACATCGTTTTTCAATGCTCTTTTACCGTTCTCTTTATAGATCAACTTTCCATATTGATCTAAAAGTGAAGACCAGTTATCCCCTTTTAATACAACAATTTTCTCGAAATCAACTTCTTTATTATCTCCAACGAGTTTTCCGTCACCTTCTGCCGTTACATGTATACTATCATTTTCAATAGTGAATGTTGGTAAGAAAACATTCCAAGTCAACAAGCCAGCTAAAGTATACTGTTCTTTTTCTTTTACAATTACAAAATTCTTTGAATAGTAGTCGATCTTTTTGTTATTTGAAAAAACACGAGTAGGTTGCCTTCCCATATCAGTACATCCCATCATGATTTGAGCATCTTTAGAAATCGTATATCCGATATCTAATTTAAACCCAATATTTTTTACTTCTTGCTCTTTTCCTGAGTGGTTTGCAATATCTACTTCTATTAGCTTTTTAGCACCGCCTTCTTGAATTTTCACCTCAGTTGTAAATGGTTTATTTACAGTTAAAGCATCTACACCTGTCACTTTTTGTGGTGAATTAACAGGGCCATTACACCCAACAATGAAACTTGTTCCAGCAAAAGCTAATACTGATATCAAGTGTTTATATTTGCGTAGTCTTTTCATCTTTCTTTTCAATCATACTTAAGAGTTAAAAAAAATTATTTCGTTTTGATACTCAAAAGTAGCTTGACTAAAAAAAACAGAAGCCTCAATTATCGGCCAAATTTGTAATAAATCGACCTTTTAAGAGATACTCTAAGGCATTGAGCGATTTCTATACAGGGGTAATAATTGTTCAAAAAAAATATTAACACACTGTATATTAAAACTTTACTCACATAACATTTACTTCAAAAACTTATTAAAACACTCTTAGTGTTTAAGTTATAATATAAGTAAGCAAACCAGCTTTTATGTACTAGAAAATAATATCAAAAAATCCATTTTAATGAAAATTCTGAACTAACCAACAATCATTTTAATAGACGTCTCTATAAATTACTCTTATTTAAAATGTAAATATTTATGCAAATCATTTTTCTATGTAAAAACAGGCATTGCTAGCAATCAGAAAAATCAAGCTAAACATTTTACACAACAAAAAAAGAGTCTATTTTCAGTTCAAACAAAAACGTAATAAATTGATTTTAAAATTCTTACACTCTGAACTTTTTTTTACACATCTCATTTTGGAAGATTATTCACCCCACCTCTCGACTTAATAAATGCAAATTACAAGTGAAATGAATTTTATCACTTAATTTTTTACTCTCTTATGAAGTCAATTTACTATTGGAGTTGTTCTTTACTCCTTTCTATGCTGTTTATCGGTACTAATACTAATGCTCAAATATACAATTATGAAGCACTATCTGTTTACAACGGTGACTTTGAAATGGGTAATGAAGCTTTCGTTCAAGATCCGGATAACAACAATAAATGGAGCGTAAATGGTATTTTCCTTCATGTGGATAAAGGAGCCGATTTAGCCAATTCAGGAATTGTTGATACAGAAAGTTTTAAAGGTTCACATAGTTTAAAGTTGGTTACAAATACAATTGACAATTATGATTGTGATTTAAGACTTTGGGGTACTGCACTTAATGGTGCTGGAACTTATGTTTTTGGTTTTTATGCTAAAGGGGATCAAACTTATAGTGAATTGAATATTAATGGTATTCTTGCAAAACAATCCAAATACAGTGGCTTTATATCTGCAACTAAAACAGCCCATAAACAGATAGCCATTGATGAAGAATGGAGTTTTATATTCCAGGAATTTACAATATCAGATGATAATATTAATAATGGTTATGCTTTTCTTGGTTTTAATATTGACTATAAAGCCTCACCAGGAAGAGAACTGTACATGGATGATATGACCCTTGTAAAAGTTAATTCACCAGCATCGAATAATGTTGCGTATAGAAATGAATTTTCTGATCCTATTTATATCAATCAAATTCTTCCAATCAAAACCTATATTGGTATTGAAGAGGGAGCATTGAATGTACGTACCAAAGATCCAGATCAATATAAAACTTTCTTTTCTAATGTTGGATTTGGACAGCAAGTGTCATTTAAAACAAACTTTGACCTTGAAGCAGATAAAAGCTATAGAGTACGTTTTAAATTAAAAGTGGAAGATACTGAGAAATTATATCCTAGATTAAATGGTACCATCAAAAAAGAAAAAATATCGGATGATTTTTCATGTGACATTAAGTTAACTTATGGTAGCGGAGGTAGTGACTTTATTAAGAAAACCACCAATATTAACACGCTTACTTCTAATGAATATGCTATCTATGAGTTAGTATTAACAGAAGCTCAGACAAGAACTATTCAATCTGTAAGTATTTCTATGGGTAATAATTTGAACGCTTACTCTGGAAATATTAAAATCGATGATTTATCCATTGAAGCTATCACTGAAGTAACACTGAATGTAACTGACAAAGTGTATACTTATGCTGGTATGCCAAGGTTCCCAACTGTAGAAGTAGTGGGTGACAACGATATGGTAACAGAAGATATGATTGAATTCTCATTTGAGAACAAAGCTACGGGAGAAATTACCAATGAAGTGACAGAGCTTGGCGAATATACTTATACAGTCTCAGTGGATAAAAATGGCTTTATTGGTTCTTCAACAGGTACATTTACGATAAAGCAAAGAACAACAACTGTATCAATTTCAGGCGGTAAAGAAATTACTTATGGAGGTGCACCATCATTTGAATTTACTTTTACAAACCTTTTAGAGGGAGACAAAGAAATAAAGAGACCGACAGATGATTTTGTACCTCCAACGGTAGAAATAGAGAAAGCTGACAACTATGATGTTGGTACTTATAGATTGAAAATAGTGGGAGGATCAAGTAAGTATTATACTTTCCTTTATCCTCAAGCAGATGATGAGGGCTATCATGATGCTCTAGCTGTCACTAAAGCTTCGGCTACTATAACGGCTCAAAATTCTACTTCAGTTTATGGTGATGACATTTCGGCTTCATACATAATTGATGGACTAAAAGAAGGAGAAGATGAAAGTGTGATTGAAGTGAAACCTACTTTGGCTAGTGATTTATCAAATGCAGATGCAGGTGAGTATGATATCACTTTCCAGGGGGCATCAGATAAGAATTACAATTTCGAATATGTATCAGGTATGCATACGATAAACAAGGCAACGGCTACTGTTACTGCACAAAATTCTAATTCAGTATACGGAGAAGAAGTGCTGACAACTTACAAAATAGAAGGTCTGAAAAATAATGAAGATGAGAGTGTAATTGATACAAAACCTACTTTAGCATCTGAAATTACGGCAACAGATGCTGGTGAGTATGCTGTTAATTATATAGGAGCTTCAGATAATAATTATGACTTTGAATATGTAGCTGGTATTCATACTATCAGTAAGGCTACGGCTACTGTTACTGCACAAAATTCTACTTCTGTTTACGGAGAAGATGTGTTGACTACTTATAAAATTACTGGATTCATTAATGATGAGGACGAAAATGTTGTAGAGGTGAAACCTACTTTATCAAATGAATTCACAGGGATTAATGCTGGTGAATATGCCATTAATTATCAAGGGGCTTCTGCATTGAACTATAAGTTTGAATATGTAGCTGGTACACATACTATTACAAAAGCAACTATTACCGTTACTGCACAAAATTCTACTTCTGTTTACGGAGAGGATGCTATTACTACTTATCAAATGAGTGGTTTTGTGAATGGTGAAGATGAAAGTGTGATTGATGTAAAGCCCACTTTGGCTTCTATCATCAGTAATGCTAACGCTGGCGAATATAACATCATCTACCATGAAGCCTCAGATAACAACTATGATTTTGACTATGTAGCCGGTACTCATACAATTACAAAAGCTACACCTTCAATTATCTCTGAAATAGTTGACACGATTGATCTTACTGAAGAAACTGTACTCCTAAGTGCTACTTCAGCATCTGATGGTATCATCACATACAGTGTAGATGATGCATCTTTAATGACAATTGATGGTAACGCAGGAAAACTACTTATGGAAGGGGAAGTAACTATCACTATTACTATGGAAGAAGGAACTAATTACACTGCTTTATCAGCAGAGCACACCCTAGTGATTACAAATGATGGTGACGAAAAACCTGAAATACCAACCTCTGTTGATCCAAACGAAATAATTGTGAATGTATATCCTAATCCTGCTACTAATTTCATTTCAATTAGTACACAAGTAAATAAAGTGGTCATTTACAATACACTTGGACGTGTTGTAGCTACTTTCAATAATAATCAAAAAAATTATGATGTGTCACACTTAAGCGCTGGTCAATATTTTGTATTGATTAATACCCCACAGGGTTCAATAACAAAGAAATTAATGATTCAGTAATTTTTTAGATAAGCGATAGTAAATAGGTGCCGTGATTTAATTACGGTGCCTTTTTTTGTGTTTGATATTAAATAAATTAACAAAGGAATAAAATGTACTCATTTTGAGGTTATAAGGATGGCGTAACACAACGTATTTACAAATAAGTTTACTTAAAATATACTATTACAAAACGGCTACCTTCTGATACAAACCCCGTCAATCAATTTGCATATAGCCTACTCCTAACTTGAACTGAAAACTTTGACATTCTTTTTCAATACAAAATGAAATAGAAGGACATTAAAGGAAAAGAGGCTTTTGAAAGCTTATAGAAATGGTGATTAAAATTTGACAATAATTTAGTTTACGATACAATCGAGATTATAAAAAAAGTCACCTCATTGATATCACAATCAATGAGGTGACTAACAATACTATAAATATTCAGCTTATTTTAGTTCTAAAGCAGAAGTATTTTTATAATCTGAACCTCTTTTCGATTCAAACTCTTTTAAAAGGGAAGCCACAAGTTCAGGGTTTTCATTTGCGATATTTTTCTGTTGAGCAGGATCTTCTTTCAAATTATAAAGCGCTAACTCTTTCAAATTACCCAACTCAATATTCACTTCATGGTTTACTTCAGGCCCTTCATAAGCAGGAAGTAATACAAAATCACCCTTTCTGTAGGAAGTACGAGTAGTAGCTTCAAGAATTAATGATGCTCTACCTTCCTTAGATTCTCCTAATAATGCTGAAAGGACATTTTCTGAATCTTCAGCTTTCATGTCGCTTCCTACTAATTCTGCTAACGATGCAAATAAGTCCATTTGACACACCAAAGCATTAGATACTGTAGGTTTAATTTGTCCTTTCCAGTAAGTGATAAATGGCACATGAGTTCCTGCATCATATAATGAGTATTTACCACCTCTTAATCCACCATTTGGATCATGATCACCTAGTTTTTCTACTGCATCATCATAGTAACCATCATTCAGTACAGGTCCGTTATCAGAAGAGAAAACAATCAATGTATTTTCCTCAATACCTGCTTCTCTGATCGTTTTCATCAACTCACCAATACACCAATCCGCTTCAGCGATTACATCACCTCTTGGCCCTAAAGTAGATTTACCTACAAAACGAGGATGTGGAGTTCTAGGTACGTGTGGCTGTTGCATTGTATAAGTCAAGAAGAAAGGTTTATCTTCTTTTGCTTTCTCATTGATGTAGTTTTTCACTTTACCAAGGAAATGATCCGCCATTTCCACATCATTCCAGATGGCAGATTTACCACCTTTCATGTAGCCGATTCTTGGAATTCCATTGATGATCGTACTGTTGTGACCGTGGTGCCATTTCATGGTAGTCAACTCAGGATTGTCTTTTCCTGTTGGCTGACCAGGGAAGTTCTCATCGTAGTTGATTTGGATAGGGTCATTTTTATCTAAACCTACCACATCACCATCTTCAATATAAACAGTAGGCACACGGTCTTGTGTAGCCGCCATGATATAAGAATGATGGAATCCTACATCATTTGGATTTGGAGAGATATGCTCATTCCAATCTTTATCATGTGTTCCTAAGCCAAGGTGCCATTTACCGATGATAGCTGTATTATAACCTTCTTTTTTTAGCATTCCAGCCAAAGTTACTTGAGCCGTATCGATCAACATTGGAGCTGAACCTGGTAGAATTTTAGCATTTTTTCTCCAAGGATACTGACCTGTAAATGCAGCGTACCTTGATGGAGTACAAGTAGCAGATGATGCATAACCATTTAAGAAATTCACACCTCCATTGGCTAGACCATCTATATTTGGTGTTTGAACACCTTTAGCACCATTGACCCCAATATCTCCAAAACCTAAATCATCGAGATAAACAAAAATAATATTTGGCTTTTTTGAGACCGTCTTTTCAGATGTTTGTTGTTGACTATTTTGACAGCTTACTCCAAAGAAAGCGATCAATAGTAAATGAAAAAAAATAGAGTTTTTCATAAAAAAATATTTAAAAGGATTTTCGATTATCGTTATTAAGTTATTACTCATTCGAGTTCACAACACTTACTTTATAGGTTGTAGAATGCTTATATACTTCTCCAGCTTTTAGTATAGTGTTAGGAAAGTTGGAGTGCTGAGGTGAATTGGCAAAAAATTGAGCTTCAAAACAAATAGACTCTCTTGCTTTAAAAGCCTTGCCTTCATCACTTTTATCATTTCCTGTCAAGAAATTGGCAGTGTAAATTTGTACTCCCGGAAGAGTTGTAGTCATTTCCAATTTAATTCCTGATGTTGGATCAATAGCTGTAATAAGCGGAGTGTTCACTTCTTTATTCACAAAATTATGATCCAACCCATTCGCTAATTTGATCTGGGCATCAGTACTATTCACTGCTTTGCTTACTTTTTTAAATTCCCTGAAATCAAAAACAGTATTCTCTACAGAAGCAATTTCTCCAGTAGGCAAACCTCCTTTTTTCAAAGGAGTGTATTGGTCTGCATTTACTTTAAGTAATAGGTCGAGAACAGTACCATTTCCTGCACCTTTCAAATTAAAAAAGGCATGATTGGTTAAATTGACTGGCGTTGCTTGGTCCGTCTCTGCTTTATAATTAATCTTCAACTCATTGCTTTCCGTAAGCACATACTCTACCTCCACTTTAAGGTTTCCAGGGAAACCCGCTTCACCATCTTTTGAATGAACAGATAACACCACTGCATTATCAGTTACTTTTTTAATTTTCCACATTTTCTGATGGAAACCTTCAGCTCCACCATGTAAAATAAAGTCATCATCTGTTAGATGATACTCTTTTCCTTCTAATGTGAAATTCTCAATTCTATTGGCATACCTTCCTACAATAGCACTGTAAAAAGGAGCATCTGCTTTTTGGTATTGTTTCTTTGTTGAAAACCCAAGAACAATATTTCTCAAATGGTCTTGATTATCTTTTACATACCAAGAAACAATCCTTGCACCATAATTGGCAATCTCTACTTTCTGTCCATTTCCGTTGCGTAATTCAATGATTTTGAAGTCATTTCTATTTTTACACTCCGAAATATTAGGAAATAAAGTCCCAGGTACTATTATCACTAATAATAGTATTACAAATTTTAAATCACATTTCATATTTCTAATTTTTCACTTCTTCTTTTCGTTGTTTTTCAGATTGTTCGTATTGGCTTGGTGTCTTTCCAAAGTACTCTTTAAAGCATTTACTAAAGTACTTTGGATTATTAAATCCTACAATATAGGCCACATCAGATACTCTATATTCTTCTTGAGTGATAAGGAAAGCTGCCTTTTTCAATCGGGCCTCCTGAAGGATATCTTTAGCAGACCTTCCTGTTACTTTTTTTACTTTTCTGTAGAAATTGGAGTGGCTCATTCCCATCTCCCTTTCCAATGTTTCTATGGTAAATTCTGAATCTGACAATCCCTCAGCTATAGCCTCAGATAGTTTATTCAAGAATTTTTCGTCCTGAATAGAAAGTCTCGGTTTATCTTCATTGATCACTTCAGTCACTTCCACCACCTGTTCTGATTCTTTTTGCTCCTCAGTATCAGGTTTTGCTTCCTCTTGTTCTTCAGCACCTTGATTTGTAGTCTCTTCTGCTGTCACAACCGACTCTTTCTCAATCACTTCTTTCAGTTTAGTCTCTAACTGATGATTGGCTTGAATATTTATATTTTCTTCTGCATCATGTTTGAATTTTGATAGATATAGAATGTAAAGTATCCCTAACAATACGACAACATAACTCAAAAATGCATACCATTTCAGATAATAAGGACGATCTATCTGAATGCTTAAAGACTGATATTCTTCATCAAAAATACCATCAACAGAAGACGCTTTATAAAGTAAATTATAAGAGCCATAAGGCAAATGAACGTATTCAATATGTCTATTAGAATTGGTCAAAAATTTCCATTCCTCATCGTATCCCTCCAACTTATAAGCGTAGGCTACCCTTTTTGCTCTTCCTACTTCACTGACCATAAAGTCGAGTGAAAAAGAAGTTTCATTGGGTGACAGAACAATAGATGTAAGGTCGTTTGTTAAAACTTTAGTTTTGATTTCTCCATGAAAATCTCTGTTAGGATAAACTCTTTCTCCAAGAATATAAAATTTATCAATTGATACTTTGAGACCTTTACCGCTCACCACTATATCCTCACTGTTGAATGAAAAGAAAAGATGATTTGTTCCGAAGAAAATTTCACCACTTTCAGTTTTACTTGAAGTATGTTCAGAAAATTCGGCACTCGGTAATCCATTTTGACGGTTATAGTTAATGATACTGAAAGACTTATCTGCATTGATCGTCAAACGGCTCATTCCATTGTTAGTTCCCAACCAGATATTCCCTTCCTTATCTTGCTCTATACTTTGAATCATATTAGAAAGCAGACCATCGTTTTTAGTAATGATCGTATTCTCAAAAAGGTCATCTCCAGTTCTTTTTAAAATATTAAGTCCATTGTAGGTACCTACCAGATATTGACCGGTTAGGGTTTTACGAATTGATCTTACAAAATCATTAGAGATTACTTTTTCTCCAATTTTAGCATTGATGATATTGACATTTCTAACATTTTCCTCTTCATCAAGAGACAAAATATTCAAGCCTCCACCTTCAAAACCCACCCACATTTCTTTGTATTCTTCATCATAAAAAAGCACTCTAGCATTCCTTCCTGAAAGGTTCGGTACCGACTCTCTATTATACAGTTTTGAGGTATAACTTTGGTCGTTATTCTTATGAAATTTATACACTCCATCCAAAGAAGCCACCCATATATTAGAAGGGTCAGCACTTGGAATTATATTAGTACAAGTAGACGGGATAGCAATCAACTTTTCAACTGAATAACTTGAATTGGATTGTTTGACTTTATAAACACCTTGCTTACTTCCTACAAGCAACTCTCCATTGATTTTTTTGATATCAAACACCAACAATTCTCCTAAACCTACCTTATGCGTAGACCTTTTATTTTGATTATATACATATAAACCACCATTGTGTAACCCAAAGTAAATACAGTTTGTTTTTTCATCCTTATAAACAGATCTAACAAAATGCGTAATTTTCTGATTTTCAATGAATTTAGAGATATTATAAAGTTTAAAAGGGTTATTATCCACATCAAGATAATTTACACCTTCACCAATTGTTCCTATCCATAAAGTGCCATCTCTCCCCAGTAATAATGTTCTGATAAGAGGTGTAGAAGTTCGCATCAATTTACGGATATTGGCCTGCTTATTTTCAAACTTAGCAGAATCAAGATAAAATAAGCCGCTCGTTACTGATGATACCCATAAATTACCGTTATTGTCTATCTGCAAGTCCGAAATGGCTTTAATATCTTTCCACTTCTCCACTTTATCCTCCGTAATTGAATATTTATTCAAGGCATTTACGGTTGAAAACCAGATATTATCTTTCTCATCAAAATCAAGTGCGGTAATTTTCACTTTTGCTAGACTCTGAGGTTTTGATAGTATACTTATTCTCTTCTTTTTGTGATTGTATTTGATCTTTGCCATTCCATGGCTTGAAGCCACCCAAAGCACTTCTTTATCTTTTGGGTCAATAACTATATTATTAATGGAAGACTGAGAGAATATTTCATTGACTTTTATAAAATTATCTTCTTTGATTTGAGCCGTTTCTTGATTGATATTAATGATATACAACCCCACTTGTGTACCAACAAAAAGGTAATCTCCTTGAATCAAAAATGTATTGACACGCTCTTTTCGAGAGACATACTTATTGAGAGAAACCTGAGTGAAACGATCATAAAGAGGTTCATATATGTTCAATCCATCGTTTGTCCCAATCCAGATCCTTCCTCTCTGATCCTCTGCTAAGGCATAAATGGTATTGTTGGAAAGTGAATTTTCATTATTATCACCAATATTAAACACCTTTATATCATAACCATCATAATAATTCAAGCCATCCAAAGTGCCAATCCAGATATAACCGTTATGATCTTCCAGCAATGAATATACCTCACTATTGGACAAATACTTTGTCAGAGCGTGTATCTTAAATGCATTTGAAGCATAAGAAACATTGAGAAGAAACAGTAATAATATGGTAAATAAAGATTTCATTCTGTTATAAAGTAACCTCTTTATGGTAGTGATAATATTAAAAGTTCTAATTTAACACTTAAAAGTTTTAAACATTGACATTAGGTGAATCATACTTCATTAAAAAATTAAAAGATTGGTATTTCAATATTATTAGAGTCCAAACAAAACGGATTTTGGGTATAAAGATTTGAAAAAGGTAACCTTTCAAACACTTCTTCTTTCCCGAACATTCTTGGATCATTTTGCTCTATTAATCTTTCATTCATATAAGATGACATTTCTTCTACACGATCTTTATATCTTGGTAACGAGGAAAGGTTGTTGATACAGTCAGGATCATTTTTAATATCATATAATTCATACCTTTCAGTTTCTCCAAATGCCCACTCCCAATACTGATCATTATCGTTATTTGTTTTTGCTTTCAAAATCCATGATTGCGTAGGGTTTATTTCATAAGACCAATCTACTGAACCAATGTTTTCATCCTTAAAACTTTCAGAGTAATTGTGTAGAAATAAGTAGTTGTCCATAATAATTCCCCTTACCGGATGATCATTAGGCACTACTTTCAAAAAGTTATTTCTCTCTTTTCCAAGCAGTACATAATTTCTTTTGTCATCAACAATACCCTCTTTTGAGGAATAAAAAAGAGCTGTCAGTGATTTACCTGCCATTTTTTTCATCTCTGTTTTTTTAGCATCAATACCCGCCACCTCTAAAAAAGTAGGTGCAAAGTCAGTAAAAGAAACATAATCATTGATGACTCTTCCTGGATTTTTAATGCCCTTTCCCCACATAATTGCCAATGGCAAATGAGTACTTCTTTCATGATCTTTTCCTTGTACTCTCGGAAATGGCATACCGTTATCCGATGTTACGATAATGAGTGTATTGTCCAGCTGATTCGATTTCTCTAAACTCTCTAGCATTAAGCCCAGGTGATGGTCGCTATATTCTACCTCCAAAGCATAGTCTAGCAAATCATGTCTTACGGTATCATTATCTGGCCAAAATTTATAAATCTCTTCCGAAGGTATATCCGATAATTTCTTCCCACCTACTTCTACACCAGACTTAAAAGCATATCCTCTTTGCGGTTCTTTTGATCCATACCAAAAAGCCCATGGTTTGCCCGCCTCCTGTTGAGCTAAGAAGTACTCAAAGTTCTTAGCGTAATTGTCAGAGGAAATCATTTTGGTTGGAGGTATCATTTTGTATTTATTATAGGACTTCCCCGTTAATAACCTCGAAATCTCATCTCCTATATCAGATGATTCAGCTCTCCATCCTCTACCTGTAAAACCAACATTGTAGCCATGCTCATTGAGCGTTTCTACATAAGTTTTAAATTTCTGAGGAAAAAATATACTCTGGCCTCCTGCTTCTTCCAACTGCCATGAATTTCTGCCCGTGAGTACAATACTTCTCGATGGTCCACTTTTAGGATTGGGAGTATAGGCATTCATAAATAGCAACCCGTTCTGTGCTACTTTATCGAATGCGGGAGTGTTCACAAACTTTGATCCATAAGCACTCATAAACATACCTGCATCATCTGCTATACAAAAGAGAATGTTAGGTCGCTCTGCTGGCTGGCTTATTTTATTGCAACTAACCGTAATAACCACCAGAATCAAATAATGGATAAAATTAGACTTAAAAAATTCGCTATAACTTTTTGTGGCAGGCATAATTCAAATATCAATAAGATTTCATACTTTTTTCGCTTTTGACAAATATTACCTTCAATCTCAAAATGGACGTTACACTTTTATTCCTTTTTATAAAAAAACATTTCTGATTAAAAGCCCCTTCCCCCTACTTTTAAAGGACCTAGTTTTCATTTAAAGGGTAATAATCGTCCATTAAACACCACCAAAACACTCAAAAACAACATTTTACTACACTTGAACTATTATTACACTGATTCATTACGGTAATTATTCCACATCAATTCATCTTAATAAATAATGGATCTACTTTGACTTCTTTCTCGTTAAATAAAAAATAAATACCTTCCTATAACACTAATCAATTACAAGTCTCCTATAAAATACCCTTCGATTTTGTAGTATAAATTACATTGACAAGCAATTCTTACTATCTCTTTTTATAATACTGTTAATAATGTCAAAAAGTGTTTATTTTCGTGTTCAAAATATAATGTTCACCAAAACAAGAATTAATTTTACTATGGAAATTTTGCTAAACGAAAAAACGCACAACTAATCAATTGCTATTGATCACAGTATCGCTTAATTCATATTTAAGCTAAACAATAAGAGATAGGGTTTTAATAGTTAAGAAAATGTTCCTTACAAGGTTTGCTGTCAATAATGACCATTTTTTATTATCTAAAAAGACTACTTTTTCAGTTTTTGGACTAAAATCCGCCCCTCTAAGCTAAATGTCAAAAGTACATTTGTAGAAACAGTAAACTTATTTTTTAATTTATTTTAAGATGAAATGAAACTACGAAAAAGACATCACTGGCTCTTATTCTGCATGATTCTATTGTCATTCAATTTTACACAAATTGCCCTTGGACAAGACCTTGTATTGAAAGGTGTAATTAAAGATGCTGACACGGGTGCTCCCCTGCCTTCTGCAATTGTGAAAATTACTAAATCAGATAAGGGAACAGTTACAGACCTTGATGGTAGGTATATGATTTCTGGCCTTCAGGTAGGCCAGACATTGAAAGTAAGTTATATTGGTATGAAACCAATTCTTTGGGTTTTTAATGGGGAAACAGAAAAGAACTTTACGTTAGAAAATGAAGAACAATTACTAAATGAAGTAGTCGTTGTCGGTTACGGTACCGTCAACAAAAGAGATTTGACAGGTGCTATCAGCTCTGTAAAAGAAGATGAAAACATCGCAAGACAGTTTAACTCTGTCGACCAATTATTACAAGGTAGAGTATCTGGTGTACAAGTAAGCGGTAATAGTGGTAATCCTGGAGGAGCTGTTTCTGTTAAAATTAGAGGTGTCAACTCATTAAGAGGTAATAATGAACCTTTATATGTTGTAGACGGTGTAATAGTAAGTAGTGCTGGTGAAACTATGGAAAATGGTTCAAATGCCGCTACTGCTTCTGCTGCACCTATCAATGGCCTTGCAGGTATCAACCCTAGAGATATCGCAGACATTGAAGTATTGAAAGATGCATCTGCTACTGCAATTTACGGTTCAAGAGGTGCCAATGGTGTTGTTTTAATCACTACTAAGAAAGGAGAAAAAGGTGATGCTAAAATAAACGTATACGCCCAAACATCAATCAGCCAGAGCGCAAGAAACATTGACGTTTTAGATGGTTATGAGTTTGCTATGCTTTATAATGAAAGAAATCTGGAAGAAGGTTGGCAACCAATCTACAAACTGGACCATAATACTAGAGAAGTTTATGATGCCGTTACAGGCGAAAAATACGATCAACATAACTGGCAAAATGAAGTTTTCAGAGATGCAGTTACTTACAATGCAGGTATGTCGATGAGTGGCGGTACAGAAAAAAGCAAGTATTACTTTTCAGTAGGATATGAAAATAAAGAAGGCATAGTACAGAGAGCACATCAGCAAGGTGGTGATATGACATTTAATCTCAATCAAAAGCTTTCCCGAAAGTTTTCTTTAGATTTTAAGAACACCTTATTTTTTATGGAAGGGATGTACCCTCAAACCGGAAATAAAACAGGTGCGAATAACTCTTTAATTCATAGAACTGTTGGTCAAAACCCACTAACTGGAGCTGGAATACAAGATGACGACAACAACGGTGAAGGTACTCAAAACACTCCAATTCAATTCTTAGAAAACAATGACGATATCACTAAACAACTCCGTAATATCACCTCTGTAAAACTAAACTACGACATTACAAAGGGATTGAAATTCCAACTGAGAACTGGTTTAGATTACAGAAACCAATCAAGAAAAATCTGGTACGGTCCCGGTACTTTCCAAGGTGATCAGTACAATGGTCTCTATAGCGAAATGGGACAAGATAGAACAAGTTACAATGTTGATGGTATCTTAACTTACAGAAAGAGATTTAATAATAAACATAGAATCAATGCTACAGCTGTAGTTACTTTCGACAATATTGACAAAAATAACATCACTTATGTAGTTTCTGATTTTGATAATAAGTCAAGAAGAACCGAATCTCCTCAATTAGGTAAAGTAGTTTTATCACCTTACACGTATTTACCTTATAATGAAAACGTATTCTCGTATTTAGGCAGAGTTAATTACACTTTTAATAATAAATACACACTGACTGCCAATTTCAGAGCGGATAAATCATCAAAATTTGCTGAAGGACACCAATGGGGTTTCTTCCCTTCTGCTTCTGCTGCATGGTTTGTATCTGAAGAATCATTCCTAAAGTCATCGGAAGTAGTTTCGGATTTGAAAATGAGAGCTGGATGGGGTAGAACGGGTAACCAAGGTATTCCTCCTTACAATACTTTCCAAGGATATAACACTAACTTATACGGCAGTACATCTAACGGTTCATGGGTGGGGACAATTCCTTCAAACATTCCAAATGCTGCTCTTACTTGGGAAACTACAGAGCAGCTTAATGTAGGAGTTGACTTTGGTTTATATAAATCAAGAATCAATGGTACTTTAGATGTTTATCATAAAAACACACAAGATTTACTACAAAGAATTGCAGCTCCTGCTTCTACTGGTTTTGATTACTTCTATGTAAACAGAGGCCAAATGTACAACCGTGGTATAGAATTAAACCTTGAAGGAGTAATTGTTGACAAAGAAAACTGGGGAATTACTATTGGTGGTTCAATCACTAAAAACGTTACTGAACTAGGTGACTTAGGATTACCAACATCAGGAATTTATATTGATGGCAACTTGGTTCAAGAACAATTCTATTTAGGTGATAATGTTTCAAATACCATGGATGCTGCCAATATCTTCATCAAGGGTCAGCCAATTGGATTATTCTACGGTTATAAGACAGATGGTATTTATACATCGGATGAAGAGGCTAAAGCCGGACCTACCTTCGGTACTGAAAATAAGGCAGGTGACCTTAGATTTGTTGATCAAAATGGTGATGGTAAAATTACTGCTGAAGATAAGACCATTATTGGTGATCCAAACCCAGACTTCATTTACAGCTTTAGAACTACTTTCCGTTATAAAGCACTTTCGCTAAGTATGCTATGGAGTGGTGTTCAAGGAAACGATATACTAAACGCCAATAAAATTTTCTATACCTATACAAGAGGTGGTACGCAATGGAGTATGAGTAAAGACGCTTACTACAATGCATGGTCAGAAGAAAATCCTCAAGGTAGTCAACCAAGAGTATTATTTGGACAAGAAAATGTTATGGACAATTATGTTACAGATCAACTTATTGAAGATGGAAGTTATTTAAGACTTGCCAACATTACATTGTCTTATGATTTACAAATCAAGTCATCTGCTTTAGAGAAAATCAACCTTTACTTTACAGCATCTAATCCATTTACATTTACGAACTACAGTGGGTATGATCCAGAAGTGACAAATGATCTTTACAACGGTTCATTAATTGGAGTTGACTGGGGAGCCTATCCAAACGTGAGGTCTTACTTAGTTGGTTGTAACCTTACTTTTTAATTCCAACAACATAAAAACTACACGAAATGAAATCAATATATAAACTAATCATAATTGGGCTTTTGGGTATTGGGTTTGGATGCTCTAATGAGATTCTTCCTGTACTTACAGAAGATGAAGTCTATGGTACAATAGAAAGCCAGAAATCTGCTGTATTGGGGATGTATGGTACTATGTTGGATTTTAAAGGGTATGCCTCACAACAACATGATGTAACGATGAATTCTGGCTTTTTCTATTCAGGGAAAAAAGATTACAACTTCACTATTGCATCTTTGAATGCAACACCTACGGATATCCCTGTAAATGATGCATGGTTGAACTATTATAAAACTATTAATAGTGCCAATGATATCATTTACAATATCGAAAAAAGAAATGGTGGGGATATGATGGCTGAAGGTGTACCTTCAACATCAAGAAATTATGTTGGTCAAGCCTATTTTGCACGAGCACTTAACTATTACAGAATTTTTCAATATTGGGGTGGTGCTCCTTTGAGAATCTTACCGGTATCCATGGAAGAAGTATACAAAGGTAGAGCTACAAAAGCTGAAATGTTGGATCTCATTATCTCTGATTTAGAAAAGGCTACTGAAATGATGGCTGGCGATGATCAAGAGTTTGGTTTTCCCAAAAAATATGCTGCTAACTTCTTATTGGCTAAAGTGTATAGCTCTATCGCTTATGCTGCTGAGAGTAATGATGAGTGGTTAAAAGTAGAAGGTTATACAGATCAAGGAAGCTCTATCTATTGGGACTTAGCCTATGAAGAAGGTTTGAAAGTTCACCAAAAATACAGCTTGGTTCCTCGATATGGTGATTTGTGGGAATTACAAACAGGAAACAACACTACTGAATCAATCTTTGAAATTCAATTTAGTGTTACTTCAGCTACACAAACTTCATTCTACAGAACATTTACTCCTAAGTCATATACAATGGGGGTTAATAATTTCGGGAGGCTATATGCAAATCCTGAGTTGTATGACAAAATGGTAGAAGAGTCTCCTGAAGATCCACGTATTGGAGAAACATTTATGAACAGATATGTCGGTTATAAGAAAAATGATGACGGCAGTATAGGACATAATGGTTGGGAGACACTACATTATCCAGAAAAGAAAGTTCAAGGAGTAGTCACTAGAACTAACCTTGCTACAGGCTTTACTCCTTTGCATAAATTAATGCAAAGAGATAGAACAGCTACTACAGTAACAGCCGATAAAAACTGGGTAATATTCAGATATGCTGACTACTTATTAATGATGGGAGCAATTGCCAATAAAAAAGGACTTGCTGGTGATGCTGTCAGCTACGTAAATGAAGTGTTGAGCAGAGCTAGAAACTCAGGAGAAACAGTTACTGAATTTCCTAAAGATTGGGCTCCAATGGGACAAGATGAGTTTGATTTGAAAGTTTTCTGGCAAAGAAGATTAGAACTTGTAGGTGAAGGTACTGATTGGTTTGATGCTAGAAAAAGAGGTTACAACTTCTTTAAAACAAATGTGATTGACAGACATAACGACTTTGTTCAAGGACCACTAGGTGTACCTTCCATTGATGTTACTTACCCTGACAACACAAGAGTAATGTACCTTCCTATCCCTAATGATGAGATCAATTCAAATTATCTTATCACTGGTGCAGATCAAAACCCTGGTTACTAACATTAAATTGATTTAAGAATGAAAAATAAATATAGATATATTGGTTTCCTTCTCTTTTTGGTGGCTAGTTTTTCAAGCTGTCAAAAAGAACTTGAAACACCTGATCATTTAAAAGATGTTGACAAACAAACCCCATATGATCTACAGTATGACAAAGTAGATATAGGGTATGTAGATACTATCTTTGTACCCACCCCTACATGGGAAGGTACCTCTTATGTAAACTTCTTCTTGGATTCTGTTTCTTCAGATGTGGAAGATTTTGACCACGAGCAATTTGCAAACTTAATTCAAGTTGATAGAACAACGGGAGAAATTATCCTAACTTCTACTGCAAATGTAGATCTGGAGAATCAAGCATACGGTAATTATGTAATGAGAATCAGAATGGACTACAAAGGTGGTTCTGTTTATCAGGATAGTGCTTGTACGATTCAGCTGATGGAATTACCATTTACTTTTGATTACTCTAAAGCACCTTCTTCTATTGCATTCACAAAAGAAGGCGTTTTTGCTACTCCTGAGATCAAAGCCCTAGAAGGATATTCAATTTTAGAATTATCTTACTTCCCTGAAATTGAAGGAATCTCTATAGATACTTTGGGACAGTTATCAAAGACAGGCCTTGATACACCTATAGGTGATTATACTATCGGGCTTCTAGTTGAAACAGATCGTGGTCCAAAGACATTGGAGGATGTATACAGCTTTACTTTGAATCCTATTGCTATTGATCTATTATACGAGGATACAGAGGTTGACTTTATGAAAATTGGAGAAATAGCTTCCCCAACCATTAGTACAGAAGAGGATATTGATCTGGATGAAATCACTTACTCAATCACTGATAATAGAGGTAAAGAAACTGGCGATATCAGCATCGATGAAAACTCTGGCGTGATCTCAAAAAATGGGTTCAATGTACCAAATGGCACTACTTCTTACAATGTGATTTTAACAACTCCTGTTGGTGAATTAATAGTAGAAGATGCATTTACGATGACTGTAGCTGATAAACCAGTAATTACTTATTTAGGTAATGGTCAAGTAGGAGATCATTTGTCAAAAGCGAAATTATCACCTTGGACAGCTATGAATGCTTCTATTAACAGCGACCCTGTAACAGATAATCCAGTTTATAAATTAAAAACGACTCCATTTGAAGGAATTTCTATTGATGCAACTACTGGAGAAATCAGTGTTGCTGAAAACAGTAATATTCCTGATGGCAACTACCCTATCATCGTAACGGTTGAAATAATGTTGGATGGAGAGACCTACCCTATCGATTTTGAAGTTTTTGAAATTGAAGTATCAACTACTTGGGAAGATCATTTCTTCACTGATTTTGAATTTGCAAGTGACGCTCAGTTTAAATTCAAAATTGACAGTGACAATGCTTATGGATTCAGATCACAAGAGTTTGGAGATTATCACTTCATCAGAACAAACAATGGTGTAAAATTAGAGTGGGTAGCTGGAAAAAGAGAAAACTTTGGAGAAACAGTAACAAAATCTGCTATGAGTAACGTTTTTGAATGGTCTGAATCTGTAGACAGAGGTAGATCAGGGTTAATCAAAAACATTGATGTTGAAGTGGACTGGAGACGTGTTGAGGTGAGCTTCACTGAACAATACAATAATCAAGCTCCCGTTTTTGATAGATATGTGAAGTTTGGATATGATAATGACCCTTCCAAAGTATATGACGCAAATGACTGGACTAATATTGATGGTTTGACATGGAGTTCGTCTACAAATTGGCCTGGCAATTCAAACGACCTTAAAGACAGAAACCTAGTGGAGGTAACAATTGAAGGTGATGATTTAATGACAAATCAAACCCTTAATATAATGAGTATGATTGAAGTTACAGAAAAAGCAGATGGTGTCAGCCTTGCTTGGGGACTTGATAATTACACTGTAAAAGTTGCCAAAACATTTGATGTGGTTTATGAATAAGTAAGTCCAAATCAGCAATGATTTATTTTTGACTTAAGTAGCAATAAATAGAGTGTAATAAGTACTGTGACAAAAGAAATGGAACAATAATATACGTGCAACATGACTGAAGTCATAGGCTGGTGATATTGACTCCAACACCACTAAAGTATTGCCTCCGTTATCAACCTTCAAGGCTTTAGTCTTGAGTAGGTTGCCCTATTACCTGCCCATAGTTTTAACTATGGTGCACGAAACACTCGTTTACTTTTGTCCTAGTACTTAAGTACATTGTAAACTAAATTATCGTAAATTATAGGTCTAAATTTTATAGAGATGAAAAAAGACCATATTCAAC